>JASJCR010000040.1 GCA_030065875.1 Ardenticatenaceae bacterium | reverse complement strand
AAGCCCTTAATGAATACGCGGCCGAAAGCGGCAGCATTATCGTGATCAACCCGCAGACCGGGGCGATTTTGGCGATGGCCAACGCCCCCTGTTACGACCCCTTTGACTACTTTAGCGCCAACGAAAATGTCTTAAACCATCCGTCAGTCAGCCAGCAATATGAGCCGGGCTCCGTCATGAAGCTGGTGACGATGGCCATCGCCCTTGATTCCGGAGCGGTGACCCCGCAAACCTCGTATTACGATTCAGGGGTGTTTGAGATTGGCGGGATCCAGATTTACAACTCCGACCGCAGTGGTCCTGGCCAAACCGACATGCGCACGCTGATCTCTCGCTCGCTAAATGTTGGGGCCTCCTGGATCGCGTTTGAAACCGGTTCAGAAACGTTTTACAACTACATGCAGCGCTTTGGTTTTGGCCATCGCGCCGGTATCGACTTGATGGCCGAAGCACCCGGTCAAATGCCCCTTCCCGGCAACGAACTATGGACGGAAGCGGCCTTGGGAACCAATTCGTTTGGGCAGGGGATGGCCGTCACCCCCCTGCAGATGATCACGGCCATTGGGGCGATTGCCAACGATGGTTATTTGATGCAGCCCTACCTGGTGCAAGAAGTTCACCAGGGAGATGAGGTGATCGCAAATGATCCCAAGGTGTTGAGCCGGCCGGTGTCGGCTGAAACCGCCAATGAGGTAACGGCAATGGCGGTCAACGCCATCAACACCACGATTTGGCGCGCGGCCGTTGACGGATATACGATCGCCGGCAAAACCGGCACCGCCCAAATTCCGGAAAACGGCATTTATCATCCAACCGACACGATCGCTTCGTTTGTGGGATGGATGCCGGCCGATGATCCGGAAGTGGCGGTGATCATTAAACTGGACCGGCCCCAGGCATCTCCCTGGGGTTCTGAAACGGCCGCGCCAGCTTTTGCCAAACTGGCTGAGGAGCTGGTCGTTTTGCTGGACATTCCTCCAGATTCAATCCGGCTGCAGGCGAATATCGCCGCTGCGCGGGAATCACAGCCGTAGGAGCTATCAATTAGTTATTAATAATTGAACGTTGAACATGCTTTCACTTGGACACATTTTAGCCGCTTTTGGCGGCTACACCATTAAGGGCAGTGAACAGGCTCTGACAACGGTTGAAATCGACAGCCGGGAAGTCAAAAAAGGGAGCCTGTTTATTGCGTTTCCCGGTGAACAAGTGGATGGACACGATTTTGTCGCCGACGCATTTGCCAACGGGGCGATTGGGGCTGTGGTGCACCGACCCATCGAAGGCTTTCCCATGGTAACGGCCGGTCAACCGCTGGAATCGGTCCCTCAAACCCCGTTTTGCATCCAGGTAGAAAAAACCGAAGCCGGTTTACAGCAAATTGCCCGCTACTGGCGCAATCACTTTGAGGGGATCGACGTGATCGGTATCACCGGCAGCGTCGGAAAAACCTCAACCAAAGAATTAACTTATGAGGTGTTGAGCCAGCGGTTTAACACCCTCAAAACTCCAAAAAATTATAACAATGAAATCGGGCTGCCTCTGACCCTGCTGCAGTTGGCCACCCGCCACTCTCACGCTGTTTTGGAGATGGGCATGTACGCCAAAGGGGAGATCGCCTTACTGGCCGAAATCGCTCGCCCCCGCGTCGGGGTAGTAACCAATATCGGCCCGGTGCACCTCTCGCGAATGGGCACAATCGAGGCGATTGTGGAGGCCAAGCGCGAGCTGATTGAAGCGCTGCCGGCGGCCGGTGTGGCCATCCTCAATCAGGATGATGAACACGTGATCGGCATGGCCTCCCATACGGAAGCCCAGATCTTTACATATGGGATGACTCCGGATGCCGATTTATGGGCCAGCAGCGTCACCTCCCAGGGTTTGGAAGGGATTCGCTTTTCCCTGAATTACCAGGGGGATGTATGGCATCTAAACGTGCCGCTTCTTGGCCGGCACAGCGTCCACACCGCCCTGAGAGCAGCGGCTGTCGGATTGGCCTGCAGCATGAGCTGGGAAGAAATTATTCTCGGATTGCAAAAATCACAGTCACAGCTCCGCCTCGTTACTGTGCGAGGACCTCGCAATTCGCTCATTATTGATGATTCATACAACGCCAGCCCGGCCTCAGTGATTGCTGCCCTAAATTTATTAGCAGACCTTGGCGGGCGTAAAATCGCAGTTCTTGGCGATATGTTGGAGCTCGGCTCGGCCGAAGAAGCTGGTCATCGCCTGGTTGGGCGGCGCGCGTTAGAAGTCGCCGATTTACTGGTCACTGTCGGTGAACGAGGGAAAATCATCAGCGATGAGGCTCGGCTGGCCGGCATGACCGCAGATCGACTGGTCACCACCAAGAATACCGCTGAAGCCGCAGAACAGCTGACAAACCTGATTGAAGCGGGTGATATTGTATTAATCAAAGGATCTCTCGGCGCACAGATGGACCGCATCGTAGCGGCCCTGTCGCGCACAAAGGAAAATATCCATAGGGATTAAGCACGGCCCTTCGGGCCTTTTAGCCAATCAGCTTAAGGTGCGAAGCACCGAGCTAAAAGGGCCGCAGGCCCGGGCATATTTATGGCATTTGCACTGACAGTCGGCACCGTAACCTTTCTCATGGCCATTATCTGGGGCAGCCCCCTGGTCGAGCTGATGCGGCGTCTCAAATTGGGGAAAAATATCCGCATCGACGGCCCCCAATCTCATATGACAAAGATGGGCACTCCCGCGATGGGCGGGGTTCTGATCATCGGCTGGGTCGTCATCATCAGCATCATGGTCAATATCGTTCAGCTCATTACCAATTTAGAAATTGCTGAAAGCGTCATTATTCCCCTGGCCGTCATGGTGGCCTACTCCATTTTGGGTGGGATCGACGACTATATGGGGTTTCGGACCCGGCCGGGTATCGGTATGTTTGCCCGACAGAAATTTTACATTCAATCGGTGATTGCCATCTTTGCCGCCTTTATTATTTTCTGGTTTGTCAACGATCGGGTTGGTCTGATGGCCATTCCAACCGTCCCGGTCTTGCTAAATATTGGCTGGCTTTATCTACCGATCGCCGCTTTTATCATTACGGCCACGTCCAATGCAGTGAATTTAACCGATGGACTAGATGGATTGGCCGGGCTGACGACGTCATCTTCATTTATCGCTTATGGCATCATCGCCTTTTTACAAGATCAGCAATTTTTAGTGATTTTTTGCTTTACCGTCGTTGGCGCCTGTTTTGCTTTCCTGTGGTACAACGCCAAACCGGCGCAAATGTTTATGGGTGATGTGGGGTCCCAGGCCTTAGGTGGTGCCCTGGCGGTCGTGGCCCTGATGACCAACCAGTGGCTCATCCTCCCAATTATCGCCATCATTCCGGTGGCCACGACGGTATCAAACATTTTGCAAGTCAGCTACTTTAAAATGACCGGTGGCAAACGATTGTTTCGTATGGCACCGCTGCACCATCATTTTGAGCTTATCGGCTGGAGCGAAACCCAAATTGTCCAGCGCTGGTGGCTCATCAGTATTTTGTCGGCCATGGCCGGGATTGCCCTCGCCCTGATTTAATTGTTGAGTAATAAGCATTGAATGAGTTAAAAGTTTTAAAACAATGATGAATGCTAATCAGCTAAAAGGCGCGCAGGGCCGTGCTAAGAGGGGCGCAGCCCCGAGCTAATCAGCTAAAGGCCAAAATGGCCGCGCTAAATCATGATCACGACAGAAACAACCACCACCACCTCAATTGACACCCTCGCCAACCGGCGCGTGTTGATTTTGGGTTTGGCCCGCCAGGGATTGGCGATGGCTCGCTACTGTGCGGCCGTTGGGGCGCGGGTGGTGGTATCCGATCTGCGCCCGGCCGATCAGCTGCAGGATGAACTGCAGCAGCTGGCCGGTTTGAATGTAGAAACGGTTTTGGGTGCCCATCCGCTTTCGCTGCTGGATCGCTGCGATCTCATCTCTGTGAGCGGCAGTGTACCCCTGGACAGCTCGTTTGTGCAGGAAGCACGAGCGCGCAAGCTGCCGTTAACCAATGACTCGCGGGAATTTATCCGCCGCTGTCGGGCAAAAACAACGATGGGGATTACCGGTTCGGCCGGTAAAACGACAACCACATCCCTTGTTGGTGATATGGGGAAATTGAGCGGCCGGACCACCTGGGTCGGCGGAAATATCGGCCGCCCGCTGCTGCCAGAGGTTAATCACATCGGTGAAACTGACCTGGTCATTCAGGAATTATCGAGTTTTCAGCTCGATTTGTGGGATTCGAGCCCACACATTGCCGGGGTGTTGAACATTACGCCCAACCATCTCGATCGTCACAAGACGATGGCGCAGTATACGGCCGCAAAAGCGAACATTTTGCGCTTTCAAATCAAAGGCGATGTGGCCGTACTGTCGGCGGACGATCCAGGGGCGGCCGGGTTGGCCCCTCTGGCCGCTGGGTCCGTTGTCTGGTTTGGTGTCGATCATTCGGTAGACCGGGGCACTGCGGTTCGAAACAATCGCGTCGTTTGGCGGGATGGTCAACGGGAAGTGTCGATTTTGCCGTTTGACCAAATTCCGCTGCCCGGCCATCACAACCTGCTCAACGTTCTAGCTGCGGCCGCTCTGGCTTCAGCGGCCGGTATCGAAGCCGCCGTTCAAGGCGAAGCAATCCGCCGCTTTAAAGGGGTCCCCCACCGGCTGGAAGCGGTCCGGGAAATCAATCGCGTCCGCTTTATCAACGATTCGATTGCCACCGCCCCCGAGCGGGCCCTGGCCGCCCTGGCGTCTTTTTCGGAGCCGCTGGTTTTGCTGGCCGGAGGTCGCGATAAAAAAATGGTGTGGGACGATTGGGCAAAAATCGTGGCCGAACGGGTTGACGTCATTATTTTGTTTGGCGCCCTAAGCGCTGCGCTGCGGGAAAAGCTGGCTGCGGCCGGTCGGACCGCCCGGGTTTACAAGGCTGAAGATTTGGCCGGAGCGGTTACTTTGGCTCACGACAAAGCCCATCCGGGATCAATCGTTCTGCTCTCACCAGGTGGAACCAGTTACGATAGCTACAAGGATTTCGAGACCCGAGGTCAACATTTTCGCGACCTCGTCTTGGATTTGTAACTTATTACCGGCCGCGGATTGCGCAGATTTTTCCAATTCAGTAAAAATCTGCTTCAATCGAAAAATCCGCGGCCCATATTTTCGAAAACGGGAAACATTATGGAAAAAATCAACGTCATTCGCCGTCAAACCAGCCGCATTCGGCCGAATTTGAAATTTCAAATCGACTACTGGCTGCTGCTTTCGATCGGAGCGCTGATCATTATCGGTCTCTTGATGGTCTTTAGCACCACTTTCGACTACGGCTTCTTATTTAAAGATGACAGCGCGTTCTACATCAAGCGGCAGCTGATGGCCACCGGTATCGGTTTAATCGGCATCGTCGTCATCCTGCAGTTTGATTATCACATTCTGCGCAAATTTTCCGTGCCGTTTCTCGGCTTGACCCTGATTCTTCTGCTGTTCGTCTTATTTGCCGGCAGCTTGACCTTTGGAGCGGTCCGCGGTTTATACGAAGGGTCATACCAACCCTCCGAGCTGGCCAAGCTGGCCACGATCCTGTACATCGCTCACTGGCTCTCCAGCAAAGGAGATCGCATTCAGGATGTCACCTACGGTTTGCTCCCGTTTGCGGTCATTACCGGCAGCGTGTGCGCCTTGATCGTCCGGCAGCCCGACCTGAGCACGGCTACGCTGCTGGCGATTACCTGTTTAACCGTCTTTTTTATCGCCGGTGCGGATTTAAAGCAGTTTGTCATTGCCGGATTGGCCGGTGGTGGGGCGTTTGTCCTTCTCATGTTGACCCTACCCCATGCTCGGCTGCGTTTTGAAGCGTATACCGAAGCGCTGGCTGACCCCAGTCAGGCCCACTGGCACGTTCAGCAGTCGCTGATCGCCCTGGGAACCGGAAAGTGGTTTGGGGTGGGGCTCGGCCGCGGTACCCAAAAATTTGGGCCGCTGCCATTCGCCCATACCGACGGGGTCTTTGCGGTCATCGGTGAAGAGTTGGGGCTTTTCGGCACCATGATGGTGATCGCCCTGTTTATCCTGCTGGCCTGGCGCGGTTTCCTGGCGGCTAAAAATGCTCGGGACACGTATGGATCGCTGCTGGCAGTGGGAATCACTTCCTGGCTGACGTATCAGGCATTGATCAACATTGCCGTGATCACGGCCGTCATCCCCTTCACCGGGATGCCCATTCCCTTTATCAGCTATGGAGGTACTTCGCTGGCAATTTCGCTTTTTGCGGTAGGAATATTACTCAACATTTCGCGGGACGCGGCCTACACCGGTCGAGTTTTGAAAAAACAGACCGATCGGCCAAGGCCCACCCCGAAAAAGAAACCTGCAGTCGCTCGAATGAGCATGGAGATCTCGCGTGAAAATATTGGTTTGCGCAGGCGGAACCGGCGGGGGAATATATCCCGCCCTCTCAGCCGTCGCTGAACTCGAAAAGCTGGGCATCTCCAAAGATCAAATGATGTGGGTGGGGGTGCGCGGCGAAATGGAAGAAACTTTGATCCCCCGGGCGGGGCTCTCCCTGGAAACAATCGAGGGTGGGCCGATCGCTGGGGTTTCCCGTTTAGAACAGGGAAAAAATATGCTTAAATTGGCCTGGGGCGTTTGGCAAAGCTGGCAGCTATTGGGTCGCTTTAAACCGGAAGTGGTGCTGCTTACCGGTGGTTATATGAGCGTACCCGTAGCTGTGGCCGCCCGCTTGCGCGGGGTCCCAGCGGTCGTCTTTTTGCCGGATATAGAACCCGGTGCGGCAATCAAAACGATTGCTCGGCTGGTCAATCGGGTCGTGGCCTCGTTTGCCGCATCAAAAAAATATTTCTCACCCACCACCTCTTTTGTGGCCACAGGCTATCCCTTGCGGCAGGAGCTGTTTGAAGCCGCCTCAGCTCCCCGTCAGCAGGCTCTGGACACTTTTGAGTTATCGGCCGATTTGCCGGTTTTGTTTGTGTGGGGTGGCAGTCGCGGGGCCTGGAGCATCAACAAAGCATTGATGGATCATTTGCCCCAGCTTCTAAAGAGCATGCAGGTCATTCACGTCACCGGTACTCTGACCTGGAACGTTATCGAGGAACAAACGGCCGCCCTACCGGATGCGTTACGGCAAAGGTACCGGCCGTTTCCCTACCTGCATGAGGAGATGGGGATGGCTTTTCGCGCCGCCGATTTGATCGTGTCACGGGCCGGAGCCAGCATGTTGGGTGAAGCCCCTCTGTTTGCAGTGCCCTCCATTTTGGTTCCCTATCCGTATGCCTGGCGCTATCAGAAAATCAACGCCGACTTTTTGGTTCAAAACCAGGCGGCTTTACTCTTAAAAGACGAAATGCTCGACACGCAGCTGCTCCCGTTAATTCAAAACTTGATGGAAGATGAGGAAAAACGCAGCGCGATGGGGCGGGCGGCTGGTCAACTGCATCAGCCTCGCGCCGCCCACCAATTGGCCGTAGAAATTATGGCTGAAGCTCGAGGAGGAAAAAAACCTGATCTGTCGCTGGCTTAAACGACAGCTCAGACCAGGTTTGAAAAGCGCTTATGATTAGTCTTGAATGGATGTTTTATCTGCTCATTAGCTTTTTTGCCGTTGTTGGTGCTTTGAGAGGGTGGCAGCGAGAAGTCATTGCTCTGGCCGGTTTAATCGGCTCAATCGCCGCCCTCAACCAATTTGGATTTACCCTGGTGGAAATTGGCACGCGGCTCGTTGATTTTGTTGGCCGATCCCCGGACACGGCAGACATCTTTTTTCTGGAGAAAAGGCAGTTTTGGGTCCAATTTGTCTTTCACATCGTGATCGCCTTTTTTAGTTATCAAGTGATCGCTCGCCTGGCGGACAGCGCGGCCGGCAATCGCTTTGGTGATCGCATTCGCATCGGTTTCCAGCGCCGTTTTATCGGTGGCATATTGGGCTTGATGAACGGTTATTTGTTGATTGGCACCTTGTGGGCCTTTCTGGAATATCGCCTCAGTCCCATTGGCTATGAACGATTGCCCTTTGGCGAACCCTATGTGTTTGCTCCCGATGTGATTACCCGGCCGCTCTACGACCCGGCCTTTGATATCGGCAGCTGGCTGCCGTTTGGGTTAATTAACCCCAACGTCTGGCTTTTGATGTTTTTTATCGCCTTTTTTGTGGTCATTATCGCTTTAATTTAGTATGAACGCGCAACCTCAACTTTCCCAAATCCACCTGATCGGCATTGGCGGCGCCGGCATGTCCGCCATTGCTCGCGTGCTGCTGGGAAGAGGGGTTGCTGTTTCCGGATCTGACCAGCAGGCAGGATCAGAGACGGCCGCTCTTGCTCAACTGGGCGTAAAAATTTTTATTGGCCATGATGAAAGCCACATTGCCGGAGCGGAGATCATCGTTCGTTCATCGGCCGTTCCCGATCAAAACCCGGAGGTTGCGGCCGCTCGAGCGCAGCAAATTCCGGTGCTTAAACGGGCCGATTTTTTGGGACGCTTGATGACCGATCAGACGGGAATCGCCGTCACCGGAACCCATGGAAAAACAACGACGACCGGCATGATTGCCCACATTTTGCTAAAAGCTGAGCTAGACCCAACGGTGATTATCGGGGGTACGCTTCCCCTATTGCAGGGGAACGGTCACGCCGGAGCCGGTCGACATTTTGTAATCGAAGCGGATGAGTACGACCGCATGTTTTTAGGTTTGAAACCGAAAATTGGCGTCGTCACCAATGTCGAACACGATCATCCGGACATTTACCCGACCGCGGCCTCATACCACGCCGCCTATCGGGCATTTGTGGAGCAGCTCCCGGCAAACGGCCGCCTAATTACCTGCGTGGATGATCGTGGCGCAGCGCAAATTCTACAGCTCGCCGGCCCTCATATAACGACTGTTGCTTATACGCTGAACGAGTCGTATGATTCTTATGGAAACGGTCACCTGCTACGCGGAAAAAACGTGCGTGCAAACGTCGCCGGGGGCAATAATTTTGAGGTAGAGCTGGATGGCGAAACGCTAGGAGTAATTGAGCTTCAGGTGCCGGGTCGACACAACGTTCAAAACGCCCTGGCCGCCACCGCCACCGCTCTTTTTGAAGGTGTAAATTTTTCGACAATCGCCGCCGCGCTGCACTCTTTTAGCGGCATGGGCAGGCGCTTTGAAATCAAAGGCTCCATCAGAGGGATCACAATCATTGATGATTACGCCCATCATCCAACAGAAATTCAAGCGACCCTCGAGGCGGCCCGCGGCCGGTATCCACGGCGGCGTATCTGGGCGGTGTGGCAACCCCACACCTTTAGCCGGACCAGGCTGTTTCTGGAAGCGTTTAAGCACAGTTTTGGGCAGGCGGATCGGGTGGTGGTGCTTGATATTTATCGCAGTCGAGAAAAAGAAACGCTTGGCGTAGTGGCTGCAGACGTTGCTCAGGCAATCAACCACGACCACGCTTGCTATGCGCAGGATATCGATGCGGCCGTCACCCTTTTACAGAATCAGATGAGAAGTGGTGATATTATCATCACCATGAATGCCGGTGATGCCACCATAATTGGTGATCGCCTGCTCGACTACCTTGAGCTTGAAAAAGAAACCGTTTAGCGAGAAAATGAACTTTTAGGCGTCAGCGACCCAACTGTCAACAAGGAGAATCTCATGAGTGAAGAGAAGAAACCCGCCCCTAAACCAAACGATCAACAACCGGTGCAGGTTGACGCCACGGCCGATCAGGTTCGGCGCCTGGTCGAAAAGTTAAAAGATAAAAAGGCCGACAAAAAAGATCAAAAAAAGGAAAATCGCACATGACGCTTGACCTGGGTTATTACCACGACGTGGATGCTCGCTTTATCGACCGCTTTGGTCCGCAGTTTCAGCGCAACGTCCCGCTGGCTAAATATACCTCCGCCCGTGTGGGTGGTCCGGCAAATATGCTCCTGACCGTCCATTCGGCCGAAGAGCTCGAGGCCGCCGTGACGCTGGCCTACGAAACCGGGACCCGCTACTTTATTTTGGGCGGCGGCTCCAATATCCTGGTGGCCGATCAAGGGGTCGATGGGTTGGTGATCTTAAATCGCGCCCGCAAAGTCCAATTTCGTCACGCCGGAGCGAGCATCGTCTGTACGGCCGAATCTGGCGCAAATTTATCCTCGATGGCCCGCCAATGTATCTCCAAAGGGTTGGGAGGGCTTGAATGGGCGATTGGCGTTCCCGGTACTGTTGGTGGGGCGGTCGTGGGCAACAGCGGCGCTCACGGCAGCGATATGAGCGACAATCTGGTGGCCATTACCATCTGGGAACCCGGCCGAGGGAAGCGCACCATGACGGTTGAAGAACTCAATTATGGCTATCGCGACAGCATTCTAAAACGCGAACAGGGGAAACACCGCCCGCGACGGGTTGTGCTGACGGCCGAACTGCGCTTTGACCTGGAACAAACGCAGGTTCTCACCGCCCGGGCCGATGCCTTCACCGCCAAAAGAAAGCAATCGCAGCCCGGCGGGGCATCAACCGGTTCGATGTTTAAAAATCCGGAAAATTATTACGCCGGCTATCTGATCGAAGCGGCCGGTTTAAAAGGGCTTCGTTTTGGCGATGCCGAAATTTCTGAAAAACACGCCAACTTCTTTATTAATCACGGTCAAGCCACCGCCGAAGAAATTCGCGCCCTTGTTGCTGAAGCCTGGCACGTCGTGCGCGATCGTTTTGGGGTGGAAATGGATCTTGAAGTTGAGTTGGTTGGCACCTGGGATTTTGAAAGTTAAGTATGACAGCTGCGCCTAAATTACGCGTCGGGGTGATCTTCGGCGGCCGGTCCGGTGAACACGAAGTTTCACTGCGCTCCGCCCGCTCGGTGATGAGCGCCCTGGATCAAAGTAAATATGAAGTGATTCCCTTGGGGATTACCAAAAGCGGCCGCTGGCTGGCCGGTAATCCGATGGCCGCTTTGTCGGCCGGACCCACCTCCACCGATCCGGCGGTTGACTCCCGGGAAAATCAGGTTGTCATGCTCCCTCCTACCCCAGGCGAACAGCAAATCATCAACGCGGAAACCCCGCAAAATGGGTTCGCCCTCGATGTGATTATCCCGGTGCTTCACGGAACGTATGGGGAAGATGGAACCGTCCAAGGATTGCTCGAGTTGGCCAACGTCCCGTATGTGGGGGCTGGGGTGGTTGGGTCCGCAGTGGGGATGGACAAGGCGATATTTAAACACGTCATGACCGCCCATCAAATTCCCATCTTGCCTTGGAAGTTAATCCATGCCCAAACCGTCACGGCCGATATGGCCAGGGCGGTTCAGGAGATTGAAAAGGCCCTCTCGTATCCGGTCTTTACCAAGCCGGCCAACCTGGGATCGAGCGTGGGAATCGCCCGCTGCGAAACGCGATCCCAGCTAGAGGCAGGGCTGCTGGCGGCTGCTGCCTATGATCGGCGAATCGTTGTGGAACAGGGCATCGACGCTCGCGAATTGGAAGTAGCGGTATTGGGCAATGAGTTCCCCAAAGCCAGTGTGGTTGGAGAAATTCGGCCGAAGCGAGAATTTTACGATTACGAAGCCAAATATATTACTGATGATTCTGAACTGCTGATCCCGGCACCACTCAATGAAGGGTTAACTCGGCAGGTGCGGGAAATGGCCGTTGAGGCGTTTCAGGCGATCGATTGTGCCGGGCTCGGCCGGGTTGATTTTCTTCTCGACCGCCAAACCAGCGCGCTATATATCAACGAAATCAATACCATGCCCGGTTTTACCAATATTTCAATGTATCCCAAATTATGGGAAGCCAGCGGATTACCTTATTCAGAACTTCTGGATGAATTGATTGCCCTGGCCTTGAAACGGCACGAGCAGCGCCAATCAGTGAGCACTGATTTTACCGGTGCATTTCAGACCGCATAATCTTTTATGAGTGAAAATAATCGCCAGCGGCGGCGATCAAGCCGTCGCACACCACAAAAGAATCAACGGCCGCTCAAGAAACAGCCCCGTCTGCGCCGGTCGGGCTCGCCATCGATATCCCCTTCGATGAGTCTGCCCCGCACGGCCGCTCGACGCCGGCGGCGGAACCGCATGCCGTTTACCATTCGCGTGGGGGCGATTCTCTCTGTCTTGACCTCAGCGCGCTGGATTAGCCTCGGCATTTTGGTGGCGGTTTTTTATGTGTTGAACCTTGTGGGGACGCGAACAGATTTTTATCTGCGGTATATTCCGGTTGAAGGGGCGGTTTCGATTGATCCTCAAGAGATAATCACCGTCAGCGGCTTAGCCGGCCAACATATTTTCGCGGCCGATCCAAATTTAGCGGCGGATCAAATCGCCGAAATACCCGGCATCATGTCGGCTTCTGTCGATTTACGCTGGCCCAATCAAATTAGCATTGCCATTGAAGAAGATACGCCGATTGCTATCTGGGAAACGCCAGAACAATCGTTTTGGATCAATCAAGACCTCGAAATTTTGCCGGCCCGCGGAGATTCGGGTGGATTGTTAAAGATTCAGGCGGCAAATACCATCGGCTTGCTCGGCGTGCAGGCGATCGAGCCAGATTCCGACGCCGATGACGAGGATCTTGATGCTGAAGAATTAAAAGTTACCTATACTGCCGGTTCAATTCCGGAAGATCTGCTCGTTGGTGCGTTTCTGCTGCAAAACCTACAGCCAAATGGAACGACGCTCAATGAAATTTTGTATGATCCCAGCCACGGGCTGACGTTTGAAGATTCACGCGGCTGGCCGGTTCATATGGGTACCGGTTCCGATATGGCTCAAAAGCTGGCTATTTATCGGGCCATGATGGCTGATTTACAAAACAGGGAAATCACGCCGGCATATGTGAGTGTAGGCGACAAGGATAAACCGTATTTCAGGGTCGCTCGTTAATGCGGCCGAAAGAGTAAATGCTTATGGAAGGCGTCGTATTTGGATTAGATATCGGGTCAACAAAAATTTGCGCTCTGGTGGGTGAGGTTGTCGGGGCGGATCTCAAAATTATTGGGATGGGTCTCGAGCCGGCTCGCGGCATTCGCAAAGGGATGGTGGTCAACGTCAATGAGGCGGCCTTTGCCATTGCGCGGGCCGTCGAAAAGGCGGAACACACCTCCGGATACAAGCTTTCCCGGGCTATTGTAGGGATTTCCGGTGAGCACATCGCCTCTCAAAATAACCAGGGGGCGGTGGCGGTTGGCAACAAAAATGACGGGGTGACGGCCGATGACGTCACCCGCGCGCTGGATGCCGCCCAGGCGATTCCCGTGCCCCACAATCGGCAAATTATGCATCTGCTGCCGCGAAGTTTCTCGATTGACAGCCAGGAAGGGGTAAAAAGCCCCATCGGTATGCACGGATTTCGCCTGGAAGTTGATGCTCATATCGTTACGGCCGCGACGCCGGCCATTCAAAACCTGACCAAGTGTGCGGATGAAGTGGGTTTACAAATTGAAGAGCTGGTCCTCAACGGCCTCGCTTCCGGAGAGGCGGTATTAACCGAAGCGGAAAAAGAAATGGGGGTCATCGTGGCCGATTTGGGTGGCGGTACGACCGATCTGGCCCTCTACAGCGAAGGCGCACCCTGGTTCACCAAAACCCTGCCGATTGGCGGGTACCATGTTGCCAACGATATCGCCATCGGGCTGCGGGTCCCCTTTGAGGTTGGCGAAGAAATCAAGTTAAAGTATGGCGATTGCCGGCCGGATCAAATCCCGGCCTCCACCACATTTTCTGTGGAGCCGTTTGGCGGTGAAAAAATCCACGTTGGGCACCGCGATCTGGCCCAAGTTGTGGAAGCTCGGGTTGAGGAAATTTTCCAGATGATTCTGCAGGCGATCAAAGATTCTAACTTCAGCGGATTGCTGCCCGCCGGGATCGTCATCACCGGTGGCAGTTCCCAACTGCGAGGCATGGCAGATATTGCCACCAAAGTATTGGGCGTACCGGCTAGAATCGCCCTCCCCCGCAATTTGCAGGGGCTGGTTGACAACATTAATACGCCGGGCTACGCCACGAGCATCGGGCTGCTGCGTTGGGCGATGTCCGAGCATCAAATTTACCGGCCGAGTGAACGACGCGGCGAACTTAAACGTCGTCTGAGCGGATTTTTCCGCTCCTTGCTGCCGGATAGTTAAACGGGGCATGGCCCATTACCATGTGGAGTAGTCGAGTAGAGCAGCTGCTCTGAGAGAAAGGAACAATAAACACGTTTAGGATGGTCCTCACGTCGACGTCAGGCCATAGGAGGCAAGTAAAGCCATGAGTAATTACAACAATCCAAATCGAAGCCGGGGAAGATCCCGTCACATTGAAGATTCATCATATGGCACCCAACCGGAGGAGTTTTTGGCCAATCCGGATGACACCCAGGCGGTCATACGCGTCGTCGGGGTTGGTGGTGGCGGCAACAATGCGGTTGATCGCATGATCGATGCCGGGATTACTGGTGTTGAGTTTGTGGCCATTAATACCGACAGCCAGGCGCTGGTCCGCAGCAACGCCAACGTGCGGCTCAATATTGGCGAACGAACCCGTCGCGGGTTGGGTGCCGGCGGCAATCCAACCTTTGGCCTGCAGGCAGCGGAAGAATCATCAGAAATGATCGAAGGATCGCTGGTCGGTTCTGACATGGTCTTTATTACCGCCGGCATGGGCGGCGGGACCGGTACCGGGGCCAGCCCGGTGGTGGCCCAGGCGGCCCGCTCGCAGGGCGCCCTGACGATCGGAGTGGTGACGCGGCCGTTTTCTTTTGAAGGAAACAAACGGGCTCAGGTGGCGATGGCCGGTATCGAGGAGCTCAAGGAACATGTGGACACCTTGATCGTCATTCCGAATGACCGGCTGCTGGAACAAACCGATAAGCGCATGTCGCTGCTCGATTCATTTAAATTGGCAGATGATGTGCTGCGCCAGGGTATTCAGGGAATCAGTGAATTGATCACCGTTCCGGGGCTAATCAACCTCGACTTTGCCGATGTAAAATCGATCATGTCGATGGGTGGTGCCGCTTTAATGGCGGTGGGACACGGTAAGGGTGAAGACCGGGCGCGTCTGGCGGCCGAACAGGCGCTAGCCAGTCCCCTTCTGGACGTCACGATTGATGGGGCCCGGGGCATATTGTTCAACGTCACCGGTGGCGCTGACCTAAGCCTCTACGAAATTAATCAGGCGGCCTCAATGATTCGCGAAACCGCCCATCCGGAAGTCAACCTGATCTTTGGGGCGGTCATTGATGAGTCAATGGCTGATGAGCTGCGGATCACCGTCATTGCCACCGGGTTTGACACCAGCAGTGCGGCCAATCACCGGCAGTTCACCCGGCCGATGCGCACCTCGCGCCGTCCTGCGGAAGCAGCCGCACCGTCGTCATCCGCTTCCAGCCCGCCTCCGCCTGCGGAAACACCGCGTCGAGAGTCAGATCGGCCGTCCGGTCAATTTAAAGAAAATAATCTCGACATCCCGGCATTTTTGCGCAAGCGGAAATAATCACCGGCCCTATGGTGCTTTAAATTAACTGACGTTCGACTCGAAAAAAGAGGCTGTATTTCGACAGCCTCTTTTTTTTCCCAATCATCGATCAAATTAGCCATTTTTTAGCGGATTAAAGAGATCAATATTATTTCAATAGTCCAAAAGTACTAATGGGGATTTTGAAGGAAAATCAGTCCCTTATTAACCCCTCTATGACATGCTTTTATTTAAGATTTCTCTGAAAAATACGTGATTTTATGTCACTTAATTTTTTAAGAAAAATAGCGTGAATTTGTAAGCAATTGCTCTTGTCTACACCATATGAGCATGCTATAATGCCCCGGTCGCATCCCCCAGATATAGGTGGTCAGTTGCACAAGACCCCCACATATGGCGCAAAATGGCCCAAACAAGCCTGGAAGCACATATGTAAGTGAGAAACAAGAAACGTCATGAAATGCCCCTACTGCGCCCATGAGCGCACCCGCGTCATAGACACCGCACACGACACTCGCGGCGCGATTCGTCGGCGCCGGGTTTGCCAAAAATGTAACCAGCGTTTTAGCACCCTGGAGCGAGCAATTTTGGCGACCCCGTTGATCGTCAAGCGTGGGGGTATACGCGAAGAGTTCAGCCACGAAAAATTATCGGCCGGCATTCGCCTGGCTTGCGAAAAGCGGCCGGTTGCCGCTGCTGATATCGAACGCATTGTCAATGAAGTGGAGTCAGATTTACAAAAACTGGGAAAAGCTGAGGTCTCCAGTCGCTATGTTGGCGATCAGGTGATGCGCAAGCTGCGTGAACTCGATCAGGTTGCCTATATTCGTTTTGCGACCGTCTATTTAAGGCTCGATGATCTAGAATCGGTAAGGGACGAAATTAACCGCCTTCTCGACATGAAAGATAAAAAATCAGCCTGACAACCATGTAACCATCAGGGTAGAGGGTGTTTTTTTGCCTGCCTGAAAACCACCTCAAACCTGTATGTATTTATTTTGATCACACTCAACCATCCATCATTACATTCAAGCCATTAGGAGGAAACATGCTTAAATCTCAAGATGCTGCAACGATAAACGGTCACAATGAGTTTATTCCCGTCAAAATACCGACAAAAATCGTAAAAAGGGACGGCCGAATCGTTGAATTTGACGACAAACTGATTGAAAATGCGATTCGCAAATGTTTTGCCAGCATCAATCGTCAACCCAAGACACCGGTGAATTTGCTGTCCCGTCAGGCAATTAATGTTGTTGCCGCAAAATACGATCTCCCCTCCGTTGAAGGAGTGCAGGACATCGTGGAAATGGTCTTGCAGGCGGCCGGTGAATATGAAGCGGCCAAAGCGTATATTCTTTATCGAGCTGAACATGCAAAATTGCGCGAGCGGCGGCCGATTCCACCCGAAGTCAAAGAGGCATTTGAGGTTTCTGATCAATACTTCCCTACCCAACTGCAAAAATTCCAATTTTACGACAAATATTCCCGCTTCAACTACGACCTCGGCCGGCGTGAAACCTGGGTCGAAACCGTAACCCGCGCGGTTAACTTCTTGCGAGAGCTGTCTGATGATCAACTCGATGATGAAGTGTATGAGCGGCTTAAACGAGGGATACTCGAAATGAAGGTGATGCCGTCCATGCGCCTCCTGGCCATGGCCGGACCGGCCGCGCGTCGCAACAACGTGGCTATCTACAATTGCTCTTACCTGCCGGTCGACAGCATCGCCTCATTCGTGGAGGCGCTAATTATCTCCATGAGCGGATGTGGGGTTGGCTTTTCGGTTGAGCGTCAATATGTCGAAAAATTACCCCGTATTCAGCGTCAGACCGGTATCAAACGGCCGGTTCACGTGGTGGCCGACACCTCTGAAGGGTGGGCAGACGCCCTGCGACACGGGCTGGCAACCTGGTTTGAAGGTGAGGATGTTGAATTTGATTACTCGCTGGTTCGCCCGGCCGGTCAACCGCTAAAAATTAAAGGGGGGCGCGCATCCGGGCCAGAACCCCTGCGCCATATGCTGGCGTTTGCCCGCGAGCGCATCCTGGCCCGTCAGGGTGGATTTATGCACGCTATCGATGCCCACGACATCATGTGTGCCGTTGGAGGTGCCGCCGTGTCCGGTGGGGTGCGGCGTACGGCCATGATTTCGCTGTTTGATTATGACGATTTGGAAATGCGCCACTGCAAAGATGGGGATTTCTGGCAGCTGAACAGCCAGCGTTGGAACGCCAACAACTCTGCGGTCTGGCCAGATCGCGAGCTGTCGCAGCAGGAAATAGCGCGATTTGTACTTGATATGGTTGAATCCGGCCGCGGTGAACCCGGTATCTTTAACCGGCGGGCAGCGGTGAACAATCGGCCGGAACGGCGTCAGAGAAGAGATTTTGGCACCAATCCGTGCGGCGAAATCATCCTCCGGCCGTTCCAATTTTGCAATTTAACCAGCGCCGTAGCTCGCCAAGATGACACATACGAAACCCTATATGAAAAAGTTGAGTTGGCGGCGATTCTCGGCACGCTGCAATCAATGGCTACACACTTTCCCGGTTTGCGACAGCAGTGGGTCGATAACTGCCGCGAAGAACGTTTGTTAGGGGTTGACCTCAACGGGCAGATGGATAGCCCGGTCGCTCAGGATCCGGATGTGCAGCGTCGCCTGCAGGAAGTAGCCGTTGAAACCAATCGCCTTTACGCTGAAAAATTGGGCATCAACCAATCCGTTTCCGTCACGTGCGTCAAGCCGTCCGGCAACTCATCACAACTGCTCAACAGCGCTTCCGGACTGCACGCCCGCTGGGCTCCCTACTACATTCGCAACGTGCGCGTTGGGTCCCATACACCGGTATTAAATGTTTTGAAGGATGCCGGTGTTCCCTTGGACCCCGAAAATGGTCAAACAAAAGAAAACGCCAACACTTGGGTTGCCCATTTCCCGGTGAAAGCACCAGAAAGCGCAGTTACCCGCAATGATCGCACCGCTTTACAGCAGTGTGAATTCTGGCTGCAGAACAAGATAAATTACACCGAGCACAACCCCAGCGTGACGATTACCTATCGCCCAAATGAGGTGATTGACCTCATCCGCTGGGTTTGGGAACATCAAGATATCATCGGCGGCATGGCGTTTCTGCCGGCATTTGATGCCCAATACGATCAGATGCCCTATGTCGAAATTTCGCATGAAGAATACGAGCGGCTGGCTTCAGAGTTCCCCATCATCGATTTTTCAAAAATTTATCGATATGAGGAAGAAGATTTAACCACGGCCGCTCAAGAACTGGCCTGCATGGCCGGAAATTGTGACATTTAGCCGTTCTTCTTAAATTCCGTTAAAAAGGTCAACTCTTTCGAAGTTGGCCTTTTTTATTGATTTCCTCGTTAAATTATCACGGGATGCGAATTTTGTAAATCGGTAAACACCTGAGCGTTAAATTGGAAAACATTCACGGTTATTTCCTGGTAAATTAGTACTAATAGGACGTATAACCTGCTCCTGAAATTGACTTTGTAAGGTCCATCTTTCATAATAAGTCAAAATGGTCGAAACCAATGCATAAGGTGAGGGATTTATCCATGCAGCTAATTGATCCGAAAACGGAACAAACACACAAACCACTAGAAGAGATCATCTACGAAGCACCATCCATCATTTATGAAGGAATGATCAGCACTCGTGCCGGTTCTACACCAACTGATGCACCAGCTGAGGATGAAGCATCAGGGGTTGATCTGTTCGGTGATTAAGGCAAGTTCATTGTTTTAAAAAGCCTGGAAATCCAGGCTTTTTTTATTTCAAATGCTTGCCCTTATTGATCTGCCGGTAACATTCCTGGATCAGGCGCGGGCCAAATCTCAAAATCATTCACACACTGTGCAGTGTCTCGCCAAAACGGCCGGCGGCGTAAACTTTGCCCGGTAGGAACCAGCTCGCAACTCGATCGCTCCTCGAAAACCCCGCTCCCATATCCCACAACATCTATAACCCGATCCTCGGAATCCCTAAGCAGCACAACGTCCCCTTGATTTCCCAGACGGAAAAATTGGTTGGGATCTCCCCATCCTGGATCATCCAGCAAATCTGGCACTTGATCCGATGAATTCAGAATTTCAAAGTGGGGTTCAAATTTAAAAGAGTCAAAAAAAGCGGTGGCCTGCTGAGCAATCACAATAACCCCACCGGGAGGTACAGTGACTCCTTCTGGAAAACGGCGTAAATCGGCAAATTCTTCAGGAGTCAGCGCATCACTCACGCTGTACCCCGACAGATCAATTGAAAACCCGGTGGGGTTGACCAGCTCGACAAACTCGGCCGCATCAAGCGCCCCATAAGGATCTGGGTAAACTTCACTGATCAAAAGATGGTCGGCCGGCCCGATATAGCTGTGAAAAGTAAGCGGGAGATAGTTGACAAAGCGCCAGTCACCCCAAAAAACCTTGGCCAACGCCGCATAAACATCATCAGATTGGATTGTAATTCCCACCTCGCGATTGCCTTTAAACGATTGTTCACTTCCGTTAATCGACCCGATGTGACTGTAACCGATACCATCAATATGAAAAAGCATCATTTTATTGTGTATCCCCAAACCAGCCGGATTTTGTAGCTGGCAGTGCAGTTCAAGCCCCTCTTTTAAGGCTAGTTGATTGACGTAAATACAGGTCGCATGATTGCTCAAAGGCTTTGAAGATTTATCAAAGAAATTGTCCAGCATCATCCAAACTTCAGCCCCTCGACGCGCAGCCTCGACTAATTCCAACAAGCGTGGGTTGCCGCCATAGGGGTCATTTTCCCGCCACACCGGCCGTTCAACCAGCTGCTGGGTCAAGATCACATCTCCCGCCTCGGCTGCTCTAATACGCCCCAAAATGCCCAGATCAGGCACCAAAGCATTTTCAGGTGCTTGAATAATCTCAAATCCAAACGTTCCGTTGAAGTGCACAGGCGATGGATGTTGAACCGTATAAGTAATTGGATTAGAAGCCGGCGGGGGATTAAATCCAGGCGGCGGGCCACCCAAAACGTCGATGGGTTGAACGTCACCAAATTGCTCAGGGGCAAAATCCATCTGCCAGAGCGTCGAGAAATAATTGACAATTTCCGGAGCGGTAACAGCGATCAGAGTTCCCCGCCTCCCCCACGTGCCGTCGCTTTTTGGATCGGGCGGCATACTGTTTGGGCTTAAATTTTCGCTGCTGATAATCACTGTTTTTTGATCAAAAATCATGAACTTACTGTGGATATAATCATAGCGATCCGATACATCTGCATCTGAATCACTGCGCATCAACCAACATTCCCCTCCGGCAGCAGCAAGAGATTCACAGTTGGCCTTCGCCTGATTGCTCACACCGCCAGGAGGACCCCCTTCCAGCAGCAAGGTTACATCAACTCCGCGCGCAGCAGCCTGCGCCAAACGATCCGCCAGGGCAGCATTATCAAATGTATGGGACTCAATGAGAATTTCTTGTTGTGCCTGATCTATTTGAGCAGCCAAAAATTCAAAACTATGATCAGGGGCAACGGCCAGGGTTAGCGCGGCCGTGGTGGTGATTGATGTGGGGAGACGATACATTTCCAAATTCCAGCCGGGATAAAGCACTTTTCTTCCCCAAATTGGATCTTGAGGATCCTGAGCCCAATCAGCCGCCGAATTGCTGTCCATAAGCGGCAGCCCGCTAAGAGGATCAGGTTTGCGATACAAAATTTGCCCCTCAACGGCTGTTCTGCTGTGTATTTTATAGGGCTGAAGCGGTTCACCAACCCACGCTGATGTGGTCGCACCGGCCGCGCTATTTTCATATAGAACCAGATCAATCAATTGATCCTGGTCATCGCTCAGCACCACTTCGTCCCCGCTATTTGCCAGACCGATCCACGATCCCGACATATCGGCCGCCGACAGCGTTGGCGAATATCCAAACGACCTGCGAAACGCTATCTCGTCTTTGGCAATCCAAATCCTCTCTCCGGCCGGCAATATGAAATTAGAAGGAAATACCAGGCGGCTGCTGTCGGTTAAAGAGTCATTCAGGCTCCATTGTGAGAGGTCAACGGGACCACCACTCCAGTTAACCAGGCGTATCGCCTCATCCGGTTCGCTGCTAAGCTGACCATCATAATATACGGCGTCAATTAGGATAGATGGGGTATCAATGGCCTGGTTGGCGGCCGATAATCCGGCCACAACCACAACCCAAAACACACTTAAAAAGACCAAAATCAAAATACGTGATGATTTCATGTGGTTCCCTCGGTTTGTGTAGGTATTTATTTGTGTAGTCGTTTAGTACTATAACCCAGAGGGTATAACCATGTCAAAAAAAAAGCCCCTTTCTGATTTGAAAGGGGCTTGTGATTTTCCAGCTCTTCATCAATTATAAAGCTTAGATTTAATTGACATCATATCCTGTCGCACTGAGGCGTCAGTTTCAACCAGTTCTGATATCTTGTCATAGCCATGAAGCACGGTGGTGTGGTCGCGGCCACCTAGTTCCGATCCAATTTGAGGGAATGAGGCATCGGTTTCAGTCCGTGATAAATACATTGCCATCTGGCGCGGAAATGAAATGGCTCGACTACGGCCGGAACCAATTAGCGCGTCGCGATTTACTTGATAATAGGTGGCCACACATTCGATAATCTGATCGACGGTCACCCGATCAGCCTTGTTGACCATGTCGGCCAAAGCCATACGCGCCAAATTATCATCAATCGGGCTGCCGGTTAATTGTGAATAAGCCACAACTTTGTTTAAAGCCCCTTCAAGTTCGCGAATATTTTGCCGAACCTGTTGGGCGATCATTTCAATAACCCCGTTGGGAACGTGGCTGTTCATCACCTCTGCTTTGCTGCGCAGAATAGCCATCCTGGTTTCCACATCCGGTATTTGAACGTCGGCCATCAGACCCCATTCAAAGCGCGACTGCAGCCGCTCCTGCAACGTGGCCATCGCTTTGGGCGGCCGATCGCTGGAAATCACAACTTGCTTTCCGCGGCTGTGCAAATCATTAAAGGTATGAAACAGCTCTTCCTGGGTGCTTTCTTTCCCGGCGATAAACTGAATGTCGTCAATCATCAGAACATCAACCGTGCGGTAGCGCTCCCGAAATTGTTCCATCTGCTGGCTGCGGATCGACTGGATCAGGTCGTTGGTGAACGTTTCGGAAGTCACGTAGCAAACGGCCTTCCCAAGTTCATATAGTTTATGCCCAATGGCGTGCAGGAGATGGGTTTTCCCTAAACCAACCCCGCCATAAATAAAAAGAGGGTTGTAGGTTTGACCTGGATTTTCGGCCACAGAGAGAGCAGCGGCATGGGCCAGCCGATTGCTCGGGCCTACAACAAATGTGCCAAAAACGTATTCATCCTTGAGATCAATGTCGCCCCGATAAAGTACTGGTGAAGACAAATGATTTTGGCTAGACTGCTTCATTTCAGACCTCCGTTTCCCCCCAGAGGCTGTTAAAATTGGCGTTTTCGAATGATTTACATGATTGGATCGAATCGGGGATTTGCTTCTCGACTCCTTCGCAACTTCAAAACGCAGACCCACCTTTTGACCCACAATAGCTGAAAGTGTACGGCCGATGGTATCGTGTAGGCGATTTTCAAGCCAATCTTTAGCATAATCATTACGCACCCCAATAACGTAATCATCACGCTCACAATCCAACAGCCTGGCATCTTTTAACCAGGTGTTAAAGGTGGCTTTCGTCATCTGCAATTCAAGTTCGCCTAAGGTGGCCTTCCAGGCGGATTCTGGTGACATCATAATTGATTGTGCCTCTCACAAAACGATCAGGTAGGGTCAACAATAAAGCACAAAAACCGTCTGGCCGATGCGCAAGGATCCTACTACAATGATCTCATTTTCTATTCAATTAGGTTCCGTTGTTTCGCAGGCTTTCCCCAGTATCCTCTTTAGAAACCATAGCAACGGTGGGTCTGTCACCAAATTTCCGAATCGCCTCTCCTAATTAGCGACCGCAAGATATTGCTTCCAACGGTCAAGCGATTCTAGCAGAGGGAGCGGCAGATGACAATGATATTCTGTCAAGTAAATCTTAAAACGTTGGATTTTTTAGGGTTTCCCAAATCGACACGTGAGTATTTTTTAACATTTGTTTTCTTCACCCACATATGGGAAAAACACCGCATTTTGCCGGCTTTTAACCCTATATACACCGGTTATAGGACCCCCAGGCGAGTTTAACAATTGGTTAACGATGTGCTCGAGCACGTTGATAGTAATGTTTTTTAATGCAGTAGCCATGTTTTTCCTATCATTTATCCGGTAATGTCAACGGCCGCTCGGGCCAGCAATGGAATCATTTCACCCAAAGCAGCAAAACGCTGATCCTTGGTTTGGCCGCGCACATAGCGAATATAAATTTGGGCAATGATGACCGTCAATCGAAACAACCCCAAACCGTGGTAAAAAGCGATTTGAGATACATCCCGGCCGCTGCGCAGCGCATACCGCTCAACCAGCTCCCGACGCGAAATAAACCTGGCCTGGCCCACCGGCATAAACGTTGCCGACAACATCTTCATATAGGGTGGGTCATCATCATCGGTCCAGTACGTGAGCAAGGCTCCCAAGTCACAAAGCGGATCTCCCAACGTACACATGTCCCAATCAAAAATGGCCACCATCCGGGCTGGATCCTCTCGATCAAACATGACGTTGTCCAGCTTATAATCATTGTGAACCAAAGAGTAAAATTTCTCGTCCGGTTGGTTGCCCTTCAACCATTCATAAACCGTGTGCATCGACGAATCAGCCGGATCATTTTCCAGACGTGCTTTCCGCCACCGGCGCATCCAACCTTCTATTTGACGAGTAACAAATCCCTGAGGTTTTCCCAAATTACCCAGGCCAATCGCCTGATAATCTACCGCATGAAAATCGGCCAGCGCATCCACCAAAGCCAGGCTCATTTGCTGGGCGGCATCCGCTTTGTGTAAAAAATCGGCCGGCATTTTTTTTCTGACTACAATGCCAAAGCGCCGCTCCATAATAAAAAATGGAGCTCCAATGACCTCGGCGTCATCACAATATAAAAAAGCCCTGGGCGCCAGGGGAAACCGCTGAAACAGACGGGATAACACCTTGAACTCACGCCCCATATCGTGAGCGGAAGCAGCCACCGGCCCTAGTGGCGGCCGGCGCAGCACAAATCGGCGTTGATCATCTGGAAAATACAGCTCATAGGTGAGATTGGCCATTCCCCCACCAAATTGGCGCACTTCAAATTGATTGGTCTCGACGTTCAAAACATCCCCGTGGGAAGCCAAGTAATTGCGCAGGCTCTGTTCATCTAACCGCTCATCTGAACGAACATCAATTGTATCCGGCGAATTTTCTGACAGCATATTGACACCTTCTCATACTCGAGTTGTAATGAAACAATGGTACCTGATGACCATTACCTTATTGTGCTTCTCCCTGGTGAAATTATAATGCATTTACCCCAATTACGGTTGGGTGCGTGGATCATCAGCTGTGATGAAAAAAAAAGAAGGCCTTCCTTATAAATGATAGGGAGGCCTTCTTTAAGTCCATCACACTTGATTTTTAAAAACAGGCTGACACGAATTAAAAGGATTTTCTGGTTTAAGCTGGGAAATTCGTGTCATTCATAAAAACTTGTTTTTTTAATTTTTGGTCTTTGACCCACTTAAATCTGCACTTCATCCGTTAACGCCCAGGGATTATTAATGCGTACAGCCGTGATGCCAGCGACGGCCGTCTATTTGCAAAAGCTGATCCGCTTCTGTGGGTCCCCAGGTGCCCCCCTCATAATAAGCAAGGGGAATCCCTTTATCATTCTCCCAGGCCCGAATCACCGGGTCCAACAACTCCCAGGAACGCTGTATTCCATCCCGCCGGGTAAACAATGCCGCATCTCCTTGGATGGCATCAAGCACCAAACGCTCGTAAGCGTCGGGCAAGATGACATCCTCAAATGAGTCGCGATAGTGAAAATCGAGATCAACAGCCTGCATGGCCTGCATCGTGTCGGGAACTTTGGTTTCAAATTTTAAATGGATGCCTTCGTCTGGCTGAATGCACAGAGATAATACATTCGGCGTTAATTCTTCGGCGGGCATATCAAACATCAAATGAGGTGGTTTATCAAAAACCAGCGAGATCTCTGTGGCTTTGGTGTTCAACCGCTTGCCGGATCGCAGATAAAACGGTACGCCGCGCCAGCGCCAGTTGTCGATGTAAAGCTTAAGAGCGGCAAAGGTGGGCGTCTGCGACCCTTCGGCAATGTTTTTCAGATCACGATAACCTTCATATTGTCCGCGTACCGCGTGGTCTAAATCTAGCGGCCGCACCGCCTTGAGCAGCTTTACTTTTTCATCGCGAATCGCATCAGCCTGAAAAGAAGTGGGGGGTTCCATGGCCGTTAAGGCCAGCAGCTGGAGCAGGTGGTTTTGAAACATATCCCGTAAAACACCGGCATTATCGTAATATCCCCCACGATGCCCCACATCAACCTCTTCGGCGACGGTAATTTGAACGTGATCGATATAGTTGCGGTTCCAAACCGGTTCAAAAATCGTGTTGGCAAACCGAAAAAAGAGGATATTCTGCGCCGTCTCCTTCCCTAAGTAATGATCGATTCGAAAAATTTGCGATTCTTTAAAAACCGCCTGAACCACTTTATTCAACGCCTCTGCGGAAGTCAAATCGGTGCCAAACGGTTTTTCAATCACCACGTTGCAGGAACCGGCCGCGCCCTTCTCCATACCCAACCGGCCCAGCTGGGCCACAATGGTAGCAAAAAAGTGAGGGGAGGTGGCCAAATAATACAGGCGGTTGGCCAGGCCATTCTCCAACGATTCCAGGGTTCTCTTCAATCTTGCAAAATCTTGTGCTTCGCTAAAATTTCCCTGACGATAGTGCAGGTGAGCCGCAAATTCATTCCAGATTTGCTCATCAAATGATCCGGCGAATTGCTCCGCCCCTTCGCGCAAGCGCTGCCGAAAACTCTCTTCGGTCAATTCGTCAAAGGCAAACCCAACGATTTCCGTGGGGACGGGCAGCCTTTTTTTGCGGAAAGCGTTAAACAAGGCGGGGCCTAATTTACGCCAGGTCAAATCACCTGACGCCCCAAAAATAACCACCGTAGTGGGCAATAAATCCTTAGACATCGTCACCCCTTAACTCGATTTGATCGCGTGGCCGCCAAATTGGTTGCGCATGGCGGACAGCAGGCGAAATTGATAGGGGTTATCATCCCGACTGATCAAACGCGACTGCAGGGCCAAAGTAATGACCGGTGCTGAAACATCCAGATCAATCGCCTCAAACACGGTCCAGCGCCCTTCACCAGAATCGCTTACCCAAGGGGCTACACCGGCCAAATCCTGATCCTCATCGAGTGCATTGCCAATCAAATCTAACAGCCACGACCGCACCACGCTGCCGTGACGCCAGATTTGAGAAATCTGGTGCAGGTCGAGATCAAAATCCCCTTTCTCTTTCATGATCTCAAACCCTTCCGCATACGCCTGCATCATGCCGTATTCGATGCCGTTGTGAATCATTTTGACAAAGTGACCGGATCCGCTTGGGCCAACATGTCCCCATCCCTGCTCAGCAGCCGGGGCCAGAGTTTCCAATACCGGCCGCAGCCGCTCAACGGCCGCTTTTGAACCGCCAACCATCATGCTGTACCCTTCCGTTAACCCCCAAACCCCACCAGAAGTGCCCACGTCCACAAACTCAATCCCTTTGGCTGACAACATCTGACTGCGGGCAACGGTATCTTTGTAATTGCTGTTCCCCCCATCGATGATGGTATCCCCTTCCGCCAACAGATCACCTAAACGATTCACCGTGCTTTCGGTGGGTTTTCCGGCCGGAACCATGACCCAAACGGCGCGAGGGGCGCTCATTTGACCAAACAATTCCTCAAGCGAACGAACGCCGACGGCTCCCTCACTCTCAGCTTGCTGAATCGCTTTTTCATTTAAGTCAAAGGCGAACACATCATGACCGCCTTTTAACAAACGCGAGGCCATATTGGCCCCCATCTTGCCTAATCCAATCATTGCAATTTGCATCTCTAACTCCTAATTTAAGGCTTGAAATTTTTGGTCAACCACCCGCATTAAATCTGCTGGATCATCGACGATCCAGCGGTCTTCAATCAGGTTGCGTTCGTGAAGCTGCTGACCGGTGAAGGGTGTTGATACCGCAATACAGTGCATTCCGGCCGCAACGGCCGCCTCGACCCCACTGGGTGAATCTTCAATCGCCAGCGCATCATCCGGTTGAACACCAAGTTCGGCCAAAACCAGCTGATAAATTTCCGGACTCGGCTTCCCGCGATCGACATCATCTCGGGTGGCCACGATGTCAAAGGCGGTTGATAACTCTAAAATCTGCAGGACGCGGGTCACTTGTTCGCAGTGAGACATGGTTGCCAATCCAACTCGACACCCTTCTTGTCGCATGCGCTCGAGCAGGTTCATGTTGTGGGGCCATTGATTGCTTCGAATCACTTCCGGATCGGCCAGCATTTTGTTGTAGTGTGCCAGCCGGATTTGGACAAACGCCTGCCAGGGAGTGGATACTCCAAATTCAGCCATGTGCCCGGCCGCGTTGTCCGCCAGATTAAAGCGTTTCACCAATCGGGTGGCCACGTCGCGCCGGGATAATCCCACGACGTCTTTGAACGCCTCAATCACCTCGTCTTCACGCAAGGTATACGGACATAAGTCTACAGCCGCACGCGCGTACGATAGCGCTTTGAGTTTTTCAGTTTGGACTAGCGTCCCGTCCAGATCAAATATGACAGCTTGAATCATAGCGATAAAATCGGATGGTATTTTTTATTCACCATAGGGACGCAGCGAGTGGGGGAAAATTTTACTTTTTACTTTTTTCTCCCTGCATGAGGGATTAAAAGCGGACAGATAGAGTAGCAAATTAATAGCTGAAACAGTTATAAATATCGCTGCGCAAAAACAAACCACGAATTCGTAGATTGGACCGGAGTTTGGTCCAATCTAAAATTAAATCTGTCCGCATTCGAACTGTTGCGGGGAGGGGGATTGCTGGACAGTAAGCGCTTATACGCTTGTACTCACCTTTTGACCGCCATCAACCAGAAGTGTGGCTCCGGTTGTAAAGCTGGAGGCGGCCGTGGCCAAATAAATGGCCATACCGGTCAGCTCTTCCGGTTCAGCCATGCGCCCTTGCGGGATTTGCTTGACGACGGTTTGATACATCTGTTCGTTTTGCCAGATCGCAGCGCTAAATTTTGTTTTAATAAATCCGGGGGCAATGGCGTTTACCTGAATATTATCGGCCGCCAACTCGGCCGCCAGCACCTGGGTCATCATGATCACGGCCGCCTTGCTGACGCAGTAAACTCCCATTAACGGTTGCGGCTCCAGCCCGGCAATTGAGGCGATGTTGATCACTTTTCCCCCTCCACGAGCTTTCATGCTCGGCACGCATGCCTTAACTACGCGAAAATAGCCTTTCACGTTGACGTCAACAATTTTGTCCCAGTGGCTTTCTTCAGCCGTCAGCATTGGCCCGAAGTGAGGGTTGGTGGCCGCATTGTTGACCACGATATCGATGCCTCCATACGCCTCGGTGGCTTTCTCCACCACGGCCGCTATCGCTTCATCACTCCCGGTATGAGCGGCAATGGGCAGGGCTTCTCCCCCGGCCGCCTGAATGTCGGCCGCGACGCGATCAAGCCCTTCCTGTTTGCGACTCGATAAAACAACCTGGGCACCGGCATCGGCATACGCGTGAGCGATCGCTTCTCCAATGCCGCGTGATGCGCCAGTTATCAGGGCAACCTTGCCGGTTAAATCAAAAAGATGACTCATGAGATACTCTCCGCTTTAATTTTTGTGAGGGTCTAGGGTGAAATCGTTCGTTTCACGAAGTTTGATTGGGGGGGAATTATACCTGAATTTGTCGCCAAACAAGCCAGAATCACAACAAGACCGGCGATCTGGCCACGCGCTCGTCCCATAAGTCGGCAAAGACTTCTTCATTTAAACCGCTGTCGATCAAAACGGCCGCTTCTGATGTGAGCTTCCTGGCATGAGCCACTTCCAAATCCCAAAATATTTTTTCTTCCGGGTTGTTAAATGGATCGGGAGGCTCATAAATGCGCTGACCGCGCTCATCAATGCGCGTGTGCCGGGCGCTCAGCTCAGATTTTAGGCGGAGCAGATCGCGATCCACGACCTCAAAAAGTCCAAGCTGCTTGAGCGGTCTAATCAGCGCTCTCATCTTGTGGTAAGAGCCGGCTAAATGATTGTATGGAGGGGGATATTCAGCCAAAAATTGTTTTAAAATTTGATGGGTCGGCCACGGTGGGCGGCTGGCCATGACGTATTGCAGGGTTCCCCACGCGGAAAAAACATCGTAGCGGCCGCCCGGCCCAAAACTGACCTGCAAAAATCGGCCGTCAGGCTCATGTTTGAGATCACAATCGGCAAATCCATGAAATACAAACGACCAGCTGGTGCCCTTGATCCACCCATTTTGCGTACAGTGCGGGGGCTTCGCCCAATGATAGTAAACCGTTGATGGTTCTGTTCCCAATGTTTTGGCTAGAGCGGGCAGCAAGCGATGCTGCTGCTGAATCGACTCGTGCCAGGCAAGCAAAAAAAGACGAAGCAGTTCCCGATGCTGATCAAACGATAATTGCAGTTCATCCATGTTTTGTTTGCCCCAGCACATAAATTATGTCAAGTAAAGCGCCTCACCATAGGCCATACTTCCTATTGTGCAGCAGAATCAATCAGCTTGAAACAACTCTTTACTCATTTTTATTATTAAACAGGTTACACAGCCGCATAAGCTTATTAGCCCCATAGCACGGCTTTCAGCCTTTTAGCTTTTTAGCGTGATGATTAAAGAGAAATTGCATCTTATCATTGAGCTGAAACGCCAGAAGGCCGGAGGCCGTACTAAAACGCTAAATGCCTAAAAAAGCTTAAACCTCTGCAATTCAATCTCCCCTGCCTGATGGTGCAAGACCGCATTTAGAACCTCAATGGCCATTCTTGACTCCAGCGTCACCCCGGCCCGCACCCCCACACACGGATCGTGGCGACCTTTCTGCAGTTGAAAGTCTATTTCTTCCAAATTTTTGCGGACCGACTGCTGCTGCAGATTAATCGTGGATGTAGGCTTGAAAGATATTCGAGCGACCAGCGGCGCGCCGGTCGTGATGCCCCCTAACAGCCCTCCATGATGGTTGGTTTGATAACCGGACCGGCGGATGGGATCGTTATTTTCACTCCCCCGCCGGCTCACCACGTCGATCCCGGCACCGATTTCACACGCCTCGGCCGCGTGAATCCCACCCAAACTTCCCATCAGGCGCAATTTGAGCGATTGGTAGAGGGGTTCACCCACCAGCGCGGGTACGTTGACCCCCACGACCTCCACCTGGGCCCCGATTGAGTCTCCAGCAATGCGGGTTTGCTTGATTAATTTTCCGGCCTCAGCGGCAAAATCCCCATCAAGGCTGTAAATTTCGGCCGCGGCCATCTGCTTCTGGAGATCGAGCAAAGTTTCTGCAGCCAATATCCCCTCATCAGCGTTACGACTGGCCAGGTCGTTTAGGTGATCAGCCAGGCTGATTTTGGCTTTTAAATCCCCAACCTGACAGATCGAAGAAAGAAAAACGGTGCCAAACGCGTGCTGCAAAACGAGGCGAGCGATGCTGCCGCCGATCACGTCGGAGATGGTTGACCGGTAGGACGAACGGCCGCCGCCGCGGTAATCTACAAACCCACCGGATTGATGATGTTTCACTAGATCAGTGTGCCCCGGCCGTACTTCTCCCTCCGCACCGGAAAATTGCTGATAGTGACGCGATTTATTGGTGACCGAAAGCACCACGGCCGAAATCGGCTCACCGGTTGAAAAACCGGCTTGATAAGTCGCCGTTTCAAACATTTGCTGTCCAACGTGTACTTTGACCATGGGGCCGGATTGAAGCTTTTCGTGATCGCGGTTGTCAAATATTCCGCCAAGAAAAACAACCTGGTCTTTTTCATTGCGCGGCGTGCCGTGCCGGCTGCTGCCCGGCCGCCGCCGATCCAGGTAATGCTGCACCTGTTCCCGATCGATCCACACGCCGGCCGGACAGCCAAAGACAATCGTGGTAATGCCCGGGCCGTGCGATTCGCCTGCCCCAGCCACACCAAACAAGGGGCCGCCTAAAATTTCCATAATTTATTCCTCATCTTCCAAAAGGAGCTCATCTAGCAAAACAAAATCCTGACCGCTGAGTTCCCCCTGGACCACTTCCAGGCGAATCCCGCTTTCCGCCAGAAAAAGCCCAACTTCCAGCATGTATTCACCGGCGGGTAGTTCAGCAAGCGGAACGGCGTATTGATCGACAACGACCTGCCCGGCCAGCCAGCGGCCGGTCGCCACAGGGGGCGGCCGATCCGCCTGCCAGACACAACAGCTGCCGTCTGTATTTAAGACGTGAAAAAATACCGTGTAATCGGCCGCCGGTTGTTCAACCGCCTGCCAGATCAGCTCAAATATAAATTGATCCTCTTCTAATCGGCGATTAACCCCTAGCAAATCGATCTCCCCGCCAAAACGAGCACCCACCGCTTCTGAAATCGATGGGGGGGTAAAAATTCGCTCGCTCGCGGTCACTTCGATTCTTCCCAAATCCGCTTCGTAAAGCGTCGCATCGTCGTTTCCAATCACCCTTAAGTGAAGCAAATATTCCCCCGCAGCAACCGTCGTCGGAAGCTGATGGGTTTGCCGATCAATCACCTGCTGGGGTCCCACCCAGCTGCGAAACGGATACGATCCGTGAACCGGCTGCCCCTCACTCAAAATAATCCCGGTGCGGTTTGGCCGCAGCAGTTCATATCGAATGGAAAACTCCGGCAGTTCGGCCGCTTCAGAACGCCAAAACAAAGCGGTAGAAAAAAATCCACCGGCATCAACCGTTTCAGGGGTCGGATCCGCACCAAGCAAGGAAAATTCAGGCCAGAATTGGCCATCCAGCCGGATCGATGGCTCCAGTTCCCCTCCGATCTCGGCCGCGGCCAGCACGGGAATCTCTTCAATAACAAAAGCGGGGCCGGCGTAGCGGCCGTCTAAATCAAACCGGGCCACCTGCTGACCGGTTGCCGGATCAAACCATCCCACTTTGAGGCGATAAAATCCGGGTGGAATTCCCTCCGGCAAATCCAAATCAAAGTGAGTCACAAATCGCTGACCCACCTCCCAATGTCGCAGCGGATAGCTGTCTGTTTCCATCTGGCTCCAGCGGTGCCCCCAGCGATCCTCCACGTGGGCAAAAAGCCGCAAACCGCTCTGAGGAAGCCCTTCAACCTGCCACCACAAGGTGAGCGGAAGCGTTTGCCCGGCCGTACCGCTGCCGTCTTGATAACCAAGTAATCGCACCGCATAACCAAAATTTGCGTTGACCGTTGTATCCAGCGGTGGCGCAGAAGGAGTACGCGAGAGCCGAAATCCCTGAAAAGTTGGCTCTCCATCAGGTCCCGCTTCGCCAACAACAAATGGATCATCCAACAAATCAATGGCCCACGCGGCCGGGGGCTGATTGTGGGTGTAAAATATCAGCCCCTCTTCTGAGGCCGGCCAAACAATCGCCTCACCACCGGGCAGCCAACCGATTGAATCATAATTGTCGGCCAGGGCAGCCACCGTTGGATGCTGGTCATATTCGGCAGCGACAAAGATGGGCTGAACCAATTCTTGCTCATTTAAATAGGTGGCCAGGGCAGATAAATCCCCGTCATTTTCATAAAAAACGGCGGCCTGCTCTCCCCACTCCACGAAGTAGGTTTGCCCAACGTTTACTCCTTCAAAGAGTAAAATGGAAACGACAATTCCGGTGACAAGCCACTGCCAGCGAAGCGATCGATCACCCCCCAGCCGCAAAATTTGATAGCTGAGGGCCAACGCTTCAACCGCACCCAAAGCTGACCAAAAAAATATAAAGGGGATCATTCCAATCGCCCTTAAATTACTGGGCAAAATTTCATTCGTGGCCAGCGCGGTCGGCAGAATCATCACCAGCGGGCCGATTACAATCAGCCATAATGCAGATTGAGCCACTCCTCGCTGTCTGAAAAGCTGTAGGAGCAGGCTGGCCAGCCCAACGAGCAAGAAAACGGTCCAGAGGGGATTAAACAACGGCTGCTCAGGTAAATTAAATCGCCAATACGGATCACCGGCCCAGCCGATCATCAGCAGCGATCGCCAGATCCCCTGCCAAATCGATATGTCGCTGCCCGACGCCTGTCCAACCTGCTGAATTCGCACCCAAAATGCCTCAGGGAACCGATAGAAGTAGGTCAGCAGGGGTGAAACGACCAGAAGAGCCAATCCGCCAACGGCCGCCAATTTCGCCCAAGCCTGACGCACCAGATCTACCTTAAACAATAAAGGAATAAGCCCCAGGGCCAAAGCGATTGGAAACAGGCGGGCGGCCAGATAGGTGTAGGCGGTTCCACCCAAAAACAGACCGGTCAGCCAGAGATTTGGGTCCCGCCAGGAAAACGGTTTGGCATTACGCCAAAGCAGGTTAAACAAACCGATTAAGGTTAAACTCTGCAGCAGCGGTTGAGCAATCGCCCGAAAGCCCAAACGGCTAAAGAGCAGGTGCCAAAACGACATTGCCAGCAGCACGGCCGCTACGAGGGCCACATCTCGCCGCCGCAGGAGCAGCACCCCCAATCGATAAACTGCTGCGACGGTCAGCAAACCCATAAAAGCGGCCGTGAGTCGCAGCGTAAAAATGCTCTCCCCTAAAAGAGCCATCAACCCACCGGCCGCGTAAAAGAAGAGCACCTCTTTGCCCGTATAGCTGCTGATAAAAATCGGCCGCTCTCCCCGCAAACCGATATCACCCGAGAGCAGCAAATTGGCCGCTTCGTCATAATGCAATCCTGGAGGAACGCTTTCCAAAAGTGGAAAACGCAGCAGGGCAGCGGCCAGAATGCACAGGATAATGAGCCATTGGGCAAAACGTTTGGGCATAATCCTGAATTGTAGGGGAACGGTAAACAATTACCAATTAGTAATGAGTAATTAACAATTAACTCAAGTTGCTACCCTAACCCCTGTCATTGCTCAGAATGAGCAGCGAAGCGAGGAATCTCTTCAAGTTCCATTCAGGTCTAGATGGCTGAAAATGGCAACGCTTTCTTGTAGATTAGAAGCTACTTTCACTGGAAATTGACGGGATCCTTCGCGAAGCCTGTCCTGAGCGAAGTCGAAGGGCTCAGGATGACAGGGGGGTCGTGGGCGATGGAAACACCCCATGAATCTATTAACTTTGTAACCCTCCATAATTTATCGGCCAAACGATCTGCCCTCCTACTGAACCTGGGGACAGATCGTGCAATAACCCGGATGCCAATCTTTTGCAGACCCTTTACTAATTACCAATTGATAATTATTAATTGGTCATGGTAATTTAGTACCTATGTCCTACCGTATTGTGAAATTTTTCACTAGCGTAGGGCTTGCGTCATTTTTGCGTAGTTTTTGCGTACAGCAGTATCAAAACTCAATCCCTATACTAATCACAAGCTGACAGTTTTCTTCTCCTTAAGAAGGACCCTCACAAGGTCCACACAGGTCATAGGGCGACAGGTGTTCATCACTGTTGGCAAGTAAACAATCTTCTTCTCCTCCTTTGACGAGAGCCAGGATGGGACCTGGCTCTCAGTGCTTTTTTAGAAACATCCCCCCTTCTTTGTGATACAATAGAGATCGTAAATTATTACGATCATTATGCCCAGATTTATCAAACTGTTCTTATTTCTATTGGCTATTTTAGGTCTTGCCGCCTGCACCGTCTCCATGCCGGTTTTGCAAGATTCCTTTGCCGAACCCACCCTCACCCCCTTCCCCACCGCAGAACCAGCCACTCCCACCCCGGTCCCCGGCGGCGCGGCCGAAGTCGGCCAAACCTTCTACAAGGCGTGGGAACGGCTCGACTATTTGGGCATGTACAGCCTGCTTTCCGAACAGAGCCAGGCGCTCGTCACCAGCGATATCTTTGTCAACCAGTATGAAACCGCCATGCGCACCGCCACCGTACAAACGGTGCGGGCCATGCCGCAGGGGGCCAGCCAGGAGGGGTCAAGAGCCACCCTGGTGGTCGACGTGATCTGGGAAACGGCCGTGGTGGGCACCATCGAACGGCTGCACACCGTCGACCTGGCCTTTAGCAACGGCCGCTGGGGGATCGTGTGGGATGAATCGCTGATTTTGCCGGAGTTGGCCGGGGGCAATCGGCTCCTTTTTGACTATCAGGCCCCTTCCCGAGCCAATATCTACGACATCAACGGCAAAGCGCTGGCCTTCCAGGGCACAGCCATCCTGCTGGGGGTCGTCCCCGGTCAAATCTCCGACGAGGCCACGCTGCTGGCCACCCTCTCCCCGCTGCTGGGTCTCTCTCCCGATGAAATCGCCGAAAAATACGCCACCGCCCAGCCGGACTGGTACGTGCCGCTGGGGGATATTCCGGCCGAGGTGATGCAGGAGAATTACGCCGCCCTGGAGCCCTTCCTAGATGAAGGGGGGCTGCTGGCCGATGACCGCTTGACCCGACTGTACGTCAACGCCGCTCCCCATCTGGTGGGGTACATTGGGGCGATCCCTCCGGCACAGGTCAACAATTACCTGGCCCTTGGCTACCGGCCGGAAGCCAAGGTTGGGCTGGCCGGTCTGGAAGCGTGGGGGGAATCGTATTTGAGCGGCGTCAAGGGAGGGGTGCTCTCTGTGGTCAATCCGGAAGGGCAGCAAATTGAGCTGATTGCCGAGACGGAGCCGCGTCAGGCGCGCAGCATCTTCACCACCTTTGACATCGAATTTCAGACGGCCGTGGAGAACGCCCTGGCCAACGCCATCGCCACCCATCCGGCCGGGCGGGCCGGCGCGGTGGTGGTGATCGATGTCGAAACCGGGGCGATCCGAGCCATGGCCAGCTACCCCACCTACAACCCGGCGATCTTTGATCCCACCCGCCCCAACGCCGACCAGGAAATCGCGGCGCTCTTCGCCGATCCGCGCAACCCGCTGCTCAATCGAGCGGCCAACGGGGCGTATCCACCCGGCTCGACGTTTAAGGTGGTCACCCTGGCCGCGGCGGTGCAAAGCGGTCTCTACACCATCAACAGCGCCTACAACTCCACCGGCTCCTGGAGCCGGTTGGGGGAAAACTTTATCAAGTACGACTGGCGAGATGGGGGGCACGGCTACATCAGCTATCACACCGCCCTGGTGGTCTCCTGCAACACCTGTTTCTACGATGCCGGTCTGAACATGAACGAGCAGGACCCTTTCCTCTTTCCACAGGTGGCCCGCGGCTTTGGTCTGGACACCTCGACCGAGATTTTGGGGTTAAGCGACACGCCGGGGATCATCCCCGATCCGGAATGGAAACCGCTCAATACGGCTGAGGGGGGTTGGGTGCCGGGGGATGCGGTCAACATGGCCATCGGGCAGGGGTATGTGACCGTCACGCCGCTGCAGATGGCTCGTATCGCCGCGGCCATTGCCAACGGAGGGGACCTGGTGCGGCCGATGCTGGTGGATCGGATCGGTTCGGGTGGTGGGGCACCGGAAGAGGTCATCCCGCCCGAGATGGTGGGGCAGATTCCGATGGATGAGGCGACCCTGGCCGGGGTGCAAAGCGCCATGCGCGACGTCACCAGCAGCCGCAGCGGCACGGCGACCTTTGTCTTTGAAGATGCGACTGTGCCCGTCGCCGGGAAAACCGGCACCGCTCAAACTCCTTTTCCCCTGCCGCACGCCTGGTTTATCGGCTATGCCCCGGCCGCGCCATATACCCTGCCGGATGGCTCCGTCATCGACCAGCCGGAGATCGCCGTGGCCGTCATCGTGGAAAATGCGGGGGAAGGGTCTGAAGTCGCTGCCCCTATTTTCCGGCGGATCATCGAGCTATACTATGGCATAACCCCCTTGAAGCCTATTCCCTGGAGCGGTTCGTAATTTCTTCTTTGAAGGAATTGTCTCTTTGCCATCTCGAAGTCAATCCAACACCATCAAATATCAATTGATTAATAAATGAAAGGTTCAGAAAAAAAAATCAAGTGGCGCCCGGCCGTTAGACGGGAAATGAAAAAAGCTGCCGCACGTGAAGCTGAAGCGATTAGCGGAGAAAAAAATCCCAACTTCTGGTACCGTTGGGAACACGTCAAAGCGGTTGTAGCGGTAGCTAAAAAACTCGCCAAAGCAACCGGGGCTGATCTCGAAATTGTCGAGGCCGCAGCCTGGCTGCACGATGTTAAAAAATTCGACTCTCGGGAGAAACACGCCCAGGATGGCGCCAAATTTGCCCGGGCATTTTTGCCTCGTACTGATTTTCCTCCCAAGAAAATCGGGGCGGTCGCCCGGGCAATTTCTACTCACATGGGATTGTGGCGCGGTAAACCCTTAAAAAATCTTGAGGCCGCAATTTTGTGGGATGCCGACAAATTAACCAAGATCGGCGTAACGGCCGCTTTTCATTGGGTCGGTGGCTCGCTGGTCCGCAAAAAAAACAGCATGTCGACTGATGACTTAATCAAAATGGGCCGTCGGGTTGACTGGCAGCAAAAAACCGTAAAATCGATGCATACCAAACCGGCCAAACAGGCGGCCGCTGCCCGTCTGCAGGCGTATAACGAATTATGGGATTGCCTAGAAAAGGAGCTTAAAGGAAAAGATTTAAATTAACCCCCGGTGCAGCTATGATTTAATTCGGCCGCAGACCCGGTGAACCAAAGGATCGCAGATTATAGGGAGAAATCTGTGAAAATCCGTGTTAATCCGTGGCTTTTTTTAACAATTCTTTTTGTAAACTGCTTAATCTCGAATCAAAGAGAGCTGTATTCCCTGCATCGGCTCGAGCTTCTCTCCACGCAGGTAAACCACTACATCGTTAATTTTGACCGGTTTAAGGCGCAAATAGTCGGTTTGTTCAAGCAATTTTACCCATGTCTTAAGCGGACGATAGCGGCGTGCACCCCACCCCAACAACAGTCGGTTAATTAAAGATCGAAGCGGTTCGACCAAAATAATGCGGCCGCCTGGACGCAAAATGCGATAAACTTCTTCAAGCAAAATCTTCTGATCACCCTCCTGCACCAGTTCGCTCAATACCTCACACAAAACAACCGCATCCTGACTGCTGTCCTGAATTGGGAGCAGGTTAAACGATCCCACTCGCCAGACAAGACGAGGATCATCTGGCGTTTTTGGCATGACCGCCCGCCAGCGGTTTATCACCGATCGATCAAAGATTTGTGGGTTAAATATGTCAGCCACGGTTACGCGACCGGTACTCATGTAGCGCGACAAATCAAGGGCTAGATGCCTCTGCCCAAGATCGATCACCGTAATCATATCCCCAGCAGAGATACTACCCAGACGAATGATCAATTGATCAGGAGAATCATCAGCCGCATCATGACGCAGATAGATGCCCCACAACCAGCCGCCCATAAAATAGATAACCAGGAGCAAAACGCCCAAAGCGATTGGAATAAGCGCCCATTCCTCAGAAAGCAAAGCGGCAAACAGCAAAAAGGCTGCCCCTAACAAACCCAGGCCAACTCGACCAAAAAACGTTGGGCCGTGAGCCGCTAAAAAACGTCGGGTGCCGCGAAAACGAGAAATCATAACAGAGATTAGAGATGATCGACGAGAGACGTGTGAAACCAGAAAATCATAAAGAATTTTAAACCACTTTTAGTAATTGAGACATGTCCTGACCCAGTTCAAGCTGGAATATTTGTGCTTTCCGGATAAGTTGAGCCAGAAATTTTATGTGCTCTTCAACTACAGATTTATCCCAGAGGTCTACGCTTTCTTCCATCAAGTGAGCCAAAGCCAATGACTGGGGAATCGGTCGTCGCTGAGTGTGTGCTTGTTCTTCAATTTGAGGGAAGTAAACCGCGTTCAGGCGGGTTGGCCCAGCCCAAACATTGAGCTGATCGCTGTTAAGATCTTGATTCGCGCTCAAACGCTTCAAATCCGGCAGCAGGTCAAATGTCGGTGGCCGTATCGTGACGAGACCTGGGGTTGGTAACCCCCAAACCTCTCCCTGATGAGGCGTTAATATCACGATGTCGTTCCCCAACAGCTGCCAGCCGTTAAGGAGCAGGTTCAATCCGGTTGTCGTTTTCCCGCTTTCGGACCGGCCGACCAACATCAATGCCCGATCTGTTTCTGGATTGACGGCCGCAAAGGCGTGAACCATAATCAATTTTTCTCTACGCAGCAGGGGAGCCAGGGAGGTGAACACGGCGTCTTCAAACTTCCCGGTCCCAAAAATATGCGCTGATACGACCAGGCGTAATTCAGCCTCCCCATCATGGAAAGAAAATCTCGCGGCGGCCGCCTGATTAAAGTAAATCGTCAAGCGGGATAAATCAGTTAAAGAACCATGAACGGTGACGTTACCAAATGATGTGGGGGGTCCCAGCCGCTCATCGACAAACTCGGCCGGTTCTGCCGGAGGTGGAACCACGCCGGAGATTAGCTCAATGTAACAGGAAATCACGACGCCTTTTTTGTGATTTATCAGGCGTCCGGCAAATATTTGGCGCAGCCTCTGCTCAATTTCTGCAGCGGCCGTCAAAAATTTTACCGTAACATTCTCAGATACTTCCCAATACACCATGTCGTGGTCGTGCAATCATCTGCACCCTTTTCCTCCAATCTTCCTACAATGGTCCGTTTCCGAATGAACTAAATAAAAAAAGCCACAGATTATCACAGATTAACACCGATTTCTCCCTTCAATCCTTCAGCTGGGCTCAGGATAAGTTCTGTGAAAATCCGTGTTAATCCGTGGCTAAATTTGTTTACTTTTCCCGTTCCTCTCCCTGCGTCAGGTTCAAGGGGGAATAGTAAGCTTGATGAATGAGAAAATGCGCTTTCTTGCTCAACAAATTCCCCCTCCCGAATCGGGAGGGGGTTAGGGGGTGGGTATTTTGACGGACATTTTACCTCTCCCCTAGCCACTTCCCATGTCGGGGTGGGGAGCTTGTTGATATTTTACCCAAAAAAAGAGCGGCTTGCGCCGCTCAAAATTACCGCATTTAGCGATGCAAACACACCGAGTTTAGCCTATTCCGCATTTAGCTGCGACTCAATCAGCTGAACGAAGTTTTCAAACGGAACCGCTCCCACAAGACGGGTGCCGTTTACAAAAAACGTCGGCGTGCCGTTAATTCCAAAGGACGTCCCTTCGGCCAGGTCCGCCTGAACCAGCTCCGCATATTTGCCGCTTTCCAGACAGGTGGTAAAGGCTTCCTGATCCAGATTCAGGTCGGCCGCGTATGAGACAAACAGCTCGTCAACGTTATCCTGCCCCGACCATTCACCCTGCCGCTCAAACAAAGCGCTGTGCATCTCTAAAAATGCATCCTGTTCGTTGGCGCAGCGGGCCGCTTCGGATGCCCTTCCAGCCTGTAAATGGAAGTCAAGCGGGAAATCTTTAAACACATACCGCACCAACCCTTTATCAATATATTCTTCTTTGAGCCGAGGGAATGTTTGGGCGAAATGTCGGCCGCAGTACGGGCATTGAAAATCGGTATATTCAACAACCACCACGGGGGCGTTCGGCTCGCCAATAGAAAATGATTCTTCGATGGGCACATCAACCGGCAGCTGAGCCGCACGTTCGCGAGCAACCTGTTCTCTGTATGCCGCTACTTGATCATCATAAGCAGCCCGAAACAGCTCTTCGATCGTCCCATCTTCGAGATTGGTCACCACCAAATCAAAAATGTCAAACGGCTGGGCACCGGATATCGAGTACCCGCCGATTACAAATGCCGGGGTTCCCGTAATCCCGAAGGAGCTTCCTTCGGCAAAGTTGGCCTGGATCGCTTCGTCATACTGTCCTGAATTCAGGCAGGTCGTAAAATCCCCTTCATCCAATCCAAGATCAGCAGCCATTTCGGTAAAGAATTGGTTGACGTCAGGTGACACCGCCCAAAATTCCTGCTGGACAAACAGTTCATCATGCATTTCCCAATAAGCATCCTGTTCTCCGGCACAGCGAGCGGCCACGGCCGAAACTCGAGCCAAAGGATGAAGGCTGTCCAAGGGGAAATCTTTAAGGGCGTAGCGCACCCGGCCGGTGTCGATCATCTGCTGCAGCACGATGGGCATGGTGGACAGCGCATGACGAGCACAAAACGGGCATTGATAATCGGTGTATTCGACAATCAATATCGGCGCATCCGCGTCACCCATCACGGCCGCAAAATCTTCTTCAACAACCAGAGGATCGGGCATTTCAAACGGCGGAATATCAAGATCATCCACATCTGGCAGCGGCGGCGTCTCCGGTTCCGCCTGGGCAATCGACTCACCACTTAAAACTGTGGCGATCGCCGAACGGAAAACCTGGATAGGCAAAGCCCCAACCAATGCTTCTCCATTTAAGAAAAACGTGGGGGTCCCGGTCACCCCTAAACGCTGCCCCTGGGCAAGATCCGCTTCGACAGCCGGCACATACCGATCCTCACTCAAACATTTTTCAAATTCAGCAGCATCAAGCCCCAACTCTTCAGCCATGGCCACAAACACCGGATCCGGATCAGAGATACCCCAGCGAGGACCGGATTCAAATAAGGCATCATGCATTTCCCAATAGGCAACCGCCCCATTTTCTCCAGCGCACCGAGCCGCCTCAGCGGCCGGAATTCCCTGCGGGTGAATCGGAAGTGGGTAATCATAAAAAATGATGACCGCTTCCCCGTTGGCGATCGCTTCGTCCTTAATCAGGCTCATCGTTTCGCTGACAAACCGGCTGCAAAATGGACATTGGTAATCCGAATACTCTTCGATGACGACCGGAGCGTTGGGATCCCCGTAATAAGCGTGACCGTCCTCCGTAAAACCAACCGGTACGCCATCGATTGATTCCTCACTGACGGGTAAGGCGGCCGCAAACTCCCCGCCTTCAGACCCAGAAGGCTCAGAAGGCTCAGAAGGGCTGACGATACCATCCTCCGTTTCTACCGTCTCAGCCTCTACCGCTTCGGCAACTGGAGCAGACTCTCCGCTCCGTTCGACTGTTGGGGGTGTACAGGCCGCCCCGATGAAAATAACACCCAGCAAGAGCAGGCTGGCTGTCTTTTTGCTTGCTAAATTGAACATGTTCTTCTCCATTAACGTTTCGCGCCCGCCACCATTATGGCATACAGCAGGTCCAGTGCAATGGCCTAATCTGTCTTCTCATCCACCGCTCAATTTATGGTTGCTGGCTGATAAAAATTTGTATTCACATTACGTTGAAGATTGTGAATTGCCATCTTTTTTGTGCTAGACTAAAAAATTGCATTGTTGCACGACCAACTGTTGAAAACAACTGTACTTTGGTCGCACCGCAGGTGAACATCGACCGTTTTATACCGCTGAATTTTTCCCGCTTTGCGGGTTTCCTGACCGATCGGGAAAGTTGAAACCCTATAAAGATTGCCGTCAATGAGTTTTCTAAAACGCTTTTTTTCTCAACCAGATGATCCGGATTTTGGCTCCGGGCGCACCTTCCTGGTTGCCGGATTGGGCAATCCGGGTAAGAAATACGCCCAAACGCGCCACAATATCGGCTTTATGGCGGTCGATGAGATCGCTAGAGAATTGCAAATCACCCTCAGCCGGGTCAAGCACAAAGCCCTCATCGGCGACGGCCGTCAGGGGCCCGATCGCATTATCTTGATCAAGCCGCAAACCTTTATGAACCTCAGCGGTGATTCGATTGGTCGACTGGCAAATTTTTATAAGGTTGAACCCGCTCAGGTGTTGGTTATCTATGACGAAATTGACCTTCCGCTGGGCACCTTCCGGATGCGGGAAAAGGGCGGTTCCGGCGGCCACAACGGGATGAAATCTATTATTAATCACCTGGGGCAGGAATTTCCACGCATTCGCCTGGGAATCGGCCGGCCGCGGGGGAAAATGCCCGCCAGCGCGCACGTCCTGCAGAAATTTAGCTCCCAGGAAGCCCCCATTGTCAATGATATGCTCGCTCGGACGGTTTCGGCCGTTGATTGTTTTGTGCGGGAAGGGGTTCACCTGGCCATGTCCCGCTTTAACGGCACAGTCATCGATATCTAGCTCCAAAGGATTTTGCACACATGGCAACTCATCCGTCAGGAAACATCAACCCAGCCACCGCAGCGGTCGATCATGATTTGAGCGTTGCCGATCTCCTGACCCACTTCGATCGCTTACCCGCGTATGCGGATCTGGTCGATCAGATCAACTCACGCCAGGCTCCCCTAACAATCGGGCTCATGCGTCATGCCCGGCCGCCGGTTTTGGCCAGGTTAATTAGCGAAGCGCAGGTTCCTGTTCTCTTTATCACCGGCAAAACTGAAGCGGTGCCGATTTGGCGACAGGAGCTGCAAACCTGGCTCGGCACGTCAAAAGAAATTTTGCGCTTTGCCGAACCAACGCCCCTGCCTTACGATCGCGCCCCCTGGAGCGATAACTCTCGTCTGAGCCGCATGACCGTATTAACCCGCCTGATGGCCGGTCAACACCCGCTGATGCCGGCCGATCCCCATCCACCGGTGATCCTTTCCTCCGCTCGGGCGCTGCTGCAGCAGACCTTGCCCAAGCGCAGCTTTATTAAACATACGCGAATTTTGCGTGTCGGACAGCTGCTCGACTGGACAAAGTTGGAAGAAACGTGGCGCAATATCGGGTACGAACAGGTTACGGTGGTCGAAAAACCAGGGCAGTTTAGTCAGCGAGGAGGGATTGTTGACATCTTCCCGGCCGGCGGCGCTGAATTCCCAATCCGTATTGAGCTGTTTGGGGATGAAATTGACACCATGCGCTGGTTTGACCCCACAACCCAGCGCACCGTGACCGATTTAGCGGTGCCGCCCAAGCTCCTCATTCCGGCCGCTCGCGAAGCGATTCCGGCCGATGCCCGCGAACTGGGGCAGGCCCTAGCCTTTGATGCCCCCCCTAAAGATGATAATTTGCCGTCATGGCAAGATGATATTGAACCGTTGAGCAATGGGGAACTGCTGCCCCATGAAGAATTTTATCTGCCCCTGATTTATCAACGGCCCGATTCCCTGCTCCACTATCTGCCCCAGGGCGCCCTGCTCATCGTTGATGATTGGGTCACCCTGCAGGAAGCGGTCAGTGAGTTACATCAGCAGGCCGCCAAGCTCGAAGGAGAGCAAATTTCCCTTCCTTCCGCCTACCCCAACCCGCTTTTTGTCTGGCAGGAAATTGAGCCGCTGCTGCGGCAGCACCATGCCATCATTCTGGGGCACGACGTTCGCGAAGAGGACCGCACTTCGCAGGTGCCGCCCACCGAGCTGGCCGCCTCTTTTCAGCCGGGACCGCGCTATGGCGGTCAAACCACGCCGCTGATGTATCAGCTCAAACATGCGGAGCAAACCGGCGAAATTGTCGTGGTCGTCAGCCGCCAGGCTGACCGCCTCAAAACCCTGTGGCGGCAGGAGCGCGGCGACAGCTACGGGCTGGCCGCTATCCGGGAAGAAAGCGCCGATCAACCCAGCAACATTCACTTTATCAACTCATCGCTCTCTGAAGGGTTTATCCTCGAACAGGCCGACAAAATTCTCCTTAATGTTTTAACCGACGCCGAAATATTTGGCTGGAACCGGCCGGCTCCCCGCCGCTACGTGCGGCGAACCACGGCAGCACCCGAGACGTATTTTTCAGACCTCTCGGCTGGAAATTACATCGTCCACGCCGAGTACGGCATCGGCCGCTTTTTGGGGCTCGTCGTCCGCTCGATTGGTGGCGCCGATCGCGAATATCTAAAAGTCGAGTACGCCAACAACGATATCCTTTATGTGCCGGTTCACCATGCCGATCGCATGAGCAAATGGGTCGGATCTGAAGATTTTGCCCCGCGCTTAAATCGCCTGGGCGATAAACAGTGGACCAAGGCCAAGCAAAAGGCGCAGCGGGATATCGACCAGCTGGCGGATGAACTGCTCGAGCTGTATGCGGTCCGAGAAACCGTTTCCGGCCACGCTTTCCCACCCGATACCGCCTGGCAGTTTGAGCTGGAAGCCGGTTTCCCGTATCAAGAAACTGAAGATCAAACACACGCCATCGCCGAAGTAAAAGCGGATATGGAGCGGCCGCAGCCCATGGATCGCCTCATTTGCGGTGATGTTGGCTATGGGAAAACAGAAGTGGCTTTGCGGGCGGCTTTTAAAGCGGTGATGGACGGCCGGCAGGTGGCCATGCTGGTGCCAACCACGGTCTTGGCCCAGCAGCATTATCAAACCTTTTCAGAGCGTCTGGGCCCCTACCCGATTAAAGTGGCCATGCTTTCACGGTTTTTGACCCGTGGTCAGCAGGATCAGGTGATTCAACAGCTAAAAAACGGGGAAGTTGATATCGTCATCGGCACCCACCGCCTCTTCTCAAATGACGTCAGCTTCAAGGATTTGGGGCTGCTGGTGATCGATGAGGAGCAGCGCTTTGGGGTAAGCCACAAAGAACGGCTTAAGCAAATGCGCACCGAGGTTGACGTGCTCACCATGACCGCCACACCAATCCCTCGCACCATGCACATGGCTTTAAGCGGCCTGCGCGATATCAGCATGATCAGCACCCCCCCGTCTGAACGGCTTCCCGTGCAAACGTACGTGGGCGAAATCGATCAACAGCTCATGCGGCGAGCGATTTTGCAGGAACTCGAGCGCGGTGGACAAATTTTCTTTGTCCACAATCGAGTGCAAACCATTCCGACCGTCAAAAAGATTATTGAAAATTTGGTTCCTGAAGCGATTGTGGCGATTGGCCATGGGCAGATGAACGAGCGAGAGCTGGAATCGGTGATGGCTGATTTTGTTGGCGGCAAAGTAGATATTTTGCTCTCGACAACGATCATCGAAAGCGGGCTCGATATCCCCAACGCCAACACCCTGATCGTTGATCGGGCCGACATGTTTGGCTTATCTCAGCTATACCAGCTTCGCGGCCGGGTCGGCCGGGGCACCCGCCGGGCCAACGCCTACTTTTTCCACGCCCCGTGGCGCAATCTCACCCCGGAGGCGCGGGCGCGGCTGGAGGCGATTGGAGAGGCCACCGATCTGGGGGCCGGTTACACCATCGCCATGCGCGATCTTGAAATTCGCGGGGCGGGCGAACTGCTGGGTCCCAATCAAAGTGGTCATATCGCCGCTATCGGCTTTGATCTCTACACCCGCATGCTGGCCCGAGCGATCCAGGTGCGCAAGGCAGCCAAAGAAGGGGAAACAATCGAGATGGAGCTGCCGGATACGACGCTCATCGATCTGCCGCTGGCCACCTATCTGCCGCCCGACTATATTTTTGATGCCCCCCTGCGACTCCGTCTTTATCGGCGCATGGCCACCCTAACGACGCTGGATGACATCGACGCCATGGCGGCTGAGCTGACCGATCGCTTTGGCCCGATTCCGGACCCGGTGGAGAATTTACTGTACCAGCTGCGGGTCAAGGTCCTGGCGCTCAACGCTGGGGTTTCCTCCGTAGCCACAGAAGCGCGTCAAATTAAGATCAATCTGCCCGATATTCACTACCTCAACCGGATGAAACTGCAGCACGCCGTTGGTCGCATCGGCCGGGTCAGCCGCACCGGGATCTGGCTGGCGCACGATCAGGGCACCCGCGAGTGGCAGGTGGCCCTGGTGCAGGTGCTGGAGCGCGTGGCGATTTTCCGCCGGAGGAAGTAGGAATCAGGGAAAAGCAACTTTGTTAATCGTTGACTGTTGGTTATTAAAACAGTCAACGATTAACGGTCAACTTTTATCTTTTTGAGTTCCCAACTATCCCGATAAATAAAACAGCAGAATAAAAAAGGAACCCAGAATAATTTGAACGGCGCCTACAGTTCGATTTTGGTCGAGATAGACATAGCGGTACACCCGGCTCATAGGTACCGGGCACACTCCGGTGGCAAGGTTAAAAAGGCCGTTAAAAACCGCAATAGCGATAATAATCATTACAAAAGAGACAGTTGACGCGGCCGATGAACCTCTCCAAAAGGGCAGAATCAAAAAGAACATCCCGATGCCCACCGCAAAATTCATCACTGGGAAAATCCACCCCACCCAGAAGAAGCGCGGGTGTACCTGACCCAATTCATAACCGGTCAATTTTTCTTGGCCCCCAACAAAAAGCCAGGGGAGATAAATTAGAATGATTGCCGCGGGTAAAAAAATAACCGCCATGTTTGCTCCTTTCTTTCACAAACAAGCTGTCATCCTGAGCGCAGCGAAGGATCCCGTCGAGACACAATTTAGGTAATTATGGCTATAACAAGATGGATTCTTCCTAAATGAAGTTCTATTTTAAAAGGAAGTTAGCGAGATTCTTCGCTTCGCTCAGAATGACATGGAGTTCGCGAACATTGCTTTCTCACAGCCTTGGAACTAAAAATCTTTTTACCCAATTAATTTCTTTACTTTCATCATACATCGGGAAGGCAATGTAGCTACTTGTATCAAAGTAATTGAGTTCTCTCAATCTTGCTGGTCACTATTGCGATTGGGATATCGCATTAGGTGGAGGCTCAAATTTGAAACTCATCAGCTGCATGCTGTCCGCCCAATATAACACCAGATAACCATTTGAATAAAGCATATCAAAATTACCCTGCCGACCGGTATCTAATGGAGAACCATCAAAGTGGATATGCCCTAATACGTCTCCAGAGTTTTTGTCCAAGGCCCAAATGGAAGAATCATCCGCAATGAGAAGAAAGATCACATTTTTGTGAGTTGTTCCTTCAGTGAAATATTCATACCCTAATTCTTCTACCAATGGTTCATATTTATCACCATTTGATCTTCTAACTGTATTCATTTTCTGATATGGAATTTCTTTCCCCGTTGAAGCATCGAATGTGACCGCAGTGTAAGATGTTCCTCGATTGTATTGGCCATAAATACTAAGAAACTCATTATTAGCAGCATGACCAAGTATAGTGCCAAAATATTCAATTTCTCTCGACCATACCTCTTGTCCGGTTTTTTTATCAATGGCCGATACATATAACATGTTAAAATCTCTTGTAAAACCGTTTGAACCCATTAATAAGTATATGTAGTCACCGTTCTGGTCTATTTCGATTACGCCCAAACCCCTTAAAATACGTGAATCAACCTCCCATAATTCAGCGCCACTATTGATATCAAAGCTTTTAATCGTTGGGGATGGTAGAAACCACATCTCCTGAACCGGTAAGATAACTTGTCCCTGATCATCACGAGCTCTAACTGCCATGTAGCCCGAGCCACCCAAACGCCAGTTGTCTGGGTGCGACAGCCTTGCGTGAAGATCGACGGTCCATAGATGGGCAAAATTTTTGCTATCTTGTGGCTCTCTTGTTGCGTGAGTCGGTTTTGAGGCAGGATAGTTGAAATAAATAAAATCGTGGATCACGGTGATCAAACCGCAGGTTAAGGCAATAACCATGATCCAAAAATATATGTTGCTGTATAGATAACGCTTGGCCATAGTGAAATTGGATAAAAATAATTTGGTTTCAGGGCAGCAGATTCGTTGATTGTAGGCTGTTGATCATTTGTGATAGACATACTAAATACCGTGAAACAGATATATTCTTAACTTTTAGCCTCATTGTCATCATAGTTTTTAACGCGATTTATCGCGTTTCGGTTTCCATAGCGGCCGAATTTATTCGGCTGCGGCAAAATGATGTATCTAAAATAAGAAGTTAAGAATATTTTGTAACAGTATGCAAATTATTCAATAGACAGAGTCTGACGCGTGCGCCGTAGGGTCGCAGCATGCTGCGACCCTACTCAACAGTTAACGTCACCACACCCCAGGTAGGAGCCGATAGCGGGTTTCGCCGGTAAACGCCCGATACCCCGGCAGCTCCTCCTGCAGGGTGTCATCCTCCCATTTGGTGCGGATCGTCATCACAATGGCGCTCACAACCCCCGGGATCAGCGCCCACCAGGAACCGAGCAGGAGGGGTGACCCCACTTCAAAGAGAATCGATCCCAAATAGCCGGGATGACGGATAAATTGATACGGCCCGTCCTTGATGACGGTTTGCCCGCGATCAGGCTGGAGGCGAACTTCGGTGGCGAAAAAGGTGTTGGCCACCATTCCCCACGTCACCAGTCCATATCCCACGGCCGACAGCACCAGCCCAAGACCCTGGATCCACAACGCCATTGGGCCGCTCCACCCCAAACGGAAATCAAAGGCCGCTAAAAAATATTTTAGCAGCACCATGATGCCGAATACGCCTAAAAGACGTACATCCCACGATTTGACCCCCTCCGGCCGGCGCTTGGCTCGCTCTGCTAGCAGCTCCGGATGAGTAGGAATAATCAAATAGGCGTTTGCCGAAATCCAGATTACATAGACGGCGACCATCACCCAGCCGGCCGTCCAGCGTATCGTACCCGCTGTGCCAAAAAGGATAGCGGCCACAAATACGGTGCCAAATGCCTCTTTCATCAGCCAGCGGTTTACCCCGTGACGAGTCTCATGAGACATAGAAGTTGCATTTTGAAGGTTCATAATTTTTGTGGAGAAAGGGTTAAGGTTTAGGGTATAGGAATTAGGAAAAGCCAAACCGTTTACCTTAACCGTAAACCTTTCACTCCCGGCGCTGGCGCCGGGCCTTACTCGATCGTCACCGCCAGGGCGTAACTTGCATCCCCGGCGACGGAACGAACTTCAATTAAATAATCCCCCGCGGCCGGAAGGGTTCCGCTCCACAGGGGGGCGTCGGCCGTGGTTTCACCCAGCACCAGGCCGTCTTCACTTTTGACGGAAAACACCACATCACTGCCAGCTGCCAGGGCGCTGACGGTCATTGTCTGTCCATCAAGCGCCCGCAGCACATACACCTGACTGTTTTCACGCGTGACCTCTCCTGATAGTTCAGCCGAGATCGCCCCTGGCTCAAATTCGACCCGCTGCGGTTCCCCGGCTTCAACGGGAGCGTTTGGCAAATCACCCTTGGGATAAATTGCTATCTCTGAACCGGCGCCGCGGCCGTACACCTCGGGGAAGTAAAACTCCTGTGCGGTAGGAGGCAGCACCCGGAAAGTGCCGGGGGTCACCGCCCGCGCCAGATAAGTGTATTCGTAAGTTCCCTGCGGCAAAAACGAAGATGACAGCACCACTTTTTCGTCGCGCAGCTGGATATGGTCAAAGTACCACCAACCCCAGCCGTTGACCCCAAATTCAGCGCTGTTGAGCTCATACGGATCGGGCAGCCCCACCTGCTCGCTGGTTTGCAAGGTTGAATCGATCGCTTCCATTCCGGCCGGCAGCCAATCATCGACGAGCAGGTAGTGCAGGGAGTTGGGAGCAATAATCGTCAGCCGGGCCATCACCGTCTCCCCCTGCTCAAACTCGGTGATCGGGGTCAACGGATCATCAACCCGATAGTAACTGCGAGAGACGATCACCCCGCTGTCCAGAGGCTCTAGCTGATCAACCGGCAGATAAATATTCATGTGGGCTGTGTAGTATAGATTGCCCGGTCCGCCGGTCCGGCCGATGGCCAGCCGGTTGAGTTCATCGGTCAGCAGCTCGGTGATCGATGTCTTGATCTCCAGCGGGGTGCGCAGGGATTCGGCCGTTGCTTCACCACTGCCCAGCAGGTCTCCGTTTAAGCCAACTTCGTACACAAAGTCAGCTTCCAGCTCACCGGAAGCGACCATCCAGTCGGTTAACCCCATCAACACCCAGGCGGTTTCCTGAGTACTGCGCCAGCGGCCGCTGGTCCGGTGAGCCATTAACCAGCGCACCCCGTTGGCCACCAGCGGATTTTCGGGGTCAATCATGGCCATCGTACCGATCACCATCCCGGTCGTGCGGGTGTCGGTATTCCAGTTGCGATAATCGAGTCGCTCTTCTTCCCAATGCGCGCCGGTAGCCGAGAGTATCGCGGCCGAGTTCAGATCGGCTTTGAGCGTTTCCAGACGGGGATCTCCCTCGTCAAGCTCGTGCATCGCCCGGGCCAGGAGCGAACGTGCGTACAGGTCGAGCTTGGGCCGCTCATCGTACAGGGCGTTGATTTCGGCCGTGGGCTGACGACCGGTATGGGCCAGCACATAGGTCACAAATGCCTCTCGGTTGAGACGGGCGCGCTCGTTGAGCCGTTCCCCATCGCGGTCAAAGTTAACCGCCAAATAATTGAGGCCATCTAACAAAACTTCCTGGCGGATAGAGTATCCGGCCTGCTGCGCCTCGTACATGCCCAACACCACGTAGGCGGTCACCAGGTTGTTGGTCGGACTGTTCGACCACCATCCCCAGCCGCCGTTTGAGCGCTGACGGCTGTAAATCCGCTGCAGGGCGATGTTGACCTGCTGTTCCAGCTCCGCTTCCAGAGCGGGGTCGGTCAAACCGGCCGCCTCCAGAGCCCTCGTGGTCATGACGTTGGGCAGGAATTTAGAGATAATCTGCTCGGTGCATTCATAAGGATAATGCTGGAGGTAATCAAGCCCTTCAGTCATGGCGGCCGCCAGTGATGGCGACAGCTCAACATTGACCTCGCCGTTTGTCGGCGTGTAGCCGGGAAAAATCGGTAGGGCCAGAGATTCAACAATGACCCCCTCATCCAGCAGCTGGCCGGATGTACCAACCGTCTCCGGGGTTTCATAGCGATAAACCGGGATCCCATTCCCTTCCAATGTTCCCAACGTCGGCCGGCTGGCGTCAGCAAAACCGCCGCCTTCCGCCTGGAAGAGGAAATCAACGCGCTCGGTGTCTTCCACCACCACTTTCCAGACAACAAAAACCGCGCCGCTGGGGGGAATCGATACCTCTTGTACGGCAGTGGTGGCCAGCAAAACCCCATCCGCTTCGATGGTGGCGGTTACCTCGATTTCGCTGTTGGTTGTATTGCGGATCATCGCCCCCACGGCTGCCTCATCACCCACCACAAAGAAACGCGGCGTTTGCGGTTCAACCAAAAGCGGCAGGGTCGTTTGGATATCGGCCGTGGCCTGCCCCACCCTGGTGTCCAGGGTGACCGCGCGAGCATCCATGCGCCAGGTGGTCAGGTTGTCGGGCAGGTCAATCGTCACGTTGGCCGTGCCGCTGCTATCGGTTTGGATTTGGGCGGACCAGAAGGCGGTATCCTTGAACTCTTCACGCACCTCGATGACCCCAAAATCACCGCCGCCGCCGCCGCCCCCTTTAAATTCATCCTGCAGCTCCTGATTAAAGCTGTCCATCTCCTTGGTCAGGAGGAGAGAGGTGCGAACGCTTAGCCAGCGCTGTGAATAAAAGTAGTCGAGGAGCGTCGGCCGGGCTTCCGCCTGCAGCGAGAGCAGGGCCAGATCAACCAGGGCCAGCGACAGCTCCGCTTCTACCGGCCGGCCGGCGGCATCGGTTACCCGCACGGCATAGTTGACCGTATCACCCGGTCCCAACTGCTGGCGATCGGGCTGGATGTCAATTTGCAGCTCCTGTTCGGTGCGCTCCACATCAAATTGGAGGATGCCGTATTTAAAATCAGGTGCCGGTGTGGTCTCATCCACCCCTTTGACGATCAACACCGATACAAATATATTGGGCGCCATTTCGCCGCTGATCGGCAGCGTGTAAATGGTGCTGTTATCGGTCAGCTCGATAACATCCTGGCGGGTGATGTGCCCCCGCTCAACCGTCACCAGGGCATAGGCGTCACCCTGGAAGGGAGAAGCGATTAAGATTTCGGCTGTATCTCCAGGGGTATAGCTGGAAGCATCGGAAATTAACTCAAAGCTGTGATCGCTTGATCGCCGCCAGGGAACAAACTCATCACCGGCCGCCCAGAAGTAAGTGGAGGTAAGCGATTCACGACCGGCCGTATCTTCGACGATTACAGATGCCCGGTAAACGCCACCGGCAGGCGGTGTAAAATCGATCTGGGCCTTGCCGTCAGATCCGGTAACGACGTCGGTAAACTCGGCCACGGGAATCTCTTCAACGGTGCTGGTCCAAATGACCCGGCCGGTTTCATCTTCCTCCTGAACGCTAAACCAGCGCCGTTCCACCACCTCGATCGTCACGGTGGTGTTGGGTTGAATCTGTTCATCCCAATCGACGACCACAATTTCAAGCGGGATTTCCTGCCCGGCCTGGGCTACCCGGCTCCCCGGCCGGATGCCCCCGTACAGTTCACTGGGATGGACGGTCACCGTGGTGCGGCCGGCAACGACGTTTCCGGCTAAATCGGTCACCACACCCTCTAAAGTGTATTCCTGGGTGGTGTTGGTGGCCGCCCCTTCAAGGGAGATATCAACCGGCAGACGACCAAAGCGATCGGTTTTCCCTCGGCCGGTCGCCACCGTTTCCCCAAACGAACCAAAATAACCGCGGTAGTAATACCCGGCGTCGAGTTCCCGGTTGTCGAAGCTGTATCGCTGTAAATCCCGATCGGTCGGTCGAAAGACGGTGTCGACCACAGAGAGATACCATTCCGTATCGGCGTTGGCCACGGAGCCTCCAGAGAAGAAGTTGGCTTCAATTGTGGCCTGCAGTGACTCTCCCTGGCTCAAATCTGAAGAGGCGGGGTTCACGTCCACCGCAAATGTTGGTTTGCGATACTCAGCCACGTCAAAATACGTGCTGCCCAGCCAGTCGCCGTCTCTTTCATCTAGAATTTGGATGTTGTATCCACCCAAAACCGCCTCATCGTCTAGTTCAAAGGTGCCTTCGAGCGTGCCAAAGGCGTTGAGCGGCAGCTCGCTTTCAAAAACCACCCCTTCAAAAGAGGAAATTTCTACCCAGGCCGATTCCAGTACCGGGATGTCAAAATTCAGGTCATCATTGGTGCGCAGAATCCCCTTAAAGAAGACCTCCTGCCCCGGACGGTAAAGCGGCCGGTCGGTGTAAATATAGGTGTTGATTTGATCGGGCTGCAGATAGAAATCGGTATTAATTCCAAATTCGTACGGATTGATCCCCTCCGACCACTCCGACACGGCGATTCCAAACACCCCTTGCCCTTCGGCCACGGCCACAAAGCGATCCTCGTAATCTTCGATGAGGGGGATATCTGAAGCGTAAAACAGCCCGTCATTATCGGTTGTGCCCTCTAAAACAGGGTTGGCAAAGCGATCATAAAGCGTGACCGGCACCCCACCCAGCGGCTCGCCACTTTCCAAATCGGTCACCCACATGAGAATCTCAGTTGTCGTGAGCTTGAGCGTGACGTTGGCGTTGGCCAAAATAATCGGCCGGGCGTCCGCATGTAAGTTATTGTTGGTGGGCACATTCGATCCGTTCACGGTTACAAAGTACAGGCCGAGGTCGAGATCGGTGGCATCGATGTTGGCCAACTCAAATCGAACAAAATCGCGCAGGTTTTCTTCGCCGGTGCTGACATCAACTTCCTGACGCCACACCTGTGGCAGGCGCGCGTCGTCAAAGGCGCGCGGGTTAAACAGATAGAGCAAATCGCTAAACTGGTCGACGGTTAATTCAGACAGGCGCATTTCAATCGTTTCGGCATTGCGGAACGCCACCCACATCTCTTCCGTCCCTCCCTGACGGTAGAGGGCAAACGGTTGGTGCATCTGCACTGTTGCGGAAGGGGTATAAGGGGACGTGCGAAAACGAATAATTTGACCGGTGTCAACCACATTGCCGTATGGGTCGGCCATGCCCGGAGCGATCGATACGGTGTAATCGGTGGATGGCTGCAGACCATAAAACGTGTAGCGCCACGACCACTGATTATAAAATCCGTCCGGATCGCCCTGCAGCGGTGGATCAAACGTCACTTTCCCTTTTAAGCTGTCAAAGCTCATCGGTGAAGCGAAGTCAATGCGGAAAGAGTTGCGAAACCGGTCCTGGGTGGTGCCATCGGCCGGGGTCGTACTCAGAATCTCCGGGTAAGCCACCGTTTCCATCCGCCACGTTTCTCCGTTGGCAATCAACCCACCTTCATCTGATCGGGCTGAGTCGCTGACGGTCACCGCATACACGGTACCGGTCTCCAGCAGACGGGTTGGGGTAAAGACTACCGACGTTTGCAGCTGATTCCACTCAAACGTAAGGGGCACATTTTCTCGATCAGACGAGACGGAAATGGCGTTCTCCGTGGCGACCGTGTCCATCGGCTGGTTAAAAAACACCTCAAATGACTGGTCGAGCGGCAGATGTTTGTAGGTTTGATTGACGTAGGATGCTAAATCTGGGAGGCTCAAATAGCTCAATGTGGGCGCGGTCACCGTGAACCGCCATGAAAAATCATCCGCCAGTTGAGCCCCATTGACGGAAGCTTCATTAATGATATCCGCCTCTAAGCTTGCCGTGTAGGTTTGACGGCCGATTAACGGCCGGGTCGGACGAAATACGTAAACTGAGGTATTGATCCACTCTCCATTCCCTTCAATGGCTGGGGTGAAACTCAAAGGGTCGGGCAGCTGATCTTGCTCTTCTTTGATCGTTAAAGGCACCACCGGCCGATTAAAAATGACGGTGATGGCGCTGTCCGAGGCGATTTCAACCGTGTCCGGAGAAGGTGAAACGGCCGATAATTCCAGATCACCAACCGTTTGAATATCGAGGGTCAACCCTTCCTGCAGCGCGATCCCTTCTTCACTGACGGCCTCAGCTGCCAGAGAAATCAGCAGGGTTGTGTCCGACGGAAGAGTGCCGGCCGGTTTAAACCGCAAGATGCGCGGCTGAGGCCAGGATATTTCGCCGGCCACCGTCTCTCCTTCTTCGTTGGTAACCGACAGGGCGGCCGTAGTGGATTCCACATCCATTGGCTGGTCAAAATAAAGCTCAATCGCTTCCCCTGGAGCCAATTCGGCCCCTGAAGCCGGGTTTTGACCCAGCAAGCGTGGATAAAGCCCAGGGGCGCCGTCTAAATTGCCAATTAGCTGTGGGGCTGGGGTTTGGGTCGGTTCCGGCTGGGCTGTCGGATCGCTGACAGCACCATCGGCCGTGGGGGTGACCTCACTCACCGGGGTAGCCGGTGGGTCATCGCGGCGGCAGGCCGCCGTTATAAATAAAAGCATTAACAACAGAAGCAAATATCGCCTGTAAGTGGTCATGCAAAAACTCCAAATGGAATGAGAAACAGTCAAACTGAACGTAAGAACATCATACCATAAGAAGCATTTATTCGGGGGAATTTCCAGGCGATGGAAAGCCTATCAAAAGGATACGATTGGGTGACGATGAGGCTTGCGTTTTGGCGGCAGGAATGTATCAAAAAGATCTTGCCAATATTGAAGAGTTAAACAAGACTCCCCCCCCTTGTTACGCGTCGTGTCAGGTCAGTCGTTGCGACACCCTCTGGCCCCTCTAAACAACTTGCTAATGCAAGGAGCTTACTATATGAATTTGATGTATCGGGGATTTCTCAATTTAAAGCGACTTACCCATGATGCAGGCGTGATTTGGAAATCACACCGATTACAATGCGATTCAGAAATTGCGTCACGATCGAGATTAAATAGCCCTATCAAATTTGTATCGATTTGTTTTGGGAGAGTTGGTTTTATAAATCTAAAACCTTACTGAAGTAAGGGTACCAATCGACGCTTACGAAGTACATTACGATGCCCGGCCGAGAACCCGATCATTAGCACATAAAAAAAAGAAAAGGCGAGGTGGCTAACCACCTCACCTCTTATCCCATACACAGGCCAATCCCCCATTGGCGTGGCGCTAAACATGCCCAGTGGAGATGGGCACGAATACACTATACCTTGTAAAAGTATGTTTTGTATAGTACCTAAGTACTGTTTTTTTAAATTTCTACGTGAAGTTATCAAAAAAGGCGGTGAATTTGCCGTTCACCGCCTCTTAATTTGCCAAATTTGAGGATTATACGTCGCTTAAGTGCTTCATCTCATCAATGATTTTTTTAACAAAGATTAGGGGCTTAAGTGGTTCAAAGTGCAAAATTTAAAAACAAGATTTCACGAATGGCACGAATTTTCCAGCTTAAACCAGAAAATCCTTTTTAATTCGTGTCATCCTGATTTTTTTAATTTTCAACTTTGATGCAATTAATTGGCTTCAACGTCAATAAAGGTGGTCATCCCCCAACGAATGGGTAGATCCTCCGCGGGTTCAAGAGCGATGGTTACTTCATACACCACGTCACCTTGCGAGAGAGTTGACACCAGAGCGACCTCGGTTACCGTTCCGGCAACGGTTTCATTGGGAATTGCGTCAAACGAAACGTCAACGGTTGATCCGGTGGAAATTTTGGCCACATCCAGTTCGGTCAGGTCGGTCGTTCTGATTTGCCAACCG
>JASJCR010000039.1 GCA_030065875.1 Ardenticatenaceae bacterium | reverse complement strand
TACAGACCCGTCTGGCGGCCAAAGTGGCGCTCCATAATTTCTGTATCCATCTCAATCAGCAGCTTGGTCGCCAGCCATTGGCTTTCACGACCTTGATTGCTTGGTAATTAATGTGCACCAAGCGTTTAATTAAATGGTTGACCGGTTATTTGCCTTCTCTTCAGCTAAATAGTAGTAAAAATGAATCGCCGTATCGATCCCAAGATAGAAGTAATCGAGAAAAATATATTCATTCGGCGCGTGGCCGTTATCCCCGACGCCGTACCCCAGAGTGGTAATCGGTATCCCCAACTCCCGCTGAAACATGCCGATAATCGGCACCGATCCGCCCTGCCGATACATCAGCGGCCGCTTGCCCCACACCACCTCAAAGGCGCGGTTGATCGCTTCGACGGCCGGTCCCTGGGTCAGCAGCTGGGCCGCCCAGCTTTTGGAGTCAACTGTGCCCCGGATGTCGAGCGTATCGCAGTGGAAGCTGTCGATAAAGCGCAGAAATTTGGCAGCGATATCGTCCGGGTTTTGATTGGCGACCAGGCGCATGCTGACCTTAAAGCTGGCTTCGCTGGGAATAATTGTTTTGGAGCCCTGACCCTGATAGCCGCTGGTCATGCCGTTGACGTCACACGTTGGCTGGGCGGTGGCTCGTTCCATAAATGAATATTCCGGCGGCCCCCAGAAAGCAGGGACACCCGAGCGCTCTTTCATATAGGCTTTCATCTGCTCGTTTTGTTCATCCATGCGCTGCTGTTCAGCCGCGTCAACGGCTGCCACATCATCGTAAAAGCCGGGAATCTGGATCCGGCCGTCGGCATCGTGCAGGGCGGCGATTATCTCGGCCACTTTGTGGGCTGGATTATGGACGATTCCGCCAAACGAGCCGGAATGAAGATCGCGCGCGGGTCCTTTTACAAAAACCTCCCCGTCGATGATACCGCGGACCGAGGTGATGTTTAAGGGTTGGTCGGGCAGGGAGCCACCGTCAGAAATTAGCAGTAAATCGGCCGCCAGCATCTCTTTGTACTCGATGACAAACGGCTCCATGTTGGGTGACCCATTTTCTTCCTCACCCTCAAAAAAGACCTTGACGTTGACCGGCAGCCGGCCGTCGGTTTGCATGATCGACTCAAACGCCTTGAGGTTCACAAAAACGCCACATTTGTCGTCGATGGTGCCCCGGGCGTAAAGCCTGCCGTCTTTCAGAACGGGCTCAAAGGGAGGGTTGTCCCATAAATCCAGGGGGTCAACCGGCTGGACGTCGTAGTGGGCGTAGACGAGCACGGTCGGTTTGTCGTCACCGGCCCCGAGCCACTCTCCGTAGACCACCGGATGACCGGATGAGGGAATGGCCCGGCTGTTTTTGAAGCCGATACGGGATAGGTCGGCCGCAATCCACTCCGCTGCACGCTGCACGTCCGCCCTGTGGGCCGGGTCGGTGCTAACCGACGGGATTCGCAGGAGTTCCTGAAAACCGGTGAGGTAGGTTTCCTGATGGTCGTGGGCGTGTTCTACTGCTGCTGAAATTTGTTCCTGGGTCATACTTCTTCCTCGGTGGCTCTTAAGTAGTGTACAAAAAGAGTTGAAACAAAAAGCCACGGATTAACACGGATTTTCACAGATTTCTCTCTTGCTCTTGCAGGGCTTTGCGAAAATCTGCGAACCCTTGGTTCACTCCTACGGGGTCTGCGGACATTTTTGTTTTGAAAAAATTCTGGGTTAATCCGTGCTTGTTTGTTGTAAATCACTTTAGGGGATTTTAACTACAAAAATCATAAAACACACCAAAGCATCGTCAAATTGGGATTGAGAACAGATTCGGAACGATCTCGGAACGATGATTTGTTACCTTTCGGCAACCTGTTCTATTAAAAAGAGAAATCCGAGCCATCTGTGGCCATTTTTTTGGAGAGCGATATATGAACAATCAAATTTTCCAAGCGGACTACGATCAACTGGCGGAAATCGCCAAACAATTTCAGCAGGGCGTGGTGACGCAAAAAGAAACAATGGCAGACATCCAGCGCCGTGCCGATGCTCTGGTGAATGGGGGTTGGGTCGGTGAAGGCGGGCTGGCTTTCGAAAAAGAAATGGCGGAGGTAATTACGCCACGTCATCGCCGGTTGATTGATGGATTGGAGGAAGCTTTCCGGGTCACCCAATTGATTATCCAAACGGTCAAAAAGGGGGAGGAAGAGGCTGCCTTGCCCTTTAAAGGTTCCGCTCCGGCCGCACCGGCAGTAAATGGGGCCGGACCATCTGTGAACGGAGGGCAGACGACACAAGCTCAGCAGCAGGATCGTTCGGCTTCCAATAGCGGCAGTTCGCCGGGGGGAGGAGATTCGAGCAGCGGGTTGGGCTTTGCCCTCGATCATCTCATTGGCAATCTGATTCCTGGAGGGATTGCGGCCTTTACAAAATTCAAGGATACCCTTAGATCGAAATCAATTCCCGGCTCAATTGGAAATTTTTTTACCTTGGCGGGGTTTGGTTTAAGCGGTTATTTTGGGATGAAAGATCGAATGGACAAGGGGATGAATGTTGAAAATGCGATGAGTGAATCATTTGGTGAAGCAACCACATCTACCTTTACCCGCATCGGGCTCTATTCTAATCCCTTCACCGGCATTCCAACGTTGATCCACGACGGTTTGTCTCTATTTGGAGTAACGGATGATTATATCGGCAAGTATGTGGCCAAACCGGCCGGTAAAGCGGCCGATTGGACATCCGGAAAAATTTCAGACGGCATGGTGGCGCTTTACAACAACGCGGATGAAGATACCGCAAGAAATTACCCCAATACAACCCTCAAAAATTATCAGCGGTCTGGGAAAACAATGCCTCATGGCGTGGCTCAAAATGTATACATGGGTTTGATTTATTCCGATCCGGCAAAAGCAAAGCAATTTCAACAGGAATATATTAAAGAAACCAACAAATTAATTGGTTTTTCACCGTTTTAAGAGGAACACATGAGTAACAGAATAATGGAAAACATGGGTGGTATTTCGGTGCGTTTAACGGCCGAGGAAATATTTTTTATCGGCAATCAAACCGGCATTGGCACCCTGCCGATGGTCAATCGAGAGACGTTTGATGAGCAAAATAAAGAGGTGCAGCAAATTGTGCTTGATGTGGCCCGGCGCGGGTTGATCGCCCGCGGTTACTATTTTCCCGATGATCCAGACGCTTCTTATCACCCGCTGATAACGGCCATTTTGAGAGCAACTACTCAACCGGATCAGGCGTTGGGATTGATCATCGAACGGCAAAATCAACCCCCGACGCTGGTGCAATTTTATGCAGCTAGCGACGTTTATCTGATGCAAACGATGCTGCCGGATCAATTTGTGCTTTTTGAGCTGTTTGCCGAGCGGGAAACTTATATGCAGGCGATCGAGCAAATAATCAATGCGGTAGAGGGAGAAGATGGTTTCGAGCCCGTTCAGCTGGCGATGAATGAGCTTGCACCGATTTCCGCCGCCGAGAGCGGCCGATGGGAATCGCTGCTGATCGCCAAAGGGTTATCCGCCTCGACCGGTTTGGAATTCGCCCACTTCATCGAGCAAATAGAAGAAACAATCACTATGTATAACCAGACGCGGCAGTCGGGTATGATTGTGGAGCGAAATTTAACCTTGTTTAAAAGCGATGCGGCCGCCTGGCTGCTTGAAACAAGGCTCCAGAATGAAGATGAACCGGAATTTGAGCTGCAGCCTTATTCATCTGCATTTTTTGGCGAGTTTGCCGGGCTTGAAAAATCCGAGCTGGCAAAATAATCTTGCAGCAGCTGATGAAAAAATATGTAGCCGCCGCCGATGCGCCGGATCAGATAGCTCAGGTCATCGAGAAAATCGGCTAAATAAAAGGGCAGCCCCCGTTCCAGATAGAGAAGCAAGCGCAGGATGCCGTGCTTGATTAAGGTTGCCCCTCCAAAAAGCAGAGATCCAATTCCAGCCGCCACGAGAGATGTAATCAAGGTAAACTCGGCCGTGCTGGTCCAGCCAAAAAGGAGAAGCGGTACCGCTCCCTGGGTCACGCCACCGATGAGGGCGTTGCGGGCGGTGGCGTAAATGCCCTGGTTGGGTCGATACGATTGTTCCAAACCGATCCGGCGCAGGCCGCCGGTGATCACGGCCGCCGGAATAACCAGCAAAATGTACTCTACCGGGTTCCCGAAAGCCGTAAAAATCAACCCGAGCGTGAGCCCGAAAATTCCCCCGACCCCGGCCCCGCGCCACGACCATCCCAATGATGCGGAAGGACGAATATCGGTGCGATAGCTCTGTGAATAGCTCCAATATCCAAGCGCTACGGTCAAAAAGTATACGTGCAGCGTGCCGGCAAAGAAGCTGATAACGGCCGAATCAAACGGTAGGGCGACCAGCACGATATATCCCAGGCTGACTGCCGCATGAAGCAGGATAAGGAGCAGGGCCTGCTTCCGCGAAAAAAGCGACTCATCCACATGTTGGCGGCGCCTTTCAAACCACCAGAAATCAATCAGAGTGGCAAAAATCCAGTGCATTTGAGCGAGAATCATAAAACCAATCGTTTCTTGCCATAGAGAATCAAGGGGCAGCCAGCTGCCGGCGATGGCGAACAGCTCGAGGCGAAATTGAGGTTGATCGAGGGTGCCGGCACGATACAGGAGGGCCATCCCTACTCCCAACAACCCGGCAATCAACAGACGAGTCAGAAACAGATAAATAAATCGAGAGCGACGGTCGTTGAGCCAGCTAGGCTGCATCGTTTCGAAGTAGTAAACGGTTAAATTGTGCTCACGCATACGTCCGGCCAACCACTGCAGGAGCGGTTTGACCTGCGCGGTCTGAACCGGATTTTGTGTTGGCTGCTGAGTAAAAGCATCGTCAACAAACCGTTGAAGCAGTTCGTCTTGGGTCATCATTGTCCCGTTTTGATCTTGCCAGGAAACCGCCAGAAGGTTGAGCAGCAGGGGGGATTGAATCATCTCCTGGAGCCAGGCGTGCTGGCTGAGCGCCTGCTGCAGCGTGTGCAGCTGAGGTGTCGTCTGGGACAGATACGCTTTGGCCTGAGAAAGAGTGAGCGGATGGAGTTCCAGGGCACTTCCCAGGCGCAGTTTTGTTTCTTGAGCCGAAATGACCCCTTTTCGGCAGCAAACCACCAGCCCCGTTAAGCCATGTAAATCGCGAAAGCGGTTGATCGCCCTTATACAATCCGCCTGATCGCGACGCTGAACTTCATCCAGCCCATCGAGCATGAGGACGAGTTTGTTTTCAAGCAGCCATCGCTGACCAAGCCTTGCTGGAATTTGATAGCGAACGGTCAATTGGGCGACAATCCATTGATCAAGCGGCGCTTTGCTGTTTGACCAGGAAGAGAGGGGTAGAACAACCGGGGTTGGCTGCAGCGGATCAGCGGCCGCTTGTTGCAAAAGTTTGTCTGCCAGATTGAGTAGAGAGATCGTTTTACCGGCTCCGGCCGTTCCCAGAATGAGCAGGGCCCGATCGGCCGCATAAAAAGTGTCGAGCAGTCCTAATCTCTGACCGCCTGAGGTCTGGGAAAGAGGGGGGGATGGCAGGTCTGCCCAGGGATGGTCGACCAGGGAAAGATCAATGGTCCACTCCAAGTGAAGTGGTGCCGCCAAATGGGAAGCTTGGTGCAGGACGCCATCAATCCAGAAGCGCCGCACTTTATCCCCCAGTAGGTCTCTGGCGTCATCCCGATTGTCTTCTTTTTCCGAAAGTGGGGAGGCGGTTGAGGATGATAAGAACGCGCCGGTATAAATTTGGGTGTAAAGCGCCGTTGTTTCTGGCTCGGGTGGTAAGTCGAGCTCGGCCGAGAGCAGGGTCACGCACGCCTTGTATTGAGCCAGGGCCTGGCTGCGTTGACCTAGTTCCGCATGCAGTTTCATCAAAAGCCGATGAACGTTCTCCTGGAGCGGATCGAGCGCCAGCAATCTTCGGGCGACCTCCAGAGCAGACGCAGGGTCTCCGGCCGCGTGATGAGCCTGAATCAAGCGCAGCAAAAGCGATCGGAAAATTTCCTTCAGACGAGCCCGCTCGCCAAGAATCCAGTTTTCGATTTCGGGGGCATCTCGCACATAAAATCCCTCTAGAAAATCCCCCTTGTAGAGGGCAGCGGCTTTTTCGAGGTCGGAAACTGCCGCAGAAGAGGTGTCAGCCAGAGTTTCGAATTCCTGAACGTCTATCTGACTAGGATCGACCGAGGCCAAGGCGACTGATTCGCGGTCAATCGATAGGTAACCATTGACCAGCTTACGCAAATTGGTTAACGATTTGCGCAAATTGTTGGAGGCGTTTTTGTCGGGTAAATCCCCCCACAAGAACCCGGCCAACGAAGCCCGAGAGTGGCTGCGCCGGATGGTCGCCAGATAATACAATAAGAGGCGGCTTTTGGCTGAATGAAACCCGGTGACCGGCTCGCCGTCGATAAAAATTTCAGGAGAACCGAATAATTTTAGGGTAAGAGTGGACATGAAGTAAAATTCAAACGTGCTTTCCTGGTTTGATCATACAATCCGATGGTGCGGCTGTAAAGCGGCCGGCCGACCGGATAGAATGATGGTCTAACTCAATGTGAATTATGATGATTTAACCCAAAAATTTGACGATTTTCGGGTGCCTGCTCTGCGAGAGGAGTTGTCGGTCTGCTGATAGAGAAATACAAGATATGAAACCAAGACGAATACTCTTTTTAATGGCTGTGGTTCTTTTCTCTCTGGTTGGCTGTCGGGGGAGTCAGGAGCCTGCAGGGGCTGATCTGTTGTCTGAACTCGACGGAAGAATTTCGGCCGGAGAATATGGAGAAATCAACAGCCTGCTGGTCTGGCATGAAGGGGATCTGCTGCTTGAATCGTATTATCGGGGCACCACGCAGGGATCGATCAGCCAGGTTTATTCAGTGACCAAAAGCGTCACCTCGGCCATGGTGGGCGAGGCGTTTGAAGAGGGATATTTGACCGGTTTGGATGATCCGCTGCCTGATTTTTTCCCCCAAAATGAAGCGATCAACGGCCGTAAAGAAGTGATCACCCTGGAAGATTTGCTGACGATGCGGGCCGGTTTTGTCTGGAATGAACTCTCCACCATTTACGGTGACGAGGACAATGATGTGACCCAGCTGACCCGCAGTCGTGACTGGACGCAGTACGTGATCGAGCGGGAAATGGCGGCCGAGCCGGGCACGCAGTTTACCTACAACAGCGGGGTGACGATGCTGCTGGGTGAGATTTTGCAGCAGGCGACCGGTCAAACGGTTGAAGAATACACTGAAGGGCATTTGTTTGAGCCTCTGGAAATCACCCAGTGGCGCTGGCAGCGAACGCCAACCGGAGAATCCAATACCGGCTGGGGTTTGTTTCTACGGCCGGTGGATATGGTCAAATTTGGGCAGCTGTATTTACAGGAAGGGGAGTGGCAGGGAGAGCAGCTTCTTGAGCCGGCCTGGGTCACCCGTTCGACAGCGGCCGTTGTTCAGATCGATGAAGCGTATGATTACGGCTACCAGTGGTGGCGCTTCGCCGACCAAAACCCGATTGTGGCTGATCTCACCAAAAACGACGTCTATTTTGCCTGGGGGTTTGGCGGCAACTTCATTTTTGTGGTTCCCCATCTCGATTTGGTCGTTGTTTCGACGGCCGAAAACTTTGAAAACAGCTCTCAATTTTTTCCCGCTTTGAGTGATTATATTTTCCCGGCAGTACGTTGAAATGGTTGACCTATATCCTACTGCTAAATAATGCGCCCCTGGCTATATTTAGATGATTGAGGGGGGATTTTTTTACCCCCCGACGCGGTTCAAGGGCGGACAGGTTCAAGCTGATGATCAAACAGGGAGCGGCGTATCCATATTGCGCCTACAAATTGATGATGTAACGTTAATACAGCGACTTTACTGACGCAAGAGACCGGTTTTTCAGTAAGATTGAAAGCCTGTCCGCTCCTGAACTGACGCGGGGAGGGGAGTTTGTCGAACTCTCTGAGGACCGCCCCCAGTCCTCTCAGAAAGCAGGGAAACAATAATTATGTCAACTTACACAGATGAATATAAGGGGTTTGGATGAAGAGAAGAGAGTTCCTTAAGATGATCGCTTTTATGACCGGTTCGGCGATTGTAAGCGGCTGTGATGCCTTGGAAAGCGGGGATGAGCGCATCCTTGTGGTTGGAGCCGGCATTGCCGGGCTGGCGGCCGCCAAAACCTTACAAAATTGGGGATATGAAGTGATCGTGCTGGAAGCCCGCGACCGGGCTGGCGGCCGAATATGGACCAGCCGCCAATGGGCGAACAGTCCGCTGGATATGGGCGCGTCCTGGATTCACGGCATCACCAAGAATCCGATTGCTGAACTGGCCAAAGAACACAACATTCAAACCAAGGAAACCGATTACGAAAACCAGTGGATCTACAAGCAGGACGGCCGCGAATTTTCCGCTTCAGATTACGAAACGCTTGCCGAATATTCAAGGTTACTTCAGGGAACCATGGGGGAAGCGATTGAGGGTTATGACGAAGATGTGTCTATTCAAACCGTCTTAAACGAGATCCTGGCTTCTGAAGAGGTGTCGACCGCTGATAAGCGAATGATTTTATATCTTCTCAACACCGTCATCGAACATGAGTACGCGGCCGATATCGCCGATCTCTCGGTTTTTTCCCTTGATGAAGGGAAAGAGTTTGGAGGAGAAGACGTCATTTTTCCGGATGGGTACGATCAAATCGTCAAGGTTCTGGCTGACGGGCTGGATATTCGGCTTCAGGAAGTGGTCCAGCAGATAAATTATGGGGATGATGGGGTGACAATTACCACCGATTGGGACGTTTATGAGGGAGACCGAGCGGTGATTACCCTCCCTCTGGGGGTGCTGCAGAGTGGTCGGGTACAATTTTCTCCGGCGCTTCCCAATGAGAAACAAAACGCCATCCACGATTTGGGGATGGGGCTGCTCGACAAAGTTTACCTTCGCTTTCCGGAAATTTTTTGGCCGGAAACACCCGATTTGCTCGGATACGTCAGCCAAAATAAAGGAGAGTGGGCGGAGTGGCTCAATATCGCCCACTACACCGGCGATCCGATTTTGCTGGGATTTAATGCGGCCGCTTTTGCGCGCACAGTTGAAACGTGGTCCGATCAGCAAATTGTCGACAGCGCCATGGCAGCGCTGCGCACGATGTTTGGTCAGGATGTTCCTGCACCGCTGGCATATCAAATCACCCGCTGGGCGGCCGATCCCTTCGCCCTCGGATCCTACTCTTATCAGCCACCAGGAACCGATGGTGAGACGATGGCAGCCCTGGCCGCGCCGGTTGCCGGTCGTCTTTTCTTTGCCGGTGAAGCGACCTCGCGAGCGTATCAGGCCACGGTTCACGGGGCGTATCTCTCCGGTTTGCGGGCTGCTGAAGAGCTTTGGGACACGGATTGAACGTGTCAGCAGCAGAACTCGCAGATTAGCTGGAAAACCCGCTTGTATCCGCAAAATTCGCGGCGGTTATTTGATGGCGATTTAGCTCAAACACCGGGCTGAAGTATAATTTGGCCCTACAATGACAAGGCAAAATTTAGCCTCTTCTCGTCGTAATCGATCCTTCCCGGCCGCCCAGAAACTGCTGCGCACTCTGGTTTTCTGGTTAATTCGCCTTTTTTACCCGGATATCGTGGTTTTGGGGGAAGAAAAATTGCCGCAGGGCGGGGTGGTCCTGGTGGCCAATCACCCCAACGGGCTGATTGACCCGGCCGTGATCATGACCGGTTTACAGTGGGATGCCGCTTTTTTGGCCAAAAGCACGTTTTTTGGCAACCCGTTTGGCCGGTTTGTGATGGCCAGCTTTGGGGCGCTGCCGATTTTTCGCCATATCGATGAGGGGAAGCGGGGCGGTCCAAAGGGGGACCAAAAAGAGCGCAATGAAGAAACATTTGCGCGCTGTCGGGCGCTGCTGCAGGCCGGGCAGGCGCTGGCCCTTTTCCCCGAGGGTCGTACCCACTCATATACACAACTGCTGCCGCTGCGCTCCGGGGCGGCGCGCATCGCTCTCGGGGCCGCGGCCGAAAGTGGATGGCAAAAACCGGTGCATGTTGTGCCGGTTGGGTTGTGGTACGAGAACAAGACAATTTTTCGCTCCTCGGTTTTAATTGTAATTGGAGACCCGCTGCCGATCGACGATTATCAACAGGGATTTACGGCCGACCCCTTTACGGCTGCCAGGGGGCTCACTCGCCAGATCCGGAACGGGCTGGATGAGGTTGTGCTCCAGGCTGAGGATGCCGAACTTTTGCGGGCGATTCCGTTTATCGCTCGCTGGATCGCCGGTGCGGACACGGATCTGAGTGAAACCTACGGCTGGTCGCGGCGGCTGCTGGCCGCTTATCGAGTGATGCGCCGCCGCGATCCGGCACGCATCGAGCAGCTGGCCAATGACGTACGCTATTATGCACAGGCGCTGCGCCGCCTGGGTTTGAAGCGGCCGCTGGACGGCAGCGAAGAAGGTCTAAATCCGGCGTTTCGCGCGTATTTATGGCTAATTTTTACCCTCCCCATCGCCTTTTTCGGTTTTTTGACCACGTATCTGACCTATCGCATGGCTCGACCGGTGGCCCTAACGGTCATAGGTCATGACCGGACGCAAATCAGTACGGTCAAGCTCCTGGGCGGGGCGCTTTTTGTGCTTCTGGGGTGGATCATTGAGGCGGTTGTTATCAGCCAGTGGCTGGGCGCGTTGTGGGGCTGGCTATTTTTGCTAATCGTTCCTTTTTGCGCCTATGTAGGATTGTTGTGGGGAGAGCGGGCGGAAGCGCTGGCGGAGCTGGTTGGGCGACACGGCCGGCTGCTGCTGCGACGCGGCCGGGTCCGGCGGCTGGCTCGGGTACAGGAACACCTGGTGCAGGAGATTTTAGCGGCCGTAAAAGAGGTGGAAGACAACCAGCTGCTGTCTTGAAATGGGCGGCCGATTTGGTTTATACTGGTTGTGGTTGAACCTATTATTTTGGTAGCAGCAAGGGATTTTTTGTCATTTGCAGCTGCTCAACCTCTTTAACTGGAGCCGGTTTCCAAGCGTGCCACATTCCGACCCTGACGGGAGACCGGCCGGAGCATCTTTGCTATTTTTCTAATCAAATTAGGAGGCGAAAATGAGTCAATCCTCGGGTTTTGTTCCGGTAGATTTTGAGTTGACGGGCAAACTGCTGTTGTTTTTAGTCTTTATCGGCCTTGTTCTGGAGAGCGTGTCGAATCTCACCGGGTGGTTTATGCTGCCATCGATCGTGCTTTATATCCTCCTTTTTTTGCTCCCGGTAAGTCTTTACCTTATTTTTGTGGTTCCCAAGGAAGAGCGTTAAAGGAGATGTTGAGCGAATCAAAGGCGAATCAGCTCGTCGGCTTCAGGGGCGGACAGGTAAGCTGCAAACCACTTGTCATTGCTCAGAATGAGTATCATGTGAAAAGTCAAGCGATTTTTGCCGATTGGCACTAGTTAAGGTCAAACGATGGTCTAGTATCCTAAACACCGCAGCAAAGACACAACAGCTTGCCCATCTCTTCAATGCCATGTCCTTGCCGCGTTCAAGCTGTGGACAAAGCATAGAGGTGGCTAGGGTGAAACCAAAGCCTTGTTGTAAGGGCTTGGCTAGCCAAGCCCCTACCGGTCCAACCACTCTTCCCTTTAACATACAAAAATCTCGCCAAGCTTCGGTTAAAAGAGGCTTGGTCCAACCCCTTTTTAGCCAACTGTGCCTTTATGTCAGTTGATGGGATCCTTCGGAAAGCCTGTCCTGAGCGAAGTCGAAGGGCTCAGGATGACAGGGGTCCGCGAACGATGAATCGGGTTATGATAGACCTGTCCGTCCCTAAAGGTTCACAGATTAGAAGAGAAAATCAGAGTCAATCCGTGAAATCCGCGGCTGGTTTTTAATAAATTAAGTAGAAAAAACATGTTATTAGATTGGTTTGAACCCCAATTAGGAGACCTTCTGACTGCGAGCTGGCCCCTGCTCATCATCGCTCTGCTCGTTTCTTCCCTGGGTTTTTATCGCGTGGTGTATTTTATTAGCGTGGGCTATGCCTTTTCAATTGTGGGAATGGCTCTCTTTACCACCATCAACCACTTTGACAATTTAACCTGGGTGGCCGCTTTGCAAAACCTTTTTCTGGTGCTGTGGGGAGCCAGGCTTGGTGTTTTTCTGGTGTACAGAGAATTTCGGACCACATATCGTCGGGAGCTTGGCGATGTTGCCCAGCGCTCGGCCGGAATGGCCTGGAGCAGAAAAGCGATCATCTGGATTAGCGTTTCAATTCTCTATTTGCTGATGTTTTCACCGAGCCTGTTTCGCCTACTAAACGGGCCGTCGTCGTCCTGGATCGGGTATTTTGTAGAAGGTTTTGGATTGTTGCTCATGGGAAGCGGTTTGCTCATAGAAGCGGCCGGAGACAGGCAAAAATCGGCGTTTAAGGTGAGGTTCCCCAATCAATTTTGCAATGAAGGTCTCTACCGCTGGGTGCGCTGCCCCAACTATCTGGGCGAGATTACCTTTTGGGTAGGGCACTGGATCGTCGGCGTCACCGTCTATAACACTCCGCTGCGCTGGCTGGCCAGTTTGATAGGGGTAATTTGTCTGATGCTAATTATGATGGGTTCGACCAAGCGGCTGGAAGAAAAACAGGATCGTCGGTATGGGGATCAGCCGGCGTATCAGGCTTATGTTCAAAGCGTTCCGGTTCTATTTCCCTTTGTGCCGGTTTATAGCCTGAAAAATGTCCGTGTTTACCTGGAGTAGTTCAAAGTTTAAAGGAAAGAGTTAAAAGAAAACCGTGAAATCCGCGGCTAGTTTTTAATCGTGATCCACTTCAACTTTAACTTTTGCCATAAAAATGTGAAACAATGCGAAACGAAAATGAAATGATGGCGCTCATTCTGGGAATCGCCCGGGATGATGAGCGGATTCGGGGGGTGGTCATGAACGGCTCGCGCGCCAATCCCAATGCCGCACCAGATATCTTCCAGGACTACGACATCATATATGTGGTCACGGAAATCGGGCCGTTCATCAATGATCCGGCCTGGATCGATCGTTTTGGCGAGCTGATGATCATGCAGAAGCCGGATGAAATGGGGGATTCCTCATCGGCCGACGGCGATCCCTACCATTTCCTGATGCAGTTTGCAGACGGCAATCGCATCGACCTGACTATTTTTCCCGCTCACCGGCTGGACGAGATGGAAGAAGACAGCTTAACCATTTTGCTTCTTGATAAAGACGGGATATTTGGCTCTCCACCACCCACGAGCGATAAGGGGTATCTGCCACAACCCCCTTCGGAGAAAAAATTTGCCGACTGCTGCAATGAGTTTTGGTGGGTCAGCACGTACGTGGCTAAGGGGTTGTGGCGTGAGGAGATCATTTACGCCAAAGCGATGCAGGATCAAGTGATCCGGCCGCAGCTGCACAACATGCTGGCCTGGTATATCGGTATCAAAACCGGGTTTCAGGGCAATCCGGGTAAATTTGGCAAATATTTTGAGCGATATCTGGAACCGGAATTGTGGGATTTGCTGCAGGCTACCTATGCGGATGCGGATATCGGCCGCACCTGGGATGCTCTGGAAAAGATGGGCAGCCTGTTCCGCCTTACCTCGCGCCACGTGGCCGAACATTTTAATTTTTCTTATCCATCGGCTGAGGATGAAAACGTGACCGCGCATCTCAAACACGTGCGGACGCTGCCAAAGGACGCGACGGAAATTTATTAATCTTCATCATTCATCGATAAAGAACCAAACAAATTTATTCCCATTATGTAGGTCATTGTGCAAAATTTTAAAACAAGATTTCACGAATTTTCCCACTTTAAAGAGACAATCCTTTAAATTCGTGTCATCCTGATTTTAAAAATTCAACTCTGATTAACTTAAAAAATTGGTTTCAGAAAAAAATGGAGGCAAAGATGAAAACCTTGCGGGTCCACGTCAATGGAATCGAGCTGCAGGTTGAAGATTACGAACATTCGGGGGAGGCGGTAATTTTCCTGCACTTCAGCGGGGCCAATTTAATGATGTGGCGGCCGGCCGTACCTTTTTTTCAGGATAATTTTCGGCTGGTCATGCTGGACTTAAGGGGGCACGGCCGGTCGGACCGGCCGGAAACCGGCTACCACATCGATCAAATGGCCCGTGATGTTGCGGAGTTAATGACTCATCTCCAGGTTGAGCGCGCCCACGTTATTGGCAGCTCGCTTGGCGCGGAGGTGGGGCTTTGCCTGGCGGCCAATTTTCCAGAGAGGGTCATTTCTCTGGTTTGTGATGGGGCGCTCGCCAGTGAATTTGGCCCATACGGCCTGTGGGAAGGCTCTGAAGCGGCGTTTAAGGCCCATGCTGTTGATCAGCTGGAAAAGATGCGTCAAAAGCCGGAGAAGGTTTATTCATCCGTTGATGCCTTCGTAGACAGCCGTCGGGAAATTTTTGAGAAGCATATCGGCTGGAATGAAGCGGTTGAAGCGATGGAACGGTATGCGATTGAAAAAATTGGGGAAAGTCAATATGCGCCGCGTTTTAACAGACAGGCTATGATCCGTTACATGACCCACTACTATCATTATCGGCTCGAAGATTACTATAAAAAGGTAACCTGCCCCATTCTGATGGTGCGGGAGGATGAGGAGCCGGAAAATGAGCGTGAACTGATCGCCATGCAGAGGCTGCGGGATTTGGCCAGGGAAGCGAAAATCGTTCCGGTTGACGACTGGATGCACCCTTATGGCTGGCTGCTCGATCCGGCCGGTATATGCCGGGTAATTATTAAATTCTTAACTCAGGTTGCGGTCTCATGACGCGGCCCGACATCTCAAGCCGCAATAAGGAGTAATCACATGTTCGAACCTCCAGAGGAGAAGCAGGAGGTTATTGAAGCGTATGACCGGCGAGCGTCCGGTTATGACCTGGCGGTAAAGTGGTTCGACGTGTCTGCCCGCTTTGGTTTTAACATTTCGGGCTGGCGCAGACAGGCGGTTGGGCAGTTAAATTTGAAGCCCGGGGACACCATCGTCGATATCGGCTGCGGTACCGGCCTCAACTTCCCAATGATTTATGAGGCGGTTGGTTCACAGGGCACGATCATCGGTGTTGACCTCAGTGAGGCGATGCTGGCTGAGGCCCGACAGATGGCGCTCGCTAACGGCTGGGAAAATGTCCAGCTGGTGTGTGCCGACGCCACCCAATTCGAATTCCCACCGCAGGTGGACGCCGTTATCTCGGCGTTTACCTTGATCCTGGTTCCTGGTGCCGAACGAGTGATTGCCCGAGCGGTTGAATCATTGGTTCCGGGTGGGCGACTGGTTATTCTGGATATGGCCTGGCCACGCTGGTGCCCGCTGTGGTGGCGCCACGTGCTGTTCTTTCTCCGCTCGTACGGGGTGACGGCCGAGGTGCTGCGGCGGCGGTCGTGGGAGGCGGTGCAGCAGGTGCTGCACGAGCGGCTCAGCGATCTGTTTGAGCGGCAGTACTGGTTTGGCTTCTTTTATCTGGCGGCCGGCACCGTACCGGAAAGAGAGATAGTGTAAACTACGTGTAGATTAAATATGACTGAGCATATAATTTTTGAAATTGGCGGAGCCCGTGTTTTTAGCGAACGCTCTGGTGAAGGGGAAACGGTCGTTTTTCTGCATGCCGGGGTGGCTGACCGGCGCATGTGGCGCGATCAGATGGCTGCGTTCAGCGGCCGTTATGAAACCGTTGCCTATGACCGCCGGGGATTTGGGAAAACCGTTACCGAAGACGAGCCCTTTTCCCATGTTCAAGATTTGCGGGCCGTCCTCGATCAGCTGGGTCGTTCAACCGCGTCGCTGGTAGGCTGCTCGCAGGGCGGCCGGATCGCCCTGGATTTTGCTCTGGCTTATCCGGAACGAGTGCGGAAGCTGGTGCTGATCGCTACGGCCATTAGCGGTGCGCCACCACCAGAGACCATCCCGGCCGAGATTGAAGAGCGGCTGATTGAGCTGGATGAGGCGGATACGGCCGGGGACCTCAAACGGCTTAACGAGCTTGAGGCCCGCCTGTGGCTCGATGGCCCAACCAGCGTGACCGGGCGAGTTAAAGGTGAACTGCGAGATCTGTTTCTCGACATGAATGGCATCGCCCTGCGGCTGCCTGAACTGACGCAGGAAATTGAACCGGTATCAGCTTATGAACGGCTGGCAGAAGTGCAGATTCCCGTGCTGGTCATCTGGGGCGCCCTTGATTTCCCCCATCTCCGGGAACGATGCCAGCACCTGGTGGAGAAGATTCCGGCGGCGGAAGGGGCCGAAATACCGGATACGGCTCACCTGCCCAACCTCGAACAGCCTGAAATCGTCAACCGGCTCCTGGCCGATTTTTTAGAGAATAAATCAAGATAAGCCCCCAGCCGCCTTCACCAGCAGTAGAAACACCTTGCCATCTATGGCGGCGTATAAATACCGGAGTAATCACCACATGTACAGGAGAATTTTCCCGCGTAAACGCCTGCGGCGTTATATCGAAAGCATCTGGGTCCATCAATGGCCGGATATCTCTCTGCGGAAAAACCACAGGCCAACACGCGTGTTACCCACGGCGGCCGTCGAAGCATCATTTTTTTACGCCGATCCGTTTATCGAGCTCGTTGCCCAACAAAGAACAGAGCTGCCGCGCTCGATTATTACCGGGCAAAAAACCCGCTACAAGGAATATGAGGCCAACGGCCGCACCGGCATTATCATCGTGCGCTTTAAACCATGGGGCGCGCAGCCGTTTTTCAGCTTCCCACTGTATGAAGCCATTGATCAAAACTTGGATCTGCGGCTGATTGCGGGAAGCGGGGTAGATGAACTGGAAGATCGGCTGCAGACGGCCGCGGCTGCGCATAAGAAAGTCAAGCTGGTGCAGGATTTTCTGGAAGAAGCGTTTACCGGCCGAACCGTGGACAGGGCAATGGCCCGAGCTGCCCTGGAGATGGCTAAAAGTGATACCGCCATTCATCAACTTGCCCCCGGTTATGGATTGAGCCTTCGCCAGTTTGAGCGCAGGTTCAGAATGGCGATCGGGATCACCCCCAAGCGGTTTTCATCAATCGTCAGATTGCAGCGGGCATTAGCCACTGAAAATTGGCCTGAAGCGGTGGTAAGCGGCGGATATTACGATCAAGCCCACTATATCAAAACCTTTAAATCCGTGAGCGGCCTTACGCCGGCCGCATTTTATCGTGAGAAATCCCCTACAGCGCTGGCCAAATTTTTCAACGGCCGAAAGATGTCGCCTTTTTACAATACGGTTTACCTTTAAACATTGTACGCTGTTGTACAGGTGCGCCTTCAAATTTATTAAATTTGAAGCTGTCCCTACCGTGCCATACAGCGGCACGATCAGAAACAGACCCTTACTTTATATCTTGCAAGACGATTAAAATATTGGAAGTATAAATATGATTAAACGACTGTGGCACGGCTGGACCGCGCCGGAAAATGCCGATCGATACCAAAAACTTCTCCACGAAGAGATATTTCCTGGAATAGAGGCTAAAAACATACCCGGCTACCGCAGCATTGAGCTGTTTCGGCGGGATTTAGGCGATGAAGTCGAGTTTGTGACGATCATGACCTTTGACTCGCTGCAAAACGTCATCGATTTTCAGGGGGAAGATTACGCGCGCTGTTACGTGCCCGAAGCGGCCAGGCGGGTCTTAAAGCGCTGGGATCCGATGTCCGCCCATTACGAACGGCTGGAGAAGCGAAATTATGGATGATAAGAGGTACCCGATGAGCAAAATTGTTGAGGCGTTTTTCTACGGACTCTACATGGACGCCGATCTTTTGAACTCCCTCGGTTTTCATCCGCAGGGAACGGTCAAAGCCGTACTGGAGTCTTACGCGCTTGATTTGCACGGTCCGGCCAAGGTCGTGCCCCGGGACGGCAGCATGGTTTGGGGCAACGTGCTTTCGCTGCCGGAGGATGAGCTGCAGGCCATGTATGCCTTTGAATCAACCAAAGTTTATGCGCCGGAAATGATGACGGTTAAAGATGCCCACGGAAACGCAAAGCAGGTTGGCTGCTACAATGTGCCACCGTCACCGGATGCGCCGTTTAATGGTGCATATCAGGAAAAACTGCTGCAGCTGCTGCACAGGGAAAAATTTCCGGCTGAATACATCAATTCAATCGAGAAAATGGCGGGAAACTAATCGGCCGCTCTAACCAGCGGTAGAAACACCTTGGCCGCCGTCGGCCGCAGTTCGATCTGCTCCGTTTGCCGGTTGTCGGCCAGGATCGCATCAAAGGTGTCGGCCGCCACGTTGGCCTCAAGCTGCAAAGTGACCAAGGGGGCCTGCTCATCTTCGGCCGTGTTGAAGCTCAGCGTCACGGTTGAAGATTGATCCACTCCCAAATCGCTAAGTTGACATAAAACCTTTTGATCGTTCTCACTGCAGATCCCATCCGGCTGGCTGCTCTCAAAACTCAATCCGCTGACCTGAGCTGAGTGTGGCGCAAAGAATAGCCGCGGGTTCGTGGCTGCAGACACGCCGGTGTTGGAAACGGTTACCGTGACCTGAAAGCTCTCACCACGCTCGATGGGTGAGGTCGGCGGATCAAGCTGCACGCTCAAATTGGCGGCGTCTTCGCTCAAACCAAGCAGCTCGGCCGTGCAGAAAAAGGTGTTGACGTCGACCCCCGGCCGTATCCCCTTAGCTGCCCAGAAGCGAGCCACCACATCGGCCCAGGTTGGCTGCGCTGTCGGAGCGATAAAAGCAAACGGCCGCGGATTTGAGATGACCGCGCCACCGGTCAGCTCGTAGCTGGCGGTGCCAGTGTACCAGAGCGACTGCCACGGTAGATATGGCTCGCCATCTATAATCGTCGTTTGGAACGGGGTAAAAATGGAAACGCCACTTTTACCCGGCAGGAAGTTCCAGCTGTTGCCTGCCCCGTCGTCAAAATACGGCACCCCGCTTTCCGACTCCGTTGACAGAATTGAGCCTTCGAAGTCGTTAATCGTTTGCGACAGGGCGGTGGTCAGGGCCGGATTTTGCCCGGCGAAGGCGGTCTGCAGCTCGGCCGCGAATGATTTCATATCGCTGAGGGCATCAGGCGGCTCGAGCGCCCAATCCTGGTCACTTTCACACACGGTGGTGTCGTATTTAATGCTGTTGAGATAAGCGGTTAACAACCGATTGGCTGTTGCTGCCTCGTCGCTGTCAAATTCATTGATCAACTCGGCCGTGACCGTTTCCCAACTGTTGAGAACCCCATTGATGGTATCCCCTTCGATGGCCATGATAAGATGCGGATGACCGCTGTTCGGATGAAAATTTCCGTATGTCAACACCACATCTTCAAGTACACCCTGTTCAAACGTTGCGCCAGGCATTTCCGGATCGTAAAAAGCATAGTTGGGTGAAGCAACGATCCCGGCTGCGTATGGAGCGATTTCAGTCAGCTCATCAATGGATGCCGCAAAGCAGTGGAGCAGATCGACAAAGGTAAAGCGAAAAGCGCCATCATCGGTGGCGGCCGCCAGAGCGGTAGCTATGGCATTAGGAGTAATAAGACTCAAAGTGCCTGTGGTGGGGGCGTGGTGATCGGTAAAGCTGGGATTGACCCCCAGACGGCTGGGCAGAGGCGAAAGTGCCTGGGGTGTGGCGGTTTGCTGCAGGTCTAACTGGCCATCAGCGGCCGGCGGCACCAATTCGTTGATTCCCGGTTCGGTATGCGGAGTCACCGGATTACCGTGGCCGATATAAGAAAAAAGGAGGTCTCCGGCCGAGGTAGCAAACTCTGCGCGACCCCACAGCAAGAAGTTGGCCAGATTGTCACCATCTGCCACATCCCATTCACGTTGGGCCGGGTCAAGCGATCCGTCGGACGTGGGCAGACAGTCGAGCCGGGTTTGGCTGCCACCGCTGGCGACGATGAGATGGGTGTCTCCTACCTCGCCCAGGTCGGCCAAAATGGCGATGATAGAATTCGGTACGTTGGCCGTGGCGCTGACCAGGCGGGCTACAGTAGCGTCGTATTTGCTGCTCAGGTCATACATGCCCAACGGGTCGTTGTCAAAGGCCAGCACGTAAAAACCGACTTTGGATGGATTTGCCGGGGTAGGAGGTACGGTACAGGCACTGCCGGCCGCTTCAAGCGGTTTTTCAACGGAAATTGATCCCCACAGCGTGACCAGCAGGGCGAGCCCGACCAGGGTGATGAGCTGGATGATTAGCAGTCGATGTAGTTTGGATGGGGTCATAAGATAAGTATAGTGAAATTTTACAAAACATATGAGGATAACGCCCAACCCCCACCTCAATCCTCCCCCACGGGGGGAGGACGCCTTTCTCCCCTCCCATTGGGAGGGGAATGAGGGGAGGGTTAATGACCCTCTCAACTTTCATTAAGTCAAATTTATAGAGCCGCTTCGGCTTCGACAAGCTCAGCCAGCGCTTATCTGACGTTTCTACGAACTTTCTCACAATTTTTTGGAAGTAAACCATTACATTATAGCTGAACACAAAAGGATTAGGCCCCCTCCCGAATCCGGGAGAGGGCAATGGATGGATGGAAGAGGCGTCGGGACGGTTCAGCCCGTCTCCTCAATCGAACCTGAACCGTTCCAAACCTGGATTCCTAACGTATGACAGCCGGCAGGAACACCCTGAAATCTTCCCCTTCCGGCTCAACGGTCACCGCCAACTCCCTGATCGGACCCATGCGGCCATCGTGGTCATAGGCTCGGACCTGAACCTGATAGGTGGCCCCGGGTTCCAGACCGGAAACCTGGTGGGTGGTGACGCTGCCGACATCGGCCGGGTAGCCGCCGCTAACCGCCTGTGTCTGCTGCACGTCAAAGGCGGGCAGGTCCGGCAGACCGTTGGACGGGGTAATCTTCAAGATGTTGACCACATAGCCGGCGGCCTGGTTGACCGCACCCCACGACAGCGTGAACCCGTTGAGCGTGTTGTTCACCGGCGTGATCTGAGGCACCTGTGCCGGTGGATTGGGTATCTGGCCGGACGGGGTCGCCGTCTGCGCGGCCGAGGGGCCGCTGACGTTGCCGCTGGTATCATACGCCTGCACCGAACAGGAGGCCTGCACCCCGGAATCGAGCCCGTTCACCTGCCCCGACTCGGCCAGGGTGCTGATACCGGCCAGCTTGGCGCTGACTCGCACGCGGCGCTGCAGCCCTGGTTGGATGCAGGTGACGATATACCCCGCCAGATCCGCTTCGCTGTTGGGATCCCAGCGCACCACCACGTTACTCACCCCGTCGGGATAGGCGTTGATGATGGTGGGTGCGGCCGGGGGCACGGTGTTGAGGATCGAGATTTCGTGTTTGATCAAAATCTCATCTCCCGTCAGGACCAACCCCGGAGCCAGCATGGTGTTACAAGGGGCGCTGGGATCGTTGCTGTAAGCATAATCAGCGCCACAGCTTTCAGTCAGCGCCGCAGCTGCGTTTTCCAGGCGGGCGAACAGCTTGTACTCACCGGTGGGGATGCCGCTCAGATCCCAGGAGGTGGTGTTGACCTGTTCCAGCGGCACCCGCTCAATGATGGGTCCCACTGTGCTGACGGTATCGCTGTAAACCTCGGTCATTGTCTCATAATAGAGCGAAATCCACATGTCGGTGTTGTCCCGAATATCGGAGCTCCAGCTGATCGGCAGGGTGGCCTGATCGATTAACGTGTTAGGCAGTGGATCAAACTCGACTTCTGGCGGCCCCTGGTTGGCGAAGTAGAAGAAAGAGAAGTCGGCCGCGTTCCCATTCTCCAGATCATCAACCTCCATTTCGACTTCCCACTCGCCCGGTAGCGGATTCTGCACGGCGATTGAGACAAAATCGCCGATTGCATTCCCATTTGGGTCATGGGTTGTTGCGACGGTTACGGTAACATCCGGGTCATTTGATTTAATGTTGATGACCCGATTGCCGGGGGCCGGCTCCTTAAGCGACAATTTCATATTGGCGTAATCGTACATGCTCAGCCCAAAGAGGGCGCTGGGAACCCCGCTGCCGACGTTGACGGTGGTCGTGCGCCTGGTTGAATCCAGCTGTTCGATGCCGTTCAGCGTAAACGGCTGATCGGCGCTTTGCCCAAACTCATCGATCAGGATGTGATCGTCGCTGCCGAGGATGAAGCTGATGCCGGAGTCAAATCCGTAGTAGAGACCAACGTCATACCCTAGAATAATGAGGGCACCCATGACCCCCCATTCATATTGGGTACAGGTGGCGTTCAGGCAGAATTCGCCAAAGGCCAGCTTGATACCGATCAGCTCAATGTCGCCAGGGGGCAAGACGAACGGTCCGGCGCTGGCGATCATCCCGGCCTTGATCGTGATCCGCGCTTCAAATCGAGCGGCCGTGTGCAGATCGTCGTTATCAGGCAGCCAGTGATATTGATTTTGCCACCCCTGCCCCTGCCACACGTGCATCCGCAGCATGCCGTAGAGCAGCTCGTCCCCTTTGCACAGATTATTTGCTGAGTTCCACTGACTTTGGGGGAATTTACCATCGTAGGGGATACACGCCTCAACTTCGAATCCCAGGTCGAGCGGAGACCAGGCCACCCAGAAGTGGCCTTCAACCGCCAGACCAATATTGGCAAAAACCTGGATACCGGCGTCAAGCTGGACATCGAACAAACCGCGCGAATCGATTATCACCTGGCCGCGGACAAAAATGTTGGAGGCGTTCTCATAAGGGGTCATGCCGCGGAACTGTACTTCCAGGGTCACGGTAGTAAAGCTTTGCTGCCCCGGCTGTTGGGGTGTGAGTGATATTGTACCGCCAATCAAGTGCATAAACAGGCCGCTGCTGCCGACCGGAATACCGGTCAAGCTGCCGGTGCTAAACGTAAAGTTAAGTTCGCGCAGCGAGCCTTCGCAGAGGGTGAAACCCACGCTGATTTCCGGCCCGCCATTGGCATCGGCGCTGTCGGAGTCAAGATTGGGCATGCTCATGCTAGCCGTTCCAATCACGACCGTGGTGTTGGGACCGTCCGTTGGGGGGCCACCGGGGTCAAGCGGGTTGCGCGGGCCGGGACACGGCCCTTCGTATGTGCGTACGCTGGCTCCAAATGCACCGTAGTTAAACGACAGGTCGTCCATCTGGATCGCCTGGGTCATAGGGTGATCGGCACTGTAAATTTCGACCCCGGTTGGTAAGTTCATCATCACGGTATTGGCGCTGTCTTCGATCACGATATCCGGCATCTGGTATTCGCGCACGATGATCGGACCACCGGCCGCCATGGCGTCTAAATCTCCACGCAGATCAAAGCAGTGGGTGCCGCACTGTACCGACATCTGCTTTAAACTGCCGTTAGCGGTCTCTTCGAGCAACGGGTTAGGTTCGACAATCGACTTGCCGGGGGTGATAAAAATCACTGCCTGCACCGGCAGCTTGGCCGCACCCATTTCATCCGCCTGGAAGATGGTCGCCTTGGCCATGCGCACCTGCTGGAAGATCGGTATTGCCTGTGGAAAGCTTGGATAGGCGTGTTGGGCGATATGCTCGATCGAATAGCCGGTTGTGGGCGGGGTAACGTTGACCGATCCCACCTTGATGGGCACCGCGTTGACGCTGCCAAAGGCGACGTTGCCCAGCAGTGACGAACCACCGGCGGCCGTGATCGACCAGTCGGCGTCAAAGCTAAACTGGGTGGGGGTTTCACCCTCGGTGGGTAAAACCGAAGGCTTGAATGGACCGACCCCGTTAAAGCGATCGGTGGTGAAGTCAACGGTGAACGACCAGCCATCCTGAGGCCCACCGTTGAGCATCGGGTCGCTGATGAGTAGATAGGTCGCCGATGGAGAGGAGATCGTTTGCAGCTCGGTCTGCCCGAACTGGATCTCGAACTGGCCGCGAATGACCGGCAGCGACTGAATGGCCGGCTGGCTAAAATCGGCCAGCACGAGGCGTGCTCCCGGCGTGGTCGCAATTTCTCCGCTGTTTTGGTTGAGGGTAAATTTGCCATTTTTGAGGGCCACCCAGTGAGTGTCATCGCCAACCTGCCCCAGCAGCGGCATCACCGGTGTCCCATTCTGCGTTTTTTCTAAGGTCGAGCATTGACTGTTGCAGGGACCGTCAAATCCGGCCGGATTAAAGATGCGCAAACCACCGGCCGTGACTGTCATGTTTGAATTTTGCAAATCGGAAGGAGACGGCTTGCGCAGCTCTACACAATCCCCGTGCAGCGGGTAGCGCACCACGTCGTCATCGTTTTGGCAGGTGGTGACCTGGACCGGCATATCGACGATGGTGCGGCCGATGTTGCTGTTGAGGACCAGCAGCCAGCTGCCGGCGTTGTCGTCATTGATGACCACTTCGATTTCGTAACCGTCCGGTCCGGCCGTCAGCGGCGCACCCATTTCGGAGCGGCCGGCATAGGGGGTGGGCATCGCCCCGGAAAAGAGCCGCAGATCGTAGTCGCCTGCCCTGTTGGCGGGAATACCGATGGTGTTATAGGGAATATAAAGCTCGACGGTGGTGTCGGCCGCAAAATTAAATCCCTGACCGGCGATAATTTCGCGGAAAAGATCAATTTCGACCACGGTTGTCAGGCCAGGTAGGGGCATGATGGGTGCCGGCGCGGCCGTGACCGTTTGCAAATTGTACCGCTTGGCGTTGTGGTCGTTGTTGGGGTTATCATCCGCCTCTACCCGGACCTTGAGGTTGGGGGCTGGGTTTTGCTGCCCGTTGATCACCACGTAATTCGGCTTGTGGCTGTACCCCTGTGAATTGTCGTCGGCATTGCCCAGATTGACCCGAACCAGGTCCTGGCCGTCTTCCGTGACCAGGGTCAGCGGAGTTTTGGCGTCGGTGATCGAACTGCCAAACGAGTGCATACCCTGGGCGGCCACAAGCTGCCAATCGTTACCGATTGCCGGCAGATCATACTCGTGATACTGGAAGTCGTAGGTACCGTTGGGCGCGGCCGAAGGCACCTGGTCGGTGCGAAATTCGTTGGCCACCAGGTTGGGCGATTCGTACTGGACATAGAGGATCAGCCCCTCGCCATTTGCCTGTAGATCGTTTGGGCCAGGGGGTGTTTCCCAACTGGCGGTTGAGGGAAAACAGGCGCGTGAGGTTGGTTCAGCACCGGCTAACGGTCCGTTTTCATAGCTGAAGAAGTTGCGATCGCCAAAGAAAGGGTATAGGCGAAACCCGTGGTAATTGTCGTATTGAAAATTGTCGTAGTAGTCGGTGTACCAATCCTGCACAAACGAGGTCACATCCCAGCTGGTCACCGGAAAGTCAAACATACCAAAAGTGGCGTCGGGGATGTTGACCAGTTTGGGGATTCCGGCCCCTGAATCATAAGCAGGGTAGCTCCATGGAGCAATGAGCGGGTCGGTTAGGGTGGTCCAATCAGCTGTGGCCTTGGTTAACATGAGGGTGACCCAAGACTTCTCTTTTTGGGGTGCAACGGGGAACGTTTTGTGCGTTGGCGAGCCAACCAGGTAGGCGGCGGTGGGCTGCAAACCGTCCGGGAGTGACGGCAGCTGATACTTGATGTAGGCGCTGTGCACGCGCATTTTGTGCTGATCGCTGCCTACACCAGATACGCCGTAACCGGCGCAGATGCGATCTATAACCGAGGCATTGCGATGGTAAGGATCGTCTCCAAATGGTGGATCACCATCATCGTCATAGGTCGAGGAGTAGCCGATGATTTCCCGCTGGATCATATTTTTGAGGACGTGCATCGTGGGATCAACGGCGGCCGGAAGAGCCAGAGAGGCCCGGTTCCACCAGGCGGCCGGGGTGCTGATCGACAGCAGGACGCCGTTCTCAGAGGATGACAGCGAATATTTTCCGCCGGCGCTTTCTTCCGGATTGTCCACTTCAAACACCTGCGGCGGGTCGAGGGTCAGCAGATAGGCACCGTCGGTGGTGTACAGATCAATTGGCTGCTCGCTCTCAAAAGGAAGGGTCATCTCTTCGCCGGTGACGAAGAAGCGGGTGGATGGGTCGAGGATAAGCTCGCTCTGCACAGTCAGCCATTCACTTTTGCCATCAAGGGCGGGGATTTCGTGGAAAATCAGCTGCGGGGTAAAGCGGCCGGGCTCGCTGCTAAAGCGGTTTTCGATAGCGGCCGGGCGGCTACTGCCCTCATTGGCCCAGTAGCGGTTCATGGTGATTTGATTTGCCGCGGCTGAAGCGGCAGGGGTGCGCCAGAAAGCCGCCTCTTCCGCGAGGTGCGGCTGGGCCAGCTGTTCACCATCGCTCAGGATGGAGACCGGCCGCCAGGTAAGCTCCTGGCCGCTGTGGCGCAGCGTCACCGCCTGGGTTTCGCGGTAGACTTCAGCGGTTAAGCTGTTGGCTTCCACCACCCAGCCGCTGTCGGTGGGGGTAAATGAGGGGTCAATTGGCTGCCATTCACCATTGGCTGACTGGTAAAAGCGGGGAATCAGCGACACCTCGGCCACAAACTGGCCGCTGCCGAGGTCAAAATGGCGAGTGAAGCCATCTCGCATGGCGGTGACTTCCACCCCGCTGCCGGTCCAGGGGCCGGGGGGGAGCGGCCGGTCGGTTGGGTGGGGTGGCGTTAGCGGTGAAACGGGCACCACTGAGGCGGCGTTGCCGGCCAGCAGCAGGGCTAGAAACAGCAATGCCGCGCCTCCCTTGAAAAAGAGATCGGGGCGCGGAAAATTGACGCGGCGTGCGCGTGCGGTTGGGAAAAACGATAACATGGAAAACCTCCTCTTTACCATCCATTGGTGTAACCTGGAGAAAGGTCCGCAGATTTCCGCAGATAAGTAAAAAAATCTGTGGTTTAGTTCTTTCGGCTCTGCGGACGAATTTTGAATATTTGGTTTGTCTGATTGTTCCTGCTGGAACAAATGAAGAGATAAAACAAACCCATTGGGTACACAGTACCGGATCTCGGCGCGCGTTTGAATCATCCGGACTATGGCAAATCCGTTAAAAACCTTTACAATTTTGCAGGGAATGGGACGCAAAGCGGCCGGTTCCCAACCGATGGGACGTAAAGTCATGAAACGCCTGACGCAATTGGAATTCCAGAACGGCCTTGTTGAGCTGCTCAAGTCGTATCGCGACGGAGATTTACCGGCCCTGTCCGCCACCCCGCTGCTGCGCACCCCGCTATTTGGCGACATTCTCTTCCTCGACGAGCCCCCAACCCCCTCAAACCGGCACGAGCTGACGTCAGCCGTGCTGCAGTGGGGGATGGCTCAACTCAAACCGGCCGGGGAGCCGGACCGGTTTGCCAACATCTGGCGTCACTATCACGTTTTGCACGGCTTTTACCTCAAAAACAGGCGGGTAGCCGACCTGGCCGAGCAGCTGGGGATCGCCGATCAGACTTTTTATGAATGGCGGGCGGCCGCGCTGGCCGGTTTAGCGCGGATACTCTATCGAGAGTGTTATCAGCCGGCTGATTTAACCGGCCGGCGGCGGTGGTTCTGGGGAAGCCGACTTGGCCGGCTTAAGCCGGGGGAGACGGCCGTTTTGACCGCTGTTGTCCTGGTTGAGGAAAACCTTCAGTGGAGGCATTTTTTTACACCGGATGAGCAAAACATTTTACGCCGCTTAGCCGATCTTTTTCTGCTGCGATTTGAAACCGATAAAGATGAAATCACTCAGCCAAAGGCGCTCAAGCGTCTGCTGCGCGAGCTAATTCCCAATGATTACCAGGCGGAGAGCCAGATCGTCCTTTATCAGCGGTTTCGACGCTTTGGGCAGGTGCAGCCGGCCGTAGCGCATGCCTTTCGGGCTGGACTGGTGGCTGAGGCGGTGCGGCTGGTCATTGAGCAAGAAGAAGCGCTCTTTGCCGCTGAGCGGCCGCATGGCTTAAGCGATTTACTGGGGCAAATTGCGGCCGGTGGGTATAAGGCGAACGGCATTGATATAGACAACTGGTCCCGCTTTATGATGATCGCCGCCCGGGCAGCCAAGTGGGAGGACGATCTCGATCTGGCGCTGGCCTACGGCCGGGAGGCGCTGGGGGCGGCCGATCTAGAGATCAAGATGACCGCCTACTATCAGCGAGCTAAGAATCTGTCGCGGGTTAATCTCGACGCATGCCTGAGCCATTACGCCATCTGTTTTGACCTGTTTGAGCGGGCTTTGGAAAAGAAGAATTCCCTAAACCCGGTGGTGACCCGCATGTATATCGATCGGGCGTGGATCTTTATCCAGGATCGGCCGGATTACCCCCAGGCCGACAGCGATTTGAGCGCGGCTGAGGCCCTGATTCCACCGGCCGACAGCTTTTTGTGGTGTGATTTGTACAACGCGCGGGCGGAGCTGGTGGCCCGGACCGACTCCGCCGCGGCCGCGCTGCCGTTTCATTTAAAGGCGCTGACGTCGGCCGAAGCTTCTGGTGATATCGAGCGCATGACCAAAATGGCCTATATGGTGGGTCTCGACTACATGTTTAGCGAAGCGTACGAGCAGGCCCGCGAGTATCTGGAGAAAAGCTATCGCTGGGCGGAGCGGTCGGGCAATGTCCAGACGCTGGCCGTGGCTCATAAAGGGTTGGGTGGCTGCTGGTATTTTCTGGGGGATATCGAGCAAGCAATCGAACATTACCTGGCCACATACGATATCTGGCATGAGACCGGCAACCGCAACTGGCTGGCTAATGTCTGTTATGATCTGGCGGAGGGGCATGCCACCGTGCAGCGCTTTGCCGAGGCCCGGCGCTATTTTGATGAAGGGGTCGCTTTGACTGAGGAATTGGAGCTGACCCGCTTTGCGGCCGAGTTTGAAGAGTTAAAAACGCAGTTCCCCGCTCTGGCGGGAGAGATCGGAGATCGGGAGGCGCGGGTGCTGGCGTTTATCGAAGCCGAGGGCGGTATTAATCGGCAGCAGTATATGGCCCTTACCGGGGTGGGGAAGAGTCAGGCGTACCGGGATCTCAACGAGATGTGTGAGAGCGGCTTAATTGAACGTGTGGGGGTCGGCCGGGGGACAAAATATATACGTGAGGGAGATAATGAACACTCATCGACTTAAATTTCTATTTCTAGTTTTAATTACTGTTTTTTCAGCAACCTGGGTTTTTGGACCCGCGTTTTCGTTTGACGTGCTGCCTACATCAGACACATTTACACCGCAAATCAACGACCAGGTGACTTCTGAGCAATCAGATACCGTCTACGACAAATCGGTTCTTAAATCATTGGCAGACGGTATCGTCGCCTATTATCCTCTTGATGGAAATGCGGAAGATTCTAGCGGGAACAACTTCCACAGTTTTGTTTACGGTGGTACCTGGACAGATGGTTATCGGGGGCAAGCGCTAAGCTTAGATGGAGACGATTTTGTAGAAACCTCGCTTGATATGACCAGCATGTGGAATGTTGGTGATCCAATCCATTTTTCAGTATGGATTAAAACGACCCAAAATTATGGTATGGCTTTGGCTGGTCAGCCGGGAGGCGGGCCAGACTTCGCATGTGTGGTTGCCGGGGGAAGAGCCAGGGTCAGATTATATGGGGGTGTTTCAGTTGATTCAGATGTTTTGGTAAACGATGGCGAATGGCATAACGTCAGTTGGGGTACAGATGGAAATGCAACCTATTTTTATGTAGATGGTGTCAATCAATCACAGTCACCCACTGTAGGTCAATTTAATCGGGAAGTCGCGGTTATGCTTGGTGCACGAATGAGCCCACCAATAGATTTCTTTCAGGGTTCAATTGATGAAGTGATTATTTATAATCGGGCTTTGTCTAAAAGTGAAATATGGCAGCTGTATAGGGATCATGTGGTTTATTTTCCACTAATCTTTATAAGTGAGGGGTGCGACCACAACTACTATTTATGTGACAATTGATTTTAAGTGGATCACAATAAAAAAACAGCCGCGGATAGCACGGATTGACTCTGATATTTCTCCTCTAATCTGCGTAACCTACGGATACAATAAATTAGTTAGGGACAAAATTCCGGACATCATTAGTGGTTTCGGAAAACCCCGACAACAAAAATACTTTCCGCAGATGGTATTTTCTCGCCTTAAAGGATAAATGGAAAGGAGAAACGGCCGAATTTATTCGGCTGCGTTATAAAACCACAACCTGATTTACGGATTAAAGAAATGGTAATTGATTTTAAATCAGAAGATGAATTCGAAAATTTACTTCACTCCCTTGTTTCAGAAATTGTAGACGCAAATATTCATTGGCGTTTGCATTCAGATTTGATAGATCAGATTGAAAAATATGAGAAAGAATTTAATCAATCACCGGCATTTTGGTCATTTACATTTCAAGCGCATCTAGACGCCACAATTTTTAGATTGATTAGAATTTTTGATAGCCATAATTCATCTCTTTCTTTAACGAATCTGCTCGATACGATAGCAGCAAACCTTGATTTGTTTGAAATTGATAGATTTCGTAAACGGTTGAAAGAGAATATTTTTGTAGATAGTTTAGCCAAAAATGCGCGCAAGCCAGATGAACCTCAATTAAGAAAAGATGTTCACGCTGTTAGTGATGGCAATCCTGTGGTTAAAAAGTTGATAATCGTACGTAATAATCTTCTTGCTCACAAAACTGCCAGCAATGTTATTAGTGGGAATGATGTGGCTTCAAAATACCCTTTGACTTATGATGATGTTGAAGAATTATTGAGGCTTAGTAAAGTGGTAATTAACCGGTATTTAAACCTATTTAAAGCAACGAGTTACTCAACTCAAGTTGTGGGCCATAATGATTTTGAGTTTGTTCTGGACTCGATGAGGTTTTATCTAAAGAAATTAAATGAAGATAGATATTGATCAAGGCCTAAATATTTGAATCATGGTGATCAACTATAAAATTATTATACTTTGTTTCAACAAGGTCTTCGTGATTGCTTTGTCTCAAGTTTATTTAATATAATGTTGGTTATGGCTAATTCAACACAAGTCAAACTTTTTTTGGACAAGCTACGTCTTCATCTCCCAAAACTGCAGCAAAATTTCCGTGTTAAGTCACTGGAGATTTTTGGTTCTTACGTTCGTGGGGACCAAACGACGGGAAGCGATTTGGATGTATTGGTCACCTTCTTAGATACACCAAGTCTTTTCACTTTTGTAGAGTTGGAGGATCATTTATCTGAACTGCTTGGCATAAATGTTGATTTAGTCATGAAAGTTGCCTTAAAACCAGCCTTAGAAAAGCGAATCCTGCAAGAAGCGATCGCCGTATGAAATCCTCTCGCATTTACTTGCACTTTTTACAGGACATTCATGACAATATTGGAAAAGCGCTTCAATTTGTGGATGGTCTTGATGAAGAGGCATTTTTACAGGATGAGAAAACGTCGTTTGCGGTCGTGCGAGCCTTGGAAATCATTGGGGAAGCCGCAAAAAATATTCCAAAAGATGTCCAGATTAAATATTCCCAAGTTCCGTGGCGAGAAATGTCACGGATGAGAGATAAGCTAATTCATCATTATTTTGGAGTCAATTTATCCACAGTGTGGAAGACCGTTCAAGAGGATTTGCTTTCTTTGTACCCAGAAATTGCGGACATATTGAGAGAAGAAAAGAGAAGTAGCTGACCCACTGTTATCATCATTGAGCAGGTCGAGACCATTAGCGCCCCATTGAGGAGACACTTCTCCATTTATTATGTGCTGTTCTCCCAATTTAATCTGGAGTAATTTATTTCGCTGGGAGACAGAAAGGTTTAAAATCACCATTTTTTAGGGGTCAGTCGACAAAGCGCTTCCTCTAGAGGTTGTTTGAAATTGGAATCATGTTTAAGAATCCACACGTGGAGATAGCTTACTATCGATTGAGGATGGAACCTGTTTTTAGCGGACGGTGTAGTTTCATATAGGTTTGATGAATAAATTAACAAGGAGACCTGGTATGGAACTCTCTTTTCGCGGTATGAATATTCAATTTTTTCTTTGGGCATTGATGATTTTTGCTTTGGCAGGCTGCAATAATGGTGGCAATCCTGCTAAAACGCTTACATCTCTTTGTGCCGTGACCGAACCCAAGTGGGTCAAACCACCAGAAGATTCAGCCGTGGGAAATCCACCTGATTTTGGCTATTATTATGTCAATGAAGATCGCTCGATCTGGGCGGCCGCCTGGTGGACCGGGATAGAAAAAGAGTATTTACGGGCCGGCGAGGAAAGGGGGATTAAAACCGGCTGGTTCCGGCCGGCCGGCGAGGAGCTAATCATAACCGGGCGCAGACTTGATGGTCAGGCACCCCCGCTGGAGACCAACGTGCCCTGCTGCTACCCAACCCGCTTTCAGGCCACCGGTCTAATCTTCCCGACCGAGGGGTGTTGGGAAGTTACCGCCACGGCCGCAGATCGAGAGCTTTCCTTTATCGTCCAGGTTGAGCCCTGAGTCGGGCACGGATTTAAAAAAAAGACCCGACCAAACTAATTGAAGGTTTTTTAATTTATCGTCCACGGAGGAAATTACACATGACATTGGCTGAGAACCAACTACTGGATATCTGGAAGATCCATGCCCGAATTAATTTAGAAATTCTGGACGTCATCGATCCGGAAGATTTGGGAAGACGATTGGACCATTATGAAACAACCGTTGGCGGGCAGTTTGCTCACATTCATTTGGTCCGTTTGTTGTGGTTGAGGCGTGAAAAGGGGTTGGATCAGGGGCTGAGGGAGATCGAAAAATCCCGTGAAATTGACAAGGCATACCTCAGAAAAAATCTTGAGATGTCGGCCGGTCGGGTGGAAGAGATGCTGCAGAAGGGGCTTGCGGCCGGGGGTGAACTACCATATTTTCAACCTCACATCGGGGCGTTTATCGGATACCTTATTGCCCATGAATGTATGCACCACGGAGAAATTGGGATGATTCTGGGGTCAGTCGGCAAAGAGCTTCCTCTGGAGGTTGTTTGGGATTGGAATCACGTTTAGGTAGTGCAAAGAATAGAGTTTAAAGAGAAAGAGCGGGCTGAACTTGTCGAAGCCGAAGCAGCACAGCACATACCCTTTTAGGCCCGACTCAGCCTTCGCCAGGCTCAGGCATCGTTCTCAACCCGTTATTAAACTCACTCTTTGTTTTAAAGTTTGAAATTGAGGGTCAATGGACAAATTATTAACCGTTGTACTAGGGGATAAGTTGGCAATCAGACGAGGGAAAACCTGTGGTTTATTTACAGGTTTGGGGATGACCTTACTGATTGTAATTTATTATGTTGTTTTGACATTTGTTCAAGACATCCGAGTTCCTACTAATTCATTTTTTGAAGCAACCAACTTCAGCAATTCTCTGGGCCTTTATTATGTACTTCTTTACTTTTCCTTAGCTCTTATTGCGATCGCTGGGAACGCAATTGGCTGGTTGTTTATACGGCCGTTGGCCACGGTATTGATTGAGTTACTGCCCAAAAGTGATCAAACCTCTCTTTGGGGGCTAAGCAGCACCCTGACATGGTTATTCATCACCATTCTGCTAATCACGCCGTCACTTTTCGAGTTGACGGGTAATTTGAGATGGATTTTGTTGACAATGATGATCACATTAACGGCCATGATGAGTTATAAAGCGGGAAAATATGGTGCCAGAGGGCCATTTGATTTCCAAGCAACATCACGAGAGATGATTAGCACGGGAGGTCTAGTCACAGGTAGTTTACTTCTTACTGCCCAAACTTTTCTCAATATCCTTCTGTCTGGTGATAAGTCACCATTAGGACCATTGACCACAATGATTACATTTACTTTGGGTCTTGCTGTCGTTCCTATTTTGTGTGTTCTGCCTTATATCGTTATTTATCCATTATCTGCAATTTTTTCGAGAATCAATTTTTTTGAGGGGAAAATGGAGCAAATATATATGATTACAAGCGCCACATGCTGGACTTTGATTGGAATGCTTCTTTTTAATCAATCCAGTGATTTTGGCAGGGCGGGCAGATTCTTATTCATTGTCCTTTTTGCGGTCTGTGGTGCGTGTGGCGGATGGGTCATTGGACAGTTAAAACGCTTTGAGCTATTTCCTAATGCACCACAGCACCAGCTAAACGAATCATGAACAAATCAAACTAAAAATCATGAATGGTGGACTACGCAGAATGATGAAAGAGTCAAATTTGTTTCTTAAGATGATAAATTCTAATTTGGAGAATCAAGAAAAACATCCACAACTGTATAGACCGTCAATGTGAACACAAACCCTTTGGCCAAAGGGTTATGTTCTGAAACGCCGTGCAGATTTCCGGAGGAAGGCTGGTCAAATTATTGTGGCGTAAATCAAGCACGTTTAAGCGGACCAAATTCCCGATTTCTGGCGGCAGAGCAGTTATTTCGTTATCTGCCAAATGCAGCTCGGCCAAATTTGTCAGATTGCCGATTTCCGGTGACAAAATAGCGAGATTGCTGCCAGATAAATTCAAATAGGTCAGGTTGGTCAGGGTCCAAATTTCCGCGGGTAAAGTTGTTGTGACGCCATTTAGACCGAGGTGGGTTAAACTGGTTAAACGGCCGATTTCCGACGGTAAGCTCAAGTTGTTCCCACCAAGGAAAAGACGGTTTAAATTCGTCAGATTGCCGATCTCCGGCGGTACACCGCTCAGATTATTTCCTAAGCTAAGATAGGTCAGATTAATCAGACGGCCGATTTCCTGCGATACACTGCTCAAATTATTGGCGCCTAAATCGAGATAAGCCAGGTTTGTCAGCCGGCCGATTTCCGGAGGGATGCTGCTCAGGTTGTTTCCAATTAAGTTCAGGGCTGTTAATTCGGTCAGGTCACCGATCTCTGGCGGCATATCACCGGTTAACCCCTCCCCAGGCATAAAAAGACCGGTTATGTTCTGCTCGCTGCACGAAATTATTTTTCTGTTCCAGGAACAAGGGGTGTTGTTTTGGAACCAGCCGGATCCATGCCGCCACCGCTCACCGTCCAATTCCTGATATAGAATCACGAGTGCTTCACATTCAACCTGCGGGATTTCGGTCACGGTTAAACAGAAATTTGCCAGTGAATCAGATCCGGCCGCGACTGTCGCAGTGGGAGGCGGAGGGGTATTTGCTGGCTGCGATAACTGGGCTGCGGTGGGAGGCACAGCCCAGTCGTTTGGTTGTGGCAGAACGGTTGCTGTTGGTGGTATTTTGGTCGCTGGCAGAGGCGTGGCGGATGCTGTGGCAAATTCGGTTGGACCGACGACGATATCTATCGTTGATGTAGACCGGATTGTCGGTGAAGGACTGGAAAGTTTTGTTGGTATCGGGTTGACAACTTCCTGGTACTTGATGTTCTGATACTGCCAGATAGCAAATCCGATCACCAGGATCAGGGCAACTACACCCGCGGCGTTTGATAGCAGGCTAAAAATAGTAGTAGATTTCACGTTTTTTCCTTCCGTTAAGTGGTTTACAAAAAGAATTGTTAAAAAAAGCTACGGATTAACACGGATTTTCACAGATTTCTCTCTCTAATCTGCGAAAATCTGCGGATACCTTATTTCAGAAAATATTTTGTAACTTACCTAAGTGGTTTACAAAAAATGTTATGAGAAAAATCGTCCGCAAATTTCTCCCTGGAATCCTTCGGTTGCGCTCGGGACAGGTTCTGCGGAAAAATTAATCTTGAAGCGTTTTTGTAATTCATTTGACTCCGCAGTTGATTGCGTGATGTTGGCAGCGGTTTTGTTTCAGGATGGCCGACTTGTAAATGCTAGACGCGGCCCCCCGTTTTTTATAAAATGGGTTTAACATTGAGCCTCTCTCTGATCATCTCTGCCTTTATATACATGAGCCACAATCACCATCGTACCCCATTAGCGAGCTGGCTTATTGACTTTTTGGCAACACGTTTGCGGCGACTTCACGACGCAATATCGCCTCTGCACCATAAAATAGAAGTTTAAATTTAGCCAAAATTTTGCGCGAATACCCACCTGTTTTTCGCAGTAACCTCTGCAAATCCATTTATCGGTGCAGAAGACATTGGAAAAGACAAAATGAAAAATCTTGATTGGGTCAAGATCATGGGGTGGACGGCCGTTTTGATCTCCACGGCCGCAGCCTGCTTTTGGGCGTTTTGGGGGATTATCGAGAACTTTCATGAAGGGTGGTATTCTCGCTCCCTGCTGATGAATTTGGGTCTGATGGTGGCGCAGTACATGGCCTTTATGCTGATTTTTATGGGCATCGCCCTGGTTTCTATCTTTTGGCCGCGTGTGGGGGCCGGTCTGCACATTTTCATTGCTCTATTTGCCCTGTGGTTTTTTAATGCGGGCTCCAACGCCGCGATTTTTTTCCTCATCATCCCTCTGGTGGGCCTGGCTCTTCTCTACTGGTTTGGACGGCCGGAACCGCGCCGGCTGGCCGTTTATGTGGCCGTCGGCCTGCCGCTGATGACGGCCGTCATTTTTGGCGTTGAACCCATTATCCGCGTCTCGCAGCGCATCAATGACGGAAACTTTAATGCCCGGCTGGTGTCGGGCAACGAGGTCGAGCTGATTTGGGCTCCGGAAGGACCGGGGTGGCCGCTGCAGGGAGACGACTGGTACACAGCCAGAGAAACCTGTGAACACCTGGTCGAAGATGGCACCGCCCTGGCCGACACACCGCAAAATATCTGGCGTCTGCCGACCGCGGATGAAGCGGTGCGCTCGATGGCCCGTCATGGGGAGAACTGCGGGGGGCAGTGGGACGAGCAGACGGCCCAGGCCACCTATCAAATGCGGCCGGATAAGGAAACACCGCTGTGGAATATTTATTCTCAGGTGATTTACTGGTGGACGGAGAGTGACGTCAACGAAGATGAGGAACGCGCCTATATTATTGTGTATGACGGCAAGGTATGGCCGCGAGCCAAAGATTTTGGTCCGGATTATCTCGGTTTTCGCTGCGTCAAACCGCCGTCAGCTTGAGTGAGGAGGAGGTTGTGACCCTCAGAAATTCAATCGTTGAACGATTCAAAATCGGCGAAATCCCGGTTTTGGCCTGTTTTGACGCAGATCGTGGCTTTCCAAAACCGCTGGTGATTATTTCCCACGGATTTAGAGGTTCAAAAGAGAATCTCCGGGAAAGAGCGGCCGCCTTGGCCAAGTTAGGATATTATGCCGTTGCCATCGATAATTGTGGACACGGGGAGAGGCCCGGACCCGGCTTTCTCAGCCAAGTGTCTCGGGATGGCGCCCTGGATATGGTTGAGGTGCGACGGCTTATTAAGGAAACAGCTGATGATATTCCGGCCATCGTCGACTATTTTGCTGGTGACAAGCTGATCAATGGGCAGCGGGTTGGGTTGGTCGGGGTGTCAATGGGGGGCTTTGTGACCTTTCGTGCCCTGACTTTTGAAAAACGAATCAAAGTGGCTGCCCCGATAATCGCCTCTCCCTTTTGGGATGATCTGCCGGCCGAAGTACCGGTGCTGTCCACTTCGGAAGCGCGTGACGCCTTAACCACTTATGCTCGCCGGTACAGTCCGGCCCATTATCCGGATCGATTTTTCCCCCGGCCGCTGTTGATCCAGATTGGGGAAGTTGACCAGCATTACAACGGCGCAAAAGTGAAGCGCTTCTATCACGAGCTTCAAGGGCGGTACCGATCTGCGGTCGAAAAAGTGCAGCTGATTGTTCATGAAGGGGTGGGGCATACCTTCACTGAACCGATGTGGGTCAATGCCGTTAACTGGCTCCAAAAATACCTGCAGCCCAAGGCTTCAACTTGAGTTAAGGGTTATAAACTTGGATTCTTTTCTCTGGAATTCGCGTAGCCAGGCGATCCATATTTTGGCGCACCTGCGCGATGATCTTCTCCTTGTCCAGCGTCTTGTGCTCTCGATCCTGCATGATGATTTGGCCGTTGCAGATGACCGTCTGAACATCTCCAGCACGAGCATTATAGATCAGGCTGGCGGTGATGCTGTGCAGCGGCTGATGGTGAGCGCCGCCAAAATCGACCAGGATTAAATCAGCCAGGTATCCTTCCTCGACGGCACCAATTGAATGCCGCATGCCGAGCACGGCCGCACTGCCCCGAAAGGTTAAGTCCAATACGGTGGGAATCGGCATCTGTTCGGGATCACCGCTGGTAAACTTTTGCAGCATGGCCATGAGACGCATTGCCTCTAAAATGTCGAGCGTGCTGTTGCTGGCAGCCCCGTCGGTGGCCAGGCCCACCGGAATTCCGGCTTCGCGTAGGGCGGCAATGGGGGTTAGCTCGTTGGCCAGCTTGAGATAAGTCTTGGGGGCGTGGGCCACGCCCACGTGGCCGGCCTGCTTCAGGAGCTCGATATCTTCTGGTAAAATTCCGGCCCCGTGGGCGATGATGGTGGGCACATCCAGGACCCCCGTTTTGGCCAGAACCTGAATGGGGGTTTCCCCACGAGATTCCAGGCTGGAGGTGGTTTGGGAAACGCGTTCGGCGGCGTGGATGTGAATCCCGACGTTGAGCCGTTTGGCGTGTTCTACGGCCGCCCGCAGGTATTCATCATCACAGGTGTAGGGGGCATGAGGGGCCATCAGGGTGGTAATGCGGCCGTCAGCCTGGTTTTGCCACCGTTCGACAAAGTCGGCCGAAGCTTGCAGCCCCTCGAGCCCTAAACTGCTAAAAACGGCCGAGCCCAACACGGCGCGGGTGCCCGCCTGCTGAACCGCCTCCGCCACGCGATCCATATAAAAATAGTGATCGGCCACGGTGGTGACTCCACATTCAATTATTTCGACCAGAGCAAGTTGGGCCCCCCAGTACACATCCTCTGCGGTAAGATTGCTTTCCAGCGGCCAAATAAAATCGTTAAACCACCGCTCGATCGGCACGTCTTCCGCTAAACCACGAAAGAGCACCATGGGGATATGGGCGTGGGTGTTAATCAAACCGGGCAGGCAGAGCATTTCCCGGCCGGAAATTACCTCGTCTACCTTGGCGGGATCAATTTTATCCGTGGGAAAAATGCCGCTGATTTTTGCGCCCTCGATCAAAATATCTCGATGGGTCTCGATGAGAACGGGGTCGGCGCGGCGCAGGAGGTGGCAATTTTGAATCAGAATCGAAGTCATAATTTTCTCGCGATGATAATTTTGAATCTGGGTCTGGCATGATATTATTTTAAAGCAATTGGGCCATGGTGGCCGAATTTCACTGTTGACGCGTTCTCGACCCCAAAAAATCACCATGTTAACCTTTCTATTTGTCATATGGCTGATTATCAGCGCCTTTATGCAGGCTGAAGATCATCCGGCCAAGAAAATTGTCAGTCCGGCGCTGACCGCTTTTTGTGGACTGCTGCTTTTGATTGGAGCCTGGATGGGAAATGTCCCATTTCAAACCGGATTAATCCTTTTTATCGCCCTTTTTTTGCTGGCCGCGAGCGATTTTATGTTTGAAAGATCAGATAAAGCCCCTGGATTGTTCCCTGTGGCTATGGTTCTGGGGGTGTTGAGCGGTTTCACCATCGGCATTTTATTTAACGTGATTGCCTATACAGAAAATATCCCGCTCTGGATTCAGGGGAGCTTTGTCGGGGTGGGAGTTGTGGCGGCGGCGGTTGTTTATCGGTACCTGCAGGTCGAGCCTGCCCTCAAGGTACCGGTGTATATTTATCTGGTCCAGGCGGTCATCCTGCTGGCTGGGGGGTTGTCTGCTCTATATGTTGGCCGCTATCCCTTTGCCGTTTGGGGAATATTTATCTTTGTTTCTGACTCGCTTGTTGGTCTTCGCGCGTTCCCAAGCTCCCAAAAACCGATACCCTGGCTTAATCCAAAGCGCATCTTGTTTTTGATAATCGTGCTCTATTATGCAGCGCAGTATGCGCTGGTGTCATGGGCTTTGTAGGTGATATATTGAGCCAACCTACACCCCAACTGCAGGATAGAATCCAGAAGCTGATAGGCGTTAAACCTTCCGTTTTTCAACCAATTGCGGGCGGTTATACGCCGGCCGCCCGCTGGCTAATTTACACCGATCGGGGTCAATTCTTTGCCAAAAAGGCCACGACCCCGCTGACCGCCGCCATGCTTCGTCGGGAAGGGCGGGCTTATCTGACGGTCCAGGGCAGCTTCATGCCTCAATTAATCGGCTGGGAAGATCACGAGTCGGAACCGCTGCTGATTATCGAGGATCTTTCCGAGGCAGCCTGGCCACCGCCATGGAGCAGTGCCCGAATTGATCTGGTGCTGCAGCAACTTGAAACCTTGCACCACACGCCGGCTGCCCTACCGACTTTTTTCGAAATGCACGGCGAGCGCGGCCGAAACTGGACCCGGATCGCGGTGGAACCGGAGCCGTTTCTGGCCCTGGGAATGGTTAGTGAGCAATGGGTTAGCCATGCTTTGCCAATCTTGATTGAAGCGGAAAGCGGCTGCTCACCGGCCGGGAACTCTTTAACTCATTGGGATATTCGCAGCAACAATCTTTGTTTTACGGCCGGTGGGGTCAAGTTTGTCGACTGGGCGGAGGCTTGTCTTTCAAACCCCAAGCTCGATCTCGGATTTTGGCTTCCCAGCCTGGCGTATGAGGGTGGTCCGGTGCCAGATACAATTTTGCCGCATGAGCCGGAGATCGCCGCCTGGGTGACCGGTTTTTTTGCCGCCCGCGCGGGATTGCCGGATATTCCGGATGCACCGTTTGTGCGTAGGGTGCAGCGTGAACAGCTCGAGACTGCACTGCCCTGGGCGATGCGGGCGCTGGATCTATCCACTTGATAGGGGTTAACAATTTCCCTCCCCGATTTGGATTCAGAGGCGGAAAGGTAGGCTGCAAACCATCTGTCATTGCTCAGGATAGGAGTGCAGCGGAGTGAAGAGTGTTCAGGATGGCTGATTTGAAGAGATGATAGCGCCTGGATGGCAAACGACACCTTTATGTTAGTTGACGATTTAACCAATCCACGTTTGTAGGGGCTTGGCTAGCCAAGCCCTTACACCGGTTTCATCCTGGCCACCTGCCCACAGCTTGAACGCGGCAAGGAAATATGCTGCGGTGCATAAACTTTACAACTTCTGGTAATCGCTTTCCGTAACAATGAAGGGTGAGAGGTGAAAATATGAACAAGCACCAAACCTTTTTGATACTCTTTATCGTTTTTGTCCTATCTTTTTTTTCTTTTTTAGCAGTTCACGCCCAGGAATCAACACCCCAATTCCCAGAACCCCCGGCCGAGGAGGAATTTGTCCTCGATTTAGCCGAAATTATTACCCCAGAAGACGAGGAATTGATCAACGTTCAGGCGGCCGATCTCTGGGAAAGAGAAGCGGTTCCCCTTTACGTGGTGACAATCGATTCTCTTGAAGGGCAAAATGCGGCCGATCTGTCTATCGAACAGTATGCCACAATGCTATTTGCTTCTTGGGGGATTGGCTCCCCAGAGCGCAACCTCAACCGGGGAATTCTGGTGCTGGTGGCCCGCCGTGACCGGATTGCGCGAATTGAACTCGGTTATGATTGGGATCGCGTGTACGACGACGTTGCCCTGTCGATAATGGACAACAACATTATCCCTCAGTTTCGTCGGGAGGCGTATTCAAGCGGCCTGGTCGACGGAGTAGGGCAGCTGGTGATCATGGCGGAAAGTGATCTAGCAACTGCTGCCTCAGCCCCAGCCCCAAGACCCACATCTATCCCTGTCCAGCTGCCCAGCCGGTCAGTATCGCCATCTTCCCAATCTTCCAGGGATTATGGATCACTTTTCATGTATGTCATTCTTTATCTGGGCTTGCTTGGTTTTGGCTGGCTGCTGCGACAGATGGGGTTTGAAGGATCGTATGATGACGATGATGAGTATGATTACGGTTCAAGCTGGTCTAGTCGCAGCTCCTCCCGTCGTTCGTTCCGCAGCCGGTCATCCAGCGGCTCAACCAGAAGCCGGTCTTCGAGCCCGCGGAGCGGCGGCAGTTCCAGGGGGGGTGGGGCCAGCGGCCGCTGGTAGGAGAGATGTATGAAATTGGCAAGTGAGCTGTTTAGCGAGCAAGATCGACGGGAAATCGAGGCGGCCGTTGCGGCGGCCGAGGAAAAAACGGCGGCCGAGATTGTACCGGTCGTGGCCACCGTTTCCGGCCGGTACGATCGGGCGGAGAGCCTGGTTGGCGTGACGGTGGCCTTGACGGCCCTCACGCTCATCTGGCTTCTCTTTCAGGATGTCGAGCTGGTTCAGGGGGATTGGGCGGCCGAATACCGGCTGACGATCGGTTTGGGAGCGGTGCTGGCCATCGTGGTTGTGGGTTATATCGCCGGGGTTTTGCTGGCGGTTTTCCTGCCTGGAGTACGCCGTCTTTTCATCGGCCGCCGCGAGATGACGGCCGAAGTGGCGGAAAAGGCTGCGGCCGCCTTTTATCAAAATCGGGTGCACCGCACCGCGGCGGGCACCGGATTGATTATTTATATTTCGCTTTATGAGCGAATGGTTCACATTTTGGGAGATGAAACGATCAGCGAGAAATTGACCCAGGCGGATTGGGAAATGGCGCGCGACCTGGTTGTGGCCGGGTTGCGCGAAGATCGGCCGGCTGCCGGTCTCAAAGAAGCGATTTCCCACTGTGGCGAGCTGCTTCATCAACACTTCCCAATTACGGTCGGCGATCGCAACGAGTTGGTTAACGAGCTTCTGTTGATAGATTAATTTCCCCTCCGGCCCTGTCCTTGGGTAAACGCCTGCGCCCCGGCCGACCCTTCGCCGCTGGCCCACGTTTCCCGGCCGATGGCTGCCTCGCTGCGCAGCGCCTCAAACTGCGGTTTGCCCAGGGCTGCATAGACCGATCGGCGGTCGTTACGCATAGCGATTTGCGGAAATTCGACCAGTTTCTGGGCAATTTTCAACGCCCGGGCCAGATGCTGCCCCTTTTCCACCACCTCATTGGCCAGGCCGATGCGTTGTGCTTCCGCCGCATCGATCAGCCGGCCGGTGAGGATCAGGTCAAGCGCCCGACCGAGCCCCACGATCTGCGGCAGGCGGACGGTGCCGCCGTCGACCAAAGGTACCCCAAAGCGCCGTTCCAAACAGCCAAACTGAGCGGTCGTATCGACGATGCGCATATCACACCAGCAGGCTACCTCCAATCCCCCGGCTACGGCGTACCCGGCAACGGCGGCAATGGTGGGTTTTCCGACCTGCAAGCGGGTGAAGCCCAATGGGCCACTGGGGCTGTTTAAATCTAACCCCTCAATTTCTTTGAGATCTGCCCCCGCGCAAAAAACCTCGTCTCCGCCGGTGAGAATCGCCGCCCGCTGTGAGTCGTCAGCGTCAAACGCCCGCAGCGCCTGCCGCAGGGCCACGGCGGTTTCCTGGTTAATCGCGTTGCGGCGTTCGGGGCGGGTGATCGTTATGATCGAAACCGCCCCGTCTTGAACAACTTCAATAACGGCCATTTTCCCTCTCCCTAACCGGTATCGTGGGTTCGCAAACAGTAGTAACAGCCGTTTTACCCGACCGATACAGCATCTTCTACGGTTTTGAACGGCACGTGGTTGGCGAGGGCCATGCGCTTTTTGAGCATCTATTTATCTCCTCATTTCCCAAGGGCGACCATTTCTTTGAAGGCGTCTCCAATATGGGCCTTGAACTCACCCGATATAGTCGTAATCCCTGCGTTGCGCATCAAATCAGACCAGGCGAACCAGATCAGAACCGGCACGAGATCAGCGTGGTTCTCGGCCACTTCATGAACGACTTCCCGCATATAGCGGGCAATTTTCTCATAATGTTCTGGTCCGATGGGATTGTTGTCGGCGACGCCAAGCTCGGAGATCCACAGCGGCAGATCGGGGAAAGCGGTTCTGAAACGGCCGAACGCATCCCGAATGGTGCCAAACTGACCGTTGTAAAACGGATCAAATTCGACAAAGCGGCCGTACGGGTGATAGGCGATGGCGTCAACCGGCAGCTGGCCGCCCAACGCCTGGCGAACGCGGCGTATATAATCGATGGCGTTATCCGGCCCGGTTTTCATGCCGCCCATGATGATGGTCGCCTGCGGATCAACCTGCCGGATCGCCTTTGCGGCTGCATCGAGAATCAGCGCATACTTATCGGGAGCGATGCCGATGGCCGAGATGTTTTCATTGCCGGCATCATTGCCAAAACCGCTGTCGGTTTCGTTAAAAATCTGATAGGCGACCTGATCGCCAAATTCGGCACACGCCCGAGCCACGTTGGCGCACGCCTGGGCGAACGAAGATGCATACGCTTCCCACCCGCTGTTGTTGATCCAGGGGCCGTTGGCCCATTCGGTATCCTGGTGGAGCACAAGCAGCGAACGAATCCCCTGGGAGGCATAGGTTTTAATCACGCTGCGGTAGCGATCTTCATACGCTTTTTGTGGAGATTTTTTGAGGCGGGAGGCCCAAAAAACAAAGCGCACCCAGCTTAATCCGGCCAGTCTTTCGGCATCCAGGGCATGCCCGTCGTTGATGTTGACATTCATACCAAAACGCGCTTTGGTTGATGTGTCATCCGGTAAATCGGGTTCTCCCACAACGCCAACTTTCATCCAGCGCAGACCGCCAAACGGCTGACCCTGTTCGTCGTGAAATTGCCATTGGAAGGCGAATTTTCCCGCCTGATCCGGGGCTTTGAAGGGGTAGTTGATGATGACCTCTTCCCCCGGATTTACTCGCTCCCGGCCGGAGAGCTCCAACAGCGAATAGCTTGCTTTTTCAGACATCTGGATCGCCGTGCGATCGGCCGTCTCCGGATGGACTTCCGCGGTATAAACCAGCCGACAGGCGCGTGTCCAGGGGGCGCTGCCGGAATTTAAAAGTCGCCATGTCCCGGTAAACGACTGCCCGGGAGTTAGCTGCTCGTAATTAAGGACGCTGTGGGTGAAGGCCACAAACTGCACGTTGTGCTGCCCGGCCTTGACTTTGGCGCGGACCCAGCGGATCGGCCCAAACGCTCGGCCGTCTGGCCCCTGGAGCTGCCAGTTCGAGCCAAAGAGGCCGGCCTGGCTGGGAGCGGATAAGTTGAGGGTCAAATTAACCTGCTCACCTGGTTGGACCTGAGGTGGTGCGCCAATCTCCGTGATCGGGAAGGCGGTTGCTGAGGCAAAATGGGCACGGGGGAAGCCGGCTGTTTCCGGATGGTTTTCATCGGTATAAGCGAATAGGGTGCGGCTGTCCCAGGTGGTGGGGCCACTGTTTACAAAGGTCCAGGTGGCTTCAAAGGTCGTATTGGGGGTTAAATCGACCGCTCCCAGGTCGATGCTGGCGGAAAAACCGGCCGCTTCGGCCGCCGGTTCCCCAACCTCCCCACCGGTTATAAGCTCGCCGGCAGAGTCGCCTGCCGGTAAGCTGCTGCTAAACAGCTCGTGGGTTGCCTGAGGCTGTTGGCCACTGTCGAAGGTGCGGTTGATGGTGTAATTGGTCAGCGGTTTAATCCAGGAAACCACGTCCTTGTCGACATTTCCCCAGCCGCTCTGCAGCGTCCACGCCGCGACCCCCTTGACCTGCGGCCAGCGGGCGGCCCACTCGTTGTATGCGGTTAAATAGGGCTCACATTCCGGCCAGCGAGGGGACCCCCGATAGGCGAACCCCCATTCCGTGACAAATACTTTAAAATCCCGTGAAATTTGATGTTTATCGGCCGCTGCAAAGGCGGCTTCGACCCGGCCGAACAGAACGGGATACCAAGTTTGCCAATCTTCACCGTGCTTGTAGGAATCCCAGACATATTCGTGGATGGAGAGTGCCGCCTGATCGGGATGTTCCGCACAATACTTCATGTAGGCCAGCATACCTGGCAGTTCGTAATCGTTGGTTGAGAATACTTCCGGTTCGCCGGAGTTAAACGATGGACCGCACACCTTATAGCCGGCCGCGTTGGCGATTTTGGCGTATTCGAGCATAAATTTGCCCAGCCAATCGGTAGGATGAAGGTTGTTCCACTGTACATCCTCAAAGGAGGCTTTCGCTCTTGGTTCGTTGATCGGTTCCATCCAGACGATCGATTTATCCAGCTCGGGTGGCCACTTGGCGACGGTCTCTTCCCAATGCTCCTGAGCCGCTTCCAATGGAGATTTGAGATAATCCGGGACATCATACTCATAAGAGCGCCCTTGCCCAGCGGTTGACAGGCGGTAGATCAACCAGTTTTCAACCCCTTTTTCTTTCCCAACTTCCTGTCCTTCAAAACATATTCCGGCGTCATCCGCGCCCTTGACCAGAAAGGGAATGCCGTGATCGTTGAGCTTGCGCATAAAATCGCCGATCCCCTGTTTGTCTCCTCCGGGACCGTAGTGAAAACCGATGATTGACCGTGCCATATTTATTTTCTCCTTGAGAGCTGTTATTTTCGCGTTGTTGTTTGATAGAGAATTTAATTGCTACCCATCCTCAAAACCGATGCCAAAGGTGCCCGACCCAAGCGCGTTGTATTCGATGGCGGCCAGATTTGGATTTGGTCCGACGGGTGCCTCGGCCGATAGAGTCCCTGGTGTTGCCAGGTTGTCGTGCGGTAAGGCCTCATTGAGATGAGCGCCTGATTGGCCGACCTGAGGGATGAGGAGGGTTTCTCCAACCCATAACCCTTCCCGCTGCAAATTGTTAAATGATTTGATCGCCGGCCAGCGGTGCTGCTGCCCGTAATAGCGACTGGCCAGTGCGCTGAGGGTGTCTCCCGGGCCAACGGTATGTTGAGCCACGGCCGCGCCAAAATCACCCAAATGATTGAGCCACAGCTGGGTATCCTGCTCATTTTCCCATTCCGGTGGTCGGGCCCAGCGGTAGGCGGCCAGCGCCTCGATGCGCCGCTTGATTTCTGGAGTGAGAGTTAGGTCTGCGGGTGGTTGGGTGTCAGGTGGTGGTTGATGGGTGTCGGGTGATGGGTGATCGGTGATGGGTGGTGGTTGATGGGTGGTGGGGGGCTTGCTGCTCCTGGCGATGGCGCACGCCCAGTTGGGGTTCTCAGTAACCGGAAATCCTCCCCACCCGGCGCAAAACAGATCGGTCGACATGGTGAGATGAGCTCCTTGACTGGCCGGCTGCCACAGGCCAAAAAGGGGATCGTTGAGGGTAATCAAATCACCCTCATAGCCGGTTACAACCACAAAGTGGCCAAAGTCAAACGCGTTGCCCGTTGTATTTCGCCAGTGAGCATACTTAACCAGGGTCATGACCGGCCGGCCGCTGTCGATGGCGCTTCGCAAATTGGCCAGCGCCTCTTCCCGATGGCCATATTGATGGCGCGGCAGGGCGACTTCAAAATGCTGGGCCACCCGGCGCAGCTCGGAAAAAGTCGTAAAATCTTCGACCCCTTTACCCGGCAGATGGGTATACAACTGATTGGGCGTGACGGTGATCCCATAGTAGTTGAGGATCATAGCAATACAGGTTGGGCCGCAGTCTGCGCGAAACAGGTTGGCATCGTCAGCCCATTGGGAGCGATAGGGGATTGTCAGTTGAACCATTTACTTATCTATCCTTTTTTTGTTTTGTTTACCGCGCATAAAACTGAACAACCTGTGGTTCGATATCCTGTCGCCGGCCGCCGCCCTGCAGGGTAAAACCGGAGGCAAACCAGGAAAAACCCCTCCCAGAATAGGGGAAAATATTGACGTAATCACCCCATTTACCGTCAACCGGGCCGTGTGACCCGCTGCGCGAGAGTTTTAGCTGCCAGTGGGCCTGCTGGTCGTTCAACACGCCGACAATGTGACCGGGATATTTGCTGCCGCCACCGCGAAAAGCGGACAGCCCTACCATCCCTCGGCCGTTGGGATAAACGGCCGGATAAGCAAAAGCGTAATCAGGATGCCAGATATCCGGCTCGTCAATGACATTTTTGCTGTTTTCATCGATGCGCACGGCGCGAATGTGGGGGAACGGCCGGCTGCCCCGGCTGTTGGCCGTCCAGGCGAGACCGATCACCCCTTTGGCCACCCAGGCGGCGGTAATGCGGGGATCACACCGGCCGAGCCAATCCTGATTGTCCGGGTCCGGTGCTGAGTATCGGGCAAACTGGTTGCTCGACCAGCGGCTGACGTTGATGTCAAATACATTGATCGAGGTGGCATTCTCGGCCCATTCAAACAGGCGCAGCTGCCTCGTGTTGTTGTGACTGGCGAAATACATGACGTCTTTTGCCCCGTTTACGCAGCGCAGGGAAAAGTTGTCAGTTGACATAAAGTATAAAAAACTTAAAGATCCGCCGTCGGCCAAATCATCAAGCGGAAAACGGAGAATGACTGAACGGGTAAATAGATCACCGCTGATCGAAAACACGTTGGTGCCGACATATAAATAATTGTCTGATACGGCTACATGATTGTAATCAAACCACTCACCGCTCCAGCTGTTGTTAATCCCTTGCGGGGTAAAATCCCACCAGTGCCACTGGTTGCCCGGCGTTCCGCCGCGCTTGACGGCCAGGCGCAAGGTGTTGGTATTTGAATCATGACTGTACTGCAACACCCAAACCATAATTTTGCGGGTGGGTTCGTAAATGACCGACTGATCACAGCAAAAACCGTTGTTAACCCGCGGCAAAACACCGGTTGGGCTGACAAAATCCCAGCTGCTTCCTCTGTCCATTGATTCGGAAGCAAACCAGTTGCCGGTCATGAAAATATGCCGGCCGCTGTTGGCCATTGAGGTTTCACCAACAGATGAGGTTTGCCCATTGGTGTCGTGATCTGTTAAACCAAGCTGTCTGTAGATGACAATAGACATGGCAAATTATCCTTTACTCTTCGACGTCCGTGGGAGGAACCGCCTCAGCAGGAGGCGCTGCGTCGCCGGCCGCTAACGTGCCTGGCGCGCTTTCTTCAGATGATTCTTCGAGGAGAGGGCCGCTTTTGCGTTGAAGCCCTTTGGCCGCCTGACGAGCATCTAGATCTTCAGCGGAAATTCCTTCCGGGGTGGGTTGAGCAGACAGGGTCCCGGTTTCGCCCAGGCGTTCAGCCGGACCCTTTGAACCGTGTGAGCATTCTACAGTTTCTTTTGGGGCCTGATCATTTGTGCCGTTGGTCATGGGGTGATCTCCTTATTCCGGAAAATGTTTAAATAAAAACACGCATCAAAGATTTTCCGGTTTAATATGGGATTAATTTGTAGGCGAAAAAAAACTATCCAGCGAAGTTGAATAGATAGGAGGACAAGCTGGCAAATGACTGTCAATTCATTATAAGTTGAAATAATCGTGACTGTCTACAAATTAATCCGGAAAACGTTTTAAGCAGGTCATTGTTCAAAAGTTTAAGTGGTTTACAAAATGTTTTATGAAATAAATGTCCACAGATTACGCAGATTTTCGCAGATTAGAGAGAGAAATCTGTGAAAATCCGTGTTAATCCGTGGCTTTTTTTAACAATTCTTTTTGTAACTTACCTAAAACAAGATTTCACGAATTTTCCCACTTTCAAGAGATAATCCTTTAAATTCGTGTCATCCTGATTTTAAAAATCAAATGTGATGCCCTAATGCGCAACCTATCTCACTTAATTTTCCGGATTAATAGAAGGAAGGTGAATGGTAAAGGTTGTGCCCTTATCAATTGTGCTCTCGCAATCTATGGTGCCGCGATGTGCTTCAACGATTAAGCGCACGATCGCCAATCCTAAACCTGATCCTTTAATGTGATCGACATTGCTGCCGCGAAAAAATCCATCAAACACAAATTTTAAATCGTCTTCCGGTATGCCTATCCCTTGATCAGAAATTTGTAGGGCTATTTTCTGATTTGTGCGCCAAACTTTCATCTCGATGAGACTGCCTTTCTCTGAATACTTCATCGCGTTAGTCAACAGGTTTCGGATCGCCCGGCTAAAAAGATGGGCGTCAACTGAGACATAGGCGTTTTCGGCCGGGCTTACAAAATTATAAAAGAAAGGAGATTCATTTAACCCTTCACTGACCTGCTCAAATTGGGATCGGCAAAAATGCACCATATCAATCGTTTGCAGGTTGAGTTCCAGGTCCGCTTCCTCCAATTTTCCAATAATCAAGACGTCATCGATCAGGGCATCAATCTGGTTGACGCTTTGCAGGGCTCGATTAATCCTGTCAGCTAGTTGTTTTGGGGTAAATTTGTTAGCGTAACGCTGCGTTGCCGTCAAACCAAGCTGAAGGGAGGTTAACGGATTGCGAAAATCGTGGACCAGCATTGAGGTGAAGCGGGATTTAACCCGGTTTAAGGCCCGTTCTCGATCTAACTCCGCCTGCAGCTGGTAAGATTTTTTCTGTTCGGTGATGTCCTGAGCCGTTCCGTACATGGAAAGCGCATTTCCGGAATCGTCACGTTCAATATTGCCACGCACCCAGATGAAGCGGATTAAGCCGTCATCCCTCAAAATGCGATGCTCCAAATACAAATCGTCCTGCGGAGAATCGATTGCGTCTTGAATTTTTTGTTGAACGGCCGGTAAATCTTCCGGATGAATGCGGGATTCATAATCTTCGTACAGGAGCGGTTTATCGTGTTCTACCCCAAAAATGTCGTAAATGGTTCGAGTCCAGGTGATAACCTGTGATTGTAAATCCCACGTCCAGCTCCCCAGTTGGGCGATTTTTTGGGCCTGCTGCAGCTTCGCTTCACTGCGTTTTAAATCGGTGATGTTCTGAGCCAAAATCAGGCCGTATTCTACTCGGCCGTGCGGATCATACAGGGGGGCATAAAAATAGGTGTGGACGTGCTCCAGAAAAGTGAGCTCAGCTGAAAAAGATTTTCCCGAAAGCACGGCCCGCATATTTGGTTCGGCCATCGCCACAAATTCAGGAGGAAGCCCCACTTCAAAGAGCGTTTTCCCTTCAAAATCTTCTTTGGAAAAATTGACGTTTTTTATTTCCGGTCCATCGACCAACACAAATCGCAAATCGTGATCAAATAAAATAATGGCGCTGCCCGGAAGTTTGTTGACGAGTTGACTGTACCGTTCTTCACTCAGGCGGAGGGCGTCTTGAGCTACTTTGCGATCTGTGATGTCAGTTACCAGACCCAGCATCCGCAGCGGCTGACCATTTGAGGAACGAATGACTCGGCCGCGCCCTTCGATCCAGCGCAGTAACCCATCCGGCCGAATGATCCGATGCTCAACCCGATACTCACTGCCTGGGGTATCTAAAGCTGCCCTAATGGATTGCTGAACCAAAGATTGATCTTCAGGATAGATGTGATTAATGTAGGATTGATAGTCGCCGTCAAATTCTTCTGGCAGCTGGAAAATTTCATAAACCTGAGGAGACCAAGAGATTTCCCCACTTTCAATTTCCCACTCCCAAATACCGGTCGACGCCGAGGATAGGGCTAAATTTAACCTTTCTTCGCTTTGAGCCAGGAGCTGGTAGGTTGTTTGTTGAAGATCGTCAAGTGCTTCAAGAAGTTGATGATTGGTGTTTTCAAGCGTGTGATTGAGTTGTTTGAACTGTAAATACCCATCAATCTTGGCCGAGATTTCCTGGGGAACGAGCGGCCGGACGACAAAATCACTCCCCCCGGCGGAGAATGCAACCTGTTTGTGCTTTGGGTTTGATTGATCGGAAATGATAATGATCGGAATCGGCTCACCCGCCAGCGCCTGATGCAATTTCCGGCATAGATTCAAGCCGTCATTTAAGAAGATGGCATCCATCGAAATGACATCGGCAGATTGGATATAGGTCACCGCTTCATCGGCAGAATCAATGATCTTCATCAAGATTTGCGATTGATCGACTGACTTCCGAATTAATTGAATCTCTTCCTGGGGAAGTCCAACCAGCAGCACGGTGAGCGTTGGAGGAGTGGTTTCATAGCTGTTCATGAGAGCGATTATTCCAAATTGTGTTCAAAAGAGCGGCACAAAAATCTGGAAAGGGGGGATTAAGGTCATGATCAACGATTTGAACCCATATTCTTTTATACGTAAGGATTACCACTTTCTTCGAGCAGCGGCAGGATATCCGGTAAGCCCGGATCTGTGGATGCAATTAACTCCGCTGCCTCGGCAAAAGTATTCTTCTGAATGTACTGTTTATTGAGCATCTTGGCAACAAAGTTGCCGATAAAAGAAGCCAGCGGATTTCGACTGCCAATATTGACAAAAAGACCAAAACGCTCGTGAGAAAACATCCGGGCGCTCAATAACGCCCGAATGTTGGGGCTGCCGGTGCGATGGCGATTATCGACGATCATGTGGATTGGATGGCGGCCGTCGGCCGAAGCAAGCATCCTCATGACCTGTTGGTCGACCTGCTCAATATGTAAGTCGATAATATTGCCGACCATTTTTACAAAAATAATGCGCTCATCGACAAGCCAGGTGACTTTGGTGTCCATAGTGACCTGTAGATCCTCAAACTTTGTGGTAAGCGAACAGTATAACCCAAAAAATGGCCGAATGGCGAACAGAATCTTTCGAATTTTGGAGTCAAATCCCTTTAATTTCCAATATTCTCTTCTAAGAAGGCCAACGTCTGCTGCCAGGCATCACCGGCCGCCCCCGCTTCATTGTAATTTTCTTCGGTCAAAAACGCGTGCCCCACGCCGTCATATATCGTAATTTCATTTTCGATGTTTAAGCTGTTGAGGGCTGCTTCAAATTCTAAAACTTCTTGGGTGGGAATCGAGGTGTCTTCCGCCCCAAAGATTCCCAGGACCGGCTGCCCATCAACAAGCGGCCGCAGCAAATCCGGCTCGGTGACAACCGCCCCATAATACATAATCGTCAAAGCCAGGTTTTCTGACTGACGCATGCCTAACTGGAGCGAATGCCCTCCGCCAAAGCAAAACCCCATGGAGGCTACCCGTTCAGGTTCGACATCCTCGCGGGAGCGCAGCCAGGTCAAGGCGCTGTCCACATCGGCGTACACATCGTCTGTCGGGGTGCCCAGCCGCAGCCACAGGGCATAGGGAACGGTTTGAGCCAGATTTCCACGGTACACGTCGGGGGCAAAGACAACATATCCTTCAGCCGCAAGGGCGTCGGCCAAAACGGTCATGCCGTGATTGAGCCCCCACCATTCATGGATGAGCAGCACGGCCGGATGGGGACCAGGGGTGTCCGGCGTGGCTAAATATCCCCTTAACTGCTGCCCATCAACTTCTGCATAATCGACATTGGTATTATCGGCCACCTGCTCCCCCGTTTGGGAATCATAAACAATCGTCCCTAGTAAAATAAGGATTAATACGCCAATCAATGCCGCTGCCCCCAGCACAATTCGCCAAATCCACCTGAAAATCGTTTTCATTTTTTCTCCATTTGCTTGATAGGTTGCCAGGAAAAGAGCATAGCAGGGAAAAATTGGAATATTGTGATAACCCCTGGAATCCTGTTTCGCTATCTGAATCCAACCGCACGGTGGGAAGACCGCGTCACATAATTAATTTTAGCCACGGATTACCACGGATTTTCACAGATTTCTCTCTCTAATCTGCGAACCTCCGGTTCACCCCTACGGGGTCTGCGGACGATTTTTCTTATAGCATTTTAACTCAAGTTGCTACCTTACCTTCCCAATGAATAGGCCAATGGGACCGAAACGCGATAAATCGCGTTAATTAACTATCCGGTTTCGGTTTCCATAGCGACTATTCGGTCGCGTCAAAAGGTCGCAACTTGGGTTATTTAAAAATTTTAAACTTTGACTAAGCGATTTTGGAATTTAATTTGCGCTGTAGCAAACGCAGGGCGTCAATTGACCAATTAAAGGCGATCTTCTCGGGCAAATGATTGAGGTCAAACCACTGCAGGTCCACGGCATCGCTGCTGGCTTCTTCCTGACCCCCAACCACCGTGGCCAGGTAGCATATATTTAAGGTGAAACGGCCGCCTGGGCCATACTCATCAATATAAAATTCCAGGATTTCCTGTGGTTCGATTAACAAGCCGGTTTCTTCCAGAAATTCACGAATGGCGCCATCTCGTGGGTGTTCATCCGCTTCCAAAAATCCACCGGGAATGTCCCAATAATTTTTAAATGGTTCTATCGCCCGTTTAACCAGCAGGACGCGGCTATCCTGAACGGCTAGGACGGCGGCGCAGGGCTTGGCGTTGTTATAAAAAATTGTGTGACAATCACGGCAAACCTGCCGGGCTCTTTCTTCACCGGCCGGTAATTTATTTTCCAGCGGTCCGCCGCAATTTGAACAGAACTTATCCAATGATTTCTCCTTGACTTTGTTTTTATTTTTGGGGATGATGGGTAACACCCGCAAATCAAAATGGTTCACGGTATTTTCGCCCCGCTTTTGCATTTCGCAAACTCATAAACCGATTTAATTTTGCTGACGGCCAACCATTACCGGATCATCGACTCCCCAGCCAAATTTTTTTATAATGTCATAAATGTCCTTTACCAAACAGGAAAATGTGCTTTCAAGGCAGCAAATCCCTCCACCGCGACCCGGTTTACGTGCAGGCAGAAATTTTTCCTCAGGCGCTTCGACAAGCACCCCTTCCCACGTCGATTCAGGGGCGGACAGGTTCGATCAAACTGGACACAGTGGATCAATCGTGCGCCGTAGGGCCGCAGCATGCTGCGGCCGATCCAGCTCCCCCAACAGGGTATTTGGCGGTTAAATATTCAATCGTTCACCAAGGATTGGCAGGGTATGGAAGGCGACCCCACGGCCGCAGCATGCTGCGGCCTTACAATTGGCGATGTAGACTAAAACAGCTACCGAACCCGACCTGGGGAGGGGCTGGGGAAGGGTAAAATGACGCTACAACAAGACCCACTCCCTAAACCCCTCCCGACGCGGGAGGGGAAATTTGTAGGAGAAAAAAACAATGACAGTTGACTCATACCGCTTTATTGGGGGGCTGACCAAGCGACTGGTCAAAAGTTGGATCAAGCTAGAAGCCCCTCGGGAGATACCCTGGACCCCTCTGTCCAAACCTCTCTCAGCATGTAATGTGGCTTTGATTAGCAGTGGGGCGATCGCTTTGAAAAGCGACCGGCCGTTCGATCAGGAATTAGAGCGTAAAAATCCGTGGCGTGGCGATTCCTCCTATCGAATTATCCCCCAGAGCGCAAGAACTGAGGATATCGGGGTGTATCACCTGCATATTGACCCCTCACTGGCTGAAAATGACCTGAACTGCCTGCTCCCTCTCGAACGGCTCGATGAGCTGGTAAAAGAAGGGATTGTCGGCCGGTCCGCCCCCTCCCACTACTCATTTATGGGGTATATCCTCGACCCCCAGGAACTGCTCGAACAAAGCGTACCGGCGATCATCGACCAGTTAAAGGCCGAGGAGGTTGACGCCGTGGTTCTGATCCCGGCCTGACCAATCTGCTGCTGGTCCGTTGGACTGGTACAGAGAGCGATTGAACAGGCTGGCTTTTCCACGGTCTCTCTTTCAAATATTCCGATTCTGACCGCTTCGGTCAGCGTCCCACGCCTGGTGGCTGTCGAATATCCCTTTGGCCAAATCGTTGGCCGACCGGGAGATACTGAGGTGCAGCGGGCGGTGCTAAAAGAGACCCTCGAAGCGCTGGAAACCATCACGGAGCCGGGCAAGATCAAACATCTGCCGTTTGAGTGGCCGGGAACGCTCCGCGAGGCGCGAGCCCATCCGGCCGAACCGCCGCCGATTGTGGGGTATCTGAGACGACATCCCTGGCAGCTGCCAAAACTGCTCTCCCGGAAGGTTCCTCAAACCTGATCGACAATCTGGGGGACAGGCTGAGTGATTTCTTCCTGCTGAATCCAGGCTAGAGCGATAAAAAAGCCGATCAGCATAATCACCGCGCCGCTGATAAACGGCAGGTTGTAATTGACGTCGAATAAATATCCGGCCAACAGCGGCCCCACAATTCTTCCCAGGCTCATAAAAGAATTATTTAACCCCTGAGCCACACCCTGCCCGGCCTCCGCGTGTTGCGAAACCAGAGAGGCCACGGCCGGCCGCAGCAAAGCCACAGTCAGCACAAAAAATCCGGTCGTCAGTAAAATCATCGGGTAGGTTGTAGCCAGGAGCATCACCAGAAAACCGGCCACGCTTCCGGCCAGCGACAGCTTAATGACAAATGGTTCTCCCCAATATTTGGTCAGCGGACCAATTAATATTCCCTGAACGACCGCCGATACCAGGGCAACGACCACCATGATGGTGCCCACTCTTTCCGGCCCGTACTCAAATTTTTCCAGGGCGTACAGACCAAATATGGCCTCAAAACTGGTCAAGCCAAAGCTCAGCAAAAAGGCCATGCCCAGCAGCACACCAAGCGGGGATCGCAAAGCGGCCCACAACGCCTTTACGTTGACCGTACGCACCTCCGTTTGCTGACGGGCATCCCTGGGCAGGGATTCGGGCAGGAAGAAAGCGACCAAACCCAGCGTCACAACGGCCAGCGCGGCGGCAATAAAGAAAGGGCGTGAAAGGGATTCCTGGGCCAGCCACCCACCGATCCCCGGCCCCAGAATGACGCCCACCCCCATCGCTGCCCCGAGCTTGCCCATCCCATCTCCCCGTTCTTCGGGGGCGGTTGAGTCGCTGATAAAGGCCATCATCGAGGGGTAGGTGGCCGAGGAGAGAATGCCGGCCAGGCTGCGGGCCAGAAACAGCATCCACAGCCGGGTTGCCAATCCAAACAGGATTAGAAAAATGGCATACCCCACGATGCCAACCATCAGCACCGGTTTTCGGCCCACCCGATCAGAAATCGCTCCCCAAATTGGGGCAAAAATGAGCTGCATCAAGGCGTAAACGGCCACCAGCCAGCCCAGATCGCTGCCGGAGGCTCCGAGCTTGTCGATGTAGAACGGCATTACCGGAATCACCATGCCAAACCCCAACATGATGACGATCATGGTTGCGGCCAAAATGAAGAGATTACGGCGGTTGTTGATTGACTGGTTGGTGTTCATGTTAAGACCCGTTCTTTCTGCGTGACGGCGGCCGCTTCCAGGATTTCTATCGTCCCCTGACCGCCATCGACGCATACCCGGTCACCGGTGCGCAGCCGCGTTGTGGCTTGAGCGACACCGGCCACGGCCGGGATGCCGTATTCGCGAGCAACGATGGCGCCATGGGAAATCGGGCCACCGGTTTCCATGATCAACGCGCCCGCATTGAGGAAGAGCGGTGTCCAGCCCGGGTCGGTACTGTGCGTGACCAAAATTTCGCCGGCCGTGAGCCTGGCTTCACCGGGGGTGTGAACCACGCGGACAATTCCCTCATACGTGCCGGGGGAAACGGCCGTGCCCAGCAGGGCGCCATCTTTGGTTTGATAGGTGATGCCGTACAGGCTCTCCCCCCGACTGGTCATGATGCGAGGGACGTGCCGCCGGCCGATTTCGCGCTCGTAAACGGCGCGGTTGGCGGCTGCGGCCGAATGCAAATCCCCTTCTGACCGGATGTCGGCAAAGGTCACAAAGAAAACATCATCAGCCTGATCGAGGCGGCCTCGTTCGACCAGCGTTTCCCCAACCTGGCGCATCACCTCGTGGAAGGTGGCAAAGCTGCGGATCAGGTCAAATTTCGGCCGCTCGCGCAGCCCGGCCAATTCGCGGGCGCAGCGCAGCAGGTGACGGATCAGGCGGCCGTGGAGACGAGTTTTGCGCTGGCTGACCTGCAGGGCGATCTCCTCAATCGTTTCGTCCGCCTTTGTCCTCGCCGCGGCAAAATCATCCAGTTTCTCAGCCGGATCACCCTGATTCATGTAGCTGCTGATCATATCCAGCACATATTCGGGCTGCTCCCGCCAGCGAGTCACGCCCATGTCAATTTCCTGCACGGCGCGATGGCCATACTGCTGCAAAAATTCCTTCACGGCCGGGTGATCCACCGTTGGCGCTTCCCCTTCCTGCTGCAGCTGCTGGGCGATACGCAGCAGAGACATCCCCATTTCGGTGGTTGGGTTGTAGGGGATTGCCTCGGCAACCGGATGAAAAGCTTCGCCATCCCCCAGCCAGCGTTCAACTAGCGCCGGTCCGTTTTCAACCAGGCGAATCCCGGCGCTGCAGTAGGCAACCTGGTAGATTAACTGCCAAAACAGATTTTCGTTATAGGTTTCAACCAGGTTCAGCCGGTCGGATATGCTTTCACAGGCTGCGGCCTCGGCCTCTAGCCGGGCCACGAATTGATCGCCCATGGCGATCAATTTTT
>JASJCR010000004.1 GCA_030065875.1 Ardenticatenaceae bacterium | reverse complement strand
AGATTACAAAAAGTCTCATAATTAATATTATCCGCAGATTACGCAGATTTTCGCAGATTAGAAAGAGAAATCTGTGAAAATCCGTGTTAATCTGTGGCTTTTTTTAACAATTCTTTTTGCAAACTACTTAAAAGTTTAAAAAGTTCAGTTACAAAGTATTTAGGCCCTTTAAAACTGAATTCTGACATGTCCTATAATTAAAAAAGACGTACACTTGGATTGGGAGTAGAAAAAACTCTAAATGTTCTGAACCGGATGGCTCCCTTGCCACACCACCTTTTACAAACAGAGGATTACACTGATGAATAAAAGAGAAGCGGTTCTCGGCTTATTGGACAAAGACAAAGCACCCGCATACATTCCAGCCGGGTTTTTTATCCACTTTGACCCGACCTTCCACCGCGGGCAGGCGGCCGTGGACAAACACCTGGCCTTTTTTCGCCATACCGGCATGGATTTTGTCAAAATCCAGTACGAAGATAAATTTCCCCATCTCCCAGACATACAGAAGCCGGCCGATTGGGCCAAAATGCCCCTCTATGGGGAGGATTTTTACGAAAACCAGCTGTCAATTGCCAAGGGGCTGCTCGACGCGGCCCAAAAAGAGGCCCTGATTATCATGACCCTCTATTCGCCCCTCATGTGTGCCGCCAGCACAACCAGCCGCGAGCTGCTGCAGGCACATATGCAAGCCGATCCTGAAAAAGTAAAACAAGGGCTGGAGATTATAACCGAAAGCCTGATGATGTTTGTCAAAGCGTGCATCAAGCTGGGTATTGATGGCTTTTATGCCTCCACGCAGGGTGGTGAGGCTGATCGCTTCGGGAACTCGGCCCTGTTTACGGATTATGTCAAGCCTTTTGACCTGGCCTTAATGACCGAAATGAATCGAGCCTGTATCTTTAACATCACTCACATTTGCGATTACCACGGCAGCTATGATGATTTAACCCCCTTTCTAGATTATCCGGGTCACGTGGTGAACTGCAGCCAGCAGGTGGGGTCAGAGCGGTTGAGCGTCCAGGAGCTTTCGCGGATGTTTGACCGGCCGTTTATGGGTGGTCTCGATCGCCTGGGGATCATCGCCCGGGGCAGCGAGGAGGAAATCATCACGGCGACTACGACCGTCTGCCAGGGGGCGCCCGACCGATTCATCTTAGGGGCTGATTGCACCCTCCCGAACGACGTCAGGTGGGACAATATCCAGACCGCCATCGCCACAGCGCATCGTTATCAACGCTAATTGAAAGCATGAGGACAAACCATATGAAGACAAAACAAGAGATTGCGGATTGGCTGGATGAACACCAGATTCGCTTCACAACCATGTCCGACAAAATCTGGGATAACCCGGAGAAGCAGTTCCAGGAGTTCATCGCCTCAAAGCTGCAGGCAGACTTTCTCGAACAGGAAGGCTTCACCATCACCTGGGATGTGGGTGGAATGAGCACGGCCTTCATCGCTGAATGGGGCGAAGGCAAGCCTGTTATCGCCTTTGCTGGTGAATACGATGCCCTGCCCGGTCTATCCCAGAAGGACCAGAATACCCCAGATCCCATCGAACCGAATGGGTGGGGGCATGGCTGTGGGCACAATCTGCTCGGTACAGGATGCCTGGCGGCGGCCGTGGGCTTCAAAGTCTGGCTGGAAGCAACCGGTAATCAAGCCACCGTGCGATATTACGGTTGCCCTGCTGAAGAAGGCGGTGGTGGTAAAACTTTTATGGGCCGTGCAGGCGTATTTGACGACATCGACGCCACGTTTAACTGGCATCCAGGGCAGGTGAACAGCGCCATGAAAGGCAGTATGTTGGGTCTTAACAGATATCAGTTTACGTTTAAGGGCATCACTTCCCACGCCGCGGCCACCCCCCATGCCGGCCGCTCTGCCCTGGATGCGGTAGAACTGATGAACGTTGGTGTCAATTATATGCGTGAGCACGTCACCCCAGACGTCCGTATTCACTACATCATAACTGAAGGCGGCCTGGCAGCGAATGTCGTACCTGATCGGGCCTCGAGCGATTATGTCATTCGGGCGATTGACCCACGGAATCTGGAAGAGACAACACAGCGCGTGCTGCGCATCGCCCAGGGTGCGGCCCTGATGACCGATACTGAACTAGACGCAAAGCACTTGGGTGGGGCGTCCAGTGTCCTTTCTAACCATGTCCTGGCAGATGTGCAGTATGAGGTCATGCAGGAACTGGGTGGGATTGACTTCACTGAAGAAGAGATGGCTTACGCCGCCAAGATCAACGAGTATTTCACCGATGCCAACAAACAGCAGCTGATGCAGCGTTTTGGCCTGGATGCGGTGACGGCAAGCCGGCCGCTGATTGGTGGTGTGTATCCAAGTTCGTCAGACCTAATTCCCGCCTCAACGGATATGGGTGACATGAGCCGCTACGCCCCATGCAGCATGCTGCGGGCCACCACCTGGACGACCCGTACACCTGGTCATTCCTGGGGGGCCGTGGCCACGGGGCGTATGTCAATCGGGCATAAGGGAATGATGTATGCGGCCAAAGTGATGGCCCTGGCTGCTGCGGAGTTGATTATCGCCCCTGAAAAGCTCGAAAAAGCCAAAGAAGAGTTTGAGGCGGCCATGAAAGAGCAACCGTATAAAAGCCCGCTGCCAGAAGGTGCCCAACCACCCCAATTCGAACATTCACTGCGTTAGTAAATAGATAAGGAGGTATTTTTAGTTTAGGCACTCAAGATTGTACAAATTAACACATTCAGTGAACCGCTCTAAACTTGTTAAATGGCATCGATTCTTAATCTTTATACAATAGGCTATTGGCGAAAACGGATTAGTTGTAAGGAGAAAATGATGCAAATCGGGCTACAAATCCCCTCGTTTAAGTACCCAAATGGAACCAAGGAAATACGTCCAAAGCTCAAAGAAATTGTCACAACCGCTGAGGAAAGTGATTTTGCCAGTTTGTGGGTTATGGATCATTACTTCCAAATTCAAAATCTATTCGGTGAAGCATATAATGATCCCATGCTTGAGAGTTATACGACTCTCGGATATTTTGCTGGCTTGACCGAGAAGTTGTATCTCGGTGCTTTAGTAACCGGCGTTATTTATCGATATCCATCTGCCTTATTAAAAATGGTCAACACACTCGACATTCTCTCAGGTGGTCGGGCATATCTCGGTATTGGGGCAGCCTGGTATGAAGAAGAGGCTGTCGGATATGGCATTCCTTATCCAGGGATAAGTAAACGGTTTGAAATGCTGGAAGATAATTTGCAATTGGCAAAAGAATTATGGTCATCTGATGAAAGTAGTTTCGAAGGCAAACACTTTGCTGCCCCAAAAATTACAAATAATCCCCGTCCATTAAGTGACCCGCATCCCCGCATCATGATTGGCGGCATGGGGCCGAAAAAAACATTGCGCATGGTGGCCCAATATGCTGATGCCTGTAACTTCTTTGAAGGTGCAGGAGAAGAACGTATGCAGCAAGCGATCGACACATTAAAAGGACACTGTGAAAATCTAAACCGTGATTATGATACGATCGAAAAAACATCGCTAGGGACAGTCCATCTTGCGGATGGCCATGATACAGTTGATAGTGTGCTGGAGCGACTCAAGAACTTATCCGACATGGGGTTCACACACGCCATTTTTAATATGCCCAATGTTTATGAGATAACTCCATTAGAGACCTTCGCCAAGGAGATTGTTCCTGCTGCTAAAGACCTGTAAATAACTTTACATCCGGTAATTTAAATTTTCCCCTTTTCCTTTTACTGACCTGAACGATAATCATTCATTTGGAAGAGTTCTAAAGGGGATAAATATGAAAGCATCAATTATTTTGATTCTTCTATTGATGATGGGCGGCTCCTGGGCGGCTGTTGCTGACACCCAAATAATGATGCCCAGGGCCTATTTGCCCGTCGTCCAGTCCGCTAGCATCTGCCCAACGACATCAAACCGCTCCTATGCGAGCCTTTTCGTGACCCAATTTGACAAGGACAATCCGGTACGGCCGGCGGTCAATCACGCCGATAAAAATTTGGGGCTCCGTGGGTATATTGCCAATACGAACCCAGGCTTAATAAAAGATCTCGTTGATTATGGCGTTAACGATCCCACGGCACCTCCTCAGCTGGCAACCCTGTTCAGCCCAAATCGGGTCCCGCCAATTTCCGGCTTACTTCGGATCCATGAATGGCAGTGGGCGCCTTCTCCAAATCCAGGTCAGAGAGGGGGGCCTATTGTTACTCCCGTTGTCTCGGCGATCTCTTTTGACCTGCCGGCCGGAATCCCCCTGCGTGCGCCAGCCTCTGGCTACGACATCGGCGGCGGAATGGAAGTGGTCATCATGTACGCGGATGAAGACACGGTCGCCCTGCACTACACTCGGGAAGACTCGGCCGCCAGAGGGTATACGGTCCACGTCGACGGGATCTGCACCGATCCTAATTTAATTAGCCTTTATAACAGCCTGGATCGGCCGGATGGCCCCCGCTACAACTACCCCTCACCGGGATACGCGTTGCCGGCCCTGCCAGCCGGCCAGCCGTTTGGCGTCACCAGTGGAAAAGCGGTGGTGGTCGCCACGGCCGATGGGGGTGCATTTCAGGATCCGCGTTCATGCAATGACTGGTGGCAAATCCGACCGGGGTATGGCGGGGGGTGCACCTCTCCTTAATTTCCTCTTACTTCTGCTGAGTCGTAAATTCTTCGACTAAATCCAGCACGACCTCCTTGATATCACCTCGATTAGGCAGATTGGCCATCATGCCGTACATAGCGGCCGAGCGTTTGGGAACCCCTTCCCCCTCACTGCTAAACTTAGCGGCAGCTTGAGGAAATAAACGGCTGACCCATCGAGAAGGAAGCCCATTGACGAGCAAGCGGGCGGAATTGAGTAGGATTTGACGGCCTGTCTTGCCCAGACTTGGTTTTTTTGCCCGGGCAACGGCCGTCCGCAAATCGCGCAAAAATTCATCTACCCGGTCAACATGGGCACCATGTAGGGTAAGATGTAGGCTGGCCGGATAATGCTGCCGGTCCAAATGCCAGCCCATCAGCCCCAGCTCATCACCGACTTCGTAGATGTCCAGCGAATCAGAGGCAATGGCCAAAATGCTCATCGCTGGCTCGCCCAATATCTCGATGTCATCTATAGCATCGATCGCTTCACGAATGCGCTCCACCGTGGCCATCACCCGTTTGGTGATTTGAACATATCCTTCTTCCCCCAGATAATTCATAATCGCCCAGGCCGCGGCAATCGGCCCACCCGGCCGGGTTCCGGCCAGCGTAGGCGAGGCGTAAATACCCCCCGGCCACTCGATCGTAGCAAAAAGCTGATGGCGGCGCAGGCTAGCATTGCGGTAAAGAATCACCGACGCTCCTTTGGCCGCGTAGCCATACTTGTGTAAATCGGCCGAAATTGATGTCACCCCCGGCACCGAAAGATCAAAATCGGGCAGATCATAACCCAGACGGCGCACAAAGGGGAGCATTAGCCCGCCGACGCAGGCATCAACATGGCAGAGGAGATCGTGCTTCTGGGCCAGCGCAGCCAGTTCCTGAATGGGGTCGATCACACCGTGTGGATAAGCCGGCGCGGAGCCAACAATCAAAACCGTGTTTGGGGTAATCGCCGCCTCGGTTGCGGCCACATCCGCCCTAAAATCGGCCCCGACCGGCACGTGGGTCACCCGCATATCGAAGTAATGGGCCGCCTTGTCAAAAGCGGGATGACCGGTTGTCGGTAAGATGATTTCCGGTGTGTTCACCTCTGGCCGCTGAGCCCGAGCCCATTCCCGTGCCGCCAGACAGGCTAAGATGATACTTTCCGTGCCTCCAGAGGTCATGTTGCCGGCTGTTTGTTCATTTCCACCCAGCAGCGACGCCGTCATGGCCACGACTTCGGTTTCAAAACGGCGCAGGCTGGGGAAGGCTGTGGGATTTAGGCCATTTTCAGAAAAGAATAAATTGAAAGCCTCTTTGGCCACGGAGCTGGCTTCCTCACCGGCAAAAAAGACCAGGCTGAACACCTTGCCTTCGCGCCACTTAACGTCGTTTTGACGCCAGGCGGCCATCTGGGATAGAACGGCCGTTTTTGATTTTCTCTTTGATGGTAACTGCACTTTGTTTTCCCTCAGAATTTTTTGCTGCCCGCTTGGCCGTTCCCTGAACCTGGGATCGCCTGGGAGCGGATTTTAAGTGGTTTAAAAAAAGAATTGTAAAGGAAGAGCCACAGATTAACACAGATTATCACAGAAACTGCCCTGAGCGCAGCCGAAGGATTGAAGAACTGATCGCTTCTTGCTTAATTGACGGTGAATTGACGATGCGCTGTCACCATGTCGCAAAGTTGTTCAAATGGATTGGGAATAAAAATATACGCTTGAGGTTATAAATGATGGTGAACCGTTTTTTGCGCACCAGGATTGCGTCAGTGATCCTGGCTGGATTGATCTTACCGCTCTTATTTGTTGGAATGCACGTAACGTCTCTGAAGGCGAGCCAGCCGGCAGGTTCAACGGCCAAATCGATTTTCTACGTCAACGCTGCGCGGGATGATGGCCTGCTGGCCTATTGGCGCTTTGATGAAAACAGCGGCCCCACCACGGCCGACGTTTCCAAAACGCAGGCTCATGGTCAGTTGGGAGGCGATGCTGCCTTTGACTCCGATTTACCACCCGATCTCAACTTGCCCAACAGCAGCTCGTTGAGCCTTGACGGCAGCGGTGACTTTGTCGATACGGCCGATTTTGACCTGCCAGATGATTTTACCGTTACCCTTTGGGCCAACTCCGATACCCCCTTCGCCAATCAGAACATGGTTGGTAAACATACGGCCGGGGGAGGGAACCTGCTTAACTTCGGCCTCTACGACGGCAAATACCATTTAAGGATTCGCGATGTATTTGTCAACTTCAACCAGACCGCCCTTCCCGATTGGCAGCATGTGACGGTTACCGGAGAGCGTTCTGGCACCAGCACGCTGGTGCGCTTCTACCTCAATGGAAACGAGACGCAGGCGGTGACCTTGAATGCGGTTGTAGGCGATCTGACCGGCCGCCCGTGGACGATTGGCCAGGATTGGGATGGCGGCACCCGCACCGATTACTTTAACGGTCATCTCGACGACCTGCGCATTTACGACCGCGTCCTTTCACCGACTGAAATCGGCCAGCTGGCGGCCGGTGAGGACCACGACGGCGCTTCCTGGGCCGACGCCTATTCCACGCTGGAACGAGCCCTGGGCGCGGCAGATGCCCAGGACGAAATCTGGGTGGCTGGCGGTGTGTATACCCCAACCCGGCCGCTCGATCCGGCCGATTCCCGCACAGCGACCTTTCAGCTCAAGCCGCAAGTCGACGTCTTCGGCGGCTTCGCGGCCACTGAAACAGCGTTGGACCAGCGAAACCCGGCCGCCAACGTGACCGTTCTCTCTGGAGATATCGATGGCAATGACGCAGCCGACAGCATGGGCGTCGTTACCACCACGACCAGCATAATCGGCCGCAATTCGTTCCACGTGGTCTATGCTACCGGGATCGGTCCGCAGGGCACGACGCTAGACGGATTTACGATCACGGCCGGGAACGCCCGGTTTGATGGCGGCCGCTTTAGTGACGGCCGGGGGGGCGGAATATATCTGGTAGAAGCCGACCCGATCCTGAGCCAGCTTGCGTTTCAGGGCAGTGCGGCCGATGTGGGCGGCGGACTCTATCTGCTGGCTAGTGATCCCACACTTCGCCAGGTTGTCTTCTCGGCCAACACGGCAGACGATGGCGGTGGACTGTATGTGGGCGAATCTGCACCCAACTTGATCGGAGTGATTTTTTCTGCCAATCGTGCCACCGTCACCGGTGGCGGGATGTTAAGCAACAACGCCGACCCCACCCTGAACCAGGTTACCTTTGAGAACAATGTGGCTAACCTCGGTGGGGGAATATTTACGGTTGGTGATACGCTGGTTTTGCGCCAGGCGATGGTGGTCGGAAATCAGGCTTCGACCAACGGCGGCGGGATATATCTGAGTACCGGTAACCTGCAGCTTGTCGCCTCAACGGTTCTGTCCAACAGCGCCGGCAGCAACGGGGGTGGCCTATACAGCGAGATATCGTCAGCGCTGATCCACGATACGCTCTTGCAGGAAAACTCCGCCTTCCTGGGCGGCGCCATCGCCAACGCGTTGGGGTCGCTCCAAATTCACGACTCGACCTTTGATCGCAACAGTGCCATCAGCCGCGGCGGCGGCCTGTATAGCACCGACAGCAGCACGCTTCTCGGCCAGGTCGATTTCTCGCACAACACGGCCGGTATCCACGGCGCCGGCATCTACGACGAGGACGGCACCATCGAGGTCTCAAACGGACTCTTCCGCAGCAACGCGGCCGGCACCAGCTTTGGCAGCGGGGGTGGTGCTTACTTCCTGCGCACCAGCCCGACTGTGGCGAACGCGGTTTTCGTAGCCAACACGGCCGTCGGCGAGGGTGGCGGCCTGAGCAGCAACGACAGCCCTTTGCAAATGGTCAACGCCACTTTTGCCGCCAATCAGGCCGGCGGCATCGGCGGCGGGGCCTTTTTGACCGGGGTTGCCAGCGAGGGTGCTCTGATTGGCAACACGATCTTGTGGGGCAATCAGGATAACAGCTTGGGGGCGGAGCTGTTCATCAACAGCGGATTTGGTGTGACTCAGACGACCAATCTAATCAGCGGCACTCAGGGTGCCCCGACAAGCACTCCCTTTGAGCGCGATCCGGCTCCAGGTCCAGACCAGCAGTGGGGGACGGCCGACGACGATCACGGTGATTTGCGGCCGTTTGAAACCAGCCCGGCCGTCGATGTCGGCACCAATGGCTTGCTCTTGCCGGACACCCTGGATCTCGACGGGGATGGAGACATGACCGAACTCCTTCCGCTGGATCTGGGCGAACGACCTCGCTTATACGGCGGAGCGGTCGATATTGGTGCCCACGAGTGGTCTCCCTTCTTCAACCATCTGCCGATCATTAATAATTAACTCAAGTTGCGGCCTTCATACGCAGCCGAATAGCTGCCAGGAGAACCGAAACGCGATATTGAAGATTTACAAATAAATGCGGATACATCCCAAACAAGCCTGTCATTCCCGCGCAAGCGGGAATGACAAAGCGATATCGGTATTTATTTGTCAAAACTCAAAATCGCGTTAATAAACCGGATTTATCGCGTTTCGGTCTCTTTGACCTATTTTTGGTAATTCGTTTGGCCCTGACCAGCGCTGTTTTGTTCAAGTGATGTGCGATCTGAAACTCACCGACATAAACGAGACAAGTCGCCTGAAAAGATGAAAATTGGGGGAACCACCACAGATTTGCAGCGTTGCCCCATCATCGCTTCATACCACACCCGATGCGCTGCCTCAAGCACCAGCCGCGTTTTTTCCAGGTCGTCCCCCAACCACTGTGGCGGGGGAAAATGACCGATAAACTCGCCGGCCGCCCAGCGCATAAATGTGGATATCAACGAGTCAGGTACAGAAAGATGATTGGCCAGCAGCTGCCCTTTTTTACCAGAAAATCGCGGCAATCTACGCGGCCAGACCTCAAAAGTTTTCAAAACTTTTGAGGTCTGTTTGGGTAAGGGCCGCTAAAATACCGGCAGGATATCGTCATCAAAATAGGCAAGGAACCTCATGAAGCTCGACCCCATAAAAATTTCTGAAAACGGCCGGTTTCTCTCTACATATCAACCGTTTTTCTGGCTGGCCGATACCGCCTGGGAACTGTTTCATCGTCTCGATTTGGCCGAAACCGAATTCTATCTCGAAACGCGCCGCCGGCAGGGATTTAACGTCATTCAGGCAGTGATTCTGGCTGAACTGGACGGCCTACACACCCCCACCGCCCAGGGCCATGTGCCCCTGCTCGGCGATGATCCGGCACGGCCGAATGAATATTACTTTCGCCACGTCGATCAGGTCATCGACCTGGCTCGGGAAAAAGGTCTCTACATGGGGCTGCTGCCAACCTGGGGCGACAAAGTACACAGCGGCCTGTGGGGCATCGGACCGGCCGTGTTTGACGAGCAAAACGCCCGCACCTTTGGCGAATTCCTGGGGCAACGCTACCAGCACGAGAATCACATCGTGTGGATTTTGGGTGGGGATCGCCCGGCCGAGGGATACGAACCCCTGTGGAGCGCCATGGCCGAAGGTCTGACGACCGGATCGGGATACCTGCCGTTGATGACCTACCATCCCCAGGGGGGGAACAGCTCATCGACCTGGCTTCACGAGGCGGAGTGGCTGGCCTTGAATGTGTTTCAGTCTGGCCACGGCTTGGTCGATGCGCCGACGTGGGAGATGGTCACGGCCGACTACGGGCGACACCCGATCAAACCGGTGCTCGATGGCGAGCCCAACTATGAAGATCATCCGATCGATCCGTTTAGCAGATCGTGGCAGCCGGCGTTTGGCCGCTTTACCGACTACGACGTGCGCAAACAGGCGTACCGGGCGGTGTTTGCCGGTGCCTGTGGACACACGTACGGGAATCATGCGGTGTGGCAGTTCTGGCACCGACATCGCGAGCCGGTCAATTTTCCCCTGACCACCTGGGACGAAGCGCTTCTAAGCCCCGGAGCAGAACAGTTAATTCACCTGAAAAACCTGATGCTCTCTCGTCCCTACTTTTCTCGCATTCCCGATCAAATGATGCTGCCCGATTTGCTCGTAGCCCCATCCCCCGTTCAAAGAGAGCACGAGAATTCCCTGCGGGCAGCCCATCCGCGGGCCACGCGCTGCGCAGAAGGGACGTATGCCATGGTTTATTTTCCCCTGGCCCACCAAACGCTGACGGTTGACTTAACGCCCCTGGCCGGGAAGGTCAAAGCCTGGTGGTTTGATCCCCGTAATGGAAAATCATATCCGGCCGGTGAATTCCAGCCGGAGACGATGTCGTTTACATCTCCGATTTCCGGCCCGGATTGGGTCCTGGTCCTCGATGCGATTCTCAGCGACTTTTCCCAGCCTGGCCTTCCTCTTTAGATCGCCGCTGTGGCCGGTGTTCTCACCGAGCCACACAGCAGCACGGTCAGAGACCGGCCTCCCCTTCTTTTTACCAGAAAATCGCCGCAATCTGCGCGGTCAGACCTCAAAAGTTTTCAAAACTTTTGAGGTCTGTACTGGAAGGAGCGTTCCTTTCACTTTAAACTTTGTACTTTGCACTGCTTAAATAACGGTTTTCTAACCTTTCCCAATCGTTTACAATGCAGCTAATTATTCATTTCAACAAAAGGAGGCAACATGAATAAATATGCCGTTGGCATAGATTTTGGCACCCTTTCCGGCCGGGCCGTGGTCATTGATTTGGCCGACGGCCGGGAAATCGCCACCGCCGTATACGATTATGGCGATGGGGTAATCGATGAGGTGCTGCCGGGGACAGAGATCCGCCTGGAACCGGACTGGGCCCTGCAGAACCCGGATGATTATATCGACGTGCTCAAACACGCCGTCCCGGCCGCCTTGCAAAAAAGCGGGGTTGACCCGGCCGACATCGTCGGGGTGGGGATCGACTTTACCGCCTGCACTATTCTGCCCACCACGGCGGATGGCACTCCCCTGTGCCGCCAGCCGCAGTGGCGGGGAAACCCCCACAGCTGGGTCAAGCTGTGGAAGCATCACGCCGCGCAGCCGGAGGCCAACCGGCTCAACCAGATCGCCCGCGAGGCCGGCTTTGGTCAAATCCTCGATCGTTACGGGGGCAAGATCAGCTCGGAATGGTTTTTCCCGAAGGCGTGGCAAATTCTGGACGAAGCCCCCGAGGTGTACGCGGCGGCCGATCGCATTCTGGAGGCGGGCGACTGGGTGATCTGGCAGCTCACCGGCGTTGAGACCCGCAACTCCTGCGCGGCCGGATACAAAGCGATGTGGTCAAAAAGCGAAGGGTTTCCTCCACCGGCGTTTTTCCGGGCGCTCGACCCGCGAATGGAACAGATCGTGTCCGAAAAAATGCTGACCGATATCTCTCCCCTGGGTTCAAAAGCCGGCGAGATCACGGCCGAAGCCGCAGCCTGGACCGGTTTGCTGCCCGGCACCGCGGTCGCCGTGGCCAACGTCGACGCTCATGTGGCCGTCCCTGCAGCTACCGTGGCCGAGCCGGGGCGCATGGTCATGATCATGGGCACGAGTACCTGCCACATGGTGGTGGGGGAAAGCGAAGCAATTATTCCCGGCATGTGCGGCGTCGTTCAGGACGGCATTTTGCCCGACCTGCCCGGTTTTGAAGCCGGACAATCGTGCGTCGGGGATCACTTTCAATGGTTTGTCGAAAACGGGGTTCCAGAGCGGTATGAACGGGAGGCCCGCGGGCAGGGGATCTCAATTCACGACCTGCTGGAAGAGAAAGCGGCCGCCCAACGGCCCGGCGAGAGCGGCCTGCTGGCCCTCGACTGGTGGAACGGCAACCGCTCGGTGCTGGTGGATGTGGATCTGACCGGCCTGATTTTGGGGATGACGCTGACCACCAAACCGGAGGAGATTTATCGCGCCCTGATCGAAGCCACCGCTTTTGGTACGCGGCTGATTATCGAGAGCTTTAACGAGCATAACGTGCCGATTCGCGAGCTGGTGGCCACGGGTGGCCTGCCGGATCGCAACCGGCTGCTGATGCAAATTTACGCCGACGTGACCGGGCTGCCGATTTACGTAGCTGAAGCGCAGCAAATTGGCGCTTTGGGTTCGGCGATGCACGGGGCGGTCGCTGCCGGTGCGGCAGCGGGCGGGTACGATTCGATTGTCGATGCCAGCCGCCATATGGCTCGCCTGCGGCCGGAGGCGTATCACCCTTCACCAGCCAACCAGGCAATTTACGACACGCTGTATCGCGAGTACGTACGCCTGCACGATTATTTTGGCCGGGGAGAGAACGACGTGATGAAGCGCTTGAAGGCGTTGAAAGCGAAAACGCGACGGTAGGGTTTTTATTTTAGACCAAATGTAAACGATTACGTAATTTCAAAGAAAATCCGCTCTGCGCTAAATTTTTTTTGGCTATTATGTAATCGTTTACTTGGTATAATTGCTTGATGCAGGCGATGTTCTGTTAAAATACCCAATCCTGAGGGGGATTTTTTGACAAGTTTAAACAAATGAGGCGTTGACAGCGCGCTTCGGGCGTGATACTATGTAAGCGATTACGAAGTAATCGTTTACATTTAAGCCGCTCCCATTACAAAACAAATAAATAAATGAACAAAAGCAGCCCGCCCACAATCAAAGATGTCGCCCTCAAAGCCGGCGTTTCCACCGCCACCGTTTCACGCGTCATATCCGGCCGCGAAAAAGTCAGCCCAGCGCTGATCGATCAGGTCAACCAGGCCATCGAAGAGCTGCAGTATCGACCCAGTCGCGTCGCCCGCAACCTGCGGGTTCGCAAAGCCAACACCGTAGGGCTTCTCGTCTCAGATATCCAAAACCCGTTTTTTACCAGCATCATGCGCGGTATTCAAGATACGCTGCTGGCCAAGGGGTATGTCCTGCTGGCCGCCAACTCTGATGAAGATGAAGATCAGGAGCGCATCCATATCGAGACCCTCCTGGCTGAAGAAGTAGCCGGCATTATTCTCGCCCCGGCCAGCACCTCGGCCCGCAATTACGCTGATCTCATTGAGCAGGGGGTGGGATTGGTGATTATCGACCGCATTCCCGATCGCCTGAAGGTGGACAGCGTGCTGGTCGACAATACCGCCGGTGCCCGCTCGGCCGTGGAACATTTGATTTCCCTTGGGCATCGCCGTATCGGCATCATCGCCGGCCGGGAACACATCAGCACGGCAACTTTACGTCTGGAAGGGTATCGCTTTGCTCTGCAGGACGCCGGTCTTCCTTTTGATCCCGAGCTGGTCAGCATCGGCGACTTCCGCCAGGAAGGCGGGTACCAGGCGATGAACGCCCTGTTAAACCTCGCTGAACCGCCCACGGCCGTGTTCTCCTCCAATAACGTCATGACCCTCGGTGCCCTGCAGGCTATCCACGAAAAGTGTTTGAAAATTCCCGATGAAATCGCCCTGGTTAGTTTTGACGACATGCCCTGGGCCGCCTCGCTCCAGCCCCCTTTGTCGGCCGTCGCCCAGCCCACCTATGAAATCGGCACCACGGCCGCCCGGCTGCTGCTCGAGCGGGTTAATGAACCGGAACGATCGACCAGAAGAGTCATTCTGGAATCAGAATTGATCGTCCGAGGGTCAACGGTTGGCCCAAATTGTTAACCGCTATTCGTTAGGCGGGTTACAAAATGTATTCTGAAAAATATCGTCCACAGATTACGCAGATTCTCGCAGATTACTCTACATGACCCCACCAAAAAATTCTGCGGCAGTCTACGGACAATTTTTCTAAAAAAAGCGAGAGGAAACAGTTTCTGGAGGTGCTTATCGGATGATTGTGAGCCAATTGACCATTCAAAATTTGTAGCTGTTCTCATTTGAGACCGCCTTCGACAAACTCAGGTTCCAGCGATCCGCGGTGGCTGAGCTTGCCGAAGCCATAAACCACCCGAACAGACATCAACTTTCATTCAAAAATGCTTGGCTAGATAGAAAAGCCATAGGCAAGGAGAAGAAATCCAATGCGGAAGAAACATTTATTTTTACTGACTCTTCTGTTATTTGCCGGCATGATTTTTGTGTCCTGCGGCACAGCCGAAGAGCCTGTAGCTGACCCGATCAGTGAAGAACAGGTGGTCGATGAACCGGCCGCAGAAGAGCAGGCGGTCGAAGAGACGACCGCTGACGAAGCAGTGGCCGAGGAACCGGCCACCGAAGAGACCGCAGCCGAAGAACCGGCTGATGATATGGTCGCTTCCACTTATATACAGTCGCCGTTCCTGGATGGCCGTGATTTGCCTTCGGTCGATGAACGACTGCCGGAAAACCCGATGGTGATCGCCCCTCTAGCCGGTGAAGACCAGCAGTATGGCGGCAATTTGCGCATCGGTTTTGTAGGTGACAGCCCGGCCTGGGGTGCCTTCTTATACGTGGCCCTGTGGGAGCAGCCGATGCAGTGGAATTCCGACTTCAGCGGAGTTGAACCAGCCCTCCTGGAAGAATTGGAAGTCAATGAAGACGCCACTGAGTACACTTTCCACATTCGCGAAGGGATCCGCTGGAGCGATGGTGAACCGTATACGGCCGACGACATCATGTTTTATCTGGAAGACGTTAGCCTGAACGAGGAACTGAACCCCAGCGGCCTGGTGGCCGACTGGATCCCGTCCGACATGGCGGCCGATTTCCGGGCGGAAAAAATTGACGATTACACAGTCAAATTTATCTTCCCCGAGCCGTACGGCACCTTCCCGTATCAGCTAGCTGCCTGGGGTGGTCGCTACTTCGGCATGTATCCCAAACATTACCTTACCCAATTCCACAAAGAATTTAACCCAGACGTTGACGCGCTGGTTGAAGGTGAGGAAGGGGTTGAGGATTGGGTCGGACTCTTCTTTAAATTGGGTCCCGACTCCTGGGCCAATCCCGATCGGTTCTTCCAGAACCCCGAAATGCCCACCCTCGGCCCGTGGGTGACGGTCCAGCCGATGGGCACCGGCACAACACTGCTGCTCGAGCGTAATCCTTACTACTACAAAGTTGATCCTGATGGCCACCAGCTGCCTTATATCGACGAGGTAACCGGCATCTCTTATCAGGACAGCGAAAGCCGGACGCTGGCGATGCTCAATGGGGATCTCGACCACATCAAGGACCCGGCCAATGAAGACCGCGTACTCTTCCACGATGCGCTCGATGAAGGGCGGCCGCTGCAGATCAAATACCCCAGCGACCTGGCCGCCAATACGCTGAGCATCTACATGAACCAATCTTATGCCGATCCGGTCAAGGCGGAACTGTTCGCCAGTAAAGATTTCCGCATCGGCCTCTCCCATGCGATTAATCGCGAGGAAATCATCGAAATTGTCTATAACGGCCAGGGCATTCCGGCCCAGTCGTCCCCGCTGGAAGACTCGCCGCTTTACAACGAGCAGCTGGCCACTCAGTTCCTCGAATACGATGTCGATTTGGCCAACGAATACCTCGATATGGTGATCCCCGAGCGGGATGCGGACGGCTATCGCCTCGGCCCGGACGGCAATCCGCTGGAAATCGTGTTTTCCGTGTCCAACGACCTGACTTTTGGCACCAACTGGGTGCAGACCGCCGAACTCCTGATCGGCTACTGGGATGCGGTAGGAGTAAAATTCCTGCTCAACTCGATCCCCGACGACCAGTTTTCGCTTAATAAAGAGCAGAATGAAATCGAAGTCACCGTGTATGCGCCTGCGGATGGGGCCGGAATTACCCCGATTCTCAGCCATCGCGACTTTGTACCCCTCGATTTCTTCAGCATGTTTGGGGTGGGCTGGTACTACTGGCGCGTGCAGCAGGCCAATACCGTGCAGGTTGAGCCGCCCGACTGGGCCCAAGAGATTCGAGCTGACTTTAACGACTCGGTTGTTGGCGCGCCCACCTATGAAGGACAGCTGGCCGCCATGAGCGATATTTTGCAAATCGCCGCGGATGAATTCTGGGTGATCGGAATTTCTCGGCCGCCTCTCGGCTATTATCCGTTCCATTCCCGGATGGGTGGTATCCCTGAAACCTGGTACGACGGCTGGACCGCCGGCTCGGAGAAGGTGTATCGCCCCGAGCAGTGGTACCTGATGGATGATGAGGCGTAATTAGGTTTCTGTCTGAGGTGGGCTTCGGCACGCGCTGTCGGAGCTCACCAATATGATTTAATCCGGCGGTAATCTCATGTGGCAATATATCTTCCGGCGCTTTGGCTACATGCTTTTCACCTTGTTTGTGATTTCAATCATTTCGTTTGTGGTGATCCAGCTGCCCCCTGGGGATTATGTGGATACGCTGGTCAATCAGATGGCTTCTGAAAGTTCCGGGGTGTCGGCCGAAGTAGAAGAACAGATGCGCGCCCTCTACGGGCTGGATCAGCCGGTTTACGTGCAGTACTTTAAGTGGGTGCGCAACATCGTGACCCGCGGAGAATTCGGCTACTCTTTTGTTTACCGGACTGACGCGCGCGAGATCATCATGGACCGCCTGCCGATGTCGTTTGCCCTCGCTTTGGGTGCCTTTTTGATCGTGCAGCTGACATCGATTCCCATCGGTATCTATTCGGCCATCAAGCAATACTCCATCGCTGATTATGGCTTCACCTTTTTGGGGTTTGTGGGGCGGGCGATCCCCAACTTCCTGCTGGCCCTGGTGCTGCTCTACCTGAGCTTTCGCTACTTTGGGCGAGCGATGGTGGGGTTATTTTCCGAAGAGTTTGTCGACGCCCCGTGGAGCATTGCCAGAGTCATGGACCTGATGCGCCATCTGTGGATTCCGGCCATTATCATCGGTCTCGACCGCGGGGCCGGGCAAATCCGCACGATGCGCGCCAACCTGCTGGACGAGCTCAATAAACCGTACGTCGACACGGCGCGGGCCAAGGGGCTTTCCGAGCGCCGCCTGCTGTGGAAATACCCGGTGCGTCACGCTGCCAACCCGATCATCAGCACCATCGGCTGGGCCCTGCCGGAGTTTATTTCAGGGGAGGCGATTGTTTCTATCGTTCTCAACCTGCCGACCGGCGGCCCCATTTTCCTGGCGGCGCTGTTCGCTCAGGATATGTTTGTGGCGGCCGGTTTTATTTTGATGTTCAGCGTGCTGACCGTGATTGGTACCTTTATCTCCGACGTGCTGCTGGTGTGGCTCGATCCGCGGGTGCGCCTGCAGTGATCTGGCAGAGGATTTGACGATGGCTCAAAAACAGGTCATTCAGCAACCAGGCTTACCGCTCAGCGATCCAACCCAGCCCAGCACCACCGTCGACCTGGAAATCGCTTCCCAATGGAAGCTGATGTGGTGGAAGTTCCGCAAGCACAAGCTGGCCATGGCCGGTGGGATTGTGGTCTTGCTCTACTATTTTGTGGCCATCTTGGCTGAATTTTTCGCCCCCAGCCTGCCGACAACCTATATCGATCAGTACGTCTTTGCCCCTCCTCAGAGGCTGCAATTCTTTCAAGACGGCCGTTTTGACCCGTTTGTTTATGGTTACGGTTTTGAGCGAGATCCGGTGTCGTTTAAAAAGACCTGGCTGGTGGATGAAGAAACCGTTATCCCGGTGGGCCTGTTTGTCAGAGGGGATGAGTACACCATGTATGGTCTGATTACCTCTGACCTTCATTTCATCGGGCCGGAGGAAAAGGGGCAGCCGTTTTATCTGCTCGGTTCAGACAAGAGCGGCCGCGATATTTTTAGCCGCATCATCTACAGCAGCCGGGTTTCGCTGACGGTGGGGTTGGTGGGAGTAGCCATTAGTTTGACGCTGGGAATCTTGATGGGTGGACTGTCCGGTTTGGTGGGCGGCTGGGTGGACAACGTTATTCAGCGGCTGATCGAGCTGCTGATGTCGATCCCCAACCTGCCGATCTGGCTGGCCCTGGCGGCGGTGGTGCCCATCGACTGGCCGGCCCTACGCGTATACTTCATGACCACCCTGATTTTGGCGGTCATCGGCCAGTATTCCTGGACGTATATGGCGCGCGTGGTGCGCAGCCGTTTCCTCTCGCTGCGCGAAGAAGATTTTGTGCTGGCCGCCATGCTGGATGGGTGCAGCACCTGGCGGCTGATTTTTAAGCACATGGTGCCCTCATTCCTGAGCCACATCATCGCTTCGGTCACCCTGGCCATACCCGGCATGATCATTGCCGAAACCGCCCTGAGCTTTCTCGGCCTGGGGCTGCGGCCGCCGGTTGTTAGCTGGGGAGTGATGCTGCAGGATTCACAAAAAGTGGGCTTAATCGCCACCAGCCCCTGGCTGCTGTATCCCGGTTTGGCCGTTTTTATCGTCGTGTTGGCCCTCAATTTCTTCGGTGACGGCATTCGAGATGCCGCCGACCCATATCATTAAAGGAGCACGAGCTGTGACCGACCCCCTGGTTGAAATTAAGGATCTGCGCATTCACTTCTTCACCGATGAAGGGGTGGTGAGGGCGGTAGAAGGGATCGACCTCAACATCAAGCCGGGCAAAACCCTGTGCGTGGTGGGTGAAAGCGGCAGTGGAAAAAGCGTCATGGCCCTTTCCCTGCTGCAGATCATTCACAAGCCGGGGCAAATCGTCGACGGGCAGATTCTTTATCATCGCGGCCGCGTGGCCGGAGGGCAATTCAGCCAAAACGGGGCGGTCGATATCGCTTCTCTCAATCGCAAAGGGCGCGACATTCGCTCGATCCGCGGCGCAGAAATCGCCATGATCTTCCAGGAGCCGATGACCTCGCTGAGCCCGATGTACACGGTTGGAAATCAGGTGATGGAGACGATCCGGCTGCACGAAAAAGGGATCTCCAAAAAAGAGGCTCGCGAGCGGGCGATAGACATCCTGCGTCGGGTGCGTATCCCCAAACCGGAGCGGCTGATTGACGAATACCCGTTCCGGCTCAGCGGCGGCATGCGCCAGCGAGTGATGATCGCCATGGCGCTTTCCTGTACGCCGAGCCTGCTTATCGCTGACGAGCCAACGACCGCTCTGGATGTGACGACCCAGGCCCAGATTTTAGACTTGATGCTCGAACTGCAGCAGGAATTTAATATGGCGATCATGTTTATCACCCATGATTTGGGGGTAGTGGCCGAGATTGCCGATGATGTGGCGGTCATGTATCTGGGGAACGTCGTTGAGTACAGCGATGTGGACACAATTTTTAATGCTCCTGAACATCCGTATACCCAGGCGCTGCTGCGCTCGATCCCCAAAATTAGCGCCACTCGCCAGCCGCTTGACATGATTGAAGGGATGGTTCCCAGCCCGTTCCGCCGGCCGGGCGGCTGCCCGTTTCATCCGCGCTGTACACAGGCGCTGGCAAGCTGCTCAACGGTTGTCCCCTCGCTGACGACGCTGCACGAGAACCACATCGTGCGCTGTTTGCTGCACGAAGAGACAGGTGAGGAGGTTCCCCGTGGCTGATCAGACCCCGAACACCGAACCGGTCGATGCAGCAGAAGAAAATATCCTGCTGGATGTGAAAAATTTAAAGATGTTTTTCCCGATCACGGAGGGCATATTTTCCCAGGTGAAGGGGTACGTCAGGGCGGTTGATGACGTCAGCTTCTTTATCCGACGGGGCGAGACGCTGGGTCTGGTTGGCGAGAGCGGCTGCGGTAAAACAACGGTGGGGCGCTGTATCGCCCGGGCGTATGAGCCCACTGGGGGGCAGGTCCTGTTTCACGACAACGGCCGATCAGTCGACCTGGCCCAAATGGACCGCAAGGCACTTGGCCCCTATCGCAAAGATATCCGCGTGATTTTTCAGGATCCCTACTCCTCGCTCAACCCGCGCATGACCGTATTTGAGATCGTCAGCGAAGTGCTCAAGGTCAACAAGCTGATTCCCGAATCTGAATTTGAGCAGAGGGTGGCTGAGATTATTCAGCTGGTGGGGTTACGCCCCGAATATATCCGTCGTTACCCCCACGCTTTTAGCGGTGGTGAGCGGCAGCGCATCGTTATCGCCCGGGCTCTGGTGACCGAACCGCGGCTGGTGATCGCTGATGAGGCGGTTTCCGCCCTCGACGTGTCGGTACGCGCCCAGATTCTCAACCTCATGGAGGATTTGCGACAGCGCTTTGATCTGACCTATCTGTTTATCTCTCACGACCTGAGCGTCATTCGCCACATCTGTGATCGGGTGGTGGTGATGTATGTGGGTCAGGTCATCGAAGTGGCGGGCGTCAACGATCTTTTTACCACCCCGCAGCACCCCTATACCGAGGCGCTGATGTCGGCCGTGCCGATTTTGAATCCGCGCCAGCGCCACTTGCAGAAGCGCATCCGGCTGGAAGGGGAGGTGGCCGACCCCTCTAATCCACCCAGCGGCTGCTATTTTCATCCCCGCTGCCGATTTGCAGAGGCGAAATGCGCTGTCGAAAAACCACCGCTGCGCAAGCTGGCCAACCAGGATCGCTACGTGGCCTGCCACTTTGCCGAGGAGCTCGATCTCCAGGGGGCGGTGATGACATGATTTCAAGGAGCATCAGATGACAACGGAGAAGCAAATTCCCGTCATTCTGGATACCGACATCGGTGGTGATATAGATGATGCCTGGGCTTTGGCCCTGCTGCTGAAGTCGCCAGAGTTTGATTTGAAGCTGGTGGTCACCGACACCGGAGATCCACTTTTTCGCGCGGCCGTGGCCGGAAAATATCTCGAAGCGGCCGGCCGAACCGACATTCCCATCGGCCTTGGGGTTCACGGTGAATATTGGAAAGGGCCGCAGGAACCGTGGTTAGGCGATTATCAGCTGGCCGACTATCCAGGAGTGGTGTACGAGGATGGGGTCGGGGCGATGATCGACCTGATCATGACCTCGGCCGAGCCGCTGACCCTGATCTGCATCGGCCCGGTTCCCAATATCAAAGCGGCTCTCGAGCGAGAACCCCGCATCGTCGAAAAAGTAAAAATCGTGGGGATGTTTGGCAGCCTTCGTCTTGGGTATGACGGCAGCGATCAAATCAGCCCGGAAACCAACGTGCGGGTTGATCCGGCCGCGTGCCGAATTATGTTTGCGGCGTTTCCCAATATCACCATCACCCCACTCGATACCTGCGGTTTGGTGCAGCTAAAGGGCGAGAAATACCGCCGGATAGCTGAATGCCCCGACCCCCTGATCCAAACCCTGATTGAAAGCTACGTCAGCTGGGCGGATGCGGTTGAGTGGACAGAAGTTGACCCAGACAAACACAGCTCAACGCTGTTTGATACGGTGGCGGTTTATCTCGCCTTGTCAGAAGCGTACCTGGAAATCGAAAACCTGGGAATTCAGGTCACCGATGAAGGGTTGACGCTAATCTCCGAACACGAAAAAAAGATTCGCTGGGCAACCCGCTGGAAAGATTTGCCGGACTTTGAAGATTGGCTGGTTGAGCGGTTGACGCGGATTTGAAACGCTTCCCCTGGGTCAGGAAATTTCGCCCCAGGACATAACTCATCGAATAACAGAGGATGAAAAAATGAGCAGTTACGAAATACCGGAAATCACCTCACCAGCCCCGATCGCTTCCAACGAAGTCGTTTTAGTGGCCAGCGGTGACCTGCGCCTTTCGGCCAATCAGGTATGCTGGCCGGCCCAAGAAGAGATGGAGCGCATGTTGAGTGAAGCCCTTGGCAAAAAGGGCTGTAAGGTTATCCGGGCCCACCCCTTCGACGAGATCCAGCAGCATGGATTTATTTGGAATCAGCGGATGGGCATGGATGTCTTTCGAAATATTCCCTCGGAGGCTCCCTTAATTGTCGCTGTAGCGGTCTGGCAGTACAGCTACCACGTGCTGGCCGGGCTGCGGGACCATCGGGGGCCGATTTTAACCGTGGCCAACTGGAGCGGGCAGTGGCCGGGGCTGGTCGGCCTGTTAAATCTAAACGGATGTCTGACCAAAATGGGGGTGCGTTACAGTACCCTCTGGAGCGAAACGTTCCAGGATGACTTTTTCCTCGATGGCCTTGACCGTTGGCTGAACGACGGATGCGTCGAGCACGACACCAGTCATGTACGGCATCTCGATGTCAGTCGCCTTCCCATCAGTGAAATGAAGCTGGGTCAGGCCTTGGCCCAGCAGCTCAAACACGACAAGGCGATTTTGGGAGTATTTGATGAAGGGTGTATGGGGATGTACAACGCCATCATCGAAGATGAGCTGCTGAACGCCTGCGGGATTTACAAAGAGCGGCTGTCTCAGTCTGCCCTTGTGGCCGAGATGAAAACGGTCACCACGGCCGAGGCGTTGGTTGCCCATAATTGGCTCAAAGATTGCGGTATGACCTTTGACACAGGGGATGACGAGACCACGGAGTTAACCGAAAGGCAAATTCTCGAGCAGCTCAAGATGTATATCGCCGCAACCCGCATGGCGGATTTCTTTGGCTGTGACGCGATCGGCATTCAATACCAGCAGGGGCTAAAAGATATGGCCCCGGCTTCAGACCTGGCTGAAGGGCTATTTAACAACGTCGTTCGGCCGCCCGTGTATGACAAAAACAACGGCCGGGAGCTGTTTCCGGGGAAAGCCCTGCCTCATTTTAATGAAGTAGATGAAGGGGCGGGGGTTGACGCCCTGGTGACCAATCGGGTGTGGTGCGCCCTTGGGTTAGATCCCTCGACAACCCTGCACGATATTCGCTGGGGGAGACCTTATCTGGTCAACGGATCGGAGGAGTTTGTGTGGGTCTTTGAGATTTCCGGAGCGGCCCCGGCCTCCCACTTCGTTGGCGGGTACGGCGGGGCGGTCAGCGAACGGCAGCCGCCGATGTACTTCCCGTTGGGTGGTGGCACCTTAAAAGGGGTGAGCAAGCCCGGTGAAATTGTCTGGAGCCGCGTATTTGTCATGGATGGTCAAATTCATGCGGATATCGGCCGCGGTACCGTCGTAACCTTACCCGAGGCGGAAATCCAGGAGCGGTGGGAGCTGACCACCAAACAGTGGCCGATCATGAGCCCGATTCTACACGGTGTGAGCCGCGACCAGATGATGGCTCGTCACAAGGCAAACCACATCCAGGTTGTTTACGCACCGGATGCGGAGACAGCGGATAAGGCGCTGGCCGTCAAGGCGGCGATGTTTGCCGAAATGGGGATCACCGTTCACCTTTGCGGGGACGTCAACGTGGGTTAAACAGCGGGTGTCGGTTGTTGACGGCCGAAAAGCAGAGCGGCCGTTAAAAACGCTTTGGGGAAAGCGCACCTGCAGGTTGGGAAAAACAGGAGGTTACCATGTACAAAGTGATGATGACACTCATCCTCACGGCATTGATATTTGTCGGAGCGAGCAGAGATATTGCGGCTGCATCGTCAGCCGGCGAAATTCCCGAAACAGATGAAAGCTTGATTACCGGCTATGAGCCGGCCAGCCTGGAGACGGACGTTACCATTTACGTGGCCACCAGCGGGTCGGACAGCAATGACGGCAGCGCTGCCGCGCCGCTGGCCACGATCATTAAGGCGGTTGATCAGGCGGTTGAAAACCAGGCCAACGGCCTCAGCACCAAGGTGCTTATTCGTGAAGGCACCTACAATGAGGCGGACACGATCCGCCTTTATGGAGACGGAACGCTGTATGAAGATTTGATTATTCTCGAAGGAGAAGGGGAGGTGGTGGTCAGCGGGGCCCGTGAGTGGACCGACTGGCAAATCGACGAAGAAGGGGTGTACTTTAAAGAATGGCCCTACCGCTGGGGGAGGACGATTTTCTCGTATGAGGGGCGCATCCCGGAAGTGATGAACAAGCGGGAGCTGGTCCTGGTTGATGGAGAACCGATCCTGCCGGTCTTATTTTACGAAGATCTGGAGCCGGGCACTTTTTATGTCTCCGAACCGGAAGGCAAAATTTTTATCATGAAAGCGGAGGAGATCGCCGATTTAAACGAGGCCACAGTCGAGGTCTCCGAGTCGGGCGGTTTCCTCAACGATACGGGTGAGTACGCCCTGGGTGGTCTGTTCCACGCCAAGGGGATGTCGAACCTGGTCATCAAAAACCTTGATTTTGAAAAGGCGGCCGCCGGCATCTGGAACGCGGTGCTGTTCACCGAGGTGACCAACCTCTTGATTGAGGACAGTCGCTTTTCGCAAAATGTCTATACCGGGCTGCTGCTTGAAAAATGCACCAACGTGAGCATTTATCGTTCTGAAGCGAATGATAACGGCGGCAAAGGGATGGCCATCAAAGCCGGTAAAAACATCATTATTTCCGGCAGCGCCACCAATGGGAACAACTGGTTTGGTTATCCCAACGGCTGGATCGGCTGGGACCCGGCCGGTTTGAAGCTCTTTTTGGCCCACGACATCCTGATTGAAAAGCACCAGTCGATTGGGAACCTGGCCGAAGGGTTGTGGCCCGACACCGACATGATCAACGTCATCATGAGAAAGGTGGTGGTGATCGACAACGCCGGGTACGGTATTTTTATCGAGGCGAACGTGGGGCCGGTTCTGGTTGAAAAATCGATTATCGTTGGCAACGGCAAGCCGGGTATCTACAACTCGAGCACGCAGTATCTGACGGTTGATAAGTCGCTGATTAGCGACAACAAGGACGGTCAAATTGCCATTTTTGATGCCTACGGCGCCGGTCGCGGACCGCTGGTGGGCGACAACGACTACGCCAATCAATTTCACAACTTTGAAACCGGTGAGCCGTGGATTTCCCACGCCACCGATATGGTCATCACGCGTTCCTTGATTCAGGGTCGCAAAGGAAGCACGGCACCCCTTTTAGCCATTCACAAAGCGGACAAGGTCGGCTATCAAAATTGGCTGGATACGTTATCCAGCGACAGAAACCGGTATGCGCATGAGACTCCGGAGTCGGCTTTCGTTATTTTGGATGGAGATGCGGAAAGTTATGTCAACCTTCAGGAGTGGCAAGATCACACGGGGGTCGATACCCGCTCCCGCTGGCGTAGGCGGCCGTACTGGCTGATTCCCGACCCGGATGAAGGGGACACGGGCGACACTTCGTTTGCCGAACCGCTGCCCGGCCAGAAAGCGATGCAGGCCTCCTACGTGCAGGGCAATGCCCCGACGATTGACGGCGATCGCGATGCGGTGTGGGATTCGACGACCTCGGTCGCTGTTGACGTGCCGGTCCAGGGAGATCCCGGAATCGATGCCACGGGTGTGGCCAGCCTCCTGTGGGATGATGCCCATCTTTATTACTTTGTCGACGTCACCGACGATCAGCTGTCGGCCAATAACCCGGCCGAATGGCAGCACGACAATGTCGAGTTTTTCCTCGATCAGAACAACCGGCTGGCCGGTCCGTATGAGGCGGATGATTCCCAATATCGGGTCAACTTCGAAAACTTTGTCAGCGGCAACAACATCTCCAATTTAATGGAGTCGGCCACGATGATTCACGCGACCGGCTACAACGTCGAAGGCAAAATTGAGCTGGATCGAATCACGCCGGCTTTAGGAGCCGCTCTTGGGATCGATTTTCAGATCGGGGATGAAGAAGAGGTCAACGGGGCCTTTGAGCGGGTGGGGGTCATGGTGTGGAGTGATGAAACCGGCAACGGGTGGCAGGATACATCAAATTTTGGCTACCTGAGGCTGGTTGAAGTTGCTGAAATTATGGACGTCATCCTGGCCATGGAGGAAATCACGACCAATTTAGATCCCAGCCTCAAGGTAGGCACAACCCATCAAATTGAGTTTGAGGTCAAAATGAGTGATGGGACGCTCTTAACCCCGGCCGAAATCGCAGAAGGGCAGGTGATCTACGGCTCGAGCCATCCGGAGGTGATCGCTGTTGATGAAAATGGGTTCATCAGCGCTCTCTCGGTGGGCGAATCGACGCTGAGCATTCGCTTTAAGCGCGACGGCGAAACCAAGAGCTATGAGACAACCGTTGTCGTTCCACGGGTGAAGGATGCATACAATTTTGAAGATGTGAGTCCGCGGAAATTTGTCGTGGATCGCTATGAGGGTGACGTGGTCCTCCAGACCTGGGGGATTGAAAATGTGGCCAGCGGCACCGAACTCGTCTTTTATGAAGTCGATTTTGGCGATGATCCTTATGATTATTTGATCTATAACCTGCAGGGCAACGCACCCCAAATTGGGGACAAGGATTTCTCGGGCGGTACCATCGAGCTCAGGTTGGACGATCCCAGCAGCGAGCCATTTGGGACGCTGACCATCGAGAAGACGTTTGCTGATGCCCATGTCGATCCCTGGCATTACGACAACAGCATTTTGCTGGAAACATACATGGACACGGTGACCGGCAAGCACGATCTGTATATGCGATTTGTGGGCGCGCCGTTTAACAGCAGCCATCTGGAGACGATGGGCAAGTTTTACTGGGCCAACTTCAAAAAGGGCACGGGGGTGAAGCCCGGCGTGACGGTCGAGATGGTTGAACTGTTCAACCTGGATTTTGCGGCCAATGACGTGGTTGCAGGGGATACGCCGATTGTGGTGGACGGCACCCAGGTGGCTGCCCTGTCGATCGTCCACGGCGGCGGAGCCAATACTTTTGTCAATGAAGATGGGGTGCTGAAGTTCACCAAGGTAGAAGGAAACCCGTGGACCAACCCCCTGACGATGTCGTTCCACGATTTTGCCATCCCGGATACCGGCCGGATTCAGGTCGATTACACCATGAACGCTAAGCGCTGGAGCCAAACCGGCGGGGATTCGTACGCGGATTTCCCCAAGTTTGAGTTTACAACTCCTGCCGGAACGGTCGATTACGGCATTCTGGTGATGCAGAAAATGGATGCCCTGATGATGGACGAGCTGCAGGGTTACCCCTACATCGTCTACACCAGCGAACTCAACGATACCGACCTGGCCATTCGCTTCGACATCGACCTGGCGGCCGACACCTTTGAGGTGTTTGTCAACGGCCAGCAGCGGGGTGGGGTTTTCCCGCTGGGTGGGAAGAGCCCGCTGGACGGGGTGTCTCTGACCAACATCACCTTTAGCATGGGGAATTCCGGTGCCCCAACCGCGGCCGATCCCAGTGAAGTGTGGTTTGATGATTTTGCCGTCAGCTATGAAGTCGAGGTGGCTGATGGGAGCGGTGAAATTGTTGACTTGTTTGAATTGAACTTTGACGACAACACCGCCGTGACGGGAATGTCAGATATTGAAGTTGAGGGTGCGGTCGTGGCCACCCTGGAGATCGAAAACGCAGGCAGCAGCAACACCTTTATCAACGAAGACGGCGTGCTGAAATTTACCCACGTGACCACGGATCCGCAGACACTCGTGGTGAACAACCTCGATGTGCCTGAAACAGGACGCGTCATCGTTGATTACACCATGAACATTCAGGCGTGGAGTCAGTCCGGTGCAGAGAGCTATGCGGATTTCCCCAAGCTCGAATTTGAATTTGCCGATGGCACCGTCGATTACGGCATCCTGGTGATGCAGAAGCTCGATGCCCTGATGATGGCTGAACTGCAGGGGTACCCTTACATCGTGACCGTTAACGCGGGCACGATGAATACCAGCCTGGCGATGCGCTTCGACGTCGATCTGGAAACGGACACGTTTGAAGTCTACGTGAACGACGCCCAGGTAGGCGGCACCTATCTGGTGGGTGGCTGGTCGGAACAAAAAGACGCCGTGTCCCTAAAACGAATCACCTTTAACTTCGGCAACTCCACCGCTCCCACGGCGGCCGATGCCACGGTGGTGTGGTTTGATGACCTGGCCGTGCGATATGAACTGACGGAGTAAATTGCTGGGGATTTCCTCAGTGAAGAGAGATTCTAATTCGGGCAGATCGGCCGAGCTAAATTGTCCGATCTGCCCGACCACCCAATATGCAATATCAGAGACCCAATGTGCTTATCCTGTACACTGATCAGCAGCGGCTGGACACGCTGCGCTGTATGGGCAATCCACTGGCCGTTTCCCCCAATCTCGACCAGCTGGCGCAGGAAGGGGTGCGATTTTCCAATTATTACGTGCAAAACCCGATTTGTATGCCCAGCCGCATGAGTTTTCTGACCGGCCGGTACTGCGCCTCGTTGGGAATCGGCACCAACGGGATTCCTTTTCCGGAAGACGCGGCCGCCCTGCACACCCTGGTGAAACCGTACGGGTATCACACTGCTCAACTGGGAAAGCTGCACTTTGACCCACATTCCCGACGAGATCATCGCAACCCCACCTCAGATTACGGCTTTGACACCTTTATTTTGTCGGATGAGCCGGGCTGCTATGACGATGCTTACACCAAGTGGGTGGAAATGGTGGCCCCCGAGCAGCTGCCCCACGTACGCACCGCTCTCCCCCCGGAAGCGGAAGGGATGGGGCTGCCCAACTACTCTGACACCCCGCGTAACACCCACGAACCGTACCTGTTTGCGGCCGATGAGCAGCTCAGCCACACCGCTTTTGTGGCCAGCGAAACGTGCCGCTTTTTAGAGGGGATTGGGGACCGGCCGTTTTTGGCCATCGCCGGTTTTTACGCGCCGCACCCGCCCATCAATCCCCCACCGCGCTTTGTCGAGCTGTTTGATCCCCAACAATTTCCGCTGCCGGTCAGGGGACCAGATGAGGCGCCCGTGCCGGAGCTGGCCGGATTTGGTGCAGAAGAATACCGGCAAATGATCGCCTACTATCACGCGCTGGCCGCCCATGTCGACGACCAGATCGGCCGGATTTTGCAAACGCTGGAACAATCCGGACTGAGCGGCCGGACGCTGGTGATTTTTACCAGCGATCATGGGGAGTTTCTGGGAGATCACGGCCGGATTCAGAAAGGGATGCCCGGCTTTGACTGCGTCACCAACGTGCCGTTGATCATGAGGTTTCCCGGCCGCCTGCCCCAAAATCGGTTGATCGACTCGCTGGTGGAAGGGGTCGATATCGTGCCAACCATCCTTGAATTCTGCGGCGTTCAGATCCCGGAATTTGTGCAGGGGAAATCGCTTAAGTCGCTGCTGGAAGGCCAGGTACAGGAGCATAAAGAGAGCGCCCTCATCGAATTTTTCCAGCCGTTCGGCCGGGATCGAAGCGCCACGCTCAAGACGGCAAGATTCACCTATCACTGCGCGGCCGACGGTCGTGAAGCTCTTTTTGATCGAGATGTTGACCGCCACGAAATTAAGGATGTCGCGGCTGATCCGACCTATCAGGAGGCTCTTGGAGAGCTGCGCAAGCTGCTGATTCAGCGGCTGCAGCAGGCGGCATTCAGCGCCCGCTTTAAAACGGCTGAATATTGAGATCGGCCGACAGGGTTGAGGTTGTTGAATAAGCAGAGGAAAACTAATGGAATCACATCAATCTTCACCGCCGAAGCAGCGGTTTCGCCAAATTCACCTGGATTTTCACACCAGTGAATTTATTCCGGATATCGGCCATCAATTTGACCCGGATGAATTTGCCGAGACTCTGCACAAAGCACACGTCAACTCAATCAACTGTTTTGCCCGGTGCCATCACGGCTGGATGTATTATGAGTCGGACCGGTTTCCGGAACGGCGCCACCCACACCTGACCCAAAATTTGCTGCCGCTGCAGATCGAGGCGTGTCACCGGCGGGATATTCGGGTCCCGATTTACGTTTCGCTGCAGCTTGATTATTTCACCGCCCAAAAGCACCCTGAGTGGCGTTTAATCGAGCCGGATGGGCGGCCGGCCGGAGGTCTGATGTACACGCCGGACTTTCGGAAAACGCTCTGCCTCAACACCCCCTACGCCGAATTTCTCCAGGCACATATCGCCGAGCTGTTTGAGCTGATGCCGGTTGACGGGCTGTGGCTGGATATCATCGCGCCGCGTGACTGCAGCTGCCCCTGCTGTTGGGAGGATATGGAAAAACAGGGGCTCGATCCCCGTCGGGAGCGCGATCGCCACCTCTTTGCCGATCGCATGGTGACCGAGTACATGCACGACCTATCGTCTTTTATTCGGAAGCTGGATCGCAGCTGTCTAATTTACTACAACTCCGGGCACATCTGGCCCCTTCATCGTCGGGCCTCTCAGGCGTTTACCCACTTTGATTTGGAATCACTTTCCAGCACACCGTGGTGGCCCTATCCTTATTTCCAGACCACGGCGCGCTACGCCCGCAATCTCGGCAAAGAGATCGTGGGGATGACCGGTAAATTCCACACCGCCTGGGGTGATTTTCACTCCTTTAAAAACCGGGCGGCCCTTGAATTTGACTGCTTCCAATCGCTGGCGGTGAACGGCAAGTGCTCGGTGGGGGACCAGCTGCATCCCTCCGGCAAAATCGATCCGGTCACCTATGAACTCATTGGCGACGTTTTTGCCCAGGTGGCGGAGAAAGAACCGTGGTGTGAAGGAGCCAGAGCCCTTTCTGAAATCGGCGTTTTGACCACCGAAGAGTTTGAGCTGATCCAGCATTCGCTCGATCACACCGCACCCTTGACCGGGGTCGTGCGCATGCTGCTGGAAGCGGATTACCAGTTCGACGTGATCGACAGCGCAGGCGATTTTTCCGACTATGGGCTGCTGGTTCTGCCCGACAGTTACCCGCTGTCGGAGCAAACGGCCGCGCGGCTCAGCACCTATCTGGCTCAGGGGGGCAAGCTCATCGCCTCGTTTGAAGCGGGGATGGACGAGCATAAAGGGGATTTTCGATTGGACGGGATCAAAAAACGCAGCGATGGTCCGGTGGACGAGAAGGGGGATTTCGTGCGCGGCGAAAATTTGCCCGCCAATCCGTATGCTCAGTACATCGTTCCGGAAGGGGAGATCGGCCGCGGTCTGCGGCCGACCGAATATGTGATGTACGCTCGAGGGATGGACGTGACGGCGCAGGATGAGGCTGAGGTGCTCCTTTTTAACACCCAAAGCTATTTTGACCGTCGCTACAAGCATTTTTGCTCCCATCAGCAGACCCCTTCTTCCGGGCAGAAAGGATCACCGGCCGTGGTGCACCATAACGGGATGATTTACTTTGCCCACCCGATTTTTACCATGTATTACGATAAAGCACCGCGCTGGTGCAAGCAGATTTTTATCAACGCCGTACGGATGTTGATGGGTGAGCCGCTGGTCAAAACCAGCGCTCCCTCCACGGCGATTGTGACCCTGAATGAGCAGCCGGCCGAGAACCGGCAGGTGCTTCATTTGATCCATTACGTGCCTGAGCGACGGGGGCAGGAGTTTGACATCATCGAGGATGTCATCCCCCTCCACGACGTGGCGGTAGACGTACGGGTCCCCCAGCGAGTGAGGCGAATTCAGCTGGTGCCCCAGGAAGAAATGGTGCCGTATACGAGTGATCCGGGCGTGGTGCATTTTGTGGTTCCACGCGTCAACGGCCATCAAATGGTGGAGATCGCTTTTCAGTAAATCGGCATGATAAATATCGACTTCACCTTTCGCATCTCCGCCAGCGCCATACCGGTTGTATTTGTGCATGGAACCGATGCCACCGGGGCTTCGATGAGAGCGTATGTAGAAACGCATGTCGGCCGAGGCACTTTTCCGGACAGCGTTTTTCTGTTTCCGACGTTTAAAACCCCATATCAATTTCTCCTACCGGCGGCCGATGCGGAGCTGATCGCCCTTCTAGATCATCACCGCCAGACCGGTCACTGCGCCGGAAAAGTCGTTTTGGTGGGGTTTTCCGGTGGGGCGCAGTTTGCCCACCGTTTTAGCCTCAGGCATCCGCACCTGGTTAAGAGCGCCATTTGTTTGGCGGCCGGCTGCTGGACCAACCCGGAGGGGGAGAGTTTCGGCATGATGCTGGAGGAAAAGTGGTTTTCAAACAATCCCTGGGATAAGCCGGAAATTCAAGATGTGCTGCGGCAAAAGGCAGTAGATGGGTATCAAAAGATTCGCTGGGTAATTGGCTGTGGAGAGGCGGATAAGAGGTCCAGAAAACGGTCCGCCCGCCGCTTTTTTCTCGACATTAAAGCGCATGGCTCACAGTTTTTCTCCTATGCCGGTGGGCATGATTTACCGGCGGGGGAAGAGGCCAACGCTTTATTTGCCGTGATTCAAAGCTGTGTCGATTAGCGGTTGATTAATTGGATCACGATTAATTTCCAGACGCAGATAGCACGGATTGTCTCTTATTTTCTCTTTTAATCTGCGAACCTTTGGTTCACCTCTACGGGGTCTGCGGAAAAATTATTTTTGAAGAGCTTTTTTTTATGTGGTTTAAAAAATCTTTTCTAAAATAACTGTCCACAGATTACGCAGATTTTCGCAGATTACAGAGAAAAATCTGCGGCCATCTGCGTAATCTGCGGACACCTTCCTCAGAAAACTTTTTGTAACTTACCTAAACCACTTAAAAATATCATGAAAGTACAGATTCCCCGCTGGCGGGGCTTTAACCTGTTAGAGATGGGCGGTTGGTCGCACACCACCGGTGATTTTCGGGAAGATGATTTTCGCTGGATGGCTGATTGGGGGTTTGATTTTGCTCGCCTTCCGGCCAACTATACCCTGTGGACGGCCGCACACGATGTCTATCAGGTGGATGAAGCGAAAATCGAGAATATAGACTGGGCCATTCAACTGGGGGAAAAATACGACATTCATATCAACCTCAATTTCCATCACGGGCCCGGCTACTGCGTCAACCGGGAAATTGATCCGGCGTTCAACCTGTGGCAAAGTCCGGCCGCGCTTGACGCTTTTATTTATCACTGGGAGCTGTTTGCCAGGCGGTACAAAGAAATCGCGTCCGCCCAACTGAGCTTTAATTTGATCAACGAGCCCGGTGTCGTTAACTCGCAGATGTCGCGTCAAGATTATGAACGCGTCGTTCGGTCAACAGTCGCCGCCATTCGGGCCATCGATTCAAAGCGGTTAATTTTTGTGGATGGCCTGACGTATGGGAATGAACCCTGCCCGGAATTCCACGACCTGGAGGTGGTACAGAGTACCCGCGCTTACCAACCGATCAATCTGACCCATTACAAAGCGGCCTGGATTAAGGGCAGCGATGGCTGGGAAGCACCCGATTGGCCAGGGCGCATGTCTGATGGTGAGGTATGGAATCGGCAGCGTCTGGAAAAACATTATGCGCCGTGGATTGAACTGGCCAAAGAGGGGGTTGGGGTGCACTGTGGCGAGGGTGGAACATTTAACCACACCTCACATACCGTGGCCTTAACCTGGCTTGAAGACGTGCTCGAGATTTTGACTGAGGCGGGAATCGGGTTTGCGCTGTGGAATTTGCGCGGTGATTTTGGCATTCTGAACTCCGGCCGTCTCGATGTCGACTACGAAGATTGGTACGGGCACAAGCTGGATCGCCGGCTGCTGGATTTGTTGCGTCGTTTTTAGCTTTTGAACGATATGTTTTCTTTGGCCGCAGCATGCTGCGGCCCTACAAAAAGAGATTCGTGATCTTCCTGGTGGAGGATCGATCTTAAACATAGAAAATCGCACGTTCTCGAAACACACAAACGTGCAGGAGAAAGATGATGGAGATTTATGCTGGTCGAGATTTAATTCAACGATATGAAAACAACCCGATCTTGACGGCCGGTGATTTTCCCGAAGAATTTCACATCGCCCACTGCTTTAACTCGGGCATCACCAAATATAACGGCAAATACCTGATGCTTTGCCGCCTGGAGGATATCGGTCTCAAACCATATTTCTGGATTACCGAGAGTGAGGACGGGATAAACTTTACTCCGCGAGAAAAGCCGATCGACATGCCGATCGATCATCCTGTCTGGCAAAAATACGCCTCGATCAATTACTACGATCCGCGGATCACCCAGATCGGGGACCGCTACTACATCATGCACGCCTGTCACAGTGAGTACGACTGCCGCATCAGCCTGTTTCAGACCCAAGATTGGGAACAATTTGAGTGGATGGGGTTTGTATCTGATCCTGGTAATCGCAACGGGGCGCTGTTCCCCGAGAAGATCAACGGGCTGTTTGCTCGTCTCGACCGGCCGATGACCAGCTGGGACGGCGGGGATATGTGGCTCTCTTACTCGCCCGATTTGATTCACTGGGGGCAGAGCACCTGCGTCATGAGGACCAGCGATATTAGCTGGGCCTGGGCCAAAGTTGGGGCTGGTGCCCCACCAATCAAGACAGAGAAAGGGTGGTTAAATATTTTTCATGGGGTGCGAACCCAGTGCAAATCACATTATGTCTACCAACTAGGGGTTTGCCTGCACGATCTGGCGGACCCTTCCAGGATTATCGCCTGCTGCGAAAAACCAATTTTACGGCCGATTGAGCCGTTTGAACTGATTGGTCAAACCCCGTCCGTGGTGTTTACGGCCGGGGTGATTGCTGAAGAAAATGGGGAGGTCAAAATCTATTACGGTGGGGCTGATACGGTGCAGTGTCTGGCATTTTCGACTATAGATGAGCTGCTGGCGATGTGCTTTAACCGCATATGATCTTGTCAACATTTGTAAGGGCTTGGCTAGCCAAGCCCCTACATCGGTTCCATCCTCAGCCATGACAGGTCATTGACGATCCACCGCAGCTTTGTAAGGTTTACAAATTAAAAAGGAAAAAAGGATGACCCAACCATTTCGCCAAGTTCACCTCGATTTTCACACCGCGCAGCAGATCACAAGCGTCGGGATGGATTTTGATCCCGGCCGGTTTGCCCAAACGCTGGCTGAAGCACACGTCAATTCGATTAACTGTTTTGCCCGCTGCCATCACGGGTACATTTACTTTGACACCAAGCGCTTTCCGGAGCGGCGCCATCCGCATCTGACGCGCAATCTACTCAAGGAGCAAATCGAAGCGTGTCACGCGGTTGGTATTCGGGTGCCGATTTATACGACGATTCAGTGGGATTATTTCACCGCGCAGCGCCATCCCGAATGGCTGGCCGTTGATGAAAACGGCCGCATTCAGGGTCCCGGCCCCTTTGAGGCGGGGTTTCGCCACAATCTGCTGGTCAATTCGCCGTATTTTGATTTTTTGAAGGCACATGTGGCGGAAATGTTTGAGCTGCTGCCGGTGGACGGGTTTTGGTTCGACATCGTGAAGCCACTGAACGATTGTTCGCGGTTGGCTATGGCCCAGATGAAAGCGATTGGCCTTAACCCGGCCGATCGCAGCCATCGCGAAAGGTTTGGCCTACAGGTCATCAACACCTTCAAGCGGGAGATGGCCGCCTACGTGCGTCAGTTTGATGCGGAGTGCACCATCTTCTTTAATGAAGGGCACATCAGCCCGGCGAATGTGCCCACCCTTGACTGCTATACCCAATTGGAGATCGAATCGATCCCCAGCGGTGAGTGGGGTTACACCCACTTTCCCATTACCGCCCGTTACGCTCGCACCTTAGACAAACCGTATTTGGGTATGACGGGTAAATTTCACACGGAATGGGGTGATTTTCACTCCCTCAAAAATCAGGAAGCCCTGGAGTACGAGTGTTTTCAGATGTTGGCCCTCGGCGCTCAGTGCAGCATCGGGGACCAACTCCACCCTAGCGGGGTGCTTGATGAAGCGACTTACCAACTGGTGGGTCAGGTGTACGAACAAGTCAGGGCAAAAGAACCGTGGTGCAAAAACGTGACACCCGTGGTGGAGATCGGGGTCATGCTGCCGGCCGCTTTTGGCGATGAAACAAGCTCGCCGGCTTCGACCGCCCACGAGCGTATTCCTCGTTCGACGGCCGGTGCTTACCAGATTCTGGTGGCCGATGGTTTTCAGTTCGATTTCATCAGCCCCAGCAGCGAATTTGGCCGGTACAGAGTAATTATCCTCCCGGATGAGATTGGTTTGACTGAATCGGCCGTTGAAAAGTTAAAGACATTTGTAACCGGTGGAGGGAAAATCATCGCCTCTTATCGCGGCGGTTTACGGGCCAATTCAGAGACCTTCCCGGAGTTTTTTGGTGTGCATTTCGAAGGAGATGCTCCTTTTGAGCCTGATTTTGTTATTCCAGAGGGATTTTTGGGTGAGGAGCTGCCGCACACTGAGCACGTCATGTATCTGCGGGGTGCTTTAACCCGGCCGGCAGAAAATGCGGCCGTGGTTGCCTCGGCCGTGCGCCCCTTTTTTAACCGCACGCACGAACATTTTATGTCTCACAAGCACGCCCCCTCGACCGGCGAAGCGGTTTATCCGGCGGTGATCGAGCATCAAAACGTGATCTACTTTGCCCATCCGATCTTTCGCCTGTATCAGCACAATGCGCCGCGCTGGGTGCGGACGATGGTGCGCGGTGCTCTCGGCCGCCTGCTGGGCCAGCCGCTGGTGACCCATAACGGACCTTCAACGCTGCAGGTCACTATCAATAGACGGCAAATAGAAGGCAGAACGGAAAGTTGGATCGTGCACCTTTTGCACTATATTCCCATTCGCCGCAGCGACACCATTGACGTGATTGAGGATGTCATTCCGCTGCACGATCTTGAGCTTGGTTTGCGGGTTGAAAGCCCGGTGGTAGCGGCGAGGTTGGTTCCTGAGGGTGCTCAAGTGGTATTTGAAAACGAGAGTGGAGAGGTGCGGCTGCAGGTTGATCGTTTGACCGGACATCAGATGATTGAGTTAGCATTTTGAGTTAACAATTATTGCTAAGATACTTCTAGGCTGACGCCTATATCACGCTGGAACGAGCCCTCGGCACGGCCGATGCCCAGGATGAAATCTGGGTGGCCGGCGGCGTGTACACCCCAACCCGGCCGTTGATGCCGGTTTTGCACCGGTATCTTTCAACCGACTCACTGTATCGGCATTTTTAGACGGGCGAGCTGGTGACCGGCTTGTCCGTTGGCTACCCATTCATGCTATAATTCGAATATTGATTTGACCGTACATGCACTGAAAGATGCCCACTAATTTACCAGCCGAGTATTATCAGGTAGAAGAGCGCTATAAAGCCGCCGAGTCTTCTCAGGAACGCATCCGCCTGCTGGAAGAGCTAATTAGCACGGTGCCCAAGCATAAAGGCACCGACCATTTGCGCGCCGACCTGCGGCGCAAGCTCTCCAAAATGAAGGAAGCGACAGCGCGCGGCCCAAAAGGGGGTGCCGCGCGCCACAAATCCGCCTACCATATCGAACGGGAAGGGGCGGGCCAGGTGGTGCTTCTAGGGCCACCCAATACAGGTAAGTCGGCCCTGGTCAGGGCGTTAACAAATGCCGAACCGGCCGTGGCTGAGCATCCATTTACGACCTGGGGACCCACGCCGGGGATGCTTGAATTCCACCACGTCCAGATTCAACTAATCGACCTGCCGCCGCTTAACCCTGATTACATTGAGCCAGACATGATGGATTTGATTCGCCGGGCCGACCTGCTTCTACTCGTCGTCGATTTGCAGGGGCCGACTCTGGATCAAATCGAGGCCAGCCTCGACTTCCTGGCTGCCCAGCGGGTCGTCCCAAGCTGGGGACAGGATGCGGCAACGGGGCGCGCAATGGCCAAGTCTATCTTGGTGGTGGCCAACAAATGTGACAACGAAGCGCTGGACGAGGATTTTGCCGTGCTCTGCGAGCTGTTGGGCGACACTTGGCCACTGGTCGCCGTGTCGGCTGCCCACGGCCGTCATTTCGAAGCGCTTGGCCAGGCGATTTTCGACCAGCTGGCAGTCATGCGCATTTACTCCCGTCCACCAGGTCAAGAAGTGGATCGCACGGCCCCCTTTGTTCTGCCGCGGGGCAGCACCGTGGCGGATTTCGCCGCCAAAGTGCATAAGGATTTTGTGGAGCAGTTCAAGTCGGCCCGCGTGTGGGGAAGCGGCGCGTTCGACGGCCAGGTTGTCAGCCGGGAGCAAGTCCTTTTTGATGGGGACGTCGTTGAACTGCGGATGTGATCGTTCCCGCGATCAATTCGGTAGATTGAAAACCGCTTTTATTGCGCCAGCATGTACAGCTTTTCAGCAACATTCGTTTTGGTGCTGATTTTCACTTGGGCATACATCTGGCTGAATTTTGGCAGATTCAACTGATGAACTGCAGCCTCTCGCGCCATTTTGGCTGGCAGCAAGCTGTGAAACCGTCCCATTTCCAGGCGATTTGTCTGGGCAACGGCCGTTTTTTGTGCTGCTTTTTCAATTAGAGTCTTATCCCAACCGGGTAATTCAGACAGCGGTTGTCTCAAATAAAGACAATATTCATTAATCGCTTCCACATATAGATTGTTTTCGCCCAAAACGGCCGTTAATAGCTTCCCCCACATCGTCCCCCAAAAATGAAATAGCAGGTGACCATCCGCATGAGGCAAACAAATCATCTGACCAGATTCAATCCCCAATAAATGCGCCACCGTTTGTGTCACCAAATATGGAATGGCGGCAAAAGATTTTTGAAAGCGCAGCGCTTCGTCAATTTTAGCTGCAGCCGACGGCGCCAGACCAAAACGAAAACCATCCTGCCACATTACTTGCATTGGCCGCCCACCCAACAAAACTACCATCCCCGTTTTATAGACCCTTTCAGTTTGGGCGATGATTTGGCCGGTATAAGCGTCCACGGCCGTGGCGGCCATTGGCCCAAGACCGATGTTGCTGTAAATGTCATGCTGGTCAATGAGCAGCTGTAATTTGGCATCTGGCCGCCATTCCCCCAAACGGCCGGGCTGCAGATATTGGTGAAAAACCAGTTCTGCGATAAGCTGTCGCACCTGTTCCTTATCCGTATTTGATGGCGCCAGACGCGCCACATCGGCCAGCCGAACAGCGCCGGTAGGATTCTGCTTGATCGAACTAAATATTTGCTGCACCAACACTGACGGCCGGAAACCATAAACTCGCATATCTTCCGGGACATCGTCCGCTCCGGCAGCCAAATATTGCAGCGCCTCAAATCGAGCCCACTCCCCCGGTGATTTGGGCAGACACAGCACTTGTGATTCAATCTTTCGCCGCCCACCTCGGCCGATTCGCTGTATGAAGGAGGATAAGTCAGGTGGAACGCCCAACAGCACCACATCATCCACACTGCCAATGTCAATGCCTAGTTCCAACGTTGAGGTCGTCACACAAATGGCAACCGCAGCCTGCACAAACCGGGTTTCTACATCGCGCCGCACGGCCCCGTCCAAATTGCTGTAATGGACGAAAACGGCCGCATCAAAGGGCAAATGTTCCTGCAAGTAAGCAGCCACCCGTTCTGCTTCTTCCCGTGCGTTGCAAAATAGAAGCGATTTTGGCCGTGAACGCTCCGCCAGCACCGCCACAAGTTCATCCAGATCATACAGGGGGCGAATTTCGGCCGATATTGGCCGTCTGCCGGGAACCGCAACGACTTGCCCTGCCCTCAGATAACGTTCCACCACGCCAGCCGGATCAGCCACTGTTGCTGAAAGGGCCACTCGCTGCGTTCGCCGACTGTCTGGATATGCATAGTGGCGAATCCGTGCCAGCCGGGTCAACAGGCAGCGCAGTTGATCACCACGAGATGTATTATCCAACAGATGAATCTCATCCAGCACGATGGCCAGTAAATTGGTAAACAGGCGGGGTGCCCGTGTAAGGAGTGCATCGGTTGATTCCGGAGTGGTGATTAAAAGGGCCGGGGGGTGATCCTGGCTAACCGGGCCAGTATCGCCGGTTTTCATGGACAGTGAAATTCGGGCATTGGCCAATGGGACCTGTAACCGTTCATATAGATCGCGCACCAGGGCGCGGGTAGGGCAAATATACAACAGGTGCAGGACAGAATCAGGTCGTTGCAGACGCGACCACTCTCTTTCCAGCAAAGGAGCGAGCACCGCTTCTGTTTTGCCAGAAGCGGTTGCGGCCATTACCAGACAGTTTTCACCGCGCAGAATGAGAGGGATCGCTTCTTCCTGGACAGGGGTAAAACGGCCGTAACGGGCGAAAAACAGAGGCCAGGTGTGGGGGATTTGCTTCTTAACGGCTGCCGCCGACATCACAATTAATGCACCTGTTGGCGCAGCTCGTCCAGCAACGTGGCGACGTCGTAATCAGGGTGGAGATAGAGTAAGTCATACAGCTCCACCGCCAGACGGACGATACTGCGCATAGAAAGACGGCCGTTACGCAACCCCCGAGCCAGAAGTTCCGCTGCGCCGCGCCGCACCTGACCCTGCCGTTCACCCGGACCATATCCATACGCCTCCCCATGATAGTTCAGAATATGTTGCAAAAACCGGCCTAGCTCCTGGGGCGAAGCTTCCGGCTCCAGATAAAACACCTGCTCCGGGGTCAACCATTCATCTAAAGGCATCCGATTATCGCTGCGCGTCACCGTAAACATGAAAAAGATAGCCTGCCCCTGATCATAAGCCAGGGGATAGTCACGCCAGCGATGCTGCGGGAAAATTTCAGGCTGAATTTTATTCTGTTTCTGACGCAAGGCAGCATAAATCATCGCCTGGAAAAAGAGGCTGGCTTTGGGACGCTGGTAGGGGCGCAGCAGAGAATAACTTTCGGCCTCATCGACCAAAACACAAAGTCCGCTGTAGTTGCCCAGCCTGGCCAGGGCGCTTAGTCCAGTGAGAAGATAGGCGATCTGGCGGGCATTGTGGCCAATTTTGTAAATGGTTGGGAATTTCACTCCCTTGGGCAGGGCCTTGTTCATCAAACGCACGCGACGGCCGCCCATAAGCCAGTTGATCCAAGCTTTGCGTTGTCGAGAAGAAATGGTACTCGCAATGGCGGTTAAGCCGATCAGTACTGGATCCAGGTCAGCCGGAGAAAGCAATTCGAGCCGGGGCAGAATACGCTCCAAATCGGCCGATTTTTCCAGCAGCGGGGCCAAACCCAACTCGTCGGTATCGGGATAACTCAGATTGTGCAGCGCCTCACGGTAGATGGCAAAGGAACGGTGTGGCGGAAGTTCCAGCAAATCAAGACTGACTGTGGCAACTAAGAAGTTACGCGTCAGGGCCTCCTGTGTCGTTAGTTCCACAATATGGCTCTTACCATAACCGTATTCGCCGACGACCGCACGAACAGCCCCACCATGTTGGTGAGCCTGGTTTAGACCCACCAAAATACTTTCTCGTTCGGATTGCAAATCGACAGTCAATTCGGCCACATGCTGCGCCGGGGCAATACCAACCCGCAACGATTCAACCAGCTGCCGGGATTCCAGTTGGGTTTTGGGCATTGGCGCTGGTGCTTCATATAATCCAGTCATAGCCGGGGCCGGCTTCTGAAGCAGTTTCCCATCTTGAGAAAATTCGGCTGCCGGCCGGCGAAAACGCAGACCATTGGCAAAACGCACCAGCAGTTCCCGGCCGTTCCGATACATTGCCATTACCTGGCCCTCGCCAAACTCAGGATGTTGTACCTTGGTGCCTAACATGATTAGTAGGGGGGCGTCTCCCCGCCTGCCAGCTCATCGATCTGACCCCGCAAAATAGCCCGTGCTTCATCTTCGGTGATCGTGTGTTCCTGAACGTGATGCTGTCGGGAAAGTTCCACCACAAATGATTTGACAAAGAGGCGTCTGTGGCTGACGTCGAGGAAGACATCCCGGGCCACATTGGCCAAAATGACAGCATTGGCGCGTTGGGTTGCTGGATCAAAAGTGGTATCAAAGGCGATTTCGTAAATGGGGATGAGCTTCTCCCCAATTGCCAGCATCAAATCATCCTCATCCAGGTCAAGATGTTCCAAATTTATTTGCGGGCTGAAATGGTTGATGCGGCTAAAGCGGCCGGGTGCGCGCACGCGCTGTTGCAAAGCCGGATATTTTGGAACGATGTCGCTGATAAACTGAGGAGGCACAGCATAAACAAACATCGCGCCGGGCAAATCGTCACGGGTGCGGTCGACCACTTCACGCAGGGTATCGGTCGCCACTTTTTCAGCTTTGCCACCGACGCTGGCCATACGGTCCACTTCATCAAACAGCAAAATAAGGCCGCTATAAGAGAGGGCGCGGATTACCTGGCATAATGAGCGCAGCATACGGAATGCATTGGGGCGGTTGATTTTGCCGGTGACCCCCACCTCGCGCAGGATTTTCGTATCGGTGGGCGAGGTATTCTCACCCAGCAGCCAGCGCGAAAGTGAATCGAGACGTTCTTCTTGCTGGCGAATGAGACTATCAAAATAGGCCAATACGGCCGTTTGGTAAGCGTTGCTGTCTATGGGTGTTGCTTCTAAAGTATCGACCATGCCTCGGTACAGGGGATGGTTCAGCGTTTCCAGGCTGGGATCGGCACCGACAAACCGCTGCAAAGTCCCTTTCAGAAAACGGAGCAGTCCAGTTTCATCGGTCATCGACTCATCTGGTTCATGCCAGATAATATTGCTGGTCACCGCCTGGTACACTTTTTTCTGATCATTGTAAGGCGTTTCCACCGGGCTTAAATCCACTTTGGCGACGGCAAAATTCCGCTCCCAAGCGATATCCCGGAGACAGTAAAGAAAATGGGATTTGCCGCTACCGTAATCTCCCACCACCATTTTGTAAGCCGCTCCGCCATCCTGTAAATAAGAAGAGAGATAAAATTCGTCAATGGCATCTAGCAGCGTCTGATTGCCAACATTGAAATATTGTATGCCGCGCGACGGTGGTGTCCCAGAACTCCCTAGAACCTCAATGATATGGCGCGCCAGCGGTCGAGAGATGTTTAGAGCACTCATAATCATCCAAAAATAATATCACTGTAATACTCGCCGGTGGCGGCCGTTTCCGGCAGCCAGATACTGCGATTTGCCTGTTCAGCCTGACTTTTCGTGGCGACCCCCAGGCGGAAGCTGTTGCCAGCACCTTGTTCTCGGGCCAATATCAGATCACGGACAAACAGTTCCCTTTCATAATCCTTGAATGTACGACGGGCAGGGGCATTCCAAAAACGGCCGCTCTGCCGGTTCAAGATTAGTTGGGCGTACACTTCAATAATATTCACGCGTCCGCTGGATTTGGAGCGTTTATCGACACAATCTTGCCAGGCTTGGCGCAGTTCGGCTACAAATTCAGCCACATCAGTCTCACGCTGCCCAATCCGCCTGACCTGGCGATCATAAGCTTTCAGTATGCCCTTTAGCGAGAGTGGAATGGGACGGGTCAGTGCTTCCTTGCCGTAGAACCACTGCCCTTTTCGGGCGACGATATTGATCTCAAATATAAAAAGCCCAATCGCTAATGTGGGCGGGCGGCCAGACACTTCTTCATCACGTTCGACAAAAGCATCACGTAAATCTTTGGCAAAATCAAAGGCAAGATTGTCAAGTGCTGTTTGTGTCACCGCGGCAAATTCAGCAACGGCCGCATCTAGAGGTTTCGAATCTACCTCAGCAGCAGCGACCTGTAATTTTACTAATGCTTTTTGCATGGGGAGGGCATCAGGTTTTTCCTCACCGGCGAGGCGAACGGCCGTTTTTAGAGCACTTATACTTGCTTGTAGGGCTTTAAATTGAGGATTGAGTTCTTCCTGTGCTAACTGCAATTTAGTGACTAATTCTGTCATTGATATAACTCCAAAATTTGAAAAAGAAAGGAAGGAGATTTTATTCGGAAAAACCGCTTGTAACAACACAAACAGGTAGGCATCTTAAAAAAGTGTGATTTTTGACTATAAAAGGATTTCCGACCCGGCAAATCCCCGACTACTATGATTAGATCATTTCACCAGTTTCCCTGCACTTATATCTTTCGCAATTTCACGAGCAGCTTAGGTGTTTGGTTGACGGCAGAATTTCGGGAACGATTTAAATCTGTTTCCACACCTGCCACAACACCAGTCCACTGCGGGCGCTCCAGGCTACCGTGCGCAGCCAGTTGGTTGAGACCAACAGCTCATAGGCGCGCTGGTTAAAGCCGCCGGCTAAATTATTGTGATACGGCACGGACAAAAAGAAAGTTGTGCCCCAGGCAATACCCACCAGGGCCAGCCCGATAAGGGCTTCGATGAAGGTAACATTTCCCGGTCTATTGAGGAGAAAGAAGGCGGCCGTGCCCGCCTCCAGCACCATCGCCGGGAGGACAATCAGGGTAATGAGCACGTTGTGATTCGCATGATAGCTGCGCCACGTTGCTTCCCCAACCTGAGCAAAAAGAGGGTAGTGAACCACCTGGACCATCCAGATCACCCCGGTCATAAAAATGGTTGCCAGGAGGTTGAGTAGGAAGAGGAATTTTACCATAAGACCACAGACCTCAGACTACAGACCACAGACACTTAACTCTGATGTCTGAAGTCTGAAGTCTGTAAGTCTTCCTTAAGAGGTTTGAGCCGCCAAATCATCAGTAAAAACAGAAAGAAGCCGATTATCCCGTTGAGCATGTACAGCGCATTTGGGCCAACCGCTTCAAAAAGCCAGCCGCCAAAAAGAGGGCCTATGGCTGTGCCCAGCGCCGTAAACGAAGCGGCGATCCCCAGGGCCTCACCAATTTTTTGGGGATCAGATCGTTTGGTAATCAGGCTGTTGATGTTGGGCTGGATCAGGCTTATACCAACCGGCATCGGGAGTAGAACGGTCAGCAAATAGGCGAGCGAAAACCAGCCCTTGTCGGTTTCTGGTGGCAGCAGGGCCAGCTGTTCATTGTCGCTGATCATTCCGGTTGGGGTTTGGCTCTGCAGTTCTTCAATAAGGGCCTGTTCTGAATACCAGGGCACCGCCTGCTGAGGGGTGAAGCCGGCGAGAAAAAAGCCTATCGCAAAGAGGACGATGCCGATAAAGATCATCCGCCGTTCGCCAAAGCGCTTGGTAAGGGGCCCCACCATTCCTCCCTGCACAAACGCCAGGATGACCCCAAACATGGCGAAAAAGAGAGTGTTGCCGATGCTGTTGAGCCCCAGGCGATTGAGGGTGAAGGGGGCAAAAGTCAGCTGGAAGGAGCCAAAAACGACCTGCAAAAGCAGGACAAAGATGAAGAGGATACCCAGCGTTGGGCTGGTCAGAGAAGCCACCATTTGACCGATGCTGCGTCCGGCGATCTTGTCGCGCCCCCGTTTTTCCGGCGGATGAGTTTCGGGCAGCACAAAAATTGTGAGCATGGCGCTGAGGAAGGCAAATGAAGCGGCCACAAAAGCCGGCGCGCCATAATTATTGTTGGTCAGGGCCAAAGCGATTCCGCTGATCACCGGCCCCAGGATAAACCCGATGCCAAACACCGCCCCGATCAGCCCAAGACCGCGAGCGCGATCCTGCGGTGGCGTGCTGTCGGTGATAACCGCCTGAGCCGTAGCCAGGTTGGCGCCGGTAATGCCATCGACGATGCGCGAGAAAAAGAGCATCCACAGGCTGCCGGCAAAGCCAAAAATGAGAAGGCTGATAAACGTGCCCAACTGTGCCCCTGCCAATATCGGTTTACGACCGTAACGATCAGAAAGAGAGCCCAATATCGGCACAAACAAAAACTGCATGGCCGGGTAACAGGTTCCCAAAGCGCCAATGAGCAGCGGACTGGCGTCAAAGGCGATGGCATACAGCGGCAGAATGGGAATGATAATCGTAATTCCCAGGACATCGACCAGCACAATAACGAGCACCGGAATCAATTTTTTAAAGTCGAGCCCTTCCTCCTGTTTAATTGGTTCTTGGGTCACAAATTATTCCTTTTGCTGCATCTGGGCTGTTGGCTGGGGGTTAGAGGTTAACATAAAGTTTATTATGATAGCTTGCCCTGCAACTTTACTATCTTTTGATTCAGGGTGCACGTTAGCGTTTACTCTAATGTCAAGGCCGCGTATGCGGCACCCAGCAGGGCACATTGATCATTCAGGATGACGTGGACCGGGATTTCGGACATCATTGTGGTAAAACGACCTTTGTCAACCAGGGCCGCCCGAAATTGATCGCTGTCTATTGCGGGTAGAATTCGCGGGGGAATACCGCCACCGATGTAGACACCCCCTTGGGCCAGAAGCTTGAGGGCCATATTGCCCGCTTCGGCCGCCAGAATCGAAACAAAAATTTCTAACGTTTGGCGGGTCAGCGGAATCGAATCTTGGGCATCGAGGGCGTTGGTCATAATAATTGGCACCGGATCCGAAGCGCGCATTAAAGCTTCAGTAAGGTGAACCGGCTCCTCCAATCTTTTTTCTTCACGCAGGAAGCGATAAATATTGGGGATCCCCAGCCCGGAACAGACCCGCTCCAGGCTCACGTGGCCATACTGGAGAGAAAGATAGTTGAGGAGCTGCAGCTGGAGTTGATTGCTTGGCGCAAAATCGGCGTGACCCCCTTCTGATGGAAACGCCTGATATTGGCCGTGGGTCCACACTAAAAACGCCTCTCCCAAACCGGTACCGGGAGCGATAATGGCTAATGGAGCATTTGGCACCGGCACCCCCGGATTGATCGTGTGTAAATCTTCTTTTTGGAGGTGAGGGACGGCCGTGGCCGTGGCTTCCAGATCATTGAGAATGCGGATCTTTTCCGCAGGAAGGCCGAGATGTTCCGCCAAATCGTTTTGATCGATGACCCAGGAAAGATTGGTGATGTGGGACCGGCCGTTTTCAACCGGACCGGCCACCCCGAAGGCGGCCGCTCGCAGAGGGGATTGCTGGAGAAAATGCTGTTTGTCGGATAAAAACGCGGTCACAACATCAGTCAGACTGTCGTGATCGCGGCTGACGAAGCGAGCGGACGCCAGAGGTTGGCGTACCCCATGCACTCGATCAATTAAGGTGAGGACGGTTTTGGTTCCGCCGATATCCCCGGCCAAAATGGTCATATCGTTTCTCCAAATGAGCAAATGTTTTTGATGGTCAAAGCAGCTACTGATTGGCACAGTCTGCATCAATCCGTCGTCAAAACAGTAATTGTGGGTAAACGTATCACCTTTTGCGAATCGAACAAGATATTTTTATTGGAATTTAGCGAAATAGAGGGGATAGTGTGTGTAGGTGGTGATGGCTCCTGATCGGATGCTGCTGTCAGGAAACCATCACTCGCAGGTTATCAATGGGTTAGATGGTGGAAACGACCATCAGCCCCCCATTGATATAGCATTTTCCGGTTGGAGATGCTGGCTGCTTTGAATCCCTTTGAGGTGGACATTTGACTGCGGCGTCGAGGTTGACGATCTTTCCCTTGGCTTCAAAAATAGTTTTGATTTCTTTTGATCCCCAACGCATTGCTTTTCTTTGTATCTCACTCACCATCTTTTGTCCTCCAAATGGTCAAACTGTGGTGTTTGATACGGGATTTAGATCTTCCCGTGATTTGAGCGCATTGGGTTTAGGTGCTCCCCAATACCTTATACCCTAAACCCCATTCCTTGACCCCTATTTGAGTCTTGGATCCATGGCGTCGCGCAACCCATCACCGATGATGAACATGCACAATACGGTGATGGTGATCATAATGCCCGGTGCCCAAACCAGGTGGCGGGCGTCCGGCAGCAGGATAAACTGCTGTGCCTTGGTCAACATCGCCCCCCAGGTGGCCGTTGGCGGTTGAACACCAAACCCAAGGAAGCTGAGGGCCGCTTCCGCCAGCATCAAGTTCCCCACGGTACGCGTGGTGGCGATAATAACGATGGGCAGTACGTTGGGCACAATATGGCGCACCATAATGTAGAAGGGTGAACATCCCAATGCTCGTGCCGCTTCGATAAATTCTCGTTCACGCATCGAAAGCACGTTACTGCGGACCAGACGGGTTATAAACGGCCAGCCCAGCAGGGCGAACAGGACGGTTAACCACGCTGGTGTCAAATCGAACAGGGCCCCTACCAGCAGCAGCAAAAACAGCTGCGGGATCGACCCCAGGGTATTGATGAGCCACATAATGGCGTCATCGATAAACCCGCCAAAGTAGGCGGCCGATATGCCTAGTACAAGGCCGAGGAACAGGGTGAAGATCGCGCCAAAGAAGCCGATCGCTAGCGACACGCGGCCGCCAACGAGCAAACGGGAGAGTTGATCTCGGCCCAGGGCATCGGTTCCCAGCCAATACTCGGATGATGGCGCTAAGAATGAGTCAAGCAAGTTGGTCCGATCGGGATCAACCTCCAAGACGTTGATGCTGATCACTTCCGCTCCCAAAGAAAATACCGTGATGATCAGCAGCACCACTATAGCAGTGATGGTTAGCGGATCTCTCCACAGGCGCATCCAGGCGATTTGCCAGAAAGAAAGCGGCTTGCTTTCAATTTTGGCTTCCGCCTCAGCCTGCAGCGTCAATGCATCTCGTGCAGCCATATTGTCTCCTGTTTACTTAAGCCGAATGCGGGGATCAACAAGTACGAGCAGAAAATCCGAAAGGAGGTTGCCCAGAATAACCAAAATAGCGCTAAAAATTACCCCGGCCATCACCACCGGATAATCGCGTGATGAGACGGCATCAACCGTTAAGCGGCCGATTCCAGGCCAGGAAAAAATGCGCTCGATGACCACCGCACCGCTCACCAGGGCGGTAATTGCCGGTCCCAAGATGGTAACGATGGGAATCAAGGCGTTGCGAGCGGCGTGTTTAAAGTAGACGACGCGGCGCTTGAGCCCTTTGGCCAGGGCGGTGCGCACGTAATCTTGTCGCAGCACTTCTAGTGTTTCGGCGCGCATAAAGCGAGCCATCAGAGCCACCCACGTCACGCCGAGGACGATCGTGGGCAAAATGAGATGCCGAATGCGATCGATCAGGGAAGGATCGTCGACGTTGAGCGGAAGCCGGCCGCCAACCGGCAGCCACCCTTGCTGCACGCTAAAATACATGATGAGCAGCAGCCCAAACCAAAAGGCGGGGATGGCATCAAAGACGACGGAGAAAAAGCGGGCCAGGTTGTCAAACCAGGTGCCGCGCCATACGGCCGAGGTGACCCCCAGGAGCAAACCAAACGCGCCGCCAAAGAGCAGGGCAAATGTTGTCAGCTGCAGGGTTGCCGGTATCCGTTCGAGATACATTTCCATGGCCGGCCGCTGTTCAAAAAATGAATCGCCAAAATCTCCGCGGATCAAACCGCGTTGGGGACAGTTGCCGGTCCAATCCCCCACCAGCCAGATAAAATATTGCTCAATGACCGGCCGATCCAGACATAGTTCGGCGGCGATGCGGTCTCGATCCTCAGCCGTCATGCCTGGCTGAAAGGTGAGGATCTGCACCGGATCACCCGGTGAGGCCTGCATTAAAAAGAAAGAGATTACGGTTACTCCCAAAATTGTGGGAATCGCCTGCAATAATCGTCGAATGAGATAACTGGTCATAGTATCTTAAAAGTAGGGCCGAGATTGATCTCGGCCCTACAATAGTCGCTAAAGGTCAATCGATTATTGGGTGAAGAACCATTGCTCCATGTTGTAATACGTATCCCAGGTATTGGGAGTGATTTCACTGAGCTGGTTCCAGGCGACACCGCTATTCAAAGGAATGTAGAAGAACGAGTACGGCAGGTCGTTGTACATCAATTCCTGATTTTCGACGTAGAAGGAAGCCCGCTCGTCTTCGGAGCACCCTGGAACAGCCTTACCGGCGTCGAGGTTGGCTTCAAAATCTTCATTGTAGTAAGAAACAAAGTTGAAACCAGCACCGACTTCGTCGTTCTTGTAGGAGAACTGGCTGCTGTCGTCTGGCTCAGGTGGTCCACCACCAAAGCCGATGATGACCATGTCGTAAGTCTGACCCAGCAGGTCCTGCACCACCGTGCCAAACTCTTTGTAGTCGAGTTCGATGCTGAAGCCGAGCTGATCGAGCACGTCTTTCATAATGATGCCGATATTCTCGCGGGTTTCGTTCCCGGCGTTGGTCATCAGCCGCAGCCTTAGCTGCTGGCCGTCCTTCTCCAGGATCGGCACGCCGGCGTCATTGGTTTCTGAACCGGGAGTCCAGCCGGCGTCAGCCAAAATTTGGGCGGCCAGCTCGAGATCCTGCTCGTACGGGGTCAGATCGTTGTTGTACGCCCAGGTAATGGATGGCCAGACGTTGGCCACGGTTGGACCACCCTGTCCGAATATCACCTTGTTGATGATGCCGGTGTAGTCGATCGAGTTGGCGATCGCCTGACGCACTTCCAGCTGACCGAGAACCGGATGCGGGTCCTGCTCGAGCGGGGGCTCTCCGTCAGTCCAGACGCCATCGCCGTCAAGGTCATCCCAACCGTTTTGCGGGTTCTCTGGGTTGGCCAGGTTGTAGCCAACAAAAGTGTAGCCGTTGCTGAAATACTTCTGAACGCCCATGTCGCGGCCGCCGGCAACTTCACCTTCAATGACCGATACAAACTGCGGGCCAATCGGGTCGGTGTAGGTGTGTTCATTGGCTAGCAGGCCGGCAATTTCGGCCGACTGGTCAGCGTAAACGCGGAAGGTCCAGGTGTCAACATTGGGTTGACCGAGGAAGTAGTTGGGGTTGGCAGCCAGCGTGGCCCGGTCGTCCGGGATCCAATCCACAAATTGGAAGGGGCCGGAGACGATCGAGGGCGCCGTGTTTTCTTCACTGTCGGGGATATTGAGCGGGTCACCGTCATAAGCGTGTGCCGGAATAATCCCCTGTGGGCCAAGATTAGCCAAAACGGTACAGTCAACCGATTTAAGCGTCAGTTCAAAGGTTTTGTCGTCAATGACCGCCCAGCTGTCAACTTCGGTGAAGTTGGAGCGACGGGGGGAGGCGACCTCATCGGTATTGATGGCGTCAAAGGTAAAGGCGATATCCTGCGCCGTAATGGGGGTGTCATCCGACCAAACCGCATCTTCGCGAATGGTAAATGTATAGGTCAGGCCATCTTCCGAGACGTCCCAGCTGTCTGCCAGATAGGGAATGATCGCCCCGGAGACCGGATCTAGACGGGCCAGGCTGGCAAACATACGCGTGTAAACGGTTGATGAGGCATTGTCGTTGCCGAGGACCGGATTCAAAGTGTTGAGATCGGCGAAGGAAGATTCAACGACGTTACCACCCTGCGGTGGGGGAACTTCGGTGGCCTCGACGACCACTTCTACCTGAACTTCTTCAGTGACCACCACTTCCACTTCTTCGGTGACCACGACTTCTTGTGTTTCCACAACCTCGCGTGTGACCTCTACTTCAACCACCTGCGGCTGACAGGCGATCAAGAGGGATATCACCGCTCCCAGCAGTAATATCAAAAGGGGTAGACGGGTTCTTTTTTTCATGTAAAAAATCTCCTTATGAATGTTTTTCTCCTCAAATTTCCCGGGGGTCCACGGCCCGCCAGGCGAATCCGGCCAACTTTGGTCGGGAGTTACGAAAAGGGAGGACCGACCCTGTGATGGTCGGTCCGGGTGGAGAGTTAACTATTCCAACATGGCAACCATGGTACCATAGCCCTACAGCCAAGTCATCACTTTGTCACCATATTGTCACTAAAATATAACCAAAAAGACAGCGAAACGCAAGAGGGAATGCGAATTGGGTGATGGGTGTTGGGTGATGGGTAGGGGGCTTCACTAGAAAGCAACTTCGACCAGCCAGGTCACGGTGGCGGGGAAGAACATAACGATTAGCAGCGCCAGACCCTGCCAAACCATAAACGGCAGCGCGCCTAAATGGATGCTGCGCGTTTCTACTTCGGGTGGGGCGACGCTTTGCAAATAGAAGAGGGAGAAACCAACCGGGGGAGAGATAAACGCCATGTTCAGGTTAATGGCCATCATGACCGCAAACCACACAACTTGTGAGTTGGTGAACCCCAGGCGAGCCATCGTGGGCACAAAAAGAGGCATGACGATAAAGCTGATCTCGAGAAATTCAAGGTTAATACCCAAGAGAAAGACGGCGATGTTGGCCACAATAATGAAGCCCCACAACCCGCCCGGCAAGCTTGAAAGGAGCTCAGTGAGGTACCGCTGCCCGCCCAGCTGGTCAAAGATAAGACCAAAGAAGGTGGAGGCAAAAAGAATGAGCAAAACCAGCGATGTAATGTTGGCGGTTGAGCGGGAAGCCTGCTTGATGATCGTCCAGTTGAAGTTGCGGTTGGCGATGGCCAGCACACAGGCCCCGGCCGCACCGACCGCCCCCGCTTCGGTGGGTGTGGCTATGCCAAAAAAGATGCTGCCCAACACCGCAAAAATCAAAAAGATGGGCGGGAGGACGGAGATCATCGCCTTGCGGGCCAGGGCTCCCCCCTTGAGGGTGCGCGCCTCCGGCGGCAGGGCTGGGGCCCTATCCGGCTGAAAAAGGGCCACCAAAATCACGTGGACCGCATAGAGGCCGGCCAAAATTAAGCCGGGAAAAAGGGCGCCGAGAAAAAGATCCCCAACCGAAATGCCGATCTGGTCGCTGAGCACTACCAGGACCAGGCTGGGCGGCAGCAGCTGGGCCATCGTGCCGGAGGCGGTAATGATGCCGGTGGCCAGCTTGTGATCGTAACCGTAGCGCACCATGATGGGCAGTGAGAGCAGCCCCATGGTAATGACCGTCGCCGCCACAACGCCCGTGGCGGCCGCCAGAAGCGTACCGACAATGACCACCGCCAGGGCCAGGCCACCCCGCACCGGTCCCATCAACATGCCGATCGTTTCCAAAAGCTGTTCGGCTAAGCCCGATTTTTCAAAGATCGCTCCCATAAAAACAAAGAAGGGGATCGCCAAGAGGGTAAAGTCGGACATCGAACCAAACCAGCGATTCTGCAGCAGGCCCAGTCGAGCAAAGGGGAACGCCTCCATAGCCAGACCAATCGCGCCAAAGGCAATTGCTGTTCCCGCAAAAGAAAATGCCACGGGGTAGCCGCTCAAGATTAATATCAAGAACAGCACAAACATGACGATGGCGATCCACTCGAAGCCCATATTAAATCCTTGCTTTTACAAAAGGGAGGCACTTTTAAAGTGCCTCCCTTTTAAGGTTGATTGGTTTTTTATTCAATGCGCAGAGGCGCTTCGCTCTCTTGGATTGAAAACATCTGTCCCCCCAGATAAAGGACATCAATGAGCTTGATTAATTCGGCGATTGTTTGAAGCAGCAAAGCACCAAAGGCCACAATGACCATCGTTTTAATGGGTGCTCGGGGCAAGCCGCTGGGGTCGGGAGACATTTCCCACGTGCCCCAGGTACCATCCGGCTGCAGCCCCCAGGAGGTCAAGACCGGATTCCAGGTGACGTAAAGCGCCAGCAGGCAAAACGGCAGCAGAGCCAGGATGTGGCCGATAAAATCAATCATCGCTTTGGTTCGAACTGACTGGTTGGCGTACCAAAAGTCAACCCGGACATTGATGTTGTGTTTGGTGATGTAGGCAAAACCCAAGAAGAAGATGAGTGTGTAGAGGTACCATTGCAGCTCGATAATGGCGTTTGAGGTGAGCTTGACGCCGACAAATTCACCCACGTAACGAAGAATGACGTTGCCAAAACCGACGAGAATCGTAATCGGCACAATCCATTGGCCCAGCCAACCAAGAAACTCCGTGAGAGCCTCAATTTTTTCTACAATTTGCTTGAGTACCGGCATAATAAGATCTTATTTGCTTTGACAAGGTTAGAATAGTATCAGAATTGAGATTTATTGACGAATGATCGGCTGTGTTTTTGGGTACTTTGATCAAGAGCTGGGGAATTATATACAAAATATAACAAATTGTGCAAGAAATTGATCCCACAATCAAAAATCTGATATGTTTGCCCTGGACGACACAGAATTTGAAGGGGTAAAGGAATACGTGATGGAATTTGCAATAGAAAGCGGAGAAAGATGGGGAGATGAGGTGCGTCGTTTGCTTCTGACGCAGGGGAAAATGGCCAAAACCCATCTAACTGAGCCGGGCGATGATCCATTTAAGGCGGCCCACGAAGCACGCAAAGCGTTTAAGCGAATGCGAGCGCTTTTACAAATGGTCCGGCCGACCATTGGGGAAAAAGCGTTTCAGAAAGTGAACGGCCGCCTGAGACTGTTGGGGAACAAGCTGGCTCCGGTTCGAGAAGCAGGGGCGATGCTGGAGATGATGGACAGCTTAAAGGAAAGCTGGGATCAGCCTCCGGCCGCCTTTAAAGCGGCTTATAAGAAGCTGGGGAAACAGCGCACAAAGGTGTTAACCACGCTTATTCACAAAAAAAATGTGTTGGGAAGTGTGGCCGTCAAGCTGGAAAAAACCCTTACAGATATTGAGCGGCTAAAATTGGAGGCAGCCGGGTTCAAAGTCGTCAAAAAAGGGCTCAAACGGGTTTATGAGCAGGGGCAGAGGCGCATGAAAGCCGCCTACCGTCAGAAGAATCAACCGGAGGCGTTTCACCACTGGCGCAAGCGAGTCAAAAATATGTGGCACCAGCTCGAAATTTTGACGCCGGTTAAACCTAAAAAGCTCGGTGTCTATGCGGAAGAGGCCCACCAACTGGCTGATTTCCTTGGCGATGCGCACGATTTGGCTGAACTTCGTCATCTGCTAAAACAGGCCAAAACCAAGGGGAAAGATAAGAAGCTGACCGCCTTTCTCAAAATATTGAAGAAGCGGCAGGCAGATTGTGAAGAGGCGGCCCGGCCGCTGGGAAAACGGTTATACAAAAGGTCATCTGCTGAGTATGTAGCCCGTTTGGAAAAATGGGTCAGAGATTTCAGACCACAGACCACAGACGACAGGCTACAGACCTCAGACCACAGACTTCAGACTGCAGAGGGGAAAGGGGAGAAGAAAAAGGGCCGGGGCTTAAAGAAGCCGGAGGCGGTTGAACCACCAGCTGAGATTCAGGCTGCAGAAGTAGAGGAAACCGCACCTCAATTTCTGACCACGCGTGAGGCGGCCGAACAGCTAAATATCACGGTTCCCGACGTGCGACAAATGATTTATGAAGGAGAGCTGATTGCGGAAAAGATCAAAGGCAGATGGATGATTAATTCCGGGTCAATGGCTAATAATCAATGATCAAGAGTCAATCGGGTTGGTTTTTAATGATTGGACCAGGCTCTTTTGACATTTGATTCAATATGATGTTCAATTTTGCGATATTTTCTATAGCCGTCGATTAAAACCGACGGCTATAAGGTTGGTTACCAATCAGGTCAGGCTCTTTAGCCCCGCATTTTAATGCGGGGGTGAAAAAATATCCCCAATGTCAACACAACCGAGCTGAACGTTTGATCAATCATCCTCAATCGCAATTCGTAAATTTCATTGATAATTGACCAATGACTATTGATTATTGAAAATTTCCAATCCGGTTACCGTGAACTTATTCTCGATGGGTGTGCCCAAATCATCGACAACCGACAGGCGCTGAAAATCTGACAGGCGATAAAAACCGATAATCAGACGATACTCACCTGGCTGGGCATCGGCACGGATGGGAATCCGGTATGGATCGGAAATTTGCTCCCCGGGCTGCCAACTGCTGGTGGGGCGTACTCCCTGCAGAGGGAATTGATCGATTTGCCCCACGATCTGATCGTTTTTATCGAGAACCTGGGTAAAAACCGTCCAATCTTCACTGATGGGCGTCAGGGCCAGCCATTCGGCCGTGAGTTCGAGATGGCCGCCCGGCACCAGCTCCGTATTGACAAGGTCAACCCCCAGCAGGGCGATTTGATCGCCAAAATTGATCGCTTCTTCGGGAATGGCGATACCGTCTACGACAACCTCACCCACGACGCAGCGGGTGGCCGCCGGCCGCAGCCAGCCGCAGCGGCCGGGACCACCGGGCACAAACCCTTCAAGCCGATAAACTCCCCGCGCTTGCTGCCCCTCAATTTCAATTTGCCCGTAAATTACCTCCGGCACAAGCTCAAACTGCACGGCCCGGCTGCCGGGTCCGCTGGCATCAATCGTCAGGGGTTCATGCGGACGCAGTTGATCCGGAAACGACACGCCGGTGAGGGCCACCTCACCAAACAACCAGCGCACGGGAGATCGATCGACACCCGGCCGGCTCCAGTCGGCCCAATCCGCAAAGTTGACCGTGGTAACCGCCTGCCAGGCCAGCTCGCTGGCTGGGGTGAATTCCGGGCCGAGAGCCACTTCAACCGTCATCTCGGCCGGGGGGTGAGAAGGGATCGGGAGCAGATGGAAATCGGTTACGACCTCATCCGCCCTCCAGGCTACGATTGGATTGTCGTTGTTGGCCGGATGGGTGCCGGCCGCCACAACGGGTCGCTGACCGGCCCAGCGGATAAAGACGCGCAGCGCGTCTTCGGGAGGCTCAGCCAGCGTCCAGTAAAGAGTCACGGCCGCAGCGGCTGGGTCAACGGCCGCCTGCCTATCCACATCCACTCCTTTTAACAGGAGAGGACCCATTGTCAAATTGACAGGCGTGTGTCCTTCCGGCAGGGCGGTTTGCGGCTCGGTCGACACCGCCGTTAGGGGACCTGCCGAGTTTAGATGGTACACACCCGCCAAATTGGGGAGAAATCGCGCCAGATACACCGTTTCCCCGGCCGCGATGCGCTGGTCGAGCTGTTGGCGATAGGCGGCCTCATCCGGCAGCACCATGATGTCGAGATCCGGCCGGATCCCTTCCGCCTGTTGCAAATAGTAGAGCGGCGGGTGTTTGTCGCTGTCCGCCAGGATTGCCGCCTCGATGGCCAGGTCCTGCTGCAAAACCCCCAACCCCCACGCGGTCCGGCCATCATCTGGGGCGGCGTTTGCTTCGGAAAAGCGATCGGCCGTCAACCAAAGCAGGGAGAGCATGAGTAGAACAGCCAGCATCAAGGGCCCTGGAAAGCGATACATCCACACGTTTTGAACGATGGCCAGCAGCGCGGCCGCGCCAGCACCGGCCCAAATAGCGATTATCACGTGAGCAGGAAGCAAAAAGACGCTGAGATCGGGAACATAATAGTTGAGGCAATAAAAGGTGAAGCCGAGCCACACCAGCAGCAGCGTGAGGCCCACCCGCCAGCGTCGAACGAGGAGGGCCAGGGCGCCAAACGCGGCGAATCCGATCAGCCAGATTGGCCATTCATTTAAAAACAGCTGGCCAATCACCTCGTAGCGTACCGGATCGCGAACCCAGGCGGCCCACTGCAGCGCGTCTTGAAACCGGCCGCCGATGACCCAGTCGAGAAAACGGCTAAATCCCATCGGCTCTCCGTTGACCGCCTGCCAGCGCAGCGGGAGGTAGGCGTAAAGCAGAAGCGGGGCGAGGAATGCGGCTCCGGCCGCCGCCCACTCGCGCCATATCTTTGAGAATTGCCACTCTTTGCGGGTCAACAGCCACGTCAGAAAGATGGGAGGGGCCATAAATACGGTGGTCAGGTGATTGGTCAGCCCGAGGCCACCGAGCAGGCCGGCCCATAAGAGCCAGCGGGGCGGTGGTTTTTCTGAGTTAAATACCCGCAGTAAGAGCAGCAATATGGCGGTGACGAACAGGTTGTGCAGCGAATAAACTTCGGCTTCGACCGCCTGACTCCAAAACGTGGGGGAGATGGCCAGCAAAAAGGTGCCAAAAGCCGCAGTGACCGCGCGGATCGCCAGAGGGAGGCGCCATATTTGCAGCAGCTGATAAAGGATCAGAAAAAGGAACAAGCAGGCAAAAAGAGCGTATACGGCCGTTCCCAGATTTAGGCGAAAGGCGGCTGTCCCGGCCGGAAGCAGGGTCCATATTTTTCCGAGAATCAGGTAAAGCGGGTAGCCGGTGGGGTGCACGATGCCCAATTGGGGAGCGACCACCTGGAATTCAAACGTATCCGCGCGGCCAACGGTGCGCCCTAAAGTGACGAGGTAGAGAATGGCGATGGGGAGCAGGATGTAGGGGATCAGGTGGAGGGGGATTGATGCTGGGTGTTGGGTGCTGGGTGATAGATTAAGGGTGTGCTCGGCCTGTTGGGCGGAGATCGGCCGCAGGAAAAAGACCAGCCACAGCGAGCCAAAGAAGAAAATGGTGCTGCGTACCAGGTCAACGGCCGGATCCACGAGCCAGATCAGATTTACCAGGAGAATTGCGTCGAGCCACCACCGGTAAGGGTGCCGCAGGCGCTGCCTGGTGAGATGGGTGGTTTGAAAAGGCAGGGAGGAGAAAGCCGCTCCTGAAAAGCCGCATATCACGGCCAGGGCGGCCGCTCCGACGGGAGCGCCCAACAGAAGTAAGTTGGGGAAGAACGCCTCGTACAGCAGGCGGGAGATGGCCAGCCCGGCCGTGGCCCAACAGAAAAAGGCGAAAATTAAGAGAGGGCGACGGTTCATAGAGTGTTAAGTGCTAAGTCCTGAGTCCTGAGTAGAAAGTGGGTTGGCTTGACGTGAGAATAGATTTTACATCACTATCCTTTTTCCCTTGAAACTTTTAACTTTAACCTTACCAGCGGGGGGTCAAAAAACAAAGATTGTGGGTTACTCCTCCACTATAGAGTCTTAGATATCCTCTCTGCATTCCCCTCCCCAACACGGTACGAGGGGGGATAATTTGTAGGGGCTTGGCTAGTAGGGGCTTGGCTTGCCAAGCCCTAACACCGGTTTCATCCTGGCCACTTGTCTACAGCTTCAACGCAGCAAGGTCGGCCGTCATGGTGGCGATGCGCAAGCTGCTACCTGTTTGCTACGGTGTCTTGAAGCGTGGACCCGACCGGTGCCACGCGGGGGATGTAAAAATACCTCAAAACAACCCTATATCAGGTAGCTGTTTGCCCCTGAACCCGACGCGGGAGGGGGAATTTATCGGAGTGAAAGATGAATTTATTCTTCGGGCAACATAGGTAAAACATTTTAGGAAGATGCGCTGGCATAATGTCGTACGGCAAAACGCCAGAAGAAAATCGAAATCAGGAGCAGCCCCGCTGCCAAAAGAGCGGCAAACAGGGCAAACTCCAGGTTGAGGCGGTTGAGCAGCACGGCCGCCGGGATGGTCGTCACGAAGGCGATGGGCACCACAAAGGTCAGCAAAATCCGCAGCCACGGGGGAAAAATTGTGACCGGGAAGCGGCCGGCATCAAAAAACACAAAGAGCAGTTCCATGACGTTATCCAACTGCACAAACCAGAACGCACTGGTAATCAGGAGCATGGTGAGGCTGTATAAGATAATCAGGGCGCAAAGGCAGAGCAAAATGAAAAGCACCGTGCTGCTTAATCCGGGAAACTCGGGCTGTTTCAGAAGAGCAAAAAGGACAACGCCGCAGCCGATGAGAACATCCATGCCCTTCCAAATTTCAATTTTGCTCAGGGAGGCGTGAAATTGAGAATCAAGCGGCTTTGTTAAAATAAAATCCATCGTTCCAAGCCGAATGTGGCGCACGATTTCCCGTACGTTGGGGTAGAGAATCATTTCGGTAACCCCCACAAACGTAATAAACAGCCCAACGACCAGCAGCGCTTCAAAGAACGACCAGGTGCCAAGCGTCTCCGTGTGTAAAAAGAAGACCCAGATTCCGCCAATTTGCCAGGCCGCGTTAACCACACTCAGAACGGCCCCGATCAAAAAATTTGCCCGATACTCAAGATTGGTCAGGACGGCAGCCTTGTAAAAGGTAAAAAGAATCAGTAAGTAGCGTTTCATTTTTTATGCGCCAACCGCGCTGTACTTGCTGACGCCCCGGCGCCAAAGTTTGGGAAAGAGTAAAAAGAGAAAGGCAACCCAACCCCACTGGACGACAAACCCCAGCCCAATATCGGCCGAATTGAGCCGCCCAAGCAGCAGTTCAATCGGAAAGGAGAGCACATAACGATAGGGCAGAAAAAGCAAAATATCCTGCAAGAAATCCGGGAACATGGCGATGGGAATGATCCAGCCGGAGAAAAACGCGCGTGAAAAAAACCAGACTTCCATGACGGACATCATTTGGGTGATCCAGAAAGCCAATGCCCCAATCGCCATGGTTACGCCAAACTCGATGCCAACCGCCCCTATGATCGCTACCCCAAACAGAAGCATGTTTTGGGGTGAAAAGTTGTACTGTGCCCCCGTCAGCCAGGCCGCCAAAGCCACCGGGGGCAAGATAAACAGCAGCTCGACCGGCTTGTCGGTAACGGCCATTGTCAGATAGTTATGCGTGGGATGCAGCGGCCGCAGCAGTTTTGCAGACAGAGTTCCCTGCCGGATATCCTCATCGATGTCCCAGATGATCCATACGCCCGTTAGCCGTCGAACAATTGTGACGGCCAGGTAGTAGCTGATGAAGGCGGTCTGATCAAACCCGTTAATTTGCCCGCCCGGCTGATCCTGGGCTACCGTAATCCAGACCGTCATCATGATCAGAGGCAAAATGCCGCTTAACACCCAGATGACTAACTGGGCACGATAAGTGACAGAAACCCCAAAAGAGGCGCGAAACAACGCTCCATAAACTCGCAGCCAATGGGTGATGCGGCTCACGCAGCCCCTCCGTTTTGGATGTCTTCCCCCGAAAAAATCTGGCGGATAATATCTTCGACCGGCGGGTCTTCGATTAAGACATCATCCACTTTGACGGCCGTCAAAATGTCTGCGGCGACGGCCGTTGCCCGACCACGCGGCACCCGAATTTTCGCTTTTAAGCCGCTGAGGGTTTCGATTTGGCCAAAGGCGCCCAGCTGATCGGCCGACTTCCCTTCGCGCAAGGATAGAGAGAGAATTTTGAAGGGGGCCATTTTTTCCACCAGCGTCTGCAAATCTCCATCATAGAGCAGCTGGCCTTTGTCGATGACAATGATGCGGCGGGTTAACGCGGTTACATCAGCCATGTAGTGGCTTGTTAGAAGAATCGTGGCCCCATATTGTTTATTATAGGTGGTGATAAATTCTCGAATCGCCGCCTGCATCGTCACATCCAGCCCCAGCGTGGGTTCATCCAGAAACAGAACCTGCGGCCGGTGAAGAAGCGCGGCCGCCAGTTCACATTTCATCCGCTCCCCCAAAGACAGCTTGCGAACCTGCTTCTTGAGCAGCGGTTCGAGGTTTAACATCTCGTTAAACTCAGCCAGGGTCTGCTTGTACCGGGTGTTGGGTATGTCGTAGATCGCTTTGTTGACCAGGAAGGTTTCGCTGGCTGGAAGATCCCAAATCAGCTGATTTTTATTGCCCATGACGAGCGTCATTTGCCGCAAATACGCTTCCTGACGCTTGTGAGGGGTAAAACCAAGCACTTCCACCCGGCCGGCCGTGGGGTAGAGCAGGCCGGACAACACCTTGAGCGTGGTTGTTTTGCCGGCTCCGTTTGGCCCTAAAAAACCAACCATTTCCCCCTTTCCAATAGAAAAAGAGAGGTTGTGCACCGCATTTACCGTTTCAACCCGTCGCTGAAAAAACGACTTGATTGACCCTTTGAACCCCGGTTCCTTAAAGTGCACCTTGTACTGTTTGGAGAGGTTGTCTACCGTGATTTTAGACATAGTAAGAGATACGAAATACGAAATACGAGAGACGAGAGACGAGATGCGAGATGGGGGTTGGTTAGTGATTTATACCGGGTGACTGCCGGGATAGTCAGGAATGTTTTGGCGCACGTGATCGAGGTGCCAAAGTGCTTCACGGAAGAGGGCGGCGACGTGGCTGTCGTCCACGGAGTAAAAGATCTGATTTCCCTGCCGGCGGTATTTGACCAGCCGGATATTCCTCAATTTGGCCAGATGATGGGAAACGGTGGATTGAGAAACGCCGACGGTTTGGCAAATGGTGTTGACATTTAACTCTTCCTGGGTGAGCAAATAGACGATTTGCGCCCGGGTATTGTCTCCCAGGGCTTTAAACGTGTTGGTGATGTCGTTTAAAATTTCGCTGTCAAGTAAATCGATCTGTTGCGGCATAAGGATAACTCGCACATCTATTAATCTATATATGAACATATATCAATATATTTAAGTATAAAGAATACTTTCGTTTTGTCAAACGGTAAGAGTGGATGAGGTTTAAAGATTGATGTTGAATGGGGTAAAGCTTGTGTTAGCCCAACAAATCCCCCCCTCCCGTATTGGTTCAGGAGCGGGCAGGTTCTCTTCTGGGAAAATTCTTTACGATGCATTCCATAAAATATGGCATTAGATGAGTACACGCTTCAGCTTTGGCGAACTCTACGCGCGGCGTATTTATCATTCTGAGCGCAGCGAAGAATCCCGCCAAGCCACACGATAGCCCAACTTCGCCAGATAATGGTGATCTTTTTCCGCGTGAAGGCCCTACATAGTGAAAGTTGGGGAGATTCTTCACGTCGCTGCGCTCCGTTCTGAGCAACTGTGTTTAAGCAACTGTTCATCCAGCGAAAGATTCGTTCAAAGTCCAAGGTTTTGAGTCACGCATCATGGCATTGAGAATCACCAATAACTTACGCATACAAGCGGTTAGGGCCACTTTTTCTTTCTTGCCCTTGGCGAGTAGCCGTTCATAAAACTCACGAATGACTGGATTCCACGTTCGCGCCGATAAAACGGCCATGTACAAGGCACAGCGGACCGAGGCCCGGCCGCCAAAAATGCGCCGCTTGCCCCGCTGGGGACCGCTGTCCTTATTGAGGGGCGCCAGCCCCACCAGAGCGGCAATCTGCTGCCGATTTAAGGTTCCCAACTCAGGTAACTCCGCCAAAAGCGTCAAGGTGGTGATCGGTCCCACGCCTGGCACCGACTGCAGGATCTTCTCTTTGGCTTGCCAGGAGACACATCCGTTGACCAGCTCTTTGAGCCGCTCGTTGAGCTGGTGGATCTCCGCCGTTAACCAGGCAATCGTGCGCTCCAGCTGCTCGCGCATCGCCCCCTGGGTCGTGGTGCGACGATTCTTTTCCATCGTCGTCATCTTCACCAGCTGCCGTCGCCGGCTCACCACACGAGCCAATTCCGCTTGCTCCCCGCTCTTCAGCGGTCGAGCGGCCGGTTTCATCGTCGCCGCAAAGGACGCGATCAGCCGCGCATCCAGCTTATCTGTCTTGGCATATTGCCCCTGGGCCTTGCCAAAGTATCTCACTCGCGTCGGATTGACCAGCGCCACCGGGAACCGCGCCGCGCTCAGCTCCGAGACCAACGACATCTCCCACCCCCCGCTCGCTTCCACCACGATGAGGGTCGGCCGCCGCTCATTGAACCGCTCCGTCAACTGTCGGAATCCTGCCTCGTCGTTCGTGACCTGCTTCACCGCTAATTCGCCATCGATGGCCACTTCCAGCGTCTCTTTCGAGACGTCGATGCCCACATACCTGTCACTCATCTTCTGCTCCTGGTATAATGATCGTGCCCGCACTAGCTTTGAATCCGGACTCGGGGTCCACTCAACTGTTCGGGCTATGACATTTGGAAGACACGGCGATCTGAGCTCAGAATCGACCTCTTGGGGTCTAATGACAATCGATCTGCCGTGTCTTTCTTGTTGTACCATATTTTCTAGATACTAATGACAGGTGGTTTGCAGTTACCTGTCCACCCTTAATTTCGGATAGATAAGGTGGGAGCCTGGGCTTAAAAAACTACGAATTTTCGACCGGAAAAGTCAGCGTAAACGTCGTCCCTTGATTTTCCCCCGCGCTATCAACCGTAGCGGTCCCTTCATGACTCTCCACAATCGCGCGGACGATGGCCAATCCCAAACCGGTGCCACCATGGTCATCGTACCGCTGACGCGAAGCGTCGGGGCGATAAAAGCGATCAAAAACGCTGGGCAAATGTTCGGGCAGAATCCCCTGGCCGTTATCAATCACCCGAATTGTGAGGTGTTCCGGGGTAGCGGATTCACCCTGCAGGGTTATGGTGCCACCGGCCGGCGTGTGGCGTAAAGCGTTGCTGATCAAATTATTCAGGGATTGCTGCAGGCGATCCAGATCAGCATTTATATAGGGGAGTTTGCCCAGCAGTTCAACGCGCATATCGATCTCTTTTTCTTCGGCCAGCGGCCGAAACCCGGCCGCGGCCTGCTGGAGCAGTTTGGGGACATCCACTTCTACAAAATTGAGCGGTAGGCGATGTGCTTCAGCCTGGGCCAATTCGTGCAGATCGTTGACCAGATGGGTTAAATGGCGGGTTTGGTCAAAAAGCCGGCTGATTTCCTTTTTTTCCAGGGGAAAGACGTCATCGAGTATGCCTCGCAAATTCCCCTGCAAAACCGTCAGGGGGGTGCGCAGCTCGTGAGCCACATCGGCCAGCAAATTTTGCCGCTGTACTTCCGCCTGCTGCAGCTGATCGGCCATTTGATTAAATGAACGAGCCACCGCCAGGATTTCATGACTGCCCTTGTTGAGGTCAACTCGGTAGGTGAGATTTTGTTCCCCGATCGCCCGGGCTCCCTCCTCAAGGGTGTTTAACGGCTGAGCGATCGAACGGCTAATCAAAATTCCAGTTCCGATTCCGGCCACGGCCGCCGTGATGAGGCTGCGAATCAGCTGCTGGAAAACAAATCCTTCCACAAAACCTTGAAACGCCTCTACATTTTCGATAGTGACGCCGATATACTCGGGAGGGGTAAAATCCATTAACCCAAACAGACGAAATAAAAAGAAAAAAACCAGGGGGATGGAAGTCACCAAAATGATGGTGAAGGTAAAACCGATTGATAATCTAACCCATAAACGATTCATCATTCTCCAGAAGAAGCCGTGCGTCTTTCAGCGTACAGCCCTAAAGGGGCTGCAGTCGATACCCGATGCCATAAACCGTTTGGATGTACGTTGGTTTTTTGGGATCAGGCTCAATTTTGCGCCGCAGGTTTTTGATGTGGCTGTCAAGGGTGCGTCCCAGCCCGGCATACGCGTACCCCATGCCTTTTTCAATGAGCTCATCGCGGGTAAAAGCGTAGCCCGGGCTTTCGAGCAAAACGCGTAAAATTTCAAATTCAGTGGGGGTTAAGTCGATCGGTACCTGGTCAACGGTGACGATTCGTTGGCCAAGATCCATACGCAGCTTGCCGGTATGTAGGGAGCCGAGATCGTGATCTAAGTCACTGTTCAGATCCAGCCGCCGCAGCTGGGAGCGTACTCTGGCGACCAGTTCACGAGGATTAAACGGTTTGGTCACATAATCATCTGCGCCTAATTCCAAACCAACAATCTTGTCGGTGTCGTCGATCCGAGCAGTTAACATAATGATGGGCATCGCTTTCAGATGGCGATCACCGCGAATAAAGCGAGTGATATCCCACCCATCCTGATCGGGGAGCATCAGATCGAGCACTACCAGATCCGGCCGCTCACGACGCAAGGTGGCCACGGCCGTTTGCCCATCATACGCAAATAGGACGTCGTAGCCCGCCTGCTCGAGATACCCTCGAACCAGGCGGACTATATCGCGATCATCATCAACAACGAGAATTTTTGACATGATATTTGAGCCCTCAGCTGTCAGCATCGCGCCTTTCAGCTGATCGGGCTGCTACTCGTATCTCAGCGCTTCAATCGGCCGCAGGCTAGACGCCCGCCACGCCGGGTAAATTCCAAAAATCAATCCGACACCGGCCGCAAACCCGACCGCCAGGGTAACCGTTGAGGCATCAATAATTGAGGTGACGTCGAGGTAACCCCCGGCCACAACCGATATTATCCAACCTAAAATGATGCCGGCAAATCCACCAACAAGGCTTAAGACCACCGATTCTAACAAAAATTGGGTCAGAATATCCCGCCGCAGCGCGCCGATCGCCTTACGTATGCCGATTTCACGCGTGCGTTCGGTGACGCTGACCAGCATGATGTTCATAATGCCGATGCCGCCAACCAGCAGCGAAATGCCGGCTACCGCACCCAGAAATAAAGTCAGCGTGGTGCTGATGACGTCAAACGTGGCCAGCAAGTCAGTCTGACTAATAATTGTAAAGTCGTCTTCATCATTGTAGGTGATTCCGTGCTGCTCGCGCAAAATTGCGGTGATATCCTCGGTCGCCTGCTCGGCCAAATCTTCACTGGCGGCCTGCACGTAAATGGTTGAGACGGCCCGTTCACCAGAGCGGGTGCGATCGGGGTAAAGCCGCTGTTGGGCGGTGGTCAGAGGAATATAAACCGTTTCATCCGGATTGCCGCCAAACCCCTGTCCACTTTCAGTTAAGACGCCAACAACCTCATAACTTACCCCGTTGACTTTGATACTTTCGCCAATGGGGAATTCCGCCCCAAACAAGTCAGAGGCCACGGTTGATCCGATGACGGCCACGCGCGCACCTGTTTCGACATCCGGTTCGTAGATCAAATCCCCAGCCAGTAAATCGGTCATGTTGTTAATGGGGAAAAAAGATTCGGTGACCCCAGAAACGGTCAAATTTAAACTTTCCGACCCGTAGACGACGTTCTGAGCGCCGGAAGAGGCGGCCGCCACGTCTTCAATGGCGTTTGAGCTGAGTGGATCGCCCAATACTTCTAAATCAGAGAGGCTTAAGGCGTTGTAGCCACCACTGTTTTCCCGATCGGTAGAAACCGTAATTAAGTTGGTGCCGATCGATTCAATCTCATCGGTGATGGAGGCCGTCACCCCGTTGCCGATTGACAGCAGGGCGATGACGGCCGCCACCCCGATAATGACCCCCAACATCGTCAGGGCGGAGCGCAGTTTGTTTGACTGCAGGCTGTCTAAGGCGGTTAAAAAACTTTCGCTAAAGTTCATGATTTTTTCCTTGAGTTTTCCACAGATTACGCAGATTAAACCGCTTTAATCGGCGGTAGCCTGTGGCATTGCTTGAAATTTCCTTAAGCAGGCACCAGCTCCATATCCGGTATGTTTTCCAGGGTGGAGCGGCTGTCTTCGACAATCACGCCGTCTCGAATCATGATTTGTCGCCGAGCGTGCTCAGCTACTTCCGCCTCGTGGGTAATCATGATGATGGTAATGCCCTGCTCATTCAGCTCGTTAAAAATATCCATCAACTCTTCACCGGTTTTGGTGTCGAGAGCGCCGGTGGGTTCGTCAGCCAAAATAATATTTGGTTCGACGACCAGCGCTCGAGCGATGGCCACCCGCTGCTGCTGTCCACCAGACAGCTCGTCCGGTTTATGATCCAGCCGGTCACCCAGCCCGACCCGCGTCAGGGCCGCGGCTGCCCGCTCCTCACGCTCTTTCCGACTGAGACCGGCATACATCAGAGGCAGAGAAACCTGTTTGAGTGCCGTTGTCCGCGGCAGCAGATTAAACTGCTGGAAGACAAAGCCGATCCGCTGATTGCGAATGCGGGCCTGCTCATCATCACTCATGTGACTTAAGTCGATGCCGTCGAGCTTATAGATGCCGTCTGTGGGGATATCGAGGCAGCCAATGATATTCATCAGAGTGCTTTTTCCCGAGCCGGATGGCCCCATGATCGAAACATACTCCCCCTCATCGATCGTGAGGTTAACGCCTCGCAGGGCGTGTACAATCTGCGTACCCATTTCGTATGATTTTGTAATATTGCTGAGTTCCATTAAATGTGACATGGTTTATCCTTATAGCAATTAGCAATTAATTGAATCCTGGAGGGCCAAATTCCTGCGAAGGTGGCGGGGTGTAACCCACGGCCAATACCGTTCCTTCCTCAATGCCACCGGTGATCTGGGTGAAGCTGCTGTCGCGCAGGCCGATGGTAACCGGCGTGTTTTCAACCAGAAGGGCACCGTCATCATTGCGGCCGGTGACCACGTCAACCGAGAACGTGCCGCTGCTGCGATCGCTCTTGATGGCTGAATTGGCCACCAAAAGCACCCCTTCCCGTTGATCGGTGATTAAATTGGCGTCGGCGGTCATCCCTTCTAATAAGAAGAGGTCGGTTTCATTGAGCGCCAGATTCACTTCATAAACGACCGTCCCCGAGGTGTTGGGGGTGTTTTCGGGAGCAATGGCTACCACCTGACCGGCGACTTCGCGGCCGGGATACGTTTCAAAGGCGACCGATGCGTCTTGACCCGGGTTTAAAGACCCCAAATCAATTTCATCCACTTCAAGCACGACTTCCATGCTGTTCATGTTGACCAGTTCGATCACCACGCCATTTGCGGTTTCTCCAAGGTTGACGTTGACGGCCGTGACGATCCCGTCAAATGGGGCCACCAGCGTGGCGTCAGCCAAATTATTTTGAGCGCGCTCCAGCGCGAGGCGAGCCTGCTCAACCATCACTTCTTGCTGGGTAATATCGGTATCAGAGGGACCGGTCACCAGATTGTCAAGCTGCTGTTTGGCGTTGGCCAACGTCGCTTCGGCGGCGGCAATATCAGCGGTTGAGGCGCCATTTCGCAGCTGATCCAGACGCGCCTGTTCGGCCGTCAACGACGCCTGGGCGCTGCTGACGGATGCCTGTGCTGAGGCCACTGAAAGGGCCGCGCCACCCGGTTGAAGATCGGCCAGCCGCTCTTCGGCCGCCCGCAAATTGGCCAGCGCCTGCTGCGCCGTCACCCGCGCTGCCTTTTCGGCATCGCTGCCACCCACACAATCAAAGGCGGCCGTGGCATCGTTCCAGGTGCAGTCATAGGTGGTCCGATGGGCTTCTTCAGCTTCCGTGTATGCCACCTGAGCATCTTCCAAGGCATGCTGCGCGGCCAGCAGTTCATCACTGGTGCCCCCGCTTTGGGCGGCAGATGATCGCGCCGAAGCTGCGGCCACATCCGCCCGGGCAGCTTGTACGGCAGCCTCTTGCGCGGCAATTTCTGCGTCCGATCCACCCTGCAATAAATCATCAAGCCGAGCCTGGGCGTTGGCTACGCTGGCCTCAGCGGCGGCCAATTCAACTTCGGTGGCCGGCTGGACCATATCGGTCAGGCGGCTTTGCTGAATGAGCAGGGCCTGCTCCGCATCCTGAACGGTCCGTTCCAGAGTAGTGGGGTCCAGCGTCAATAAAATATCCCCCGCGTTCACTTCGTCCCCAACTTCCACAAACAGCTGATTGACTTCACCACTTTGCGGCAGAGATAAATTGGCTTTCATTTGGGCCTCCAGTTGCCCGGTAGCTGTGGCGGTTGCCCCAAGATCACCGATAAATGCTTCAACCGTTTCCGTTGTCTGGGCAGTGGCGCTGTCCGTGGCGTTGATCATATTCATGGTAGTGATCAAGCCGATGACGATTATCACGCCAAGTCCGATACCCCATCCCCATTTCATGTTGATTTTCATGATATATTTCCTTAATAATTTCGTGCTGTAAGATTTTCAATCGATCATCAATTTAATTGACTTAATTGACGGTTAATTGCCAAACGGTCCGCCGCCTAGTTCGCCTGGGCCGATGGTGGGCGCCTGGTAATCGATGACCAGTTGATCTCCTTCACTGAGACCGCTAATGATTTGGGTGTTGCTGTTGTCGCGTAACCCGATAGTGATTTCAACTTCGGTGACGGTTTCACCCTGAATGACGTTGACAAAAAATTGGCCGCTTTGCCGATCTGCGCGGATCGCCTCGTTGGGAATCAGCAGGACATCCGGCCGTTCGGAGACAATGAGATTGGCATCGGCCGTCATGCCGATTTTGACCGGCAGATCGGTTTCACCCAGGCCGACGTGAACCTCGTAAGCCACGATGCCGGTGCCGTCATCTGTGGCACTAGGTGAAATGGCGAATACCTGACTGTCAATCGCTACGGTTGGCCACGTTTCCAGCGTGATTTCCGCATCTTGCCCAATGGCAATCGCGCTTAAATCCACTTCATCCACGCTCAAAACAACTTCCAGGGTGTTCAGATTAATAATTTCAACCGCTATCCCGCTGGCAATTTCTCCGGCATCGTAGTTGACGGCGGTAATTACCCCATCAAATGGTGCCGTCAAGCTGGCATTTGCAAGCTGTTCCTGGGCATCTTCTAAATCTAGCTGGGCCTGGGTCACTTCTGCTTCGGCGATGGTGATTTCTTCAGCCGAAGGACCTTCTAAAAGGGTTTCCCAAGCGGATTGAGCCTGGGCCAGGGTGTATTCAGCGCTGGCGATCTCAGCGGCCGTGGGTCCGAGGAGCAGCTCATCTAAATCCGCCTGGCTGCGCTCGCTGCGGGCCGCGGCGGCCGCCACATCAGCTTGAGACGCATTTAAGTCATTTGAATCCACGCCGGCCAGCAGCCGATTGTATTTGGCTGCCGCTTCCGCATACGCTTCTTCGGCCGCGCGCAAAGCTTCATCGGTGCGCTCGATCGCAAACTTCTCATTGGTTTCCCGCGCCTCCTCCAGATCAAATTCCGCGGCCACAACCGCCGCTTTGGCAGCTTCGATATCCGCTTGTGAAATGCTGTTGGCCGTGTCGTTTAAGGACGCGCTGCTTGAGTAAAGGGAGGCGTTGGCCTGAGTCACGCTGGCCTGGCTAATGGCGATTTCTTCCGCGCTTGGTCCGTCGAGTAAATCATCATAGGCGGCCTGGGCGCTGACTAAATCCGCTTCCGCGGCCGCAATTTCCAGCTCGGTGGCCGGTTCAAGCAGGGCGGTCAGGCTGGCTTCCTTTGATCGAAGCGCCAGTTCCGCATTGGTGAGGTTGAGGGCCAGATCGGCCGTGTCGAGCTGCACCAGCACATCCCCGGCTGACACCTCATCGCCTACCCGAACCAACACCTCCTCAACCATGGCGCTGCCGCTGACCGACAGGCTTGAGCGCTGTCGCGCTTCAATTTGGCCGCTGGCCGTGGCGCTGGCCGCCAAATCGCCAATAAAGACGGTAACGACATCCTCTTCAGAGAATGCGGCCGCTTCTGTACCGGCTCCGCCGTTTCTGAAAAGGAAAAAACCGCCAATCAGCAAAATGGTGATCAAAGCGGTTATCCATTTCCAATTTAAAAATTTTGTCATTGATTGCACTCCTGTTCATTTTTTAGCTCGGGGCTGTGCCCCTATTAGCGCGGGGCTATGCCCCTTTTAGCACGGGGCTGCGCCCCTTTTAGCTCGGCCCTTCGGGCCTATTAGCTGAAGGCTAAGAGGTGCGCAGCACCGGGCTAATAGCTAAATCCTAAACGGGAAATCTGGAGAAGTTGTGGAGGGAAGTTGGAGGTTGTTTGGATGGGCGAAAGGTGTGCGGTGGAGGGTGTGAGGTGTAGGGTGTAGGGTGTAGGGTGTAAGGTGTAGATGTGTTCGAGAATACTGAGTTGATCAATAAACTAATAACTAATACACCAATAACTAATACACCAATAACTAATACACCAATAACCATGACAACCTAAGGGAAACTACCGATTGCGATTTTCATGAAAATGGTGTTTGATACTCCTGTCAGGCAGGTGTGAACCATTCAATCCAACAAGAAACACACACATCAAGGAGAATCACCAATGCTAGAAGATTTGATGAAAGCTGTGCTGGAGGGGGCACAGAACCAAAAACAGCGCCCGGCGGCCGGGGGCGATTTATTGACCGATATTCTCCAGGGGGTTTTGCAGGGAGGCGGACGGCCGTCATCCTCACAAAAGGGGCCGGATCAGCCGGAAATGTTCAACATGGCTGATTTGATTATGGGGGTATTGGGCGGGGGCACCGCTCAACAATCCGCAGGCAACCCGCTGGCCGATATGGCGGCCGAGATGCTGTCACAAAAATTGGGTATCTCGAAAGAGGTTGCGGTGACGATCGTTAGCTTCGCCATGGCCGCCTTGCTGAATCGCCAAGAACAGGCCGGTGGGAACACCGGATTTGATTTAGACGATTTACTTCAGGGAGATTATGCCTGGGATAGCGGCCTGGCCAATCAGATTTCCCAGCGCACCGGTATGAGTGAAGATGAAGCGGCCTATGGCTTGCAGGAAGCGATGATGATGCTTTCCGGCCAGATGGCTCAGCCGACAAAAAAATCACCCCGACCCAAAGCTGCGGGCGGCCGCAAAAGCGGCCTTGATCATTTGCTGGACACCTGGCAGGTTAATGGATAAGCAAGATTAGAATTTTTCGCAAGATATCAAGGAGACAGAACGTGAGTCACGGAGAACATGCCGATCGCAAGATGATTCAAAACACCTTACCGGCCGTGGTCCAAATTGTGGCCCTGCAGCGCGGATTTCTGGGCAATTTGTCAACCGCCTGGACCGGATCAGGAAGCATTGTTGACCCTTCGGGCATCATTTTAACCAACTGTCACGTGGCTAATCCACGGGCGATGGGAATGTCTGCCCCGCAGGCTGAACTGGCAATCTCGATTACCGAACATTCAGATGAGCCGCCGGTATTGACCTATTTGGCAGAAATTGTGGCCCAATCCCCCGAACTCGATCTGGCCGTTTTAAAAATAAGCAGCCGGATTGACGGCAAATCGATGCGCGGAACCAAATTCCCGTTTATGGATATCGGTGATTCCGATGAGTTGGAATTGGGCGATATCCTGTCGATATTTGGATATCCGGGCATTGGGGGAGAGACGGTGACTTTTACCAGCGGCAGCGTTTCCGGTTTTGGTAAACAGCGCGGGGTGTCATCACGTCGGGCGTGGATCAAAACCGATGCCACCATTGCCGGCGGCAACAGTGGTGGCACGGCCGTAAACTCCGAGGGTCTCTTGATCGGGATTCCCACTCAGGCAGCGGCCGGTGAAGGAGTTACCCCGGTTGATGCCCGGCCGGTCGTCGATACCAATCGCGACGGCCGGGTAGATCAACGCGACACCCCGATGGCGATAGGGGGATTTATAAACGGTTTGCGGCCGATCAACCTGGCTAAACCGTATCTCGAACAGGCTGGTGTGTCCGTCAAAAAGAGACGCGCCCGGCGCAGTTCAACCACCAAATCCTCATCTTCCTCAACAGCCCGTCGGACCGCACCGTCCAGCCGCGGTAAGGGGCTGCCCGGAAAGAAAGGCCAGAGAAAACCGGCCAAAACCGGTAAAACCAGCGGCCCCACAATCCGCAACGTGGTTTTCAGCAGCCGGGTCACTCGGGACGGCCGGCCGATTGGAGCCCACGCAAATTTGGCCAGCGGACTCAAAGAGCTGTACGTGACGTTTGATTTTGATGGCCTGCGCAACCGAGCCGCCTGGGGACAGGTATGGTCGCTCAACGGCACCATTGTTTCTAAGCAAGAAGGAAAATGGGAAGATGGCCCACGCGGCCGTAAAGTGCTGGTCCTGGCCAACTCCAGAGGGTTGCCCGACGGCCGTTACCATTTGGCTCTGACGGTTAGAAAGCAGATCGTGGCTGAAGGTGAGGTGATTGTTGGGAAACAGGTAGACGATACCGACACGGAAATTAGCGGTTCAGTGATCGATCAGCAAACCGGCCGAGGGATAGCCAATGCCTTGATTATCGCCCTCAAACCAGGGGTGTCGGTCAATCAATTTGTACGGCAGCAGAGCCCCGATCTGGCTCATACGTCAACCAAAACCGGCCGCAGTGGGAAATTTACTTTGCCCAAACAGCTTCCCAAAGGCACCGCTTACGGTTTGGTGGTCATCGCCAGGGGATATCAGGATATGATTATCGAAGGAGCGCTGCGCATCGGGCCGCAGGCACCGGAACGGGCCACCATTCCACCTCTAGCGATGCAGCAGGAACGATAATCAATAATCAATTTTCAATGGCCAATTATCAATGGTCAACTTGAGGTTCTCTATTCAATAATCAATTTTCAATTGCCAATTATCAATGGCTCAACTTGAGGCTCCCTTTAAATCGCGATCGTTGACCATTGAAAATTGATTATTGACCATTTTCTAAATCCTCTATCAGCGCCATTACCCCTTTTCCCCTCAATCGTGTAGCATAGAGTTATTATCACCTGATATATTCCAGGTGGTTGGAGGCTGTTATGTCCGATGCATTGGACCTGTGGGACAAACCTGACGTTGAAGAGCTGTATATGTTTGTGGGCTGGCGACAGTGGGCTGACGCTGGTTCCATTTCTTCTGGGTTACCCCGATATTTGGTACAGCAAGCCGAGGCACGACAAATCGGCCTGATCAAACCGGATGGTTTTTATCTTTTCCAAATTCCGGGGACCCATGATTTGGTTCGGCCGGTGGTGCAATTTACTGAGGGATTTCCCGACGCCCTGGATGTTCCCCGCAATGAAATTTATTACGCTGGTGATGGCAAACGCGGCGTCATTTTTCTGATCGGGGATGAGCCACATTTGGGGGTTGAGAAGTATGTGAGCACGATTCTCGATCTGGCCAAAACCTTGAACGTCAAGCGAATCGTTGGCTTTGGTGGTGTTTATGGGGAACTGCCTTATGACAAAGAGCGGACCATTTCATCCGTTTACAGCCGCCCTTATATGAAAGAAGAACTGGCTCAGCTGGCGGTGAATCTCTCTGATTACAGCGGCGGAGCCAGCATCGGGTCGTATCTTTGCCGTCGGGCCGCTGAGCGGGATATCGAATACGTGTCATTTTTTGCCTTTGTGCCCACCTATGACTTTTCTCAAATTCAATCGATTGGCAGCTCGCTGCGCATCGAAAATGATTTTCTGGCGTGGTTAGGGGTAATGCGCCGCGTCAATCACATGCTCAAACTCGAGTTTGACCTCAGTGATCTCGAAAAGCGCACTGAACAGCTGATCAAAACCATCGACGAAAAAATTGAGGAATTGACCGAGGCTGCACCGGAACTGGGTTTGAAAGAGTATATGGATCAGCTGGCCGAGCAGTTTGTCGAAATCCCCTTTACTCCCCTTGATGACGTGTGGGAAGAGGAATTACGCCATTTGTTAGACGATTTTGATGGGGATGAGTAGTTCGCACGACCGTACGACGACGCTTTGAAAGGAGAAATCTAATGAGCGATTTGAATTTCCACGCCCCAACGTGGTCTGATTTTCAAGCGATTGTGCGAGCTTATAGTGAAGACAAAAATCCGGTCAAGTTTTTAGCGGATACCCATATCTTCAACGACAAGCTGGCCGAAACGATGCTCATTTACGGCCCTCCCATGCGGGCGGATAAAGCGCAGGGCACCAAGGCCGCCTACACCCATTATGTGGTCAACAGCGGCGCGGCGCTGCCGGATGGGGAAAATCAGCTGCCGGGAGGGGTATTTCAATGGGCGGCCGACTATGCCGCCTCGCTCGGTCTGGAAGCCAAAATCAAAAACGGGGAGACGGTTTTAATCAAGAAAGGGTATGTTGAACGGCCGTGTGGTCAATGGGTAGAAGGGGCCGGTCAGCCTGTTTCTCAGGTGCTGCGCAATGCGGGGATTGAGGTCAATAAATATCGCTATGGCCGTCTCGACGTGATTCCCACAACGCTGTTTAAATTTAACGAACAGGCTGAAGGGAACAGCCACAGCAACGCCATTTGGCTGGCCGATATGAGCACCCTGGCCTACTCTTCGGAGACGTATGTGCGCCATCAGCTGGCTTTGTGGGGATACGATTTGAGCCTCTTTAAATGGCTTGAATCAACCGAAACCAATACTCAGGGGTTTGTCATCGGCCGGGACAACCACTTAATTGTCTGTTTTCGCGGCACGTACGAGCGCGTTGACTGGCTCACCGATGCCAAATTCCGCAAGGTTGCCCTGCCCAGCGGCCGTGGAAAAGTACATCGTGGCTTTTTGGGGGCGTTTGCCAGCGTGTGGCCAGAGCTTAAAAGTTTTTTGAAAACCCATGCGACCGGCAAAAAGCTGTTTGTCACCGGTCACAGCCTGGGGGCGGCGCTGGCCCAGCTGGCCGGAGAGCAGTTAACGGCCGCCAACTTTGACGTGCACGGCGTCTATCTTTATGGTGCTCCGCTGGTTGGCAACCGGGAGTTTGCCAACAGCTACAACAAGCGGCTGTTTGACCAAACATTCATGTACATCAACAACGACGATATTGTCACTCGGGTCCCGCCACCATTTTTGGGTTACAGGCGAGTCGGCAATCCCCGCAACCGCTTCCAGTTTAACCACAACCACGCGCTCAATATTTTTAAGCCGGATGACGAGCTGGAAGCACTCCCCGAAGACGAAACCGGCGATCTCTTTTTGACTCCTGAACAACAGGCTGAGGTGGATTTACTTTTTGAAGATGCGATTTTTACTATTGATGACAGCCAGCGGGGGATTGAAGCAGCCTACGGCACCGAATTTGAAGCCGGCCTGATATCAGATCATTCAACCGGCAATTATTTGTTTAAATTTGCCTGCGCCATTGTAGACGATTTATGGGATGTAATCGAGAGACGCGGGAATTAGCTCGGCGCTAAGGAGCCTTCTAGCTATTTAGCACGCCGCTGCGCGGCTATTAGCTGAGAGCTGACAGGCCCGTAGGGCCGTGCTGAGAGGCTTATTAGCGCCGAGCTCGAAGCTCCATGCCCATCCTCACCATCATCCTGCCCATCTTCACCATTGCTCTGCTCGGGTACCTCTTTGCCTGGAGCGGCTTCTTCAAAGCGGAACAGATCTCGGGGATCGCCAAGTACGTCTTCAATTTGGCTATCCCGGTGCTGCTGTTCAACGCCATGTCGACTATTGAGCTGCCGGAGCGAATCGAGTGGGCGTTTTTTCTTTCATATTATGGGGCTGTTTTTTTTAACTTTGTTTTAGGCAGCTGGATCGGCCGCCGCTTTTTTCGGCTGGATCGGCCGGGGCAGGCGATGATCGGATTGGGATCAGCTTATTCAAATATGGTGCTGATCGGACTGCCGGTTATCGCCGCCGGGTTGGGAGACGAAGCGCTGCTGCCGATGTTTTTGCTTATTTCGGTTCATTCCGCGATTTTGTTTACCTCGGCCACGGTCATGGCTGAAAGTGGGGGAACAAAAGGGCAGAATTGGACCAGGATAGTGGGGCAGGCGGTGCGAAAGATTTTGCGAAACCCGATCATCATCGGTTTATTTTCTGGATTGATTTTTAATCAGCTGTCATTCACTTTGCCAGAGGTGCTGATCGATACGATTGAGCTGATACGTGGTTCGGCCCTGCCGTGTGCCCTCTTTGTCATGGGGGCTTCATTGAGCCGCTACCGGCTGGCCGGGCAATTTTCTCGAGCGGCCGCGATCATCATCATTAAAATGGGCTTGATGCCGCTGCTCGTCTTTTTCCTGGCTCGCACCGTGTTGGATATTTCTCCCTTATGGACCGCTGTAGCGGTCATTGCGGCCGGGCTGCCGGTGGGGGTCAACGTGGCCGTTTTTGCCATCAATTACCAGGCAGCCGTGGCTCCGGTGACCACGGCCGTGCTGATTTCTACCCTTCTTTCTATTGGCTCGTTAACCGTGCTGCTGACCCTTTTGCTGCCCACGATTTAAGTTTATAATTAACTTACAAGTGCCCCTCACCGCTCGGGTTTAGAGGTGGATAGGCTATTTAATCACCCTAATCATCGAACGCGGACTCCCTGTCATCCTGAGCGCAGCGAAGGATCCCGCCAACTCACTTGGAGGTGAAGGTGGCCAATACAAGGGCTTTTATAGCTTCAAATCAGCCATCCTGAAAGACAGCTCTTCACTCCGCTGCGCTCCGTTCTGAATGACAGGTGGTTTGCAGCCTACCTGTCCGTACTTGAACCCGTGAGGGGAGGAAAAAAACCACGTAACGAGATCAACTGATGAAAAAAATCGCTCTTTTGAACGCCTTTACCCCAGCTGAAGAAAAAGAATTACAAATTTCTGAACGGGAGCAATTTCAAGCTTTTCTTGATCTAGTTGACCACGATTTTCGGCTCACGGAATTTCGAGTTACCGAAGGGGATTTCCCGTCGACGGCCGCCGGGTTTGACGGCTATCTGATAACCGGCAGCCCGTCTGGTGCCTATGAAGAGTACCCGTGGATTCAAATGCTGAGCGAATTTATTTTGCAGGCTCGAGCGGCCGATAAAAAATTGGTTGGCATTTGTTTTGGCCATCAAATATTGGCCCAGGCCCTGGGCGGCCGGGTGGAAAAATCCCAAAATGGGTGGGGTTTGGGTCTCCACGCCCTTGATTTTTACGATCCTCCCAGCTGGATGGCGCAAGATATCCCAAGCCGGCAGGGTCACTTCTACTTTTGCCATCAAGATCAGGTGATTGATCTACCGCAGGGTGCTCAGCGGCTGGCCGGCAGCAGCTTCTGCCCCAACGGAATGTTTATGATCGACGACCAGGTATTGGCGCTGCAGGCTCATCCGGAATTTACTTCTCAAACCATGGTCAAAGCCATAGACGGTTTGCAAACATCGTTGACCGCGACCCAAATTAAAGAAGCCACACAGTCCATTGGCCAACAGGGAGCTGATAATCAAAAGGCCGCCCGCTGGGTTGTTCGATTTTTGTCCAGCGAATAAAGTAAAAATATCAAAAGGATTGTCCCATGTCTATTGAACTCCTTACCCCCGTATGGTCTCATCTGACCGAGGTTCACCCTTCCCATGGTGAAGGCATTTACTTATATGACGAAGATGGAAATCGCTACACTGATTTTACCTCCGGGATTGGGGTAACCAATACCGGTCACTGTCACCCGCGCATCGTCAAAGCGATCCAGGAACAGGTTGGAAAGCTTATTTTTGGCCAGGTCAATATCGTGATTCCGCCGCTGGTGATCGAGCTGGCTAAAAAGCTCAATGAGGTCACCCCATCAGCGATCAATCGCTTTTTCTTCGCCAACGGCGGGGCTGAAGCGGTTGAAGCCGCGGTGAAGCTGGCCCGAACGGCCACCGGCCGCAAAAATATTATCGTGATGCAGGGCAGCTTTCACGGCCGGACCCATCAGGCGATGGCGATGACGACATCCAAATATATCTATCGCTACAACTATCAGCCGCTGCCCAGCGGCGTCCTGGTGACCCCCTTCCCGTACACCTATTTTTATGGATGGGATGAAGAGCAGACCATTGATTTTTGCCTCAAGCAGCTCGATTTGCTGCTGCAAAGTCAAACCTCTCCCGCTGAAGTGGCGGCCATTGTTATTGAGCCGGTGCTGGGGGAAGGTGGGTATGTGCCTGCTCCGGATGGCTTCCTGCAGGCGCTGCGCCGCATTTGCGACCAGCACGATATTCTCCTGATTCTCGATGAAGTACAGAGCGGTTTTGGCCGGACCGGTAAATTTTTCGCCTATGAACACGCCGGTATTGAGCCGGATATCATCGTCATGGCCAAGGGGTTGGGCAGCGGTGTGCCGATTTCCGGTATTGCCGCCCCCGCTGAATTGATGGACAAATGGAAACCCGGTACTCACGGCGGCACCTATGGGGGCGGCAGCACGCTTTCTTTGGCCGGTGCGTGTGCCACGATCGACGTCATTCGAGAAGAGGGGTTGGTGGCCAACGCGGCCGCCATGGGTGATCATTTAATGGGTCGCCTGCGTGCTCTGCAGAAAGAATATCCGGTCATGGGAGATGTACGCGGCCGTGGCTTGATGGTCGGCGTTGAATTTACAGATGCCCATGGGGAACCGGATGCGACAACCGCGGCGGCCGTGCTCGAATATTGCGTTAAGCACCATTTGCTGCTGCTGACCTGCGGCAGCTATCAAAACGTAATCCGCTGGATTCCACCTCTAGTGGTCACCCAAACCCAAATTGACGAGGCGGTTGATCTTTTTGCCGCCGGTTTAGCTGCTGTCGCCAAGCGAATGGGTAACATGACCCTGGCATGACGTTTGGCAGATCACAACATGACCCCCCCTCAGGTATCCTGATTTTATTGAAACCAGGAGGGAAACGGTATCATGTTGACTCAGAAGCAAATCAAACAGTCAAAAAATTTTCGCCTCATCGTCATTTTGGCGATTTTGGCCATTTTCAATTTGTGGTCATTTAACAGCTGGATCGCGGCAGTAGGTGGCTGGGTCACCGCCGCGCTGACCATTTACTTTTGGCATCAAACCCGCTACTGGCCCGGTTTTTTAGCGATTTATGTCGTGAGCTGGATCACGGTTAGCATCGCCTGGCTGGGGGCGACCCCGATGTTCGGCCTCGCCCACTACATTTTTATGGCGGGCAACGTTCTCATGGCCATGATCCCGTTTGCCCTTGAGCGATGGCTGGTATTCCGTACCGGACTGGTTGGTGAACGGCCGTTTATCAGCACGTTGATTTTTCCAGCCGCCGCGACGGCAGTGGAATATCTCTCCGTATTTGGCAGCCCGTTGGGGTCGTTTGGAGCGGCCGGTTACGCTCAAGCGGTATTTCCGGTGATCTCCCAACTCATTTCTGTGACCGGCCTGTTAGGGATCACCTTTGTCACAACCTGGTTCGCCTCCACCGCTGTGTGGGCGTGGGAGCAGCGCACAGGGCCGGTGCGGCGCGGCCTGGCTATTTATGCCGTGCTGCTGGCTGCGGTCCTCATTTTTGGGAGTGCCCGCCTGTGGGGAAATCAGGCTGAAACGGTGGCGGACGAGGTGCAAATCGCCGCGTTTACCGCGGCCGAATGGGAAGGGGAAACGCTGTTCCCGCTGCTCAACAGCGATCGGGAACGGTTCCGCAGCGAAACGCAGCTGATTCACGCCGCCTATCTGGCCCAGACTGCGGCGGCGGCTGACGACGGAGCAGAGCTGGTTCTGTGGCCGGAAGGGGCGATACTTGGTGTACCTGAAGATGTCCAGGAGACGGTCGCCCAGGCCCAGACGCTAGCTCGCGAACGCGGAATTTATCTAGGCGTGCCGACTTTTGAATTTTTCCCCGACAGCGATCAGCTTCCGGAAAATCGCCTGCTGATTATCGATCCGCAGGGGGAGGTGGTGATCAATCACGTCAAGTACGGCGGCAATTTTATTGAAGGCACGCTGTTGGGAGACGGTCAACTGCAAACGGTTGAAACCCCGTTTGGCACCCTGTCGGGGGTGATTTGCTGGGACGCCGATTTCCCGGCCGTCATTCGGCAGGCCGGCCAGGCCGGAGTGGACGTGCTGCTGGTGCCGTCACGCGACTGGGAAGAGATTACGCCGCTGCATGGAGAAATGGCGACCTATCGCGGAATCGAAAACGGGCTGACGGTCATTCGGCAGGCGGATCATGGGCTGTCGCTCATTTCTGACCCATACGGCCGGGTGTTGAGCGAGGCCAATCACTTTAATCCTGACGGGCGGGCGATAGAAGCCACCATTGCCATCCGATCAACCAACACAATCTATGCCCAGACCGGCGACTGGCTGGGTTTGCTGGCCGTGGCCGGCGTGGTTGTCTTAACCGGTTGGGCGCTGCTGCGCGGCCGTCGTCAGGCGGCGCAGCCGGTGGGTGAGCTTGCCCCACACGGATAACCGGTTGGTTAAAAATGAGCCTACACGCCATTTATCTTTTCTTCTCATTAGTTTGCTTCAAACGAAGCGGATTTTGTAGTAGAATGTGCCTGATTTAAAGTGGTTATCACCGTTTTAACACAAGCCGCACGTTGAAAGATCGTATTTGTGGGGAGTAAATGTGTCACCGTCATCTTGAATAAATGGCATAGTGGCTTCCCGCCACATTGTCTATCAATCCCTAATATTTACAGGTGATTTGGGCCGAATTAACAAGGAATTTCCATGAAATTAACGGATTTGCAAAAGGAGCTGGCAGACCATCGCCCCGCTACTCCTCCTGGATTGTTGTCTACCGAAGAAAAAGACCGTCTCATTGAACGATCATTTTTAGGTTTGTACCGCTGGTATATTTCCCGCTCTCAGAAAACACGTAACTGGAACCCGCACACGGATTTTAATTGGCCGGCGTTTCGAACCGATCACTCAGAGAAGCTAAACACCATTTTGGAAGGTTTTTTTGCGGTTGAGCAGTACGTGCCGGATTATGTATTTACCCTGCTGCGGGTGATTCGGCGCAGCCACGGCCGGTCGCAATTTCATATTCGTTGGGGGTCGGAAGAGGAAAAACATTCTGACTTGTGGGAAAACGCCCTCCTTTTTTCCCGTTTTCGAACGCCCCAATGGATTGAAGATTACAAGCACGCGCTGCGCGAAAAAGAGTGGGAGCTGCCGTGGGATAATCCGCTTAACATGATTTTTTATACGGTTATCCAGGAGCGGGCGACCCAGGTGAATTATCTGAATACCGGGTTAATTGCTCGCGGAAAGGGATCAGAAGCTGATTTTGCGAACGATGCGGACCCGGTTTTGGCCAACGCTTCACAGATTATCGCCGTTGACGAGGCCGCACACTACAATTTCTTTTTGGAAGGGGCGCGACTTTATCTTTATTATTATCCGGCTCAGGCATTAGAAGCGCTGCATGACGTGATCAAGTTTTTCGCCATGCCGGCCGGAGATTTGATACCCGGTTATGATAAATTTGCGGCCGTGGTGGCTGCGGCCAAGGTTTATGGTCCGCGCGAACACGTGACGGATGTGCTTGATGTTGCCCTTAAAAATTTGGGTGTCGAAGGACGCAGAGCGCTGCTGCGGGGCATTAAGCGCATCCGCCAGGTGCCAACGGAAGCGGGTGAAATGCGCGACACAGCGATATTAGATACGCTTGATTATCAGGGGATTGAGAAGAAGGTGCGGCAGCTGTTCGGCCGGATTAATAAGTTTGAAGAGAAAACCGGTCACGCCCAAATTTCTCCGCTGAAATTTTTGCCCAACAGTTTGGGATAGCTGCAAAAGCTGAACCGGGGACAGCGGGAATGGATGGGAGTCGAACCCACCGCCGCTTGCTCAGCGCAACCGGCCACTGGTTTTGAAGACCAGGACGACCACCGGGCCGCAACCATTCCCCTGATAGCTTGGTGCTGCGCACCTGTTAGCCAACAGCTCGGCGCTGACGCGCCTTTCAGCTTACAGCTAATTGCTAAAAGGGGCGAAGCCCCGCGCTGAAAGCTAATTTGCTATTGTATTTCATTTGACTTCTCGCGCCACTTTGATACAATTTCCGTCGCTCTATTTGATGGAGCGGCTGCCAAGATAGCTCAGTTGGTAGAGCACTGCACTGAAAATGCAGGAGTCCCCAGTTCGAGTCTGGGTCTTGGCACAGCCCCCAATCTTTGTTAGAATGGGGGCGCAATTTGCGGGTGTAGTTCAGTGGTAGAACGTCTCCTTGCCAAGGAGAAGGTCGAGAGTTCGAATCTCTTCGCCCGCTCACTCAAATAAAGCAGACCATCAAGGGGTCTGCTTTTTTGTTGGAGAAAAATTGCTAGTGACTAATGATCAATGGCTAATAGCTAACCGATCTACATGCCTATTGACGATTGACAATTGATTACTGATCATTTTCCCCTTGTCCACAAAATCAAAAAACAGCGTTTATTAAAGTAGTGGTTTTTCTTGGGAACATCTACACAACACGGAGGGAAAAATGATTGCCATTCCACACATTGATCGCCGGCATTTCTGCCTGTTTTTAGCTTTTGTGGTGCTGATAACAGGCCTTTTTCCCGTTCAGAGCCACAGCGCCGTGGGCGCACCCCTGCCGTATCTGCCGCCTAATGAAAAAACGATCATACGCAAAATTTATTGGCTCGATGCGCTTCCGGTTGCCGTGCACAATATCACAACTGACCAGGGGGAGACGACGGGCGAAATTTTCTATCTGTTTGCCGATCATTTGGGAAGCGTGGGCACGATCACAGATGCGGCCGGTCACATTTTAGAGCGGCCGCGCTTTGACCCGTTTGGCCAGCCTGCTGATGAGCTGGCGGGCCAGATTACCTCGCGCGGGTTTACCGGTCATCATCACGCCGCGGATCTCGGTCTGATTTACATGAACGCCCGCTGGTACGACCCCGGTTTGGGTCGTTTTTTAGCGGCCGATACGCTGGTCCCAAATCCGGCAGAGCCGCAGAGCTTTAACCGCTACAGCTACGGTTACAACAATCCCGTCAGATACGTCGATCCGTCAGGTCATATCGCCTGCGACAGCGCCAACCTGCCCGGTCTGGATCAAAATGCGTGTGATGCCCATCCCGACTTTGTGGCCCCCAATTTTGACGACACATTTGCCTATTTAACATTTGCCCCACCGGCCGTTAGAGAGCAGTGGCGCGCCGCGCCAAACACGGTTCTGGCGGCGGTTGATGCCCATGCTGAACGCGGTTATGCCTGGTGGGGGAACACATATAAAAATTTGGCCGCTGTAATTGCCGAGCCGCTTGACTATGCCATCACCGCCTATGAAATTTTATCGGGTGAATACTCACTCGAAGAAGTTGGGGTAATGATCGGCATGGCCGCCCTGCCGTTTGCCCAGGGCAGCTGGGGGGATGAGGCGCTGCGGGCAGCCAATCTGGTTGACTCGCGACAAATTTTCTGGTCGCAAAACGGGGTTTCCTGGGCCACCGGGGGCAGATCGGGGATTCCGCTCGATGATTTATCGCAGGATATCGCTACCAAATGGAACGGCCCGCCTCTGCGCGTGATCGAAATTGACGGCAATATGGTTTCACTGGACAATCGGCGCTTAACCGCGGCAAAATTGGCCCATGCTGAAGTCCCCGTGCAAATATACGACCTGAGCAACCCGGAAATCAGAAGAGTATGGCAAAGAAGAGACGGCGTAAGAGATTCAATTCGCGTGCACGGGCGTGATTTAACGATCGATATGCAGGGAGGCATAGTCAGATAAGATGCTGCTAGATCACGCCAAAAATAGTAATGATCTTAAAAGGGATGATTTTCTGAAATTTCCCCTGTGGGCAGAATCAGGAAATTTGCTTGATGAAGATGAGGTTGCCCCCTTGACGGCCGATGACCCGGTCGATAAGGAAGGCGTCTATTACGTCAAAACGGTTTTTACCCTTCCCAGCGGGGCGCTCGCTGACGGGTACACCAGAATTAGCGGCGGCCGTCCGACCTTCATGTGTATTTTTGTCGATGCGGATCGCACCTTTGAATTTTCCCTGCTTGAAGAAATTAATCGATCCCTTTTTGACGCAGATCCTGAGTACAAGGCCGATTTTTTGCAGCAAAGCAAAGCGTTTTTTCCGCTAACCTTTGAGATTGAGGCGGCTTTTGAAAAACACGGCGGTTCACAGGGTTTGATCGCCATCAAGAGTCAAATGCCGGTTTTGATAAAGTAATAAACGTTGCAGCCTAATTTTGAGAACAGGATGACACGAATTTAAAGGATTTTCTCTTCAAGCACATTGTGACAAAAATCTTTTTAATTTTTACCGTTACCTTGGCCCACCGATGAATAAATCCATCGGCCATGGAGACCGAAACTGGATCGTTTTTAACGCGATTTATCGCGTTTCGGTTTCCATAGCGGCCGAATTTATTCGGCCGCAGCAAAGAGGCGTATCTAAAATAAGAAGTTAAGAATATTTTGTAACAGTGTATGGACCCCAATGAATTTTATTAAAAGAAGGCGTGGATTACCACAGATTTTTCTCTGTAATCCTTTGGCTGCGCTCAGGACAGGTTCTGCGAAAATTAGCGAATCTTTGGTTCTCCTCCTCGGCGTCAGAGTACCTCCATTCCCCAGGTCCCAATTTCACGAACCATTCACTCGTTAGCAGAACATATGTGCTACAATCGATTCCCGGCAGTGTGCCAGCACATCAACAAATGGTTCTATGATACGGAATTGGCTAGACAAATTGCGCGCTCGTTTCGGCCGCACCCCACAAGAACAGGATGCTTCAACTCCGGTTGTTCCGGTGGATGACGATTTGCTGCCTCTCCTCGAAGAGCTGGCCGAAAGGCAAAATACCACCATCGAAACAATGGCGGCCGAACTCCTTTATGAAGCCACATTAGAAAGGCGTACCTCACTCGACAACCTCGAACAATGGCAGGCGCTCACCCCGCGCGAACAGGAAACGGCCGCCCTCGCCTGCCTGGGCTACACCAATCAGCAAATCGCCGACCAAATGGTGATTTCCCCCAACACCGTAAAAACACACATCCGCAATATCTACGCTAAATTTGACGTCAACAGCAAAACCGACCTGCAGCAGGCGCTGGCTGGGTGGGATTTCCAAAAGTGGTTAGAGACTGGAGACCAGAGACCAGAGACCAGAGACTAGAGAGGTAGTCTTGTCACATAGAAGCATTTTTTCTCTGGTCTCCAGTCTCTCGTCTCTGGTCTCCTCCACAGGGGTTACTCCCCTCATTTTTTGATAAATCCCCTCCAGGGATGATTGCCGCCGCGGCCGTTGAACCGCTATGGTGGGTCTCATGGACAACGCACTCACTCAATTTACAACCGGTACCCTGACCGCCATTGTCGGCCCCACCGCCGAGCGCGATTTGATGCACGAGGCGGCCGTGCAGTTTGCCCTGCGTGGGCCGCTGCAAATTATTGACGGCGGCAATCGCTTTGACGTCTACACCGTGGCCCGGCAGATGCGCCGTCATACGGTTGACCTCGATACCACGCTGTCTCGAATTAGCTACGCCCGCGCCTTCACCTGTTATCAAATGGTCACCCTGCTGCAGGAAACCCCGCTAACGGCCGGGCCGCTGCTGATTCTCGATTTGCTGACCACGTTTTATGACGAGAGCGTTGCTCTCAACGAAAGCTATCGGCTGCTGCGGCAGGTGATTGCCGAAATTGAGCGCCTGCGCCGGCCGGCTCCAGTGGTTATCAGCCTGCGGGCACCCACCGTGCCCGCCCGAGAAGGATTGCTCCGCCAGCTGCTCAAGGCAACCGATCAGCAAATCATGCGTCTGGAAAGAAAGACCTACAGGCAAACCACGTTCTTTTAAAGACAAGAGACCAGAGACTGGAGACCAGAGAAGCGGTCTTGTTACACAAAGACTTTCTTTCTCTCGTCTCTCGTCTTTCGTCTCTCGTCTCTTGTTTATGATTGGCTGGCTGATTGATCTTTATGTCAACAATAATCACGATTTAACCCTGTGGTTTATCGACACAGACGGCCGCCGGCTCGCCCTCACGCACCCGTTCCCCATCACTTTTTACGCGGCCGGTCCCTTTCCTCGCCTGCGCGCCCTGTGGAAAATGGTGCGCGCCCAACCTATTCCAGCAGCCCTGGCCCGCACAGAGCGGCGCGATCTTTTTAGCGGCCCGCTTGACGTCATGGCCATCACCGTCAATCAGGCCGGTCTGCAGCCGCGACTGTTTTATCAAATCAAACAGCGTTTCCCCGATCTCGATTACTACAACGCCGACCTGCCCATCACCCTGCGCTATGCGGCCGCTACCGGAGCTTACCCGCTGGCCTACTGCCAGGTGACCGCCTCAGCTGATGGCCAACTGCTGGCCATCGAACCGCTGACCGATCGCTGGGACGTTGACCAGCCCAACCCGCCGCTGCGCCTGCTGGCCCTCGAACCGGACTGCGACCCCAGTCATGCGCCGCCCCAATCCATCTACGTTCATCTGCCAGAACGACGATATGCCATCCCCCTCCATTCGCCGCGCCATTTGCTGATCCGGCTGGCGGCAGTGCTCACGCGGGTGGATCCCGACCTGATATTGACCCGCTTTGGCGATACCTGGCTGCTGCCATACCTGCTTGATCTTGATGCCCAAAGCAACCTGCCGCCGCTGCCGCTCAACCGGGACCCGACCCAGAAGATCGACCGGCGCAAGGAGCACAGCTATTTCACTTATGGCCAGGTGGTTTACCGCGGTGAGCAGTGTCATCTACGCGGCCGCTGGCATATCGATCGAGGCAACGCCATGCTCTTTGCCGATTATGGTCTTGACGGGATCTTTGAGCAGGCCCGCGTGACCGGTTTGCCGGTGCAGGAAATGGCCCGCAAATCACCGGGGGCCGGCATCACGGCGATGCAAATGCACACGGCGCTCCAGCGCGAGGTGCTGGTTCCCTATCAAAAACAGCAGGCGGAGCGGTTTAAAACGGCCGGTGATCTGCTGCGCGCCGACCGGGGTGGCCTGGTCTATCAGCCGCTGATCGGCCTGCACACCGACGTGATTGAAATCGATTTTGTCTCGATGTATCCGAGCATCATGGTGAACTTTAATATCTCGCCGGAAACGGTGGGGGAGGCTTCGGATGCGGCTGTGCCGGAAATCGGCCTGCCGATCGATCAATCCAGCGAGGGATTGGTGCCGGAGACGCTGCGGCCGCTGCTGGCCAAGCGGATCGCCATCAAGCAGCAGCTGGCCGTCATGAGCCGCCGCGACTGCCGCTACCGGGCGCTTAAAGCCCGATCAGATGCGCTCAAGTGGCTGCTGGTCGTCTGTTTTGGCTATCTCGGCTATAAAAACGCCCGTTTTGGCCGGATTGAGTCCCATGAGGCGGTCACCGCCTACGGCCGAGAGGCGCTGCTGCAGGCCAAGGAGACGGCCGAAAAGTTGGGCTACACCGTCATGCATATGTACGTTGACGGACTGTGGGTGCGTCGCCAAGGGGTGAACCGGCCGGCACAGGTGCAGCCGCTGCTTGACGGCATCAGACAGGCCACCGGCCTACCCATCGCCCTGGAAGGGATTTACAAATGGGTTGCTTTTTTGCCTTCGCGGCAGGACCCGCGGGTGCCGGTCCCCAACCGCTACTTTGGCGTTTTTCAGGACGGCACCCTTAAAATGCGGGGGATCGCCACTCGGCGGCGCGACACGTCGAAGTGGATCGCCGAAGTCCAGGAGCAGCTGCTCCGGCGGCTGGCGGCCGTTCCTGAGGGCTGCGCTTTGACGAGCTGTCTGCCCGATTTGATCGCCATCCTGCAAAAAAATCTAAAGCGTCTTGATGACGGGGAGGTTGATTTGGAGAAGCTCCTGATCAAACAAAAGATTACCCGGCCGGTGGAGGCGTATAAAACCCTTTCTCCGGCCGCGCGGGCGGCGCGCCAGCTTCACGCCGCCGGCAAAGAACGACGGCCGGGGCAGCGCATTCCGTTTCTTTTTACCCGCTCATCTGATGGGGTTCACGCCTGGGATTTGCCCGTTCCCCCTCTCCCGCGGTCGATCGACACCGACCGTTACGGCGAGCTGCTGCTGCGCGCCGCGCACGCCATCGTGGAGCCCCTGGGCGTGCCGGAGGAGGAGCTTAAACGGATGGTTTGGGGAGAACTCAAACAGAAGTCCTTCGTCCTAAGTACAAAGTCCTAAGTAAAAACCAACCTACTCAGCACTTAGGACTGAGGACTCAGGATTTAGAACTCAGCTATTGCCTGCCCCGTCTGTTTTGGTATAATGCACATCCTTATCGGCGACGTGGCCAAGTGGTAAGGCAGAGCTCTGCAAAAGCTCCATTCACCGGTTCGAATCCGGTCGTCGCCTCAAAGAAAAAGCCCCAGAAATGGGGCTTTTTTGCTGCAGGTTAAACTGCCACAATTTTTTACTCGCTATGAAATGTAAGCAGCTGCCCATCCATGTCGCGCAGAGAGTATTGCTTCAACCCCCAAGGCGTTTGCCACAGAGGTTCTAAAATTTCGGCTCCCTGGGCAACCGCCTGGGAATAATGCGCCTCCACATCTGGAACAGCAAAATAAATGGACAAAGGCCCGTTTTGGCCAAGACGGGTAATAACCATTTCCATCAACCGTTTGTCCGGCCGATCTAGAGCAGCTAGTTTGACCGGCGGTATACCAAACATGACCTCCTGATCGCTCAGCTGAAGGATACAAAAATCGGTTGGGCCATTGTCGGGTTGGCTATAAATTAACGTAAACCCCAAGGCTTCCGTGTAAAAGCGGACAGCGCGATCGATATCGTTGGTCCAGAAATGAATTTGCATGATGTTTTCCTAGAAAAACGCGCCGAGGATGCTGCCAATCAGGTTGACAAGGATGCACAACCCGACGATCCCACCGGCAATGGCGGCGATCACGGTGCCGACACCCCAGCGTCGTCTTTCCAGCCCCCCTTCTTTGAGAGCCAGCTTCTCGACGATCACAGCCGCATCTTGCAGGACCGCCTCCTGACCGCCGTCTACCCCGGCCCACAGCCAGCCGTTCGTCGGGGTAGGCAGGAGCACTTTTTCGGCCGCGCTGCCCTGCAGCAGCTGCTCAAACGGTTCATCGCGCACGGTCTCCCACGAAGCAACGACGATATCGGCCGTGGCCAGCGGCGCCACCGCCTCTTCGGCCAGGCTGCGGATCGTTTCCAGACCCACATGCGGCATCTTTTTGCGGAGCGTTTCCAGCAGCGGAATGCTAAATCCGCCTTCGTCCGGACCCGGATCAATGAGCACCACGGACACATCGGCCAGCTTTTCTGCACGCTGGGCGGCCAGCCGGCGGCCGTCGACCTGCAGCAGACGGCCGTGATAGAGCCACACCACCAGGGCGATGATGGCGTAGGCGGCCGCCAGGGCCAAATCGGTGTTTGATTCGCCCGTCGTATCCAGCCTAAACAGGAGCGAGAAGAGGCGGAAGACGAGGTAAATGCCGCTGCCCAAAATGGTCAGGGTGGCAATGAGCAGAAAGAGGTAGAGATAGATGCGCCGCACAAGTGAGCCGCTCTCCGCCTGGGCTTCCTCTTCAGAACCGGTAACCCGTTTCTGGATCAGCCACCATGGCCACAGCCAGACCGGCAGGCCGGCCGTGAGCGTCGCCAGGAATCCGGCTACCCCTTCGATATCGAGCGGATCACCACCCAGCGTAAGAATCAGGATGCTGATCAGACCGGCGATACCGATTAGGGTGGCGATTAGCCCGACGGCGGCCGTCAAATATTGGTAGATATGACGAATCAGCAGCTGCTGTTTGGCCAGCGGGGCGCGCTGCGCCTCACGCCGCAGCACCGTCCAGTGATACCCCCACACCAGGCCGCCGCCCAGCACCAGCGGGACGATATCGCTGAGATCGCCGGGAATATCCTGACCGAACCAGCCCAACAAAACCCCATCCCACAGCAGAGCCAGATTGGTGACCGTCAAGACCAGGCCGACAAACAGGATGGCGTACAGAAACAGCTTGCGCACAACCGAATCCCGCTCGCCCCCGATGTTTTCTGCAAAATTGCGCTGCAGCCACAGCCAGAAAATGAGCCAGACGGCCGTGCCCACGACCAGGCGAATGATTTCGGGAATGAGAACCGCATTGGTGGTGGCAAACGCTCCTTCAAACTGCTCTATGATCCAGCGGGCAAAGGAAATGATCCCCCAGGTGATCATGGTCAACCCGGCGATCGTAAACCCCCACTGATAAAGCTGTCGGATAATGACGTGCCCGGCCGTTTCCGGCTGTACGGCTTTATCCTGTTTCAAAATACGGTCGTGATAGAACCAGACCAGGGCCAGGACGATGATGGCAATGATGTTTTCGCGAAAAGCGAATGTTCCGACCGGCAGCCCGGCCACCAAATTGAGCAGATCGACCAGCAGGTAAAAGGCTCCGGCCAGGGCCGGGCCCAGCAGGGCCGCCAGGACGATGTATAGGAAGAGGCGGCGAATGAGTGACGGGCGTTCCTCTTCATCGCGCCGTTTGAGCCGCTCCGCCCACAGCCAGTGCCCGACGTAAATCGGGGTGGCGATGACCAGCACCGCCAGCTGCCAGGCCAAGTCGGTCCGATCGAGAAACCCGAAGAGATTTTGAATGAGGAAAATCAGTGCGCCAACGACGGCCGCCAAACTGACAAAGGTAGCAATGTAAATATAGCTGCGCTGTACCGCTTTCATGAGTCTTCCTCGCTGTTCCAGTCAAACGACCAGCATTGGTCGCTGTTGTTGATTCGCCAGCCGGCCGGTTCTTTAATCAGGTTGACTGTGTAGCGATTCGTATAGCTACTGCTGCCAAAGAGATCCCCGCTGGTGAAAACCGTTTGTTCCACAAAAACAACCGCGCGGTCGGTAAAAACCTCGCTGTCATCAACTCGAAAACCGCTTTGCTCTAACCGTTCGCTAGAACAGTCCCAGCTGTTTTGCAAATCATCAAAAAACTGACCGGCATCGGCCGGGCGGCTGGGTAGGTCGGCCGCCAGATAGCCATATGCCCGGTCGTAATCTTTTTGCTGAATGGCCAGCAGGTAGTTAAAGGCCACCCCTTCCGGATCATCATCGGAAACGTAATCAAGCGGTTCGCTGCCGCGTAGAGCCAGAACCAGACCGGCAACAACGACGACGGCAATGCCGATGACGATAGAGATGAGAAACCAATCCCGAGAGGGAGATGTGTGCGTGTTATTTGACATAAAATCCTTTCTTGTACTTCGCGAAATGAAGTATTGCTGTGGTGTTTTGCACCACAAAACTGGACTGAGAATTACCTATAGAATAATGGTTTTTCTCGAGAATAGGAAGTGATTTTGTGCCAATGTTAGCCGGAATTTAGCGGCACGACCCTTTGGGTCTGTTAGCTCGGGGCTGACGCCCCTCTTAGCACGGGGCTGGCGCCCCTTTTAGCTCGGGGCTTACGCCCCTCTTAGCACGGTGCTTTGCACCTTTTAGCATTTTAGCGTGATGATGCTTTGGGAAGATCGCTTTAATCCGACAAGCTGAGAGCCGATATGCTAACAGGCCCGCAAGGCCGAGCTAATATGCTGACAGGCCCGCGGGGCCGTGCTGAGAGGCCCGCAAGGCCGAGCTAATATGCTGACAGGCCCGCAGGGCCGTGCTGAGAGGCCTGCAAGGCCGAGCTAATACGCTGACAGGCCCGCAGGGCCGTGCTGAGAGGCCTGAAAGGCCGAGCTAATACGCTGAGCTTTATGGGGCGAAAAGAACGCACGAGGGCTGCAAAATTGGAATCTGCTGAATGCCCCGGCCGATCCCCCCATCATCGTCCAGAGACATAATAGATATTTGATTGCTGCGCCTGTTCGCCACCAGCAAAAATTGATCGGCCGGCCCTACGGCAAAATTGCGCGGCCAATCCCCCCCACAGGAAAAAATACCCTGCAAAGTGACGCGGCCGTCTTCCTCAACCTCAAAGACCGCGATGCTGTTGTGGCCGCGATTAGAGACATACAGCTGCCTGCCGGAAGCTGACAGATGAATATCCGCTACGGTACTCTCGGGATCGGGAGAGGGCAGCGTGCTGAGCGTTTGCAGGGCTTGAAGCGCGCCATCCGCTGCCCGATAATCATAGACGGTTACGGTGCTGTCCAATTCGTTGGCTACAAAAACCCGACGGCCGCCGGGGTGAAAAACCATGTGTCGCGGCCCGGCACCCGGTGCAGTTTGAATACTGTCACGCAGGGTGAGGGAGCCGGTCTCCTCGTCAAATTGATAGACCATCAGCTGGTCGATCCCTAAATCCGCCACGATCAAAAAGCGATTGTCGGGTGAAAAGGTGGCCGAGTGGGCGTGCGGTCCTTCCTGGCGGGCGGTATTTGGCCCTTGACCTTCGTGTTGGACAAATGCGGCCATCTCCCCCAGCTCGCCGCCGTCCAAAATGGGAAACAAAGCGGCGTTTCCAGTGCCGTAATTTGAGGCGACGATCCAGCGGCCGGACCGGTCAATTTCTAAATGACACGGCCAATCCCCTCCTGTCGATCTGCTGTTGATGGGTTGCATGTCAAGCGACGGCCGCTCATAGCTCAACGACCAGATTGATCCATAATCACCATCGTGGGCCAGACCGGTTTCACTCACCGCATACAGCCAGCGGCCGTTGGGGTGCAGGGCCAAAAAAGATGGATTCCGGATGCCGCTGAATCCCCCTCGAACCGTAACATCGCCCGCGGCCGGATCAAAATCAAAGGCGGTCACTCCCGCCTGGTCTTGTGCCGCATAACTTCCCACAAAATACAACTGCTTACTCTTTGCGTTCATATACCTGTCGTCCTTTTGCCTCTGCCCCCACATCCATTAGCTGTTTTCCACGTGGAGCCTACCAGTTGGTCACCGATCCGTCTCGTCGTTTCCAGTGTGGTGCTTCCCAAAATTTAAACTCCTGAGATTCAGCCAGCGTTTCATTCAACTCTACCCCTAATCCTGGGGTTTCCGGCACCGGGAACCCGGTCCCATCCAGCCGCGGCCGAACCGGGAAGAAGCGGTCCGCATCATCCACCCCCGCTTCCCCATAATACAAATTTTCACTCTGGGTGGTCCGTACTTCCAACCAGGAGAAATTTGGCACCGCCGCCGCGAGATGAATGGTCGCTGCGGTACACACCGGCCCCAGCGGATTGTGAGGCATCAAGTCGATGTAGTGCGCTTCCGCCCAGCCGGCTACTTTCATCGCTTCGGTAAAACCACCGACGTTACAAATGTCGATGCGGGCAAAATCGGTTAAATGTCGTTCGAGATACGGCAAAAATTGCCATTTGCTGCTGAATTCTTCCCCTACGGCAAAGGGAATCGGCGTACATTTGCGCAGCGCTTCATACGCTTCCGGCGTTTCATCACGGATCGGCTCTTCCAGGAAATCGAGCGTGCCGGCCGGCATCCGTTGGCAAAAAGAGGCGGTTTCGGCGATTGACAGACGATGGTGATAATCGATGCCCAGAGTCAGTTCGCTCCCCATTTCTTCCCGGACTTTGGTTAACCATTCAGCCGTATAGCCGATGCTTTCACGCGGTTCAAACACGTTTGCCGGGGCATCTTCGTTTGGCGAGACCGGGGTAGCCCGGATCACCCGCCAGCCGTGTTCCCAAAGCAGCTTGACGCTGTCGAGCATCTGCTCACCCCGGCCGCCGGATGAGGTGGCAAAACAGGGGATCAGGTCGCGCTGCTTGCCCCCCAACAGTTGATAAATCGGTACGCCCAGAGCTTTGCCGACAATATCATAAAGGGCGATATCAATGGCGCTTTGAGCCGCCAGCAGCACCCGACCCCCTTCAAAGTATTGGCTGCGATAAAGCTCTTGCCAGATAAGACCGCGCTGCATAGGATCTTTGCCCAGTAAAAATTCGCGAAAATGTTTGATCGCCCCGACCACGGCTAATTCACGGCCGCTTAAACCGGATTCACCCAAACCGTAAATGCCTTCATCAGTTTCTACTTTAATAACGAGCTGATTGCGGTTACCAATCCAAACGGGATAAGGTTTGATGGCGGTGATGCGCATATTAATCCTCCTGGTGGGTCCAGCCTAAAAGCTGTTCAGCTTTGCGGCAGTCAAAAAAACCGGTGTGGCCGGTTATTTCCTGGCGCAGGGGAACTGATGGGTAATGTTGTTGGGTCAGCGTTTGAGACGGCGTATCGCTGGCGGTCAATGGCGCCACAATATAAAATGCTTCGTGACCGCTGAATGGCGCGGTTAACGAAAGCAGACACGCCCGGTTGGCTTCACTTAAAAGCGTATAAGCCCACAAATGACGGACGGCTGTTTCTCCAATGGCGGCCGTTAACTCGATGACCCGCGCCCTGCTATCGATAAGCCAGTGGAAGCGGAGGCTGGCAATGCTCATCCACTCATACCGTCGAGCAAATGAATCAGCCTGCTGTTCGAGCACCCATTTTGACAGGCTGTAAGGATCTTCGGCGTAAGGAAGGTGCTGCTCATCCACGGGAAAGTAATCGTACTGGGGAGAGCGGCTGAAGACCCCGCCAATGGCGTTGACTGAGGAGGCCAGGCACACGCGCTTGATTCCCAGGGTGGCCGCGGCAAAAAGAACATTGTAGCTGCCGGCGCTGTTTTCGTTATAGACAACCGGGTGGGGGTTGCTCAACGGAGAGCGATGAGCGGCCAGGTGAATGATCGCCTCGCAACCGTTCAGACAGGCAATTAATTCTCCAAAATTGGTCACATCCGCCTTCAGGTATGTCGGAGCGTGGGCTGGCGGCGGATTGGTCAACGGTGGAATAAACCGATCGATGCTAATGACCTGATGGCCTTCTTCCATGAGATAGGGAATCAGGCTTTGCCCGAGATCCCCATTGCCCCCGGTTACGGCGATTTTCATATACCCTCCTTGGATGCGTTAAATTAAGGTGAGATGGATTGAATCAGATTGTTTGACTATTCTTCAAAGGTCAGCTCCCAAATGATGCCTGCCCCATCCCATTCAAGCACGTAAAGTCTATTTTCGATTAAAACGGCGTCAATCGGCCGGCGAAAATCACGGACGATTTGATGGGTGACCGCTTGATAATGGTCATCTAATTTGATTAACCTCAGATGGAGCAGGTCCTGACCCTGATCGGTCAAGTCTCCCCCGGCCGCTCCCCAGCTCAAGACAAAGGCGCTAAAAGCCCCATCCCCACTATGAAGATAGGCCGGCATTTTGTCATCCGGGAAAAACACCAGCCCCAAAGGGGATCGATGAGGGGTAAAGGTGCGTAGGACGTCACCGGTGGCCGCGGCATTTTGAGCCCGGCCGTCAGCATCCCGGTATTGAGCGGCATCAGGTCCGAGATTGATGATTGGATCGGTGAACGACTCGGTTGGCGGTGGGAAATCGGGATCGTTTTGGTATGTTTCCGCCTGAACTGCGACAAAATCTGTTGAAAGGCGATTATCCTGATCCGGGTTGTAATCGCTAAACTGCTGCGGGTTATCCTGGTCGCCAAAACGCCAGGGGAAACCGTAATGCAGACCCTCCCGCAGCCAGTTTAACTCCTCGGGATAATCGGCATCGGGTCCATTATCGACCCCAAAAAGGTCGCCGTTAGGGGCAAAGGCAAGATCATAGGCGTTGCGAGTTCCTTTGGCGTACAGCACCCCCATCTCTTCCTGAGCCGCCTCGTCATTGGGCAAAATCAGATCAACGGCCGAGGTGGGGAGGCGAAAGATTCGCGATGTAAGGGGCACCTCACGGGTGTCTGGAAACGCTCCACCCGTAGACTGAACTTCTCCATGATCGGTCCGTGACCCGCTGTTGACAAACACCCACTGATTATCCGGGCTGACCACAATGCCATTAAACAGGTGGTCAAAATTGGTGTTGCTGGCCGGATACGGTTCAGTTGTGGCCAGATTTTGCCAGGACCATTCGCCCGCTTCACTTAAGATCCCTTTTTGAATGACGGCCTGGGTCATCGACTCATCCGGCCGTCGATTGGCGACCACGTACAGGCTTCCATCCGGTCCAAAGGTCATACCGGTCAGGAAACCATCGGTCGTGATCTCCTGAATGTCGATCACTTTTTGGGTGGGGAACGGATCAGAGAGGGCCACGCTAAAAATTCCTTCGGTAGGCCGCAGAAAATAAAGGGTGCCGTCAGCTGGATTTTGAGCCAGCTTGACTCCGCCGCCGCCAATTTCGCCAATTTTCCGAATGGAAATATTTTCCCGCAGCAGAACCGGCCCATCGGAGATCGGTTGGAACTCCACCACAGCCACCGGTTCGGGCGCGGGTGGCGCCGGAGCGGCCGTTTGACAGCCTGAGGATGCAATAAGCAGCAGCAGGAGAGCGGCGATGCGGCCGCCGTGAGTGAGTGAGCAGCGGGTATTAATGGGAAACCTCATTTTTTTATGATTAAACTAAAGTTAAAGACCGGTGCAAAACCGCTCCTAGATGGCTGGCATCAAGCTGCAAAATGTTTTCGTAATGCTCTGCCGCCTCCCGTTGATTTCCCAACCCCGCGTGACCAAGGGCCATCATATAGCGACAGTGAATTTGATTGCGGAAATTAAGATCCTCATCAAAAACGAGAAAATTCGGGAGGGAGACGGCAAAATAATCCATCGTCACCTCATCATCGATATGTTCTCGGCCGTAGTTTAGCAGTTTTTGGAAGATTTCCTGCGCTTCTTCACCATGACCCAACTTCAAACGGGCCAAACCCTGATAAAAAATCATGTCGGGAGGCTGATCGTTGTAAAAAACCGCGGAGGATGGCTCGCTCAGGCCAACGGCAGCCTGTGAATAATATTTTTGGGCCGTGGCCGCCTCTCCTTGAGCCTCGTAAGCGGTTCCCAGAAAATAAAAGATATTGTTTTCCTGGGCCCCATACAGCTTTCCTTCCCCCAAATTGTGCGGATAATTTTGAGCCTGCTCCAGCAAATTAATCGCCTGCTCGTATTGCTCCTGAGCAATACATCTGCGGGCCATTTCAACCAGGCTGGCTGCGTATTGACCGGTTACCTTTCCTTCCCCGCCTTCCCAGGGATGAAAACGACGGCCGGAAAGAATTTCAAACGCCTCGGCCGGTCTTGCCAGTAAATTCAGAAGCGTTACTCGTTCAATGGTCAAATCATCCCGCTCATCGACCAGGGCCAAATGGTTTTCCAGGAATGACAATCTTTCCTGAGGAGCCCGGTTGATTTTTTTATAAAGCTGATCCAGCTCAAACAGCACCCGAGCATCTTGCTCATTAAAGGAGAAGGCGGTTTCCAGGCTGGCCAGCGCCTTTTGTGTTTCCTGCCGCTTGTTAAAGTAAGCCAATCCCAAATTCCGGTGGACGGTGGGGAAGTGAGGATCAAGATCTCTCGCACGCTCCCAACAGGCGATTGCATCATCATATTGGCGATGGGCATACCAGAAATTGCCTAGATAATAGGGAGCGCGTGGATCGTCCGGATTGAGCCGCATGGCGGCCGACAGCGAAAGGACATCTTCGAGCCGATTGGGGAAACAAAAATCAGGTGAGAGCGCGGCCGCTTCTCTGAAGATTTCCACCGCTTTTGGCTGATCGCCAGATTCTTCAGCGATCCATCCCAGCGTGTATTTGACCAGCGGGTCATCCGCCGCCGCTTCATCCAGCACCCGCGCCGCATCGACAAATAAACCGGCCTGGGCGTAATCAATGGCCACTTCAATCATGGTGTGAGGATCTAAACGAAAGTGCTGCTTAAACGCTTCATCGCCGACCAGAAGGAACCGCTCCCACAACGCCCCGTGTTCCAGACTGTCTAGAGCCAAACTTTTAGAAGAAATGGCTAACGCCGAGTCACGCTGTCCCAAATGTCTAAGAAGGGCGATTTTGAGGTGGCGCGCCTGGTGATGATGTTGGTTGCTGATCAACGAACGCTCAACCAATTCAAGCGCCTCGGCCGGCCGATTTGCCCGGCTGGCCAGCTTTGCCAATTCAAAATAAGCGGCCGCCCGCCAGGGTGCGTTCCATACCGCCTTGTAGAAAGCGTCAAACGCCTCACGGAAACGGCCCTGCATTTTGAGCGAAAGCCCCAAGTTGTAATAAGGCTCTCCATCATACGGGTTGGGGTTGCGGCCGGTTAAACGCTTGATCGCCCGGCGGAAATACGGTTCAGCGGCCGCGAATTTTCCGCGCCGGTAGAGCAGGCGTCCCAGAGCATTGTTACAGCGGCTGTCGTGGGGGTCCCGCCGTAACGCCTCTTCGTAATACGGTTCGGGGGCAAACGTGGCGTGCCGATATTGCTCCAAATGAAGACCGTTTAAAAACAGCTCTTCCAGACTTTCGATTTCTTCCGGCGGCAGGGCCGGTGTGGCCGGGTCCGGGATTTCTGATTCTCCTGCTTCAAGCGGGGTGTAAGAAATCAGCTCCTGTTGATCATCGGCGACGCGCAGGGTCAGATCGGCCACGCGAATCTGAGCAGGAAGAGAAATCGTATCTGTCAGCGCCGTTTCCGGGGTGAGCAAAATCTCCTTTTCATAAACCGGCCGGCCGCTGTGAGTTAGCGTGATTTGAACGGTTCGCGGCCGGGTCAGATAAACGCCCAGATAAACCTCAGTTCCGTTAACTTCCAAATTGACCACCGCTTCCCGTGAGCTCTGTTTGGCCGCCCCAATTTGTTTATACGGCAAAAAGGCCTGCGTAAACCGCTTTTCTTCACCAGGCATTATCCAGGAAAAATCCGGCTGGTTATCGGTATATGCGCCGCACATCAACTCGATATACGGCCCGTCTTCATCGGTTAGCTGGCGATCCCAGGCGTGACCAAAATCGCCGTTGCCCCACGTCCACTGCTTTTTCCCCGGCACGACGTGGTGATTGGCTACGTGCATCATGCCGGCCTGTTTGCCGTGATCGTAACAGCCGACAAAATCAAAGTCGGAATGATACGCCATGTACGATGTGGGAACCGGGATGTTCTTGTAGCGGCTGATATCGGTTCCCGGAGAGTAATCTTTTTTGTAATAGGTGCCGGTGGCAATTGGAAAATCAGAAACATCTCGTTTCCCGTGATCCATGACGGCGTGAACGTCCGGTGGGAAGACCGACTGGTACTCGTCGTTGACGTGAACGGCCGGGTTGGCCCACCACAAAAAGGTTTGGGGCTCGGCCGTGCGATTGTAGAGCTGGACCTTGATCTCCAAAACAGCCCGGTCGGGATACAAGGTAAATCCGTGCATCCCTTTGGTGCGGAACATCCGTTCAATTTCGGTGCACCACACGGTTTTTGAGCCATCGGCCTCTTCTTCAATGCGCCAGTCGAGCGGATCAAAGGTGCTCGGCCGGTGATGCTGCGGCCAGTTAAATTCAATGCCGCCGGAAATCCAGGGGCCGGTCAAACCAACCAGCGCCGGTTTGATGACCCGGTTGTAGTAGACAAAGTGATAATTATTTGTCTTGTCGAGGGCCATCTGGACCCGGCCGCCAATTTCCGGCAGGATCATGATCTTGAGATAGCGATTTTCCAAAAAGACGGCCGTGTATGGCCGATCGCTTTTCTCGTCGAATACCCGATCAATTACCGGATGGGGATAAACGACGCCGCTGCTTCCCTGATAAATGCGCTTCTCCAGAAACATCGGGTTTTTATCCCGCTCCCCGATTTGATAGGTGGGGATGGTGATCGACTCCGCCCAGCATTTTACTGATTTATCGTTCATGGTTTTCTAAGTTCGTTTTTGAGTAGTTTACAAAAAAAATCGAAGGGTTCACCGCAGAGGTCACCGAGAACGCAGAGAAAATTATCGACTAGGAGGTTCTCTGCGCTCTCTGCAGTGAGAAAAGTTTTGTCAGTCTATCAACGGACCCAAATTTCCAGCGACCACCGGCGGCTTTCCTTAGCCGGCAAAATTGCCGCCTCGCCCCGCTCGCTGGCCCGGGAAAGGTCATCGGTGCCCCCAATGCACGGTTCCAGACCCAGGTTAAAGTACGGGGTGGAGCCGCTGCCCGACCAGCCGCCGTAATTCATCCACAGGCCGATATGGGTGATTTCCTGAGAGTCAAAGCGGAAAGTCAATTCATGGTCTCCAGTTGGATCGGCTAGGGTCGTTTCGACCGGGCCGGTTTCGTTAAACAGAGGGGCGTATAGCTTATACGCCTGACCAAATACAGGAGCCGGTACCTCAAAAAGAGGGACAGATTGATCGTGCCCCCCAACCGCCTGCGGCCATGAAACCCAATCATCCGCCTGGCCCAAGAATCCATGGATATCGGTGTCGATTTGCACGGATTGAACGCTTTCCGGCAGATAAATCTGCATTCCCTCTTCAATTTGCAAGATGGGATGAATCGACCAGATAAATGGCATGTCAAACGCGGTCAAATTTGAGACCCGATAATCGAGTTGGATATGTGGAGAAGTGGTGGACAGGGTCAGCGTTCGCTCAAATTGACAGGGAAATCGAACCCCGTTGCAGCCCGTCCACAACACAACTTTTTGATCTGAGGATTCAACAATTTTTACATCCCACGGTTGGCACCAGCATTCGCCATGATCGGGAATGGTGATGCCTTCCCACGGCGGCGTTGGAAAAGGGCCACCGGATACGGCCGGAAAACATTCGTCCAGCCCTCCGGTATCAAATTTTTCCACAAAGGATGCCCCATATTTTACCGGCTGTAGGGGCAAATGTGGATTGCGCCACAGCCATTCCCGCCCGGTTGAAAGATGACGAATTGAAGTGAGCTTTCCTCCCAGCTCGGGGACGAGGCAAATTTCCACATGACCGTTGGTCACAAGATAACTTTTAAATCCCTCGTAAGAACGTTCCTGCACCGTGCAAATCTTATCCATCAAACACCCTGTCCTGCATCAATGCTGACCGGCCGCCGTCGATTAATAAAGTGGTGCCGGAGATAAATTGACCCCAATCACTGGCTAAAAAAGCACACATCGCGCCGATTTCTTCCACGGAGCCGATTTTATTTACCGGATGGGACGCTTTGGTTCTGGCCAGCTCGGCCGCCGGGTCTGGAAAGGTGTTAAACCACGCCTGACCGGCGGCCGTCTCGATAAATCCGGGAGCAATACCCACCGCGCGAATATCAGGCCCCCACTCGATGGCCAAAGATTGAACCATGGCCACCAAACCTGCTTTGGCTACATTGTATGGGAAACAGCCGGGGAGGGTATAAAATGCGTGGTTCGAGGACATCACGATGATGATGCCGCTCTTTGACCGCTTCAAATACGGGTAAGTTAATCGGGCTAACCGCCAGTGAGAAGCTAAATTTAAATTGAGGCATTCATCCCACGCCTCCTCCCGGCATGACTCAACCCCCTCAAAGACGTTGCGACCCGCATTGGAGACCACAATATCAATCCCACCTAAAGCCTGAGCAGCCGTTTCAACCCAGCGGTCAACTTCACCCGCCTTTGTTAAATCGAGGGCCGAATACAACATCCGGCCCCCGCCATTTTCGACGGTGTCGATCAAGTCCCGCACTTCAGGTGAATCGGCCGGGTCTAACCCGCATCCGGCGACCGCACATCCCGCCTGGGCCAGCATGCGGGCCACCCCGCCTCCTATACCGCTGGAAACACCGCTGACCAGCGCCCGCTTCCCCTTTAAGTCTATTTGTAACGTCATGTTGAAGACCCTTATTGATGGCAACCGTGAGGGGCTACATGATGCCAAACTTTTCAAAAGCTTCGGCCGCACCCATCCCCGATTCAATCGCTTTGCGCACCAGCTTCTCACCCTGCGCCTTCTCAATTGATTTGGCAAACACGTCTTCTTCCGCTTCCTGGGGGATGATGCAAACCCCATCGATGTCACCAAAGACGATATCGCCGGGCACGATCTTAACCCCACCGATTTCCAGCGGGACGCGAAAATCAATGACTTTGCCCCGCGGACCCTGATCCTGGGCGTAAGAACCATAGGAAAAGGTTGGAAAATTGAGCGCCAGGATGCCGTTGGTATCTCGCGAGTAGCCGTCTAAAACCGCCCCGGCCGCCTGCAGCCTGGTGGCTCGAACGCTCATTAATTCCCCCCAGAGCGCGTAAGTGGGGGATGATCCGGTGCAAATATACACTTCATCGGTTTTTAAATCGTCTAACGCTTCGAGCATTAACCCAAACGGTTTGCCCATGAGCGAATTGGCGCTGTTTTCAGCCTGAGCGGTAAAGACATCTGCTTCGAGAACGGTCATCGCCCGGCCGATGACCACCATGTCTTTGTGCAGCGGCCGGATGTGCGGGGGTAAAAATTGTTTTTGCAGCCCCAATGTGTCCATGATATCGCCCACCACGGCCGTGAACAGCTCGCGGCGGGCTAGGTCAAACAATTCTCGGTCAGATTCCCATTGTTTTGTCATGCTGCTGCATCTCCTTTTTTGCTGGCTTGCCTGTTTGAAGGTGATTAAGGATTTAAGTGTGGTTATAAAAGTTATTCGGGACCGAAGCGGCGCGGTCAGGAGACCGGCCGCAGCCTATTCTCTCAGAAACTCTGCAACCGTACTTAATGGCGGACCGCTTTACACGTAAAATCCCGCTTTTTGTTCGGTAATGCCGGGGTGTGCTTCCATTACCTCATCAACCAGATCAACACCCAATCCGGGCGCGTCATCTAAATGTAAAACCCCCTTCTGAACGTTAAAAGGGCGGCTGATGACCGTATCCCGCCAGGGGACATCGTTAAACATAAACTCCTGGCGGAAAAAGTTGGGGATTGAGGCACATACGTGGGCGCTGGCTAAGGTCGACAGCGGCCCATTGGGATTGTGGGGCGCGACCATGACGTTATACGTTTCCGCCATGGTGGCGATACGTTTTAATTCACTGGGTCCTCCACAGCGGGTGACATCCGGCATGATGTAATCGACCAGCTGCTGCTCTAAGATTGGGCGATATCCCCAACGGCTGTAGTGGCGTTCCCCAACGCAGATGGGGACCTTAATTTGCTGGCGAATATATTTCAGCGTATTGGCCGATTCCGGCCCGACCGGCTCTTCATACCACATCATTTTAAGGGGAGCCAGCCGCTCAGCCATGCGAATGGCGGTTGGCATACTGAGCATGGCGTGGGTCTCGATCGCCAGTAAAATATCCGGTCCAACCGCTTCCCGAACCGCTCGCACAATATCATAAGCCAGATCTTCCTGAGCCGGTGTGAGGGTTAAATTTGTGCTGAGATCATCCCCGAATAAATAGTTGGTGTGCGCAAACGGATCAAACTTTAATCCGGTAAATCCCTGGGCGACCACCTCTTTGGCCTGCCGAGCATAATCCTCGGGGTTATGCCCCCCTTTGATAAACCAGTAGTTGGCGTAGAGCAGGATTTCCGTTCGATAGGCACCCCCAAGCAGCTCATAACAGGGGATGCCGAGTGATTTGGCTTTTAGATCGAGCAGGGCCATATCGATCCCGGACATGGCGCACATCATGACGCCGGTTGGCCCCAGCCAGTTTAAATCGCGGTAGAGTTTGGACCAAATGAAGTCAATCCGTTTTGGATCCAGGCCAATAATTCGATCTCCCAAATGTCGCGCCGCGTGATACACCAGTGGGCTGCCGGGCCAGTTGGTTGCTTCCCCCACACCCGTTAAGCCATTATCGGCCGTGATCCGTAACAAAGTCCAATTGTATTTAATGCCTTCGACCAACCAGACATCTACCTTTTCAATTTTCATTTTACTGCTCCATTGCCTCTGGTTGTTTTGCCCCAGTTCCCAGAGGTTCAGGCTTGATAAATGGCAGAATGCGCTTTTCAGTCCTACAAATCTCCCCTCCCGATTCGGGAGGGGGTTAGGGGGTTGGTCTTTTAACGGTCATTTTACCCCTCCCCCAGCCCCTCCCCGACGCGGGGAGGGGAGCTTGTCGGTCCGTTTCGGGCCAAATTTCTTACATGTCCGCCTTGAGGAAATTGTGGGAAACAAAAAAATCAGTGTATCCGACAAAATTCACCTCGTCCAGCGTCATTTTTGAGAAGTGGTCTAAAGCTTCCCCCATCTTGACCGAGCATCCTGCGCATCGGCCGGTCGCGTCACTTATTGAGATGCGGTTGAAGTTGTCTGAAACGTGAGCTACTATGGCGATAGAGCGTGAGGTTAAAGCAAAAAGCAAAAGGAACTCACATGGAATACAAATTTCTTGGAAAGACCGGTGTCAAAGTCTCCTCTTTATGTTTTGGCACCATGTCCTTTGGGGGTGATGCGGATGAAGCAACTTCGGCCGCGATGTTTAAGCGATGTCGTGAGGCTGGTATCAACTTCTTTGATTGTGCCAACGTGTATCAGGGCGGCCGTTCTGAAGAAATTCTGGGCAAACTGATGGCCGGCTCGCGCGATGAACTCATTATCACAACCAAAGTGTACTTCCCCATGAGTGCTGACATCAACGGGCGAGGAGCTACCCGCCGCCACATCATGCGGGCGGTGGAAGACAGTTTGCGCCGTCTTAATACCGATTATATCGACCTGTACTTCTTGCACCGCTTTGACGACGTCACCCCTGTTGAAGAATCTCTGCGCGCCCTGGATGATCTTGTTCGCCAGGGCAAAATTCTCTATCCTGCGGCCAGCAATTTTGCGGCCTGGCAGGTGGCCAAGGCGTTAGGCATCTCCGCCCGCAACGGGTGGGCCCGGTTTGAATGTTTGCAGCCCATGTACAATTTGGTTAAACGCCAGGCGGAAGTCGAGATATTGCCCATGGCCCGATCTGAAGAGGTGGCGGTTATCCCTTACAGCCCTTTGGGCGGCGGGCTGCTAACCGGCAAATACGGCCGCGATCAACGCCCTGAGGCTGGACGTTTGGTGGAAAACAAAATGTACAGCACTCGTTACGGAGCGGAGTGGATTTACGATACAGCCAGCGACTTCACTCAATTTGCCAGAGAGCGTGGGTATGAACCCGCATCTCTTGCTGTGGCCTGGGCCGCCGCTCATCCGGCCGTCACCGCCCCTATTATTGGCGCCCGCAATCTCACCCAGCTGGAAGGCTCGCTCAAATCGATTGATATCAACATGACCGCGGAATTACGGGCCGAAATTTCGGCGCTTTCCCCAGAGCCACCGCCGGCTACCGATCGCAATGAAGAGAGGTCGGCCTTTAATTTTGGATCTCGTTAAGCATAAGCAAATCCCTGTCATTGCTCAGGATGACAAGGGGTCCGGGGGCGATTTAACCAATCCACACTTGTAGGGGCTTGGCTAGCCAAGCCCTTACGCTACGGCTTCTGGTCCAGCAGCATGGCCCGCCGTGAACCGGCCGGTCACCCCGGCCGAATGCCGGATGAATACCGGGAGAGAGATTGATCGAAGTCATGGCCGACATTAAACGCACCCTTACGACCGACGAAGCTCGTCGATTTTACGATCGGTTTGGCATTCGCCAGGATTATCAATCGTGGTATGAAGGACCGGCCGTGGACCAACTCATCACCCACGGCCGTTTTGGGCAAGCCGCGTCAACGGTTGAGTTTGGCTGCGGTACCGGCGCCCTGGCTCGCGAACTCCTCACCCATCATTTGCCTGCTGAGGCGCGGTATCTGGGGGTTGATATCAGTCAGACGATGGTTGACCTGACCCGCGAGCGGATCCAGCCATTTGGGGAACGGGCCGCCGTGGTTCAGAGCGACGGCCGCCCGCATATTGATCTACCCTCGGCCTCTGTCGATCGCTTTGTCTCGGCCTACGTGCTGGATTTGTTGTCCGAGGTGGCGATTCAGGCGGTTTTGTCTGAAGCGCAGCGACTGCTCCGGCCGGACGGCTTGCTTTGCCTGGTCAGCCTGACCCACGGAATTAACCTCTGGGGGAAGATCGTTGAAAGGGCGTGGGTGACCGCTCATCGTTGGAACCCCGAGCGGGTAGGCGGGTGTCGGCCGATTTCACTATCGGCGATTTTGCCTCCGGCCGGCTGGCGGATCGATTTCCAGAACGTTATTTCGATTTGGGGAATGGCTTCTGAAGTGGTGATTGCGGGCAAACCGGCTTAATCGTTAATCCGAGCCGACATCTAACTTTCCCAATGAAGATCAAAGTAATCAATTCGGAAATACGGTCGTCATTCCCGCGGAAGCGGGAATCCATTGGATCGATACCGATGGATCCCCGCCTGAGCGGGGATGACGGCCTATTTTTGAAGATGAATGGATTACCAAATTAAATTATTAACTTTCCAGTGAAAGCTTATACACTTCTCGCCTGCGCCACCCCGAGTCTTTGGCCACCTGAGCGGCCGCATCCTTGCGCGACATCCCGTCTGCCAGCAGGTCAGCCAGGGCCGAGCGCACCGTGCCTTCATCCCAGGAAACGGTCGTCACCTCAGCTCCCTGAATGACGACCGTCATCTCACCGCGAAACTCGCGCTCTTTGAGGGTCAGCAGAGCCTGATCGATCGTGCCGTGCCACAGCTCCTCGTACCGCTTGGTTAACTCCCGCCCGATCACCAGCGGCCGCTGTCCGCCAAGCACCTGCCCCGCATCTTCAAGCAGTCGCTCCAGGCGGTGAGGCGCTTCATACAAAACCAGCGTAAAAGGCAAATTTTTGATTTCCCGCAGCGCTTCCCGTCGCGCTTTTTGCTGGCGAGGCAAAAACCCCAAAAACAAAAAGCGATCGGTCGGCAATCCGCTGGCAACCAGAGCGGCCACGGCCGCGGCCGGACCGGGAATGGGGCTCACCTGGATGCCGGCTTCCAGCGCTGCCTGAACGAGGCGATAACCGGGATCGGACAATCCCGGCATGCCCGCATCTGAAACCAGAGCCACATCCCCCTGGCGCAGCCGGTCAACCAGCTCCGCGATCCGCTGTGGCGTACTGTATTCGTGATAGCTGATAACCGGGGTTTGAATGTCGTAACGGTTTAACAGTTTGCGGGTGTGGCGCGTATCTTCGGCCGCAATCAAGCTCACCTCGCCCAAAATACGCACCGCTCGATAGGTGATATCTTCTAAATTGCCGATGGGGGTGCCGACGAGGTAAAGCATAAACCTGTTAGCCGCCGATGCTAAGCGGCGGCTTGAGACGGCTAGCGATTTTGCAGGAAAATCAGATAAACCAGATTTTCGTTGCAGCTTGACCGGGTTTGTACGCGATAAACTTGGGAAACGGCCGTGCCGCTGGTGGTTTCCAGCTGCACGTTGTAATTGCGAATCACCGGGGAGCTAAATAAAAATTGCTCGTAACCGGATGGCCCATACGCTGGAGCCCCACCGACCGGCACCCGTTCATCCACACCGCTGTCCCATATGTGAACCCGATACCTGGAGCTACCAACCGGCAAACCGTTGGTATCCAATACCTCACCGGCGATCCCCATCCAGTCGCATTCAGCCCCATTGGCAAAATTTTTGAGATAGATCGGGCTATCCGGTGATTTTGTAAAGGGGAATGGTGATTGGGTAAAGGTAGCGGTGGGTGACGGCCCGGGAGTAGGGGTGATGGTCGGCGTATTGGAGGGGGTGGGGGTGGCCGTGCGGGAAGGAATAATCGGCGTGACCGAGGGCGTTAACGTCGGCCGGCGCGTATTGGTGGGTTGTGCCGCCAGCGGCGGTTCTGTCGCCACGGGAGTAAACGTCGGGCGCAGTCGCCCATCATCTGTTGGCGTGGGCGTTAAGGAAGGCACCACGGCCACGGCGGCAATGGTGGGGGCCGCTGAGCTGGGGCGAGGGGTTGATGTTGGGCCAAAAGAAACCAGGTCTGGCGAAATAAAAAGCACGGCAAACCCGACAATGGCCGCCAGACTTAGCAAAATAAGTGCATACGTAATGATATTGGCAACTCGTCCCATGACAATTCCTTATGATAGCGTTTTAGCTCGCCGCTCTGCGGCTGATAGCAAATTAGCACGGGGCTGCCGCCCCTTTGAGCACGGCCCTGCGGGCCTTTCAGCCATCAGCTAATAGCTGAAAGGTGCGAAGCACCGAGCTAAAAGCCGCATCAGCGGCGTGCTAATGGGCTGTTGGGGGCACCCGTCCCGTACTCTCATTCTACAATTCGCACCACTTCCGCCTGGGCCAGCCGCTCGCTGAGCCACTGCTCAAAGCGCTGTCGCAACAGGAAAAAGCGCTGATCGGGAGTTAAAGGTCGGGCCGGATCACGTTCGACAACCTGCAAGATGTGAAAGGTGGTGCCGGTATTGGAGGCGACCGAGATGACCTCGCTGGTTTCTCCGGGCTGTAAAGAAAAGGCCGGGCCCTCTAATTCAGGTACAAAAAGGGATCCCTGATAAAAATATCCCAAATCTCCTCCCACCTGTGCGGAAGGGTTGATGGAATTGGCGCGGGCCAGATCCATAAAATTACCGCCGTTACGTGCCTGCTCCACCAGCGACTGGGCCAGGGTGGCGTCTGCCACTTCAATATGCAGTGCCCGCACCTGCTCCACGGCGGTGGGGACATCGCTGGTGATTTCGGCCACCAGTGCTTCGGTCAACATTTCCGCCTGAAGGGCCAGTACAAAATCATCTTGTGATATTTGGTTGGCTTCTAGCCAGGCGGCAAAATTTTCTTGCCCACCCGCTTCTAAAATGAGTTGATCGACGCGCTCCTGGACCATTTGCGGGGTGATGGCGATCCCTCTTTCGGCCGCTGCCTGTTCGATGACAACCTGCTCGACCAGGGAGAGAAAGACGCGGGTGCGGTAATTTTCTTCAACCGCCAACCCCAGGGCCGCCTGCCCCTGCTCGTAGCGCAGCAGCTCCGTTTCGTATCGTTCCAGCAGGATCGGCTGACCGTTAACGGTGCCGGCCAGGGCTGGTGTCGGCGTCAACGTTGGCATCGGAAGAGGGGTGGCGGTTGGCTCCTGAGCGGTCAATGGAGCGGTTTCATCCGCTTCAGCGGCCGGTTCGCCGCCGATAATAATCGATTCGGTGGTCGGTGCTGCGGCTTGAGGGGTTGCTTCCTGACTGCAGGCAGCACCGATCAAAATGAGGAGTAGCAGCCCACCAAGGTAGAAATGCGGCCGCTTGACCGTTTTGTGACGTGTTTTGTTAGACATAATGCATTAAAGATTATACCCGCGGGCGATAAGCGTGACAAAAGCGATCCCCAACCCAATAGATGACAACAGTTTGACATTGGCGTGATTTTGATCACTATCAAAATCATCAATTCTTGCTTATGATGAATTTACGCCCCAAATCGCACCGGTTTTAAGGAGAAAACGCCATGCTAAAACGTATTCTACTTCCTTTAGATGGCTCAAAACGAGCTGATCAGGCGCTCGACTTCGCCAAGGCGTTAAATCAAGCCACCGACATTGAGCTTATTTTGCTGGAAATTGATCGCGGCGCCCGTTATCCCACCCTCGGGTCGTCTGGTGGGGAAACGTCACTAGCCCCGGTATTTTTGCCAGATGACAGCAGCGAGGGTCCGGACAAACGCGTTCATCATATCGCTGAGGTGACCCGCGCGGTGGTTCCCAACACCATTTCCCTGGCGGCAACAGGTGACCCGGTACGCGTGATACTGGAAACGGCCGTTCAAGAAAAGATCGACTTGATTGTGATGGCCTCCCACGGCTACGCAGGTTTTAAGCGCCTGCTGCACGGCAGCGTCACCGAAAAAGTCATGCGACAGGCCGCATGCCCGGTTCTGGCGATTAAAAACAATCACATTCCAACCCATTTTTTAATTGCGCTCGACGGTACCCCCGAATCGGAGGCTGTGGTATTCCCGGCCGCGGCCCTGGCTAATTTGTTCGAGGCGGAAATCACCATCACCCATATCCAACCCACCCGGAAAATGACTTCTCATACCGACCTGGGGAATTTACGGGATATCGATCCAAATTTGAGCTATGAGATCGCTTACGCCAACCTCAGCGGGTTTGATACCTATCTGTCGGAACTGATGGAAAAACTGGAAGCAACCCTCGATCAGCCGGTGGCCTATAAAACCGATTATGGTGAGCCAGAGGAACGTCTTTTAGCGGTGGCAAAACGAAACGAGTGCGATTTAATCGCCGTGGCCACCCACGGCCGGCGCGGTTTGCGGCGCTGGCTGAGCGGCAGCGTGACCGAATCGATTTTTCGGCATACCAAACGGGCGATGCTGGTGGTTAATTTGAGTTAAATCAAAATCATTATTCCAGCCACTCCATGCGGGCCCCAAGCGCCTGCATTGCCTCCACAAAGCCCGGAAAGCTGTCTGCCATGCAGTTGGCTTCGGTAATGATGGTGGGCGAATCGGCCACCAAGCCGGCGATTGCCAGCGACATGCCCAGCCGGTGATCATCGTGGCTGTCCACGGTATTGCCTCGCAGATGGATCGGCCCTTCAAGAGAAAAGCCATCCGGCCGTTGATCCATCACCACCCCCATTTTTGATAATTCTCCCGCCAGAACGCCGATGCGGTCAACTTCTTTGACCCGCAGCTCGGCAGCATCACTAACTGACCCTACGCCGGCCGCTTGCGACATGGCCACCGTCAATATGGGAAATTCATCGATGCCGCGCACCACGACCGGCCCGCCAATATCGGCGCTGTGCATTTCGCTAAAGCGGATCGACAGGTCAGCGGTCGGCTCGCCCCCCGTGCTGGCCGGCCTTTTGACCGAAAATTCAGCCCCCATTGTCTTGAGCATGTCCAAAATCCCGGTGCGGGTCTCATTTAACCCACAATTTTCGATTGTGATGTCGGAATGGGGCACGATAGCGGCCGCTACGAGGGGGAAAGCGGCGCTGGAAATGTCAGCCGGCACGGTCATGTCGAGCGGATTAAGCTGCTGAACCGGCCGAATCGATATGCGGCTGCCGACCTGCTGCACATCCGCCCCCATCGCCTGCAGCATCCGTTCGGTGTGATCGCGGGCCTCTCCCGGCTGAATCACGGCGGTTTCTCCATCGGCATACAGCCCGGCCAGCAAAATACAGCTTTTCACCTGGGCGGAAGCGACCGGCATCTCATAGGTCATACCCGTCAATGGTGAAGGGGTGATGGTCAGCGGGGCTTTGCCGTCCTGGCTGTCGATCACGGCCCCCATCTGCTGCAGCGGTTTGGTGATCCGGGTCATCGGCCGCTGCCGCAATTGTCGGCTGCCGTCTAAAACCGAGGGAAAGCGCTGCCCGGCCATGATTCCGGCCAGCAAACGGATACAGGTGCCGGCATTTTTGGCGTCAAGCGGCCGGTCAGCGGGCTGAAGCCCGTGCAGCCCCACCCCCTCAATTTCCAAATCCCAGCTGGTTGGTGAATCTATAGTTACTTGAATCGAGACACCCAGCTGTCGAAAAATTTCCAGCGTGGCCACCGGATCGCCGGCCGGGAGCCAGCGGCGCACGATGCTGGTGCCGGTGGCCAGCGAACCGAGCATGACCGCTCGGTGGCTGACCGATTTATCCCCCGGTACGGTGATCGTCCCGCGTAGGGGGGTGGTTTGCGGATAAACACGTAACGCTTTAGCCATTTCTTTCTTCCTAATTTGGTCCTTATGTGATTGATTTTCTAAATCATTTTGACCACTGATTTCACGGATTTTCACAAGGGGGCAGGTATAAATTGCACCCTTCAACGGTTCAACAAGCACCCCTTCACGTGTCGGGTTCAGGGGCGGACAGTTCGCTTAATCAATGAGAAAATGCGCTTTCCAGTCCGACAAGCTCCCCTCCCCGACTCGGGGAGGGGCTGGGGGAGGGGTGAGATAACGGCAAAAGACCCACCCCCTAACCCCCTCCCGACGCGGGAGGGGGAATTTGTCGGACCATTGGGGAACGCAATTTTTACCCGTCCGCCTCTGAATCCTTTTGGGAGAAGGGTCGGTGTGAGAAGGAATTTCCCTCCCCTAGCCCCTCCCGGAGGGAGGGGGATTTGATGATCTGAATCATGCCGACCTTCTAAAAATTGAACATTAACATACGTAAGTAATTAATCTCTCAAGTCTATTTGTCTACCTTTGATAGACAATTACAAATTGACAACTCTTTTTCATAATATAAAATTCAGGTACCCCCTTTTTTGAATGAACAGGCGCTATTCAAAAAAGCAGGCTGATTTATCCAACTATCCAGCCCGAATTTACCACAGAAAAAGATTATGAGCGGCATTTTTGGCCTAATTCATTTTGATGATGAGCCGGTAGAGCAGCACTCTCTGGCAGCGATGCGCGCTGCCCTGACCATGTCTCCGCCTGACCGCTCAGAAATACTCCTTACTCGTCAAGCCGGGTTTGGCCAAATCATTCATTTTAGTACTCCCGAATCGCAATACGAAGCACTTCCACAACAATTTGAGGGTAATAATCAGCTATTTACGGCCGCCGGCCGGATCGACAACCGGGGCGAGCTGTGCGATCGATTCGATATCTCGGTCAATGAACGAGCCACAACGCCGGACAGCACCCTGATTTGGCTCGCCTGGCAGACGTGGGGCGAAGATTGCCCCGATCACCTGCTGGGCGACTGGTCGTTTGCCGTCTGGAATCCACAAGAGCGACGGCTATTTCTGGCCCGCGACCACCACGGCAATACCTCGCTTTATTACTATCGGGACCGCCGGCGGTTCGCCTTCGCTTCCAATCGGCAGGCGCTGCTGGCGCTGGGGGTACCTCGCCGCCTGAACGAGCTTTATCTGGCTCAGGTGCTTACCTCCTGGCCGGCCTATCATGGGGAGCGCACCGTTGACCTCGATATTTACCGGCTGCCGCCGGCCCACGCCCTGACGGCCGAGGCCGAGAGCTGCCGAACGTGGCGGTACTGGCGCCTCGAAGACACACCCCAACTCCATTTACCTAACTTTGAAGCGTACGTCGCCGGATTTCTGGAGATCTACGAAGAGGCGGTGCGCTGTCGCCTGCGCTCTCTACAGCCCATCGGCGTGACGCTCAGCGGCGGACTCGATTCCGGCTCGGTAACCGCCCTGGCCGCGAAAAACCTGCCAAATCAAACGCTGCATGCGTTTACCTCGGTGCCCCGCTTTAATACGGACAAAACAATCGGTGATCGTCGCTTCGGCGATGAGACCACGTTTGCCCAACACACCGCCCGGGCGTATGACAACATCGAGCATCACCTGATTCCGGCCGAGCACATTACCCCGCTGGACGGCCTCAAACAAGTGCTGGCCATCCGTCAGGAGCCCGGTCACGCCGGCGGAAACTACTACTGGATGATCGCTCTGTTTCAGAAAGCCCAGGAAATGGGGATCGGGACCCTGCTGACCGGGCAGGGGGGTAACGCCACCATCAGCTGGACCGGTGCGCCGGTCAGGACATCCTTTAGCAAAACGGTTCAAAGCAGCGGGTGGAAACAGGGGATCAAGTGGTTAATGCCGTCTCCACTGCAGCGGGCCTACAAACTCAGCCCTTTTTATCAGACAAGCTGGCAAAACTCCGCCATTCACCCGAAATTTGCTGCCAGACTCGATCTCGCCCGCCAGCGCATCGCGGCCGAAAGTGATGGCTGGGACGCCCCCTACCGCTGGCGCGATCCCTTCCAATTACGGCTGTCGATTATTTTGCCGGGCCGCTCGATCATCGGCGGCATCTGGGCTGAAATGTCCCATGCCTTTGGCGTTGTTATACGCGATCCGACCCTTGACAAACGGGTGATGGCTTATACACTGTCGATCCCCAACCGTTATTTCGTGGGACAGGACGGTCTCGACCGCCATCTGATCCGAGAGGCGATGGCTGGTCTGCTGCCGGATCCGGTGCGGCTCAATCCAAAGCGTGGCCTCCAGGCGGCCGATATCGTTTACCGGCTGCGGGAATCCGCTGATGAAATAGAAAACAACTTTGGAGAGCTCGAGTCGTCAGACGTCGTTGATTATATTGACCTTTCCAAAATGCGATCCTGCTATGATAATCTATGTCAAAATATGAATATAAGTCTTTTTGCACAGGCAGTTACCATCTTCATGCGGGGTTTAGATACGGGTTTATTTCTTAAGCATTTCGATAGGGTTGCTGAAACCACATTTTAATGCATAACCATTTAAAATAGGAGGATAAAAAATGAAAGAAAGTAGTAAGCCTCAATTACCGAGCAAAGAACATCAGAAAAACGAATCCCAGGATCGTCCCAAATGGCATAAACCGACGCTTCAACAGTTAAGATTGAGCTTGGACACAGCGGCCGATACCGGGAGTATCATAGACGGCGGTGCCTTTACCACGTTAACTTAGACCAATAAATATTTGTTTTCTTGTTTCAGCAACCTTCACTAACTAAAAGTAGATAAGATTAAAATTAAACACTAAATTGAGATAAAGAATTTCATGGACAAATCGAACGAGCCTCAAGACAATTCATTAAATAAAGAACCTATCCAGCCACAAGAACCAGAAAAATGGCATCCGCCACAGCTGCAGCGGCTCCGGTTGAGCCTGGATACCGCCTTTGGTGGCGGCAGCAACATCGATGGATTCACTGGAAGCCTGCCTCCACAGTAGATTTCCTGGATAATTTCCTTTAAGGATTCCCATGAACTATTTGGCTTTTGGGTTAACCTGGTCGCTGCCGTTTGACTGTCCGGAGCTGCAGCCCTTGGATGAAGAACGGCCGCCCGACGTGCGGGTTTGTCTGGGGGATATCCCCATCCGGCTCAAACAGGCCCGACCGGCCGGGCCGCTCATGCAGGTGTCGCCGGAAAAGGTGCTCTTTTACTTTCCGGGCATCGGCCGGTATCTGGTGCAGGGCGGCCGCGAAATCATCATCGACCCGGAAAATGGGGTTGATCATCAGGTGCGGCTGTTTCTGCTTGGCACCGTGTCGGCCCTGCTGCTGCGGCAGCGCGGGCTGCTGACCCTGCACGCCAGCGGGGTCGTTGCCCCAAAGGGTGCGGTGCTGTTTATGGGGCACTCCGGGAGCGGAAAGTCGACCCTCCTGGCTTCTTTTTTGGGGCGGGGATACCCGATGATTACCGATGATCTGTCGGCTGTCGCGGTCAACGGGGCCGCTCCGGTCGTGCTGCCCAGCTTCCCCAACATGAAAATGTGGGCCGACAGCCTGGCGCTGATGGGGCGGGAGTCGGCCGGTTTAAAGCGGGTGCGCAGCGTGGATCTGGACAAGTTCAGCGTACCGGTTCAGGTGGAAATGGCCCCGGCGCCCGTTCCGCTGCACGCCATTTACGTGCTGCAGCCGCTGAACGAGACGGAATTGCGACTCGAGCCGCTGGCCCAGGCCAAGAAATTCAACGTCTTTTTGGATCACACGTGGCAAAAGCTGTCGCTCAAGCGGCAGGGACGGCATATTACCCACTTCCAGCAGGTCACGGCCGTGGCCAATCGGGTGCGCGTGAGGCGCGCCTACCGGCCGCAAATGCCGTTTTTACTCGATGAGCTAACCGATATGATCGAGGCGGATTTTCTGTCATGAGCAAGATCGTCTGGCTGGCCTCATTTCCCAAATCGGGCAACACCTGGGTGCGCATCTTTCTCAACAATTACGTGGCCGACGGGAACGAACCGGTCAGCATCAACGAACTCGACGAAGGATTGCATGCCAGCAGCCGCATCCTCTTTGACCGGCTCATCGGCGTGCCTTCTTCCGATCTCCTGCCGGAAGAAATCGATCGTTACCGGCCGGCAATGTATAAAGCGTGGGCGGCAGAGGTATCTCAGCCGCTTTTTGTCAAGATCCACGACGCCTGGCGAAAAAATGCGGATGGTCAGCCGCTTTTCCCGGCCGATACCACGCTGTCGGTCTTGTACATCGTGCGCAATCCGCTCGATATCGTGCCCTCGCTGGCCAATCATTACGGTGAATCAATCGACACCTGCATTGCCTGGATGCAAGACGAAAAGTTCACCCTGGCCCAGCCGGATCATCGGTTAAAGCCGCAGCTGCACCAGCTGGTGTCGGACTGGAGCGGTCACGCTCAAAGCTGGCTTGATTGTTCGGGGTTACCGGTGCGGGTCATTCGCTATGAAGATATGCTGATCAATCCTCATGAAACCTTCTATGCGATCGTCCAGACGGCCGGTTTAGAGGTTGACGCGGACCGTCTGGATAAGGCGATTCAATTTTCTACTTTTGCCAACCTAAAAGATCAGGAGCTGGCAGCTGGATTTCAGGAGCGGCTGGCGGATTCAGGTCGTTTTTTCAACCGCGGTCGTTTTGGCGGTTGGCGCGATCAATTAACGATGGAGCAGGCTCAGCGCATGATCGACGTTCACCGGCCGATGATGCACCGCTTTGACTATCTGGACGAGATGGACCGGCCGGTTTTTTAGCCGCGGATTAAGCGGATTGCAATAGGTATAATTAAATAAGCCACGGATTTACACCGATTTTCACAGATTTCTCTCAATAATCTGCGAAAATCTGCGTAATCTGCGGACACCTTCTTCAGAAAACTTATTGTAACTTACCTAAAGAGAAAGATGGTCCGAAGGCAATTTAACCAATCCACATTTGTAGGGGCTTGGCTTGTAGGGGCTTGGCTAGCCAAGCCCTTACACAAAGACTTTGGTTTCATCCTGGCCACCTGTCCACAGCCTGAACGCGACAAGGACGGTCAGCATGATGGAGAGGCGCAAACTGTGGCCTCTTTGCGACGGCG
>JASJCR010000029.1 GCA_030065875.1 Ardenticatenaceae bacterium | reverse complement strand
AAGTGATTTACAAGATCTTTTCTAAAAAAATTGTCCGCAGATTACGCAGATTTTCGCAGATTAGAAAGAGAAATCTGTGAAAATCCGTGTTAATCTGTGGCTTTTTTTTAACAATTCTTTTTGTAAATTACCTAAGCGATAGAAATATATTTGGGATTATGTATCCCCCGATTCTTAATGAGGAAGATTATGGTCAAAGAAAACGAACCTATCAAAATTGATGTTGAAGATTTGGATGAGGCGGTAAAGGCTGAAGAGGGCCAAACCGATATTGCCGATGAGCTGCGTAATCTCGGCCGACAATTTGCCGAGACGGTGCAATCAGCGTGGAATAGCGATGAACGTCAACGACTTGAGAAAGATTTCCGTGAGGGATTCAAGAATTTTTCTGAGGAAGTAAACAAGGTCTTTTCAGAAATCAAGAGCAGCCCGGCCGCTCAAAAGGTCCGTGAAGAAGCGGGTAAAGTTGATAAGACTGAGGTGGCTCAAAAAACCAAATCAGCGGTTTCTTCAGGTCTACAGTGGTTGAGTCGTGAGCTGTCTGAACTTTCTGAAAAATTGAATCAGGAAGAACCACCGGCGGAGAAAAGCGAAACACAAGAAATGTAAGTCGATTTGACCCGTTGATGGTCGAAATATAAAAAAAGCCGAGTCGTGGACCCGGCTTTTTTTTGATTCAATTTATTTTTCCAAAGGTGCAATAATCTCAGTAAGTCCGCACCGTAATGACGTTAATTCAAGTGAGGCAAAACTTTAGCCATAATGGCGTCTTTTGGCTGAGCACCAACGATCCGCTCCACAACTTCACCACCTTTGAACAACATCAGAGTTGGGATGCTGCGAATGCCATAACGGCCTGGGATGGTCGGATTTGAGTCGATGTCCATTTTTGCCACGGTCAATGTGTCACCATATTCGGCTGCGATATCTTTCAAAGAGGGAGCAATCATGCGGCACGGGCCACACCACTCTGCCCAAAAATCCACCAAAACCGGCTTTTCGGCTCCTATTACGTCCTCTTGAAAATCTGTATCTGTTGTATGAATCGGGTCTGCCATTTTTTTTTATCTCCTAACTTATCGGTGACAGGGAATTCCCTACCCTCCGGACTGTTTGTAGTTTACTACACCTCTAGACGAAAAATTACATCTGGATCTTACGTGTAAAGTGTAAAGATTGCTTTTAGACTGTCAAGCTTTCTATGACATATAGATAAATTTAAATATGTTTTGTAATAATCACGTTAATTTTGAAAATAGATGATGCGTTTAATCTGATCCCAAATGTTTAATCCCGATAAATATCTTTTGCTCTAACTGGGGAGACGGTTAGAATCCAATTGTCAGCAAAATAGTAAGGAGGTATGGCCAATGTCTCATGAAACTCATGATCAAAATCAAGGCATGCAAACGCCAGACACAGCGCCTTCACGCGGCCGGGTGTTGGCGCTTGCAATATTGATGTACGCTATCGTGGCCTGTGCCGGATACTTCTTTATTTATCAGTTTGGCAATTCCGTAAATGAGGCAACCTCGTTAGAACCTACTCCGACTCTGGTTCCCAATTCAACCTATCAGATTTCCGCTTATTTGGCGCCATCTTCCTCCCCGTTACTGACCCCCCAACAAACCGCGCTGGCCAATATGCGCATTGCCACCAACACGGTGGAAATCGCCACGCTTTTGGGCACTTACCCTGAAATTCAGATTATTTATCTTGATCCACGCCTGATTGCTGATGCGGATCAGGCGTTTTTACAGCGCCAGCTGGCTTCCGGAAAAATAATTGTGGCTTTAAAAAGCGATCACAATGCCTTTGCGCGTTTGTTGGGTGTTGAGCCGGCCGTTGAAAATATCTCTGATGAGGAGCAAAGTCGACGCCTGTTGTGGGTCAGCGTGATTGGCATGCGTGATGACGGTGTTTTCCAGGAGGTACAAGGATACGATCAATTTGAAGCTCTCCTGCAGACAATGGCGGAATATGTGAGTTCTGCTCCTTAAGTCACGGCCGACCATCCAATATTCCTATCGGCAGTTGAAAACCGTTTTACAGTACCAAACAAAAATTCCCTGTAAAACCAAGATTGATGATAAAAAATAGCCGGGGTTCCCTCTTGACCCTGACCGGTCTCCTTCTTTTCATTCTGCTGTTAACCGGATGTCAAAGCGGAATAACCCCTATTGCTGAGGCAAGGGGAGAGTTGGCGTTGCCTACCATGGCCTCTGCAGCGGCCGTGCCTTCAATGACCCCAACCTCTGATCTGCCCCCGCCTACGTGGACCGTTGTCCCCTCTGAAGTGGCCAGCGGCTCCTTCGTCGGATTACCCAGCGCCACCCCACGACCGCCAACAACGACCCCAATTCCGATCCCTTCACGAACGCCGGTTACCCCAACTCTGACCCCCAGCTTGACCCCAACACCATCAAAAACCCCCGTGCCGGTTGCACCACCATTTGATCAAGTTGGATTGAATGAACCGCTGATGCTGGGTTCCTATCCCAAACCACCCAACGACAACGGCTGGGGAATCCACTGGATGCCGACGGTAAGTCAAGATCGAGGCACAGTTGATCGCTTCGTCGCAGAAGTGAAAAAAATGAATATCAAGTGGGTGGTTTTTCTAAACGACAACACCCAAATAGGGGACAATGATTATTTGGTTGAGCAGCTGGTGGCCAACGACATCATGCCGGTCATGCGTCTTTATCGCGACAGCGTCTTGTCTTATGACGGGGAGCTGGGTCCCATGGTCCGTCATTATCGCGCCAAAGGGGTTTATTATTTTCAGCTTTACAACGAGCCAAACGCCAATGTTGAAAACAATCAGGGGTTTGCCAATCCCAACGTTTATGCAGTAACGTGGGCGGCCGCTGCCCGGGATGTGATCAAAAATGGGGGATTGCCGGGTATTGGAGCCCTCAGCCCGGGTGGTGAGTACAATCATCTCGAATTTTTCCGGCGCACAATCAAGGCCCTAAAGTTTAATGGAGATGCCCATTTGCTCGATCGCAGTTGGGTATCGCTGCACAATTACCACGGTTTGCGGCCGAAAGATGACCTTGGTGGTTTTCTCATGTTCCGCGAATATGATCGCATCGTTCAGCAGGAGCTCGGCCGATCTCTGCCGATCATCGGCACGGAAGGGGGGTCTTATCATGAAGACCCACAGGTCGTTATCGATTTGCTCAGCTGGCAATATCGTTATATGCGAGATCGAGAGCCGTATTACTTCGCCTTTTCCCACTGGCTGTTGGCCAATCGAGCTGGTGGTGGATGGGATGAGACGTGGGAATGGCAGACGCTGTTCCGCCCGGGTTGGACCCATCCTGTCGTCACTGAATTTTTCTATAAAAATCGAGAATAACAAATTAATTCCCATACAGCGCCGTCATTCCTGCGAAAGCGGGAATCCATTGGCTTGTCACCGATGGATCCCCGCCGTAGTTTACCCCGTGAAGATGGGGGCCAGGATGACAGGCTTGTTTGGGAGGATGGTTCATTTCCGCATTTATTTGTAAATCTTCAATATTTATCGGGAAGCAAAGGTAGCCACTTGGGTTAAATCAATGGATCAGAGGTGGGGACCGGCTGCCAGGAATCGATTTTAATGGTGAGGTGGCAAGATTACCGGCTGTTTTTTTGTCAAACGCTTGACCGATTCCGGATCGTGTGCGGGCAAATAAATCAATGGTCCTGCCGCTGCCAGGGCCCGAATTTTTTCGTGAGTTTCTGCCGCTGAGGGCAAGTCCAAACCAGAGGGCGTCTCCGATATCAAATTGGCTTCGTTATAGGTCGAATCACCGGCCAGGAAGTAGGTTAACTCTCCATCCTGCACGACAACTGAAAAGTGAGCGGCGGTATGACCGGGGGTGGGCACAGCCACGATTTGACCATCAGCGGTAAGCTTATGGCTGCTTTCAAACGGCCCAAACGGCCCATCAGCAAAGGTCATCATTTCCGGGGCGAACCATGCCGGCCAGCGGTGCGGAAGGTAACCTTGGACGCGGCCCATAAAGCCTCGGGCGCTTTCAAACTCCTGAGGATGGACCAAAATTCTTTGCTGGGGAAAATCAGCCAGGCCGCCGGCGTGATCGGTGTGCAAGTGGGTCAGAACAACAAGCTGTATTTGGCTGCGATCCAGCCCCATGAGATCCATCTGACGGCCGATTTCATCCTCGGGCTTGACGTCAAACAGCACGGCCCGATTGTAGTATGGATGCCAGGGCAAATACCCGGTGTGAGCTGTCCGCGACGTTTCCCCTGTATCAACCACAACCAGACCGTCTGCGTGCTCGATTACAAATGCCAGAATCGGCAGCCAGGTGGTCCATTCCTGGCCAAAAAGGATGTTAAATAATCCCGGAAAGTGGTTATGGGCTTTGGTGACCTGGTTTTTTTTGATTTTGACTCGCCCCGTCTCAATTGGGTGAATAGTAATAGCCATAAGGTACCTGCGTCTAGCGACACGCCCGACTATAATGCGTGTCGAATTTTTAAAATCACGATCTTGGTAGGGTGATTAAATGGTGATGGATCGACGGGTGGATTGTCAACCTGGGTGGTTGGATAGCCGGTGATATCGTCGGGGACGGGGATAAAGCGCTCAATTTCTACATAGCCGTCCCGGCAAATTTCTTCAAGTACGTCTAAATAGGCCCGTCCTTTTACAAAAAGGGCATTGTTGATAGCGACCAGCCGGCCGCCACTTTTGACCAGCGGCCGCACCTTATTAATAAGCCGCTTAACATTTTGCGCCAGATCAACCCGCCCTTGCTCCGTTGAAGAAAAAAAGGGCGGATCGAGTATAACGCAGTCAAACTGTTCTCCAGCTCGCTTTAGACGATTCATATGCGACCAAAAATCCCCGGTCTGGAACAATTTTTTGTCGATGGGGAAGCCGTTTAAGGTATATGATGATTTGGCGATATTTAAAAAGCTTTTATTTAAATCGGTGTGGATGACCCGCTCTGCGCCACCTCCAACGGCGGCCACGCCCAAACTGCCGGTATAGGCGAACGTATTGAGGACGGTTTTGCCGGCAAGGTGATCGAGGATCCAGCGGCGCAGCAGCCGCGTATCGAGATAAAAGCTGGCATCCCGATTCAGCTGTAAATCAATGGCATAGCGAATTCCATACTCTCGAATCCAGTGATTTGGTTTTGTGCCATACACGATGATCCCGTTGCGTGCGGCCGGAGAATCTGCGCGGCGTGTCTTTAACACGGCCGTTGTTATCCAGGGCCATTTTTCCAAGATGAAGTTGAGACCTCGTTCGGCCGCCTGATGACCCAGCTGACTATCCTCCATGTGATTGTGGGCAACAATCGTTTGACCGTAAAGATCAAAGACTATTTTTGGCCACCCCTCGTAAAATCCGTTAAAAAGGCGAAATGCGCTTTCGTGACGGTCATCAACCAAATGTCCTCTGGCCTCTAAAGCCAGATCAAGCCGATTCACAAGCGGTTCGCGATAGATGACCATAACAATGAGAGATTATCACATCTAATCGTTTTTACGAAAGGCTTTGAGATGGTTTTTAATGGTTGGTCCATACATCGATTTGGACATTTTATTGTTTGATGGCCACAAAAAAAACACGATATGACCGCTGCCTGTTTATCGAGGCGTTTTTTTGGGTATACTGTCACCTACATTTCAAAACGCCGCCCAATTCAGGCAGTGCCCACTGGAGAAACCCATGCCCCGAGCCAAACGAAGAAGACGTCAGCGCCCTGATCCTGCCGTCAATCGTGAAAAAGTTGCCAAAATAACGCAGCCGTTGATGAATCTCCCTCCGTATGAAGTTGTAGATGCGGAGCGCCTGCAGCTTATCCATGAAAAATCGATGCAAATTTTGGAAGAAGGGGGAATCGCTTTTTTATATGACGAAGCTCAGGAGATTTTACGTGCTCACGGGGTAAAAGTTGAAAATGACGTGGCCTATTTTGATCGTGAGCTGGTGATGGCTTACCTGGCCCAAGCCCCGTCTACATTTACGTGGTCTGCAGCCAACCCGGAACGCGATGTGCAGATAGGCGGAAAGCACGTTTGTTTTGCTCCGGTTGTGGGACCGCCTTTTGTAACCGATCTCGATTACGGCCGGCGGGTAAGTACCCATCAGGATTTGCTCAACTTCCTCAAATTGACTCAGGTAACCCCTTATTTACACTGTTCGGGATCGGAGATCGTCGTGTCTACCGATATTCCCATCGCTCATCGCCATCTGGAATTAATGTATGCTCATTTGACCCACACCGATAAGCCAATGATGGGAGTTTATCATACCGGGATGATCGCCCAGGACAGTATTGAGATGGCTCGCCTAGCTTTTGGTAAGGCGGAAATGGACACCAGGCATTATCTTCATGGAATTGTCAATGTCAGCAGTCCCCGCCGCCTGGATGACCGGATGCTCAGCATGTTGATCGTTTATGCCCGCAGCAATCAAATTATCAACGTCACCCCGTTTATTTTGTCTGGAGCGATGGGGCCGGTTTCAATTTTGGGTACCGTGGCTCAGCTCAATGCGGAGGCGCTGGCCGGGATCGTCTTTGCGCAGATGGTTAAATCCGGGACTCCCTGTATTTACGGTTCATTCCAATCAGTGATCGATTTGCAGAGCGGCGCACCGGTTTTAGGGGCCCCTGAAAGCCAAATAGCGCTCTATTTGAGTGGACAGCTTGCCCGACATTACGGCATTCCGTTTCGGGCGGCTGGAGCTTATGCCAGCGCCAAAATTATCGACGCTCAGGGGGCTTACGAGAGCGTGCTGTCGATGATGCCGTCGATGCTGGTTCAGCCCCACTTTGTGCTGCACGCGGCCGGCTGGCTGGAATCCGGTCTTTCGGCCGGTTATGAAAAGTTTGTCCTCGATCTTGAGCTGCTGGGCATGTACCACACCTACATGAAGGGTATCAATTGGGATGAGGATGAGTGGGCCATGGAAGCTATCCTGAATGAGATTCCACCCGGTGGGCATCATCTGGGGTCAAGCCACACAATGCGGCACTACAAAACCGCCTTTTATCGGGCCGACCTGTTCGATTATGATTCGGGGGAGACGTGGCAGTCCAACGGAGCGCAGGATGCGGCTCAGCGAGCCAACAAAAAATATAAAGAGATGCTAAAATCTTACGAACAGCCTCACCTCGATCCGGCCAAAGGGGAGGCGCTGCGTGCCTATATCAAAAGGCGCAAAGAAACGCTAAACGCCAGGGCGATTGTTGGTTAAGGTAATTCTCTTTTAGAAAAAGGAATGCCGTAAATTAAATCAGCCGCGGCATTCCTCACCTTCCCTTTAGTGAAGCAATTAAGTTATGATGCCTCGTGCTTATTCTGCCCAAACTTATCCGGCACAAAAGTTTGCTCTTCCATGGGCGTTCGAATGTAAGGGATTTCTTCCTTATCAGGAAGTTTTACCGGATCGGGAATCACGTCTTCATAGGGGATTTGGCTTAAAATGTGACTCATGCAGTTTAAGCGCGCCCGCTTTTTATCATCCGCCGGAACCACATACCAGGGCGCCTGCTTGATATCTGTATGATCAAAGGTCATGTCTTTCGCCTGAGAGAAGCGGGTGAAGAGGCGGTGCTCCGCCAGGTCGATCTCGCTTAATTTCCAGCGCTTCCACTCTTCCTGGTTGCGGCTCTGGAAGCGGCGCCGCTGTTCGTCATAGCTGACTGAAAACCAATATTTGAGCAGGATGATGCCGGAACGGACCAGCATGCGCTCAAATTGGGGGCAGGAGCGCAAAAATTCCTGTACCTGTTCTTTTGAAGCATAACCCATGACCCACTCGACGTTGCTGCGGTTGTACCAGCTGCGATCGAAGAGCACAATTTCTCCGGCCGCCGGCAGATGGGTGACGTAACGCTGAAAATACCACTGTGTGGCCTCCCGGTTGCTGGGTTTTGGCAGGGCCACTACGCGCACCGTCCGCGGGTTGGTTCGTTCGGTAATGCGTTTGATCACTCCTCCCTTTCCGGCGGAGCCACGCCCTTCAAACAGGACGCACACTTTGAGACCTTGGGAGGCTACCCAGCGAGACAATTTGGAAAACTCAACCTGCAGTCTAAATAATTCTTGTTCGTAATAGCGGGTGGCTAATTTGCCATTTTTTTTGAATTTTTTCACTTTTTTCTTGTGGCCATTCACTTTGGTTTGCGCTTCTTTTGTGGTCATTTGATCCTCCAGCTGTAGATGGGGCAGAACACTTCTCATTTCCCTTCAAAAACATCAGCACGAAAATATAATTCCATTAAAACATTGTATGAAATCCACGGCAAAGGCACAACCTTAAAATGCCAAAAAAAGCGGAACAATCTTTGAGTTCCGCTTCTAAGTTAACCAATATCCTGAAATACAGGCGCTATTATCAATAAAAAGACCTTTTGTTCATCTTAATTATTGACTGGCTCGACCCGCACCGGGCAAACTTTTAGCTCGGCCGTGTGCGTGGCCGGGTCGTACCCACCACCGGTTAAAATATTAATGGGCACATCGGCAAAGGAGAAGCTGGCAAAGACGGTGCCTCGGGGCGAACGATCTGTGGCCATGACTTTGACCTTCACCGACCCTCGGGGGCTGCTGAGACGTGCCCATTCGCCATCCAATAGACCCCAATCCTGCACATCGGCCGGATGCACTTCGAGCCGTTCTTCGGGCAGCAAATATTCAATCCCTTGCGCCCGGCCGGTTTGGGTCCGGGTATGATACGACTCAAGCCGCCGGCCGGTAGTTAACCATACCGGATACTCTTCGCTGATCGTTTCCGCCGGATCCCGGTAAGTGACAACGGAAAATATACCGCGGCCGTTTATAAAACTCTCTTCATGGAGACGGGGCGTGCCCGGATGCCCTTCCTCAGGAACCGGCCATTGATATTCACTGTGTTCGATCCGATCCCAATCTAACCCATAATAGATCGGCGACAGCTCGCAAATTTCGTTAAATACTTCTTTCGGGTGGGTGTAGTCAAATCCGCTGAAGCCCAGACGCTGCGCCAGCTGACTGACAATCCACCAGTCCGGTTTGGCATCACCTTGAGGGGGAACGGCCGCTCGCAAACGCTGCACGCGCCGTTCGGTGTTGGTGCACACCCCATCGGTTTCACCCCAGGCGGTAGCCGGGAGAACCACATCGGCCAATTCTGCCGTTTCGGTCATAAAAATGTCGATGACAACCAGGTGATCGAGGGCGCGCAAGGCGTGCTCGCAGTGCTCTCGATCCGGATCGGATACCACGGTGTTTTCCCCGTCGATCAACATGGCGTGGACCCCTTTCCCGCACAGGTTGAGAGCCGTAACCTTGGTCATTCCTTTTTCGCGATCCATCGGCCGGCCGTATGCCTTTTCAAATTTAGCCTGATTTTCCGGGTCGATCACGCTTTGGAAGCCCACATAGTTGTTGGGCAGAGCGCCGCAGTCACCGGCCCCCTGAATATTGTTTTGGCCGCGCATCGGGTTGATCCCGGTTCCTTCCCGACCGATATTTCCGGTCATTAAGGCCAGATTACACAGGCTCTGGACGTTATCAACGCCGCAAATATGCTCGGTAATCCCCAGCGTGTAATAAATCGCTCCCCGGTCAGCCTGACCATACAGCAGCGCCGCTTCGCGAATGGTTGCGGCCGGAACACCGGTGATTTCCTCCGCCCATTCCGGCGGGAATTGTTTGACGTGGTCGAGGAAGGTTTCCCCTTTGACGGTGCGCTCGTCGATAAACCCTTCATCAATCAGGCCGGCTTCCGCAATGACGTTGGCCATCGCCAGCAGCAGGGCTGAATCAGACCCCACCCGCAGCTGCATATAAATATCCGCCTTCTGAGCCAGGCCGATCACCCGCGGGTCCGCCACGATCATTTTGGCCCCTTTGGCCAGCGCTTTTTTGAGGCGCGTGGCGGCGACCGGATGGGCCTCGGTCATGTTGGTGCCAATGCAAAAAATGACGTCCGGTTTTTCCATGTCGCGCAGTGGGTTTGACATCGCTCCGCGACCAATTGTGGCTGCCAGACCGGCAACCGTTGGGGCGTGTCAGGCACGGCTGCAATTATCTATGTTGTGGGTGCCATACCCGGCTCGAATAAATTTTTGCATTGTATAAGCTGCTTCATGGGGGGCACGGCCGGAGGCGACCCCGTAAACAGCGTGGCGCCCGTATTGTTCTTCCACTTTTTGGAAGCCATCGGCCGCTCGATCAAGCGCCTCATCCCAGCTCGCCGGATGAAACCGGCCGTCTTCACCGCGAATTAGCGGGGTTTTGAGTCGGTCCCCATGCTGCACAAAGTCAAAGGCGAATTGCCCTTTAATACACAGCGCTCCTTCATTGGCCGGTCCATCCATCGCCGGATGAATCCCCACGATTTGATCCCCCTTGGTTAATACATCAACAGAGCAGCCAACCCCGCAGTAGGGGCAAATGGTGCGCGTTTTGGCAATTGGCAGCGGGATCGACGCGGCCCGCATTGCCTTGAGGTCACCCAATGCCCCGGTCGGGCAGGTTTGCACGCACTGGCCGCAGAAGGTGCAGGCGGAATCTTTGAGCAAACCGTTAAATTCTGTGGTGATTTGCGTTTCAAAGCCGCGGTTCATGATGCTGATGGCGTAATCACCTTCCTCCTCCGCACAGACCCGTACGCAGCGATAGCAGGAGATGCACAGGTCATAATCGCGAAAGATAAAGGGATTGTCGTCCTCGGTGTTGGTGGTCCCTGATTGGGACCCTTGAAAGCGGCCGGTTTGAGCTTCGTACAGGCTCACCAAATCGGTCAGCTCCTGAGAGGCATATCCGCGCAGGGGATCAACTTCCAATTCCCGATTTTCCGAAACGACCATTTCCAACAGCGTTTTGCGATGGGTCTCAATGCGTTCGGTGTGGGTGTTGACAACCAAACCGGGGGTAGCCTGGAAGGTACAGGAAGCCACCGGGTTGCGCATCCCTTCGACATCGACGACGCACAGCCGGCACCCGCCAAACGGCTCCAGCCGATCGTCATAGCAGAGAGTGGGAATGTCCTGCTGGTTTCGCTGGGCCACTTCATATACCGTTTCTCCTTCGAAGAAGGCGACTTCACGGCCGTTTAAAATAATCGTTTTTTGTTTAGGATGATGACCATTTTGATTCATCGACCTCTCCTTTAGGAACTGTTTTCCACATATTTCCGCACTTCATCGCCGAAATAGCGAACGAGACTTTCAGTGACCAGAGGGGCTGCCTGACCCAATCCGCAGGCGCTGGTTTCTTTCATGGTGCGGCCTAAATCTTCGACTTCAATGAGCCATTGATCGTGGGTGAGGTTTTTTGCTTCCCCATTGAGTCTTTCCGTCAGGCGGGTTGTGCCGATGCGGCAGGGGAAACATTTGCCGCATGATTCGTGGGCAAAAAATTCCATGGCGTCGTGGGCTACCTCGATCATGCTGCGGCTGTCGTCAAATACCATGATGCCCCCGGCGCCCAGATACGATCCTTTTTGCCGAATGGTGGGATCATCGAGGGTAATGTTGAGATCATCACCGGCCAAAAAGCCACCCGACAACCCGGCCATCGTCACCGCCTGCACGGTCCGGCCGCTCAGCGGTCCTCCGGCCCAATCGTTAATAAGCGTCTGCAGGGGTAGTCCGATCGGCACCTCGTAATTGCCCGGCCGCCTGACGTCTCCGGAGAGGCTAATAATTTTGGTGCCGGCATGATCCCCTAGCCCTAAGCTTTGATACCAATCTGCTCCGTGGCGAACGATGGGAGCCACCGAAGCCAGGGTTTCCACGTTGTTCACTACCGTGGGCAAATCTTCAAAACCGTTGGTGGTCGGATAGGGCGGCCGGTTGCGCGGAAACGGATGTTTTCCTTCCAGGCTGTTTAGCAGCGAGGTTTCTTCTCCGCAAATGTATGCCCCGGCCCCCCGGCGAATATAGAGATTAAATGAAAAGTCACTGCCCAAAATATGATCACCGACAAACCCGGCCGCCTCGGCCGCGGCCAGCGCCTGGGTTAAGACCAGTTCCGTTTCCGGATACTCATAGCGCAGATAAATAAAGCCGCGTGTGGCCCCGGTGGCATAACCCGCTATAACCATCCCTTCAATTAAACCGTGCGGATCGTAATCCATGATGGTGCGATCTTTAAAGCAGCCCGGTTCTCCTTCGTCAGCGTTACAAACAACCGTTTTTGGATCCCCTGGCGCGGTGCGCACATAATGCCACTTGCGGCCGGTTGGAAAACCGGCGCCACCTCGGCCGGCGAGGCCGCTGCGATCGACCATATCAATGACCGCTTCCGGCGTCAATGTCTTTACCGCTTTGGTTAAAGCTTCATACCCGCCGGTCCTTTCATAGCCGGCTAAAGATGTCCGATCCGGTTCGCGAATGTGGGCAAAAACACACTCAACCTGTCCGGCCGGATTGGGGTCCGGCAGGGGGGATCGGCTGGGGGTGAGCGACTCGGCCGTGAGGCCACTCAGCGTCGTATGGCCTTTTAGGACCGGGATTGGCACATCACAGCGACCGGAGCACGGCATCGGGGTAGCCCCTTGATCTTGTAAGTCGCTGAGCATTGTTTCAGCCCCATGGAGCCGACAAATCGGGCCGGTGCACACGCGCGGCGCGGATTGGCCGGGAGCGCTCCGCGAAAAGTGATGATAAAACGTCACCGTACCAAATAAATCGGCCGCCGGAATGCGCAGTTCATCCGCAACGGTGCGGATCGCCTCTTCTGAAAGGTATCCGTCCCGGTCGTGAAATGCATGCAGAATCGGGAGGAGAGGTGCTGGCTCGTGTCGCCAGCGGTCAATGAGCTCGAGATCGGTGGGATTGGTCATAAGAAAGAATAGTGTATTGGTTATTGGTGTATAAGTTTATTGGTTAATAGTGTATTGGTTTATTAGTTATTGTTTGCAGATATTGGGGAGGGTGTATTGTTGATTAGCTGATCGAAAAATAAACCAATATACCAATAAACTAATAAACCAATATACCAATACACTATTAACCAATAACAGTTTTTACTTTTGCCCAGCAAAGTAAGAATGGGATGGGTGTCGTGTGCCAATCTTATATATTTTTCTAACAAAATTCAATAGGGGGATATTGTACGCTGCGCACAAAGAAATCCTTAACGAGGCGGCCGGAAAACAATTTAATCCACCAACCTCTTGACTTCAGTCCGCTTCATTTTATAATTCTTTGAACAACCATATTGTAAATCGTTGATCGGGACGAGTAACAGCTTGAAACCGTGAAAGAGAGTAAAGGTCACCGGCTGAAAGCCTTTGCGACAGGACAAGTGTGAAAACCACCCGTGAGAGAAGCGGCAAAAAGTGTAAGGGTAAAAAATTTAAAAGACCTCTTTTGATTTTTACCTGGAGCTGAGTAGCTGATTCCGTTTCGCCTCGTTATCGGCGACAACAAGGATTCCTGTGCAAGTCAAGGAGTCAAAGTTGGGTGGAACCGCGATAAATGTCACGCCATCGCCCCAACATGCGGGCGGTGGCGTTTTGTTTATCGAAACCCTAATCCCATTCTGAAATGGGATTGGGAACAATAAAAATCGCAGGCTGAAGTTCAATTCAGCCAATCGATTGGAGAGAGATGATGAAAAAATTAAAAGTTGGTATTTTGGCCGCCACCGGTTCGGTGGGGCAGCGGTTTGTCGAACATTTAATTGACCATCCCTGGTTTGAAATCGGGGCCTTAACCGGATCATCTCGCACGGCCGGCCGGCCGTATGGCGAGGGGGTTCACTGGCTCCTCGACGGGGATGTGCCCGCTGAGGTCGCGGATATGATTGTGCAGTCCACGAAACCCAACCTGGACGTTGATCTCATTTTTTCCGCCCTGCCTACCAGCGAAGCCCTCGAAACCGAAGCCGCTTTTGCCGCGGCCGGTTACCCGGTATTGACCAATGCTTCTCCTTATCGCATGCACGATCAGGTACCGCTGCTTATTCCAGAGGTCAACCCGCAGCATACCCAACTCATTCCTCACCAGCAGGAGGTGCAGGGGTGGGACGGGTTTATCGTTGCCAACGCCAACTGCTCCACAACCAGCATCGTTTTGCCGCTCAAAATCCTGCAGGATATCTTTGGATTACAGTCAGCGGTTGTGACCACGATGCAGGCTATCTCCGGAGCAGGTTATCCGGGGGTGTCGTCGATGGATATTATCGACAACATCGTGCCGTACATTAAAAACGAAGACAAAAAGCTTGAAAGTGAGCCGCGTAAAATCATGGGCAAATTCAGCGGCGGTCTAATTGATTTTGCGCCCGTTAAAATCAGCGCTCAGGCGAATCGGGTTCCGGTAATTGACGGCCATATGGGCAGCGTTTCGGCCAAGCTGGGGCAAAAGGTGTCGGTAGAAGAGGTCATCGACTGTTTGGAGCATTGGCAGGGACCGGAAATTTTGCGCGAACTGCCAACCACCCCTAAACCCGCTTTGATATACCGGTGGGAACCGGATCGACCGCAGCCCAAGCTCGATCGCATGGCCGGGCACGGGTTGGCCTGGACGGTGGGCAAAGTGCGCGAGTGTCCGGTGCTCGATATACGCTTTATGTGTATTGCGCACAATACCCTACGGGGGGCGGCCAGCGGCTCGGTGTTAAATGCGGAACTGCTGGTCAAGCAGGGGTATATCCCGCACCCGGCCGTCAAAACGATCAAAAAACCGGTTGCCGCTGATTAACCGGATAATCAAGGGGCCCAGGGGCGGACAGGTCGCTAAATAAATGAGAAAATGCGCTTTATAATCCGACAAATTCCCCCTCCCGAATCGGGAGGGGGTTAGGGGGTGGGTCTTTTGGCGGTCATCTTACCCCTCCCCCAGCCCCTCCCCGACGCGGGGAGGGGAGTTTGTCGGACTGTATAAGAAAGATAAATTTTTGCTGGTCCCTGCCTCAAACAAAAGGAGAGGAGAATTGGGGAAAAAGGAAGTAAAATAGTAAAAAAAATACCTGGAGATAAACCGATGCCCAAAGAAATCATTTCAACCAATCATGCCCCAGCCGCCGTTGGCCCCTACAGCCAGGCGGTTCGTGTAGGCAATCTTGTTTACACGGCCGGTCAAATCGCCCTCGATCCAGCAAGCGGAAAAATGGTGGGTGACACCGTGACAGAGCAGGCGGAACGCGTTTTGGAAAACCTCAAGGCGGTTTTGGAAGCAGCCGGTACCTCGCTGGAAAACGTCGTTAAAACGACGGTTTTTATATCAGACATGGGAAATTTTGCTGAATTGAACGCCGTTTACGGCCGTTACTTTTCTGAAGGGAAACCGGCTCGCTCAACCGTTTCCGCTTCCCTGCCTTTAGACGCCCTGGTCGAAATTGAGGCGGTCGCGCTGGTGGAGTGAAACAGTACGGCGCCTGTTAGGAATTTAGCACGGCCCTGCGGGCCTGTTAGCAAAATAGCAAAAAGGGGTTGACAGGCGGGGCGCATGATTTATTATTTTTAGCTATCAGCTATCAGCTATCAGCTATCAGCTATCAGCTATCAGCTATCAGCTATCAGCTATCAGCTATCAGCTATCAGCTATCAGCTATCAGCTATCAGCTATCAGCTATCAGGAGTTAACCAATGAACACCAAAACGGTGAATGTACCCAATATCAGCTGTGAACATTGCGCAAAGCTGATCGATATGGAAGTCCGCGAGTTGGGCGGCGTAAGCGACGTGCAGATTAGCATCCCGGAGAAAAAAGTGACGATCTCATGGGACGCCCCCGCAGATTGGGAAAAGATTTCCACCCTGCTGGAAGAAATTGAATATCCGGCCGCTGAATAGCAGCCGAATTATGGAAATTGAGAAATTAATTGGGTAATTGATTTTTAGCGTCAAGGCCCCAGGAAAGAAACGACTGCGAACCACCTGTCATCGCTCAGAATGAGTATCGTGTGAAAAGTCATGCGATTTCCGCCGCTTGGCAGCGTACACTTTTCAAGACGCCGTAGCAAAGAGGCCACAGCTTACGCATCACCACAAAGCCGACCGTCCTTGCCGCGTTCGAGCTGTGGACCCGTGGCCAGGAGGAAACCAAAGCCTTTGTGTAGGGGCTTGGCTAGCCAAGCCCCTACGCATGTAGATTGGTTAAATCGCTTCGGCAGCGCTGATGGTCAGGTTTACCGCTTCTTTCATCGTGTTGGCGACCAGACAGGATCGTTCGGCGATGGTGATTAATTTTGCCAGCTCAGCCGGATCGGAATGGGCTGCTGACACGGCCATGTGAATGTCTGTAAAGCGGCCGGGGGCGCCATTTACCGTGCCGGACACATCGATATGGACGTCTTTGATGGCCGCGTCTCGAACCCGAATCGCCTCGAGCAAATTACTCATAAAACACCCCGCTAGAGAAACGAGGAGCAGTTCACCCCCCATTGCTCCCCGATCACTGCCCCCTTTGCTTTCTGGCCGGTCGATCATGACTTCATGACCGCGTACACCACCGCGAGAGGCAATGGTGCCCATTTGGTCCACCGTTACATTAACCTGCATCTGAATCTCCTTGTTTTTGATTAGGTTGTGTTGACGTTTGGGGTATCTCTTCACCCCCGCATTAAAATACGGGGCTAAAACCACATTATTGAAGATTAACAAATAAATAGTGATACGAACCATCTTCCAAAACAGGCCCGTCATCCCCGCGAAAGCGGGGATCCATCGGTGGCAATCGAATGGATTCCCGCTTTCGCGGGAATGACGCTGTGATGTTGGTATTTTTTGTCAAAATTCAAAAATACGGGGCTAAAGGGCCTGACCAGATGTTAAACCAACCCTTTAGCCGTCGGTTTTAATCGACGGCTATAGAAAAAATCGTCAAATTGAGGCTGGATCATCCTGTCGGATCAAATGTCAGTCGAAAATAAATGGACACCGCATATACGCGGTGTCCTGTGAATCATCCTCCACCAGCGGCGAGGGTTACGATTCGTCGGTAATGATGATTTCCTCAGTCGGCAGTTCAGATTTGATCCCAAAAAGCCCTAAAACTGAGCGAACAGGCATGTTTCCAACAAGTCTAAAATTGGCGTCGCCCTTGAGTTTCATCAAGGCGGTTACCAAATCTTCCTGTCCGGCAACGACCGATCCCAGACGTTCAACCATATCGGCCACGGTTAGAGATGAAAACGCCCGCGGGTTCATTTCAGTCATAACCGATTCCATCGAGGGCATTAGCGCCGTCCAATGGGGCAGCAGGCTGAGAAACCCATCGCCGCTGGAATCACCATCAAGCAGACGGCCGACGGCCGGAACCTCATCACCCACCGCGTTAATGGTGTGGGAAAGGGTCAGAACATTGGACATGATCGAGCCGATTTGCCCGCCGTTGCCCACCACGTTGATTTTAATGCCCGGAGCAATTGCTTCAAACGCCCGAATTGAGGCATCCGCCTGAATTTCAGCCAGGCGAGTTTTGTGAGCATACGCCAAACGGGCTTTTTCCAGGTCAACCAAAACCGGTGCATCTTGATACAGCTTGGCCAGCTGACGCTGGGCGCTGATCTCAATTTCGCGCAATTTTTGCTCGCGCAGCGCTTCGGCTTCCGCTTTGGCCTGGGCGATTTCCGCTTCAGCCAGCCCTTCCGCTCGGCCGACGGCAACTTTTTGCTCGGAGACCCGCACCTGCGCCTCGGCAACTTCCGCTTCGGCCAGACCGGCCGCGGCCGTTTCGGCACGTGTGGCTTCGGCTCTGGTTTTTGCGGCAATCGCGCGCTGTTCGGTTGAACGCGCTTCCGCTTCCGCTCGGGCCAGCTCAGCCCGCGTTTCCGCCTCAACTTTCACTTCCAGCGCCCGGGCTTCCGCCTGCGCCTGAATCTCATACGATTCGGCAACCTCATTTTCTTTGACGAGGGCCACTTCTTTGGCGCGCTCTGCGGCCGCCAGCTCTTGCCGTCGCAGCCGCTCCGCTTCTGCTTCGGTCAGCTCAGCATCCCGCTCGATCTTTTTAGCCTGTTCCAAGGCGATGCGATCCGCATCCGCTTCAGAGCGGGCAATGGTTAATTCCAGCTCTTTTTGCTGCTCAAGCGCTCGAATCTGGGCACCGTATTCGGCCTGCTTGCGTTGCAGACTGGCATTTTTTTCCGCTTCCGCTTCCGACAGCTCCTTATCCAACCCAACTTTTTCCAGCATCGCTTTTTGTTTGGCCCGTTCGGTGGCCACCAATTTTTCGGTGGTGACCGCTTCGACGGCCGCTTTTTCCTGCTGGGTTTCCGCTTCAATTTGAGCTTCGCGCTGCTCCCGCAGCTCTACGTCTTCTTTCTCTGCCAGCTGTTCGCGGTTGATGGTAATCGTCGTTTCTTTGGAAATTCGCGATTCAGCCTGGGTGACTAATTTGGCATAGGCGTCACCGGCCAGGCGGGTGACGGTGAGAACCGACAAATCATACCCCAATTCGGAGAGGGCGGTATTGACGTTTCCAAACGCCTGCCGGGCCAGTTCCTGCCGGTTGGCGATGATCTGGTTGAGCTCTAATTGAGCGGCCGCTTCGATCAATTCCGACATGGCCACCTGGGTGATGGTACGAACCAGCCCTTCGGTATCCTGCCCGATCCGCCGCGCGGCAACGTCCGCTCTGGATGGGTTGAGCTGGGCTACGGCGTGAGCCCACAGGCGGAAGCTCACTTTATTGGCGTCCAGCGCTTCAATCCCCGATCCGTTAAACCCGTGAAGGGGTACGGTAAAGCTGATCGTTTTTAATTTGATGACCTTGGTTCGGGGGTTGAGCCAATATTGAGAGGATTGACCGGCCGCCTGCCCATAAACCTTGGCCTCGCGGGCGCTGCGGGTAATGTGGAAACCATGCCCGACAACGACATGGACCTCATCGGCCGGCACCCATATCCGACGGCCAAAGCCCAGCAAGCTGCTGGCGCGATCGGTTTCGGTGCGCAAAGCGTGAATGCTCTCTGCAGCCTGCGAGACGGTTCGCTGTGTATTTTGAGCGGCTGCGGCCACTTCCGCCTGCCTATCTCTGGTTGGGGTTTGATTTTGCTGGGTCACTTGTTGCTCCTTTAATAATTGAGGGCCGATTCTCATCAACAATCTAACGTGTAGACAAATTGTCTGAGGTGGTCATCTCAGCCTGTGGCTGATAAGAAGACGGCCAACTGATGGCATAACACAGACTGACTTCTGCTCGCTAAATCTTTACAAAGCCTTAACGCACAAAAACCAGCATGGGTCAAATTTTAAAGGAGTTGATGGGGAATGCAATGAAATTCTGGACACAAATTTCAAAAGGTTCATTCAAATAATAATTACGGAGAGTTTAGAAAAAAGTTGCAGTAAATTGGTCGAAACATTGCCGGGAGATTCACGTAATGGTTAATAGTTGTTTAGAAAATCATATTGGACCTCTGATGGACCCACTTGTCGGGCAATCAAGTTAAATGTAAAAGTGTGTGGAGGATGACGTGACCACTTATCAAGTTGAAACAAAAACACATGTTGAGAAGGTAAAAGAATTACCTTTTATTTTGCGGGCCGTCTGGTTTTTTGTCCTGGGGTGGGAATTAACCGGCGTCTGGATTTTAATCGCCTGGGCCCTTAACCTGACGGTGCTCGGACTGCCGCTTGGATTATGGATGATCGACCGGGTTCCCCAGGTCTTAACGCTGAAGGCGCGGCCGGGCATGTATGTCGATGACAAAAGCGGACACCGCTACTTTGTGTCGGCCAATCAGCCGCCATTTTTGCTCCGGGCCCTTTACTTCCTCGTGATTGGCTGGTGGTTTAGCCTGTTGTGGGCCGCCCTGGGCTGGCTCCTGTGTTTGACCATCATCGGCCTGCCCATTGGCGTGTTGATGTTAAACGGTCTGCCAACGGTAACCACGCTGCAGAGGGGATAATAGTCCTGAGTCCTGAGTCCTGAGTCCTGAGTTTTGAGTGCTCAGTTCTCAGGCTGTTTGAAAAACTTTACTCACCGCAGAGAGCGCTGAAGGCGCAGAGAGCACAGAGAATTTGCGAATACAAAGATTTCTCTGTGTTCTCATTGCTCTCTGCGGTGAAATTTTAGACCTACTCTTCTATGAACCAAGCGTCGCCCACACATCCAGCTTGGTTTTGACCCGTCGTATCACTTCATTGATAAATTCATCGGTATGGGCGTGACCCCCCAGATCGGCCGTTTTGACCCCGTCATAAACCGCTTCAAGGGTTGCTTCGCGGATCGCGCGGCTGGCTCGCCGCGCTTCCGGTTCTTTGAAAAAACCAAGCAGGGAAGCGGCCGCTAAAATCATGGCCATGGGGTTGGCGATATTTCGTCCTTCGAGGGTGGGGGCGGTGCCGTGCGGGGCTTCCGCCATAACACAATCGATATCTCCCTCTTCATTGGTTGAAATAACCATCGATTCCGCACCGGCGATTGACCCAAACATCGCCAAAACCAGATCGGATAAAAGATCCCCGTCGCGATTCAAAGTCGGAATGACCATGGGGTCCCCTGAGCTGGTAATTAACAGGGCAAAGGTGGCGTCGATGAGCTGTGGCTCATACCTGACATCGGCGAACTCTTCGGCCGCCTGATCCAGCTCCTCTTTAAACATCATTTCATAGGTGGCGCTGACGGTAAATTTGGGGCCGCCAAATACTTTGGCGCTGACTTCTCGAGCGTGTTTAAAAGCGAATTGGGCCACCGCTCGAGCGACCTTGCGGCTGATTTTTTCGGTGCGATAGGCGATTTCATCCCCATTAATCTTTTCTCGCCACTCTTTGGCGCCATACGCGTCATCGACCGCCATGCGCACCACGCTGATCGGAGAATACACGCCGCCTACCGGCCGCACCCCCGGGATACGGCGGCCGGTGCGCAAGATAATTTCGGCATCCATCGCCTCGCGCAAAATGGCGTTTGGGCTGCCCACATCAGCTGGATCAGCCGGGGTGATCGTGGCCGCTTTTAAGCCAACCCGATTTTCTCTGATCGCTTTTGCGGCATCGTAGACCACCTGATTGTTTGTGGCTCGTCGATTTTCGAGACTTAAATCAAAATGGATAAATTCGAGTTCAAATTGAATAACGGCCGGATCCAGCACGCGCAATGTCTCATCCAGTAACTCCTGACCGGTTTGATCTCCTTCTAAAACAATTAATGGTCGTCCCATGACGTCTCCTTTTGTGGGCCATCATGCCCTTCTTTAACATTACTTCTCTGATCTCCGACGCAAAAGGGCCCGATATCGAGGCAGCCACTGAGAAAAGAGCCGATAAAGCGGCCGATTGACCGGAAAATCCCAGGCACCAAGATGGTGGGTGACGGTGCCCTGGAATCCTTTTTTAAATTGCCAAACCCCCCATAAACGATCTTCGGGGACAAAATTGTCCGGTGCACCCCAAAAATCATACAGCTCATAACCTTGTGACTTGGCCCAGCGAATCGCTTCCCACTGCAGTAGATAATTGGGCATGCGTTTTCGCTCCACGGAGGTAGAAGCCCCATACATGTAAATAGCCCGCCGGCCATTGTGGACGATGAGGAGTGCACCTAAGGGTTGATCTTGGTAAAAAGCGATAAAGGGTTGGCATTTTCCGGCGTCAAAGAGGGTACTCCAGGCATCCTGGTAATAGGCATCTGGCCGAATTAGAAACCCATCACGTGCTGCCGTTTGGCGATAGAGGTCTTGAATCAGAGGCCAATCCGCGGCCGTTCCCGGGCGAATTTTTACCTCTTTGCGGCCGGCCAGGCGAATGTTGTAGCGCGTTTTTTGCTTCATCGCGGCAAGCAGGTCCTCTTCACTTCTGGTAAGGTCTAGAGTGACGGTGTTGCGAAATTGAATCTGCTCGGGTGAATAGCGCCAGCCCAGGTGGCTGATGTCCTGCTGCAGCGCCTGACCATGAAGATCCGCTGATTTTTCTACTCCATACGCCAACGGCACATCAGGATCTATTTTAATGAGGATACCCCGGTGGATTTTAGCGATCTGCGGCAGTTTGGCAAGCACCGCCTGGCGAATTTTGACCTGTCGATAATCGCACACCGGCCCCTTGGGGACATATAAAATGGAGAACGGGGTGCGGGACAATTTGCGTTTCAAGATTAAGGCTGCGGCCACCAGGGTTTCGCCATCTTTGAAGAGGGTCGGGTGCATCGACCAGCCCCAGCGGGATTTGACCATGCCCCAGGCGAATGTCTGCAGGGGGTGAGGATCGGGCAGCTGATCGAGGGCGTTTTGCCAGATTACCGGGTCGTCGATGGATTCGGTCGTCAAGTTCACTCGTCGCTGCTTCCTTGACGGCTGCGGCGCCACTGATAGAGTCGATAAGTTAATCGATTGTAGACCCGATCGGCCGCGCCGACGGTGCGATCCACGCGGCCGCCCCATCCGCGTTTGAAGCGATAGACTCCCCATAAGCCGTCATTTCTTTCTTTAAAGTGCGCTTCAAGCTCGCTTTGACTTTGATCGGGGACCCCCCACATATCGTACCAGCGGCATCCTTGGGCTTTGGCCCACTGGATCGCTGCCCACTGGACCGCATAGGTGGGCATGCGTTCCCTTTCTTCATTGCTGGAGGCACCATACAGGTAAGCCCCCTGGGTGCCGTGGGCGAAGGCCATGACGGCCGCCAGCGGTTTTTGCTCGTATTCGGCGATAAACATGGCGACGCTGCCGGGCAGCAGGGTGTCAAACTGGTCAAAGGCCACCTCATAATATTTGGGATCGTGAATGCCAAAAGCGTTGCGGGAACCGGTTTGGCGCATGAGCTGATTAAAGAGGGGAATATCAGCCAATGACCCTCGACGAACCATAACCTCTTTTCTGGCGGCTAGACGAATGTTGTAGCGGGTTTTTTGCTTCATCTCCGCCAATATTTCTTCTTCACTGCCGGTAAGATCGATGCGCACGGTGCGCGGGGGTTGGATCGTATCGCGATCGGGGAGCAGGTTGTGTTTGTTACAAAGCGCCTGCCAGCGATCCGGGCTGAGATTCTCCTGCCACAGGAGGGGCTCGAGCTTGACAAAGGCCACGCGATCGCGAAAGGCGGCCTGATCAATTTGATTGAGGGTTAAATTTACCACTTCATGATCGGACCAATCAACCAGAGGGCCGTGCGGCACATACCCGATGCGCACAATTCCCATCGCGTACCCTTTGATGAGCATCTGGGCCCCGGCGACAATTTTTCCATTTTGCTTGACCCAAACTCGCTGCGAGGTCCAGCCAAAGCGATTTTTGAGCCGGGCCCAAACCGCTGTTTGCAGCAGGCTTCCATGCGGGTGCTGGGCCACAAAGGCATCCCATTCGGCATCGCTTTCGGTGTACGGCCGTTCGCCTAATTCAAACATATTCATAAGGGGAGGATTATACCAGAAAGAGAAAAGAGGAAATGAACGATAACAAATTGTCAATGGTCATCGATTTACTGATGGTGAACAAGGGGTCAGGCCGGGATAAGTGGGGTGAGAGCCCTGCTGCCACTTTTTGACCCAGCTTGTTTGATCGGGGTTGCCGTTTTGAGCGGTCCAATCGTCTAAAATAGCCAGGTGTAAATCGATGGTCGGAAACGAGGCAAAGCAGGTGACCTGAGGGACCAGATCAATCTCCAGACCGGCTCGAGAGAGAATCGTTTGTGGGTAGATCCCGGCCAGTTCGGGCGATATCCCTACAAGCGTGCGCTGACCGATTTTTTCGCGTGTGAGTTCCTCAAATTCGGCCGGTGGCAAGTCTGCATTGATGAGCCACATCTGCCACAGCTGGCTGTCCAGAGATCGTTCAAATGCCACCGCTTCGGCAAAAAAAGCGGCTGCCGTTTCGCGGTCGCTGTTCATCAAGGCCAGCAGGCCATCAGCCAGAGGCTGTTGTGGGGGGAGGGTCTCGCGCAGTTTTTGGGCGGCGGGCCAATCACCGGCCGCGGCCGCTTCCCAAAATGGGTGCCGCTGTGTCGCCGTGGGGAAGACCGGGGGAAGGCCATCGAGCAGGGCCTGGTTGAGCTGAATGATTTCATTGTTTGGTGCAAGCGATTGGGCCAGCTCGAGCATCTGACGCGCTTTCTCAGCTCGGCCGGTTTGTTGATAGAGCATCCCTAAGTTGACATAATGACCAGGCCATCCCGGCTCTTGCTCGATGAGTTGCTCAAAGCGTTCAACGGCCGTGGTGGATTGGCCATTTACGCTATGGGCCAATCCGCTGGCCAGCAAAGCCGCTGAATCCTGATACGGACCAACCCGCAGGGCGCGGTCAAATGATTCGGCCGCCGTAGGCCATTCGCCGTCAGCGGCTGCGGCCAGCCCGTTTTGATAATGTCGGCTCGTTTGATAGGCGAATACGCCCACGGCCACCAAAATCAGCCATAAACCAACCGGAAAATATTTTAACCAGGATTTGCCTGTTGAGCGGGGCCAGGGAAAGGTAGCTAAGAAGCAGGCGGCTAAAAACAATATCCATGGTTCCGGGGTATCCAGCGTTGCGTGTACCAGCAATCCAATCAGGGCGGCCAGCGGTAAGGCTTGGGTTCGCCAATCGGTTCGCCTCTCCCATGCCGCTTGAATTCCCTGCCATATGGCCCACAGCACGGCCGAGGCGCCCAAAAGACCGGTGCCGCTCAGAATGGTCAACCAGAGGCTGTGGGCGGCCCGCAGAAAAAGGCTGTTAAAAACCGGCTGGTTGCGCAGTAAGTTTGCGGTCCCTTCGGTATCAAGACCGGTGCCAATGAGCGGCCGCTCGAGCCAATTTTCGACGGCCGTCTGCCACAGGGTTAACCGCACCTCCCCAGTTGCACCCAACAATCCGCCTGGGCGAAGAAATTGAATGAGCAGCAGGGCAGCCGCCCCTAAGATAACCAAGCTGCCAACTGTCAGGAGAATTTGCCGAGTAGAAAAATCACGGCGGGTAAAATCAACCAGGCGCACCAGGATCAGGATCGTAATCCCGGCCATTAACGCCAAAATCGCTCCCCGCGACCGGGTAAAAAAGAAAATCGGCAGGGCCAAAACCAGCCAAAAAACAGCCATTGGCCAAAGCGCATGGCGTGAGAGCAGCCTCTCGGTCTGGATTAAGCTGCCCAAAGCCAGCAAAATTCCCAATATATTGGCGCTGCCGGTCAACCCGACGAGGCGATCAATGGGTTGACCATTTTGCAGCTGGGGAAGGAGTTCCAAATAGCCAAAAATAACAAACAGGAAAAGAATGATGGATAAAATAGTCAAAAAATGGTCAGTATTGGCCCCAGCTCGAAACATCGTCAGCAGAATGTAAAAACCGCAAAGGCAGGCCAACCAGCTCCACGCCAATCGATAGCTGCGAACCGGATCAATTGAAAAATGGGAGGTAATGACAAAAGCCAGGGTAATGAGAAAGAAGCCCAGGTCAAAAGGGGTTCCTGCAGCATCCCCACCGGATCGCCTTAGCTGCCAAAGCCAAAATAACCCCGCCCCCAGCAGGATTAACGTGAAGATAAATGCGACGGATGGGTTGAGAACCGCGCTGCGGCCGAGCAGCAGGGTTAAGGTTAGGGAAAAGGTCCAAATGAGTGAGGGCAGCAGGCGACTAATCATGGGGATTGGCGTTGATAGATGATGGCCATTTCGTCTTGATAAATAGGCTGCCAATCCGGTGAAGCATTTAACAGCGTATCGAGCCCGGATTCAAAGCGAATCAAAACGTAGTTGACGTCATAGATATCGAGAGGCTCTTGCCAGGAAGGCTGTTGCCGGAAAGCCTGCATATAAAGATGAATAAATTCATCACCAAAAAGATCCGCCCGGCCGTCAATAAAGGTGGGGATGCCGCGCCAGATCAGATAGCCACCCCAGGCATACTCATTGTAGATCCGCTCGAGATTGTTTTCTTCAATGAACTGGACGGCGGCGACGGGAAAATTTTCCTCGACCGCTTCCGAAATGGATTGCAGCTCGTTGATGGCGTAAACGGCCGCCGCCAGGCAAAGGATCGCCGCCAGGACGCCGTTAATTATTTTTATGCGAGGGGCAGGTGGCGTTTCAGGCCGTTTGCCGCTGATCGTGGGATACCAAACGGTTGTTTCCAAAGATCCTACGACGTGACGGCTCATAATGGGGATGGCGACGAGCACAAAAATGGGAATATTGCGCATTGAAGAGAGAGCTGTATAACTGGTACCGATGATGAACAGCAAATCTGTGATGGTGACCGGCCGGCGACTGTAAGCTATCGCCACCCAGGTGGCGATCATCATTAATCCAAAAAACCAAAAATATGTGAGCTGAAAATCAGGCGAACGCCATTCGGTAATATAAGTTTGCATCGCCTCGCTGGTAAGGGTTGTTTCATATGCATAAGTCCACATTTGAATGCCAAACGGGTTAATCAAGGCGGCAAACGTCCCGGCAACAGCCACCCCGGCAAGTACCCCCCACTCAGACCACGTGAACCCATCATATTGATCGGTGAAGAAAAAATGCTGGAGCCCATCCCCCACGAGATAAACACCGATAATGGCCAATCCGAGCAGATAACCACCATGCATATTGACCCACAGAACGATTAGGAGGGGAATGCTCCATAACCACCGAGCGGCTATTCGACCAGCACGTACTTGTTCAACGATAAAAATGACTGCCGCTCCACCGAGAAGGTTTATCATTTGAGGCCGGGTACCAAGAAAAGGAAGGGCAGCGGTTACTCCCCACATGGTTACAAAACCGGCCGTATACGGGCGACCGTCACTGACCCGATAGAGCAAATAAAAGGAACCGGTAACAACAGCTGCAAAAAATATCGCCAGTCCGGCCAATCCCCCGAGTCGATAAACGCCGATCATTCCAATCTCCGTCAACCACTCATGGGTAATCCACTCATTATCAACGGCCGTAAATGAAAATGGCGGATCCTGGTATGGAATGCCGTTTTCAAGGATGTATTCGCCGGTTTTGAGGTGCCACCACATGTCTGGATCAACAGGCGGGCGCAGGGAAAAAGCGAAAAAACCGACAAAAAGAATAAAGATAAAAAGCTGGCGAACAGACATAGATAATTAGAACCCCAGAGAAGTAGGTTTTGAGGTTTCCGACAGAGAGCGTTCGGTCTCTGATCTTTGTAAGGGTACTAAAGATTATTCAGCTTGGGTATGGGAGATTTAGGCCGGGTGTTGACTCACGATACTTTTTTGGCGTATATCGTAAATAAATCCCCAAAGTTGATGGGGATCGGCCGGTCAGCGATATTAAAAGCGTGGATCGCTTGATCAAACAGGCTGCCCGCAGCTGGGACAACACCGGTCAGGCGGGAAGAGAGGTAATTCAGGCGCAAATAACGGCCCTGCACAGCAGACCAAACGATTTCGAACCCTACTTTTTCGAGCATAGTGGCTAAAGTCCGCTGGCTAAAAAATTGAATATGCATTGTCATCAACCACGGCCAGCGGGGGCCTAAGAGGCGAGAAAGAAGGCTGTCAATATCCATGGTGTGAACAGCAATATAACCGCCAGGTTTTAAAAGCTTATACGCCTTGGCCAATTCCCCAGCCGGATCAGCAACATGCTCAATGACGTCCCACATCGTGATGGCCTCAAAGCTGTTGGCTGCCAAATCGGGATGATCGAGTGTCCCGTGCAAAATCGGTAAATGTTGCTGACGAGCTATCTCAACCGCCCACGCTGATGGTTCGACGCCGGAAGCATTCCACCCAGCTTGACAAGCGACATCAACAAATACGCCGATATAAGCACCTACATCGAGCAGCGTTCGGCCGTTTCCAGGTCCGGTAATTTTTTCAAACGCTTTGAGGTGCTTTTGAAAGGTCAGCACCCGGCCAATGCGCTCTTCGATGTAAGTTGTGTCTTCAACATCCCCATAGAGCATCAGCAATTCATCTTCATCCCAGACGGGATTGGCATACACGTGGCCGCACTTGTTGCAGGTAACGATTTGAGCGTGCCGGCCGTAGTCGAGGCTGGTGCAGCGAAACGCCCTAGCATCAGGGGCATGATGATCTTCCCTGCCCAGCGTGGCCGGATAACGCACGGAATAATCATTTTGTCCGCATAAATTACAGTGCACTTCTTTCATTAGCGATACATTTCCAAAGTTAAGTTTAGCCGCCGGACATTTTATCCTCTGCGACCCTAGTTACTAAGTGAATTACAAAAACTATTCAAAAACAAATTATCCGCAGATTACGCAGATTTTCGCAGATTGCAGGAGAAAAATCAGAGTCAATCTGTGGCTGGTTTTTTAATAGTGATCCATTTAAAAGATTGGAAGGAATGGAAAGGAATATTTTAAAGTGTCACAATTGGTTTACTGGGATGACGAGGAGAGCGACCCAACAGGCGCCGGGCAAGCAAGCGCAAAATTGTATATTGAGCTTTAAATATTTCTTCGCGTGAAATTTTTGTGGTGCCGGCACGGCGATCCTCAAATATGATCGGGACCTCCCCGATTTGCCACCCCCGCCTCTGGCACATAAACAACATTTCAACAAGAAATGAGTAGCCGCTAGAAAATATTTTATCGAGGGGGATTGATTCCAGAACCTCTCTCCGGTAAAGTCGAAAACCGGCCGTTGTATCCATTGCTTTGAGTCCCAATATGGTTTTGGCAATGAGGTTAGCAACCCGACTTAATAAAATTCGATCCCAGGTGCAATTTTCCGTCCCGCCCCCAGGGACATAGCGCGATCCAATTACGACATGCATTCGTTTACTGAGGGTGATCATATCCGGAATAAAACGGGGATGATGAGAAAAATCAGCATCCATGGTCATCACCCGGTTGACGTGCGGCATGGTTAGGGCCAATTTAAAACCGGCAATATATGCTGTACCCAGACCTAATTTCCCGGCACGGTGAATGACATCAACCTGGTCAGGGTATTTTTTTGCCCATAAATCCGCTTTTTCGCCAGTACCGTCTGGGGAATTATCATCTACAACAATTACGCCGACAGGAACCGGCAGGTCCAGAATCGTCTGCAAAAGTTCGTCAATGTTATCCGCTTCGTTATACGTGGGAACAATTACCTTGGTGTCAATTTTTTGCATCATAAGAACAAATAATTTAGTTCCTTATGCGCCATTGTATCGTTTTGGATGAACGGTGGCAAAATGAGGTTGGTTCATTTATAGGGGTCAGGTAGCATAGAGTGAATGAACCCGGTTGAGCTCATTTCTTACGCACATCCTTTTCGATGGCTGTATACTTTATTTTGGGTCATGTTGGCCGGGATTTGCCTATACTTTCTCCAGATCCGGCCGGATGGAATATTGTGGGCTGGTTTAGTCGGCAGCATTTTATGGGGGGCGATTACATTTTTTTCTACGCGGCGGGTTGTTTTGCAAGGTGATTGTTTAATATCTGAGATGGTTCCCGCGCTGTGGCGCCGCTCACAAACATGGCATCTTGCTGAAATCGAAGAAGTATTGATTGAAAGCAGCTTGGGGGTTGATCAGCGCGAGACCACCCGGCCGCTCCAGTACACGGTCCTCGTCCATGAGGCAAGCGGCCGATTTCGCCCCTTGATTGTGGTGCATCGCGAAGATCAGGCGCTTGGCCTGATTGAAGCCATCGAAAGAGCGCGTAAAGCGGCCGGGGAAGATGAAGAAGAGCATGGAGAACACCGTAAAAAACACGGCGCTTGAATGTATCGAAAACGTCCCTACATTTTTCCCTTCAGAGGCGATCACCCCTCAGCTTGAGGTTTGGTTGGGTGAGCGATATGGTCACCTGCTGGCGATTCAACCTCCTTCTTTTCAAACCGACGGCCGATGGCGGTTGATGTCACGGGGCTGGATTGGGCAAATCCCTCTTCCTGATGGGCGATTGCTGGTTCTCAAACCCAAGGTGCCCATTCAAAATGTATTTGCCATGCTGGCTTTGGTGTATGATTTGGCGGCGGTTACATTTTTAGACGGCCGGTTTCCGGGACGAGAAATTGCCGAATTTTACGATTTCTTAGCCGAGAAGCTGCTGGATGGGATTCATCAGCGGCTGCGACGGGGGATTTATCGGGCGTATCAACCGCGCCGTGACCGGCAGGCTGCTGTCCGCGGCCGGATTGATTTCCCCCGCATGAGCCATCACCCAGAACAAGCCTACCCGATTTGCGAATATCAGGAGCATACGGCTGATAATGTTCACAATCAGCTGCTGGCCTGGACTTTGTATCGCATGGGGAACGCCCCTTTTTCCATCCCCGACATCCCCCACCGCGCCCGGCTGCTGGCCCGCCGTTTGCCGGTTACCCTGCGGCCGTTTTCCTCATCTGAGATCAGCCGGCTAACCTACAATCGGCTAAATGAGGATTACAGCGGTCTGCATCGCCTTTGCCGCTTTTTTCTTGATCAAATTGGCCCCACCCATCATGCCGGACAGCGGCCGCTCACACCGTTTTTGCTGTCTATGCCCGCCCTGTTTGAGCGATTTGTGGCCCGCTGGCTGGCGGATCATCTGCCAAACGGATGGCGTCTGGAGCAGCAGGTCGCCATCGATTTAGAGCTTTATGATTACCGCTCCCGTCAACTCAAAGCGGATCTTCTTATCTTTGATGATGCGGGAAAGATATTTGCCGTGGTGGATACCAAATATAAAAGTGAAGCGGAACCCGAAATGGCCGATATTTACCAAGTCACCTTCTACGCTCATCAGCTGGGGTGCCCGCGAGCATTCTTAATCTATCCTTTTTTGCCCCACAATCGCGCCGTGAGCGGAAAAAATCAGGGGGTGGTTTATCGATCGGCCGTGTTTGACATCGGGCAAGATTTGACGCAAAGTGGTCAAAATCTGTTGCGCGCGATCCTGGGAAACAGGTAGACAATTCCGGTTAATAAAGTGCATCACAGGTGAATTTTTAAAATCAGGATGACGCGAATTTAAAGGATTTTTTCTTTAAATTGGGAAAATTCGTGAAATTCGCGAAATCTTGTTTAAAAATTTTTAACGATGACCAGCTTAATTATTTAACCCAAGTTGCTACCCTAACCCCTGTCATTGCTCAGGAGGAGCAGCGAAGCGAGGAATCTCGTCAAGTGGCATTCAGGCCTGGATGGCTGAAAATGGAAACACTTCTCTTCTAGATAGCTTTCACTGGAATTAGACGGGATCCTTCGCGAAGCCTGTCCTGAGCGAAGTCGAAGGGCTCAGGATGACATGGGGGCCATGGGCGATGAAAACACGCAATGAATCTATTAACCAGTTATTTTGTAAACTGCCATGATTCATCGGGAAGGTAAGCTAGCAACTTAGGTTAATTATTTAGGAAATGAACCGTCTAAACACTGCGAAATCAAAATAATTCTAGTACACTACCGGCATGGAAGAGATGAACAATGAAACAAATGCCCAACGGGTCTCGGCTTTTCACAAAGCGATTGGGGTGCATTTCCCCGAGCACCCGACTTTGCCGAATCAAGATTTGATTGATTTACGCGAAACGTTAATTGATGAAGAGTATGTAGAGGTTAAGCAGGCGTGGGACCGCTTGCGGCACGGCGGCCGAGAAGAGATGGTGGCTCTGGTGCATGAATTGGCTGATTTGCTTTATGTTGCTTACGGCGGCATTTTAGCGTGTGGCATTGATGCGGATGCCGTTTTTGCCGAAGTGCATCAAGCCAACATGCGCAAGGTGCGCGGTCCTCGGCGGCCGGATGGCAAGCAGCTCAAACCGGCCGACTGGCAGCCTGCTGATGTATCTGGGGTTGTGGCCCGCCAGGAGGCTGGTTACGATCTCAAATAGGTGGTTAAAGCGGGATGAAAACAATTCGCAAGACCTTGGCGTTGGATCAGCTGACTGTCGAGCAAAAGGGTTTGCTCGTTCAGCTGGTAAATTTTGGTCTGCAGCGCAAAATCGGGCCTGTTTTAGTGCCTATTCCGGCCGGTCCAATGGATTATGTTTTATACGTTTATGGGGAATCCAGCTTGCGAATTGAGCGGCTCAGCGATCTTGATGCGCTGTGCGGAGCGGGGTGTATCGATTATCGTCTGAACCGCATGGGGAACGCAAAAGTTTATTTACTCACTCAAAAGTCGTATCGTCAGGTTGAAGAGTGGCGAAACGAAAAACTGCCGGTTCCCCACGATGTGGATCAAGAGCCTTATTTGGACGAAATTTCGCTGACCAAAGAAATTTTATACAACAGTTGGGGGGAACTCCAGCAGCGGCTGCCGGCACGGCTGCCTGGGGACGTTCGCGAGCGTCTTTATTGGGTGATGGATGAGCTCGCTTTTCAGATACCGGCAAGCAGCCGAATTTCATTTCAACTGCGGCGAATCGGCCGTCATTTTGCTGAAGGGTTGCACAATGGGCAAAGTGCCATGCTGTTTCAGGCGTACGCCCGGTGGGTCAGAGCAATTTACAATCACCTGGAATCATAAATTGCTTCACTAACATTAGCTTATGGGCCGGCAAAACTCTCTTCCTGATCGTAGCGGGTGAAGTAATGTTGGGGATCTGAGGTGTGTACCCAAACCCACAAATCGTTTTCCGCTTCAGCCGACCACTGATAGACCCATTCTGAATCCTGGGGGGGCATGTTGACGCACCCGTGGCTGTGTTTATACCCAAAGCGATCGTGCCAATAAGCACCGTGCAGGGCGATTTGATTGACCATGTCAAAATACATGGTGTGGGGAACATCCTCGACGTAATAGTAATCGACACGGCCTTCGGCTCCAGACATCTTGGCTGCCCTGAATCGCTGTTCAACCTGGAAAATGCCTTCATACGTTGGCCAACGGTTTAGGCCGCTGGAAATCAGCGTGGCAAAAACCATGTTATCCCCTTCGTAGGCGGCCAGGGTTTGTTCGTATAGGTCGACTTCGACCCAAAATTCATCTTCTCCGACTTCGGCCGGACGCGGATCGCGCTCAACGATGCTCAGATGAGTTTGTTTAACCCAGCGCCCGTCTCCCATTGAGTACCATAGCCAACCTTCTTTGTCTTCCACGGCATCATATATTTCGACAAAATCATAGCGAAGCATTTCGGCAAACTGCGGATCTTCTTCACCGCCAGGTTCACTGCTGGGTACAAAGTTACGAGAAACCACCCAGCCAAACGGCCGGACCGGGTTTTCTAATACCCTGATTCCCCGAAATTCGGTCGCTTTTGTCTCTACCGTGGTATCGTCCACGTGCACCCATTCTCCTGGATTGATCATAATCCACAATTCACCGGCATCGTTGCGAAATTTGCCGGCTACTGACGAAAAGAGATATCCGTCACCGGCATTGCGAATGATTGAGCTGCTGCGCGTTGGTTCGGTGTAGATATCGGCATAATCGGCCAGCCGAACATAGCTCGTATCCATGATAAAGTTATCTTGAATCGCTTCCGGGGGAGCAAAGCGTGGTTTGGGCTGCGGCAGGATAGAGCAGATATATTGCCCGGCCAGGGGAAGGCATTTGATATTGGCGGCTGCGGCCGAGCGGACTCCGAAAAGGGTCAAAATCAAAATGGAGGGAATTAAATAACGAAGGGTACGTTGCATACAATCATCCGGTTTTAAGAATTAATTACCTAAATTATAGTCAATTTTCCCAATGTTCCCTACCCCTGTTTGCTTATAGCTGTGATAAATAAGCAACAGTTGGGGCCATGGCAGGGGGTTTAAAGGGCTTTGTGAACATTTAAGCGCGTCCCACTTAAAAGTTTAAAATCAGGATGACCCGAATTTAATGGATTTTCATTTTAGAGTGGGAAAATTTGTGAAATTCGCGAAATCTTGTTTAGAAATTTTGCACTTTGATTCGCCTATGGATGCGGCAAATAAAGAATGCGTTGGCAGTTGGGACAATTGACGATTTCCCCATGATCAATGGCTCGAATAACGGCGTTATTGACGGTCACGCGGCACCCCTGACACATTTCGTAACTCACTGGGCAAACGGCCAATCCTTTTTTTGACTTGAGCAAATGCTCATATTCTTTGAGTAGATTCGCCTCAATTTTGGCGGTCTGTTTTGTTCTTTCACTGAGGTATTCATTAAGGCGCAGGGCAACATCACGCTGTTGATTTTCAAGGTCAGCATGAGTTTGTCGCCACGCTTCTTCCTGGGCGGTTAATGCAGCGTGCTGCTCATCATATTGCAGTTCATCGGTTTCCAGCACCGTCATCGTTTCCAACATCTGATCTTCGAGGACGGTTTGGCGCCGGCCGAGGGATTCACTTTCTAACTCAAGATCTTGCAGGGTTTTGGGGTTTTTGACTTTGCCCGAGTACATTTTTTGCTGATTTTGGTTGAGTTTATCGCTTACAGACCCCAATTCGAGTTCTTCATCTTTCAGACGGGTTTTGAGCTTCTGGATTTTTTGGCGTAATGTATCAACCGCATTGCGAAGTTCAACCAATTCGGATGGATCTTGCTTCGCGTGCAAAATTTTTCCGAGCTTGTTTTTATCTTCGGCAATGGTGTGATCAAGGTTTTGCAGCTTTATTAATTGATACAAATAGCTCATTAAAAGGGGAGTCTCCAAATAGGGCAATTTACCATAACGCCTGTTATTTTAACATAACAGACGAAATATTAAATAGGGGCATAGTACTTTGGTCCAAATTCGCAGTACTATAGTCCCAACTTTATTGTCAGGGGTACTATGTTCATGCTATACTGCGCTCACGGTACTACAGAAGATGACATAATGTCATATTGTCACTTGTTTCCACCTTTGAAATTTTTTTAAGTTACTTTCCGAATAAAAGCCAAAGTTGAATTCGGCCGCGTTTAAATCAGATCGATTTTACGCAAAGGAGATACCATGAATAAGGTACGCGTTCTCATCGTCGACGACCATCCTGTATTTCGTCAGGGGATTCGTGATGTTGTTGAGACTGATCCCCAAATTGAAGTTGTTGGGCAAGCCGCTGACGGTGAGGTTGCCGTTGAAATGGCTTACGATTTAACTCCAGACGTTATTTTGATGGACATCAATTTGCCAACCATCAATGGATTGCAGGTTACCCGCAAGGTTAAAGCGGTTATGCCTGAAACCAAAGTTGTTGTTTTAACCGGATACGACGATGCAGAGCAGGTCTTTCACGCTTTACGGGCAGGGGCTTCGGCATATTGCCCAAAAGACGTGACCCCGGAATCTCTGGTCAAAACGATTCATTCAGTGATGAATAACCTGTATGTTGTGGGTGAGAAATCAATGACCCATGAAGAGGTTGTCTACTGGGTTGAAGAGAAAGTCGGCCGCATGGCTGGTGTTCCAATTGACGATGCGGATGAAATGTTTGTCCCCCTTTCACCACGTGAAATGGAAATTCTTGAACACGTGACCCGGGGCTTGAGCAATAAAGAAATTGCCCATAAGCTGGGTATTTCCCACCAGACGGTCAAAAATCACATGACCGCTATCCTGCGCAAGTTACGAGTTGACGATCGCACACAGGCCGCCGTTTATGCTTTGCGCCGCGGCTGGGTTCGCCTGGAAGCGACCGCTTCGCCTTAAATCAATAGCCAAAAAGTAGTGGGCATTTTTTGACCAGGTCGGGTAAACTTACTCGACCTTTATTATTTTTGAGGCATGGTGATTATGGATCAAACCCCTGTTTCTTTTGAGGATTTTATAAACGAGCTTCAAGGCAGTTACGAACAATCTCAAGCGGAACTGCGTGAAATTGGCGTTCTCATTAACCAGAGTATGGCAGAAGTTGAGCGGTTAACTCAGCGAAACGCTCAGGCGATGTCCCATGTCAAACAGCTGCAGCTTGATACGGTTCCCCGCGAAGATATACGCTCGGGCTACTCAGATCTGGTCAATATTCAGCAGCGTCTGTTTACAATGCGAGGGCAGTTGGAAAAGCTGCAGAGCGATCAGCGCAATCTCGAAAGATTGGCCGATCTGCAATTTAATCTCTTACAATACTCCGGGGCTGGTGATCTGGTCCAACCTGGCGAGGTCGCCGGTATGGGCATCGATCGAACCGGTGTTGTACGGGTCATCCAATCGGAAGAAATTACCCGCCGGAGCTTGGTTCGACAAATGCACGACGGGCCAGCTTCATCGTTGAGTAACTTCATCTTGCAGGCTGAGATCTGTGAGCGCCTCTTTGACACCGATCCGGATCGCGCTCGACAAGAGCTGCATACTTTGAAGGGGGACGCCACGTCTACTTTTACCAAGGTCAAGGATTTTATTTTTGATTTGCGGCCGATGATGCTTGACGATTTGGGCGTGGTTCCGACACTGCGCTCGTACTCTAATTCGTTTAAGGATAAAACCGGGATCCCGCTTAATATGAGCGTTACGGGAGTTGAGCGGCGTCTGGAAAGCCACATTGAGGTGACGATATTCCGGGCGGTGCAGGAGTTGGTGAACAACGCTCGCATGCACGGGCAGGCGTCGAGCATTAGCTTTCAGCTCGATATTTCACCCGCTCAGGTTCTCGTCGTGGTCGAAGACGATGGCCAGGGATTTAACGTTGAAGAGGTATTTGACGATGCCGAAAAACGCAAAACAATCGGCCTGCCGGCCTTAAAAGAGCGTTTGGAAATGTTAAACGGCAAACTCGATTTTGACAGCCGCATCGGCCAGGGTACTCGAGTTGAGTTTTCGATCCCTCTGGATGAGGATATTTATTAATCTAATCGTTTCCGTCATCAAAAAAGCTCGTGGACCTCTTGCTTGAGGTCCACGAGCTTTTTTTCTAGGCGTTGGGGCCGTATATTCGGACATACCGGCTGGGTTCTTGCCCAAAGCTTTGGGAAATCAGTTCCGCCTCGCGAGCCATGTCATGTTGATGGCGGCGAATATCCCGATGAGCCGGTCGCAAATTGACGCTGTTCTCTCCAGCCTGCACTCGTCGAATTGCCTCGTTGGCTTCGACGAGCGCTTTATCAAAAGGGTCGGGCGGGGAAACCTCCATACCCGCTGCTTCGGCCAGAAAGTTTTCAATTTGGTGAATCGAATTAGCCCGTAATATATACACCGGTACCCGATAAATTTCCGCATCGCTGATCAGCCGTCGTCGCCGACGATAGTAGCTCTTTAGGGTGACCAGCACGTCTGCATCTTTGACGTCCTCGACCAGCACCACGTTGAGCCCCAGGTGGCCGGCCGCCCGATAAATGCGACTGCGATCAACTCCGTAGGAAAAGATGCGCAGCGGCTTTTTCGGCTCTCCATTTTCTTCATCAATGGTCACAATATTGAGCGGCCGATGATGCGGTTTGGCGGTTGTGCTGCCGTTAATTTTGCGTCGGGGTTGGACGGTGCCTTCACGCTGGCCATCCGGCCGTCCGCGGACTTCGCGGACAAGTCGTGAACCACCTACTCCCTGCCGTCCCCCGCGTCGGCCACTCAGAGCGGCCGGAAGTTCGGTCACTTCTTGCAGCTCGACAACGAGCTCATCCGTCTCATCCCAATGGCGAAGCTGAACCGGCTCCGGTTTGCCGTACAGCATGCCATCAACCGCTTTGGTGACGTCGCGATGGACGATGACCCGATCCCGGTCGAGGATTTCGACCACGATATCAAATGTGGGTGGTGCGCGACGTTCGAGAACGGTTTTTTGGGTTCCGCGTCGCCGCGCTTCATCATCGGAGAGGGTGACGCTTTCGATCCCGCCGACCAAATCTGATAATGTGGGGTTGAGTAAGAGATTGTCGAGGGTATTGCCGTGGGCGGTACCCACGAGCTGAACTCCTCGCTCGTTGATCGTTCGCGAGGCCAATGCTTCCGCTTCCCGGCCGATCTCATCGATGACAATCACTTCCGGGTTGTGGTTTTCAACCGCCTCGATCATCGTTTCGTGCTGAAAGGCCGGTTTGGGCACCTGCATGCGCCGTGCCCGGCCGACCGCCCGGTGGGGGATATCCCCATCCCCACCGATTTCATTGGAGGTGTCAACCACCACCACGCGTTTATTTTCGGCCAGGATGCGAGCCACTTCGCGCAGCATCGTGGTTTTACCCACCCCGGGGCGACCCAGGAGCAGTAAACTTTTGCCGTCTTCGATAATATCGCTGATGATGTCGCTCGTGCCGTAAACCGCTCGCCCGACGCGACAGGTTAATCCTACAATATCCCCACGGCGATTGCGCAGGGCGGAAATCCGATGGAGGGTACGGGCGATTCCCGCCCGATTATCATCGTCGAATTTCCCGATATTGTTGACCACAAAATCGATTTCATCCTGGGTAATTTCCTGATCGCGTAGAATGACTTCTCCGTCAACAAAGCGGGCTGACGGCCGTCGTCCCAAATCCATCACGACTTCCAGGAGCTCAATATCTCTTTCTTGTTTATTAATTTGCTGCCGAATTGCTTCGGGTAAAAGATCTAAGAGGGCGTTTAACTCCTCTTTAGCTTGGGTATCAATTAGTGGTTTACGGGATATCTTTTGTTCGTTTTTTTGATTTTGCTCTAACGTTTCAGATTCCAATTCCAATTCTCCAAAATAAGGTTTCGTAAAGTCCGTTTCCCGTTTCTATTATGCGTAAAAAGCTACTTTTTTTCTGACTCTCTTAAATCATGAGCTTGTCCAAATTCATCAACCAAAATTGATGGGCGGCCGCCTGAATCCGAGGGATTGGAAATTATATTCCGCCTGGCGGCCACCACTTTTTTCTTCATGTCTTCCGACAATTCCGGCACGAGTTTCTTTGTATGCTGTACCGTATGCCTCACCATCATCGCCTGGCTGCTGACCAGATTAAAGCCCACTTTTTCGAGGGCGCTGTTCACCCAGCTTTGATAGCGCCTGACGCAACAGTAAAGAGGATGGTCCGCGGTAGGTGGTTTTAAAGCGATCGCCGCTTCCAAAATCTCCTGACCGCGTGTTTGACCGTTGGGATGGACAAATAGGCGCAGCCACGTGCCGTTTGATCCATCGGTAAAGGTTAAAAAGGCCAGCAGTTCATCTTTTTCGCGCACGATCCAGATATCATCAAGATGGGATTCACTTGGGGATGGTTCGACCAGCTGAATTAAACGAGGGACAATATTTGCGTATAGTAGGTTGATGTCCCACTCGTCCACACTAGCAGCTTTTGCGAGCTCAACCGCGGGTTTGCCCGAAGTTAAACCGTTTTTAAATTCCCAAACATCTTGCCGGGTGTAAACAGCAAACCCAACCTGACGCAAGATCGGCAGCTCATCACCTGATTCATCTACTTCGGCAATCAAGTTATGAACCCCTTCATATCCTGAAATTTCAATCAGTTCTTCCAAAAACTGGAGCCAGAGGAGCTGCGTGTCGGTTTCCTTTTGGTCTTTGCCGTCTTTTGCTGAATCGTAACTGTGGGAGCCTAAACACAAAATGTAAGCGTGAGTTTCATCAGCACCGTGACGCAGTTGGGCAAAACCAACCGCTTTTCCACTTTCCGCTTTCCATACAAAGGTTGGATATTGTCCCCCCACCATCATATGGACCAGTGCTTCTCGCAACGGCCGAAGATCCTGAGTCATAGCGGATCTTGTGTGAAATACATAACCCTGCTCACTAAGGCGGTGAACAAGGGCGATATCGCGAAGAGTAAATGAACGTATCATGTTTTCACTGATTGACCAGTAGACCGAAATTCAAGAGCCTCAGTTGCCCCGAGCGCTTAAATTTACAGAGCAAAGGCTTATGTTGAAGGTGACCCCAGACCAACCCTATTCTGTTGAAAGTTTAACAGGTGGAAAGGTGCGACGCAAGCGTTCTATGTGGGTTATAATCTAGGCCATGCAAGCGCAAAAGGAACCCGTTTACTTTATTCACATGAGTGATACGCATATTGGTCCTACCAGGGATTACCAGCTGCACGGATACCAATCATGGCCCGCTGCAAAAAGAGCGGTTGAGTTGATTCGCACGTTTACACACCGGCCGGATTTTGTGATCCATACCGGTGATGTGGTCACCGATCCCGATCCGGTTTCATATCAAATTGCGGCCGAGTTATTGGGCGAACTCGATATTCCCCTTTATTTTGCCGTTGGTAATCACGATACCGCTCGAGATATCAAGCGGTTTTTACCCCATGGACCTCATGAGCCGCTTGGGGAGGATCCGGAACGACACATCTACACCTTTTGGGTAAAAGGGTGTGAATTTATGGTGTTAGACGGCCGGGCGGCGGATGAACTCGACCCGCAGGGGTGGTTGGGGGATCCTCAGCTGGATTTGCTGCGTGAGAAAGTGAGTGAAGATGGAGAAGCGCCGCTGACCATATTTGTTCACTTCCCGGCCTTTCCGCTCAATTCACCCTGGTTTGATAAAAATATGCTGCTGATTGACGGCTCAAAACTGCACGACGTTTTAATCGGCGGCCGGCGGCCGATTCGGGGAGTTTTTCACGGCCACATCCACATGCCGCTGCACACGCTGCGCGATGGTCTTCTATACAGTTCGGCCGCCAGCACCTTTGCCAATTTTGCGGCCTGGCCAAACGTGAACGAGCCTGTTTTTCTCGATGAACAACCGGGGTTTACCTTTGTGCAGCAGCTTGCCAACCAATCTTTAATTCGCCACCACGTATTTGAGCGCCCATAGGTTTATGAAACAATTATCTGCCTGGCTGCATCTTGAAGCTGTACAAATTACCTTGATTTTACTGACGGCCGCCCTGCTGCGCATCGCTTTCCCCGGCTGGACCGAATTTAAGGCGGATGAAGCACGTCTCTTGACCCTGGCTTGGGACATGGCTGATGGGCAAAGTTTTGCGCTACGGGGGATTAGCAGCTCCGTTGGAATCCCCAATTTTGCCGCCAGCGTTTGGGTTTACGCCGTGCCCCTTGCGTTTTGGAAACACGTTTATGCCCCCACGATTTTTACCGGACTGCTTAACACGGCCGCTGTGGGATTGACTTATTGGTTTGTAAGACGGACCTGGGGACGCACCCCGGCACTGGTGGCAGCCTTGATGTTCGCCGTCAGCCCGTGGGCGGTTATCCATTCTCGGAAAATTTGGGCTCAAAACCTGCTTCCTTTATTTGTTGTGTTGTGGGCCCTGAGCGGGGTTAAAGCGCTGATCGAGAAACGGCCGCGCTGGCTGATCGTTCATTTCCTGACGGCTCTTTTTGCGTTTCAGCTTCATTTTTCAGCGGTTTCTCTACTGTTCGCCACGGCAATTCTGTTGTTGTTGTTTTGGCGATCGCTTCGCTGGGTGGAAGTGGGGCTGGGGATGATTGGCGGCGGCGTTTTGTCTGCGCCCTTCTTTATTTATTTGAGCCGCACCGGTCAATCGTTGTCGACCCTCCTGGCCACATCGACCGGAGAGCAGGTTTCCGGTTGGAGCTGGTCCCCCTTTTCCCATACCTTTCGCCTCTTTTCCGGCTGGCAGATACACGCCCTGGCGGGCCCGAACGCGTTTCAAGCCTATCTCGATGGGGTCGTTTCTAGCTGGCCGGCAATCGTTTTCTGGTCGCTGCTGCTCCTAACGGGATTGTGGGCAGTGGGCCGGGGTACCCTCCCTGAAGGGCCCATGAAGCCGGTCCACGAAAGCGGCTACCGGCGGTTTATGGCGGTTTGGATTGTCGTTCCAATTGTGACCTTTTTGTGGTTTCCTTCCTCAGTTGAACTACATTATTTTTTGCCCACCCTGCCTGTTTTGTATATTGTGGCCGGGATCGGATTTGAGCGGTTGTTTGCCGACTCAAAATGGTGGGGTGGGGGGCTTTTGCTCGTCTCGGCCGCCTGGCAGGTTTACGTGTGGGGGGCTCTTCTGCTTTTTTTGGTAACGAATTCCACACCGGGTGGTTTTGGGGAACCGCTCCGTTTTCAGCTGGCGGCCGTTGCGTACACGCGCCAGCTCATTCAATCGGGGGCGGTAAATGAGGTGTTAATTGCCGGCACTGGAGAAGATCCACAGATTGATGGGGAAGCGGCCGTATATGACCTTCATTTTCGACAGCTCCCACACCGCTTTGTTGACGTGACCCGCTCGGCCGTGTTTCCTCAGGAGGACAGCGCGGTCCTGGTGATACCGGGCAGATTTTCTTTAGAAGCCGCTTATGATCAGCTCTCCAGCGAGGTCCAGCGCTTCCCGCTGCGGCCGGATGAGGGGTTAATTACCGTTTACACTCTGCCCGGAGGGTCAGCCCCGCTGATGGGTCGGATGTTGGATCCTCAGCCGATGCTGGCCAATTTTGTCAGCCTGCTTGGTCACGATCCCTTGAATGTGGACGGCCGCTGGCGCATCCTGTGGCGAGTTGGTAACGCCAACGCGGTTGATTATCACTTCTTCAACCATTTGCAGGATGGGTTGGGTGAGCGTATCGCTCAGTCTGATGAGGCGGCGTTTGCGGCCGGACAGTGGCAGGAAGGCGATACCGTGCTCAGTCAATTTTTGCTATCCGTACCGGTCAGTGCCCAACGTCCATTTGTCATGCGAACCGGAATGTATCTTTACCCGTCCCTGGAGAACATTCCCGTTTTGGATGAGGCGGCCAACCCACAGGCAGATGCGGTTGAATTTCTTTTGGGGCCCTAAATGCTCCATTTAAGGCTATATTCTTTGTTTCTCGGCCAAAGAAAGGTTAGCTGTAAGCTGAAAAGGGGAGAATAAAAGGACAGTCACCGTTTAAAAAGCACCTATTCCTGTGCTGTATCAAAAGGGTTTTTAGGTATACACTGCAACTGACCTTTTGAAGAACCTGTGAGGTAGCCGTGGGCTTCCAAGTTGAAAAAATCAATGAGCATGTGGCAATCACTCGGCTTTCCGGCCGAATTGACGTCATGTCATCCCATATACTCCGCTCAAATTTTGAACTTGTGTCCCGTCAGGGTTATCGTTTTCTCGTGGTTGATTTAGGCGACGTGTCGTTTTTGGACAGCAGCGGCCTTAGCGCCTTGGTCAGCGGGTTGAGGCATATGCGCAATCAAGGTGGCACATTGGTCTTGGCCGAACCGAACGAGCGGGTTGAAGCTACTCTGCGGTTGACCAACTTTCACCGTTTTTTTGCAATTTACGATGTAATGGAGCAGGCTCTCCAGGCGCTGACAAAGTCACAGGACAACTCCCCCTCGATTCAATCCTCTTATTATTCCGATTCTGCTGATATCTCGTTTTAGGCTTCACTAACCGGTTGGTCAACATATTGATAATGACCGCGGTTGCCTGGGGGCATGAGGCGCGCAACCGCCTCCATCATGCCGTGCCCGTATCGATTAATCGCTTCCCTTCGTTCGCGGCCGCGTAAATGGTCAGGCACCATAAGTGGCCCATAAACCGGCCCAATCCGCACGACAACATCGATTTTTTTCCGTAGGTTGAGATTTCCTTCTAATTTTTCCGTCCCTATAATAGCGATGGGCAAAACGTGGGCGTGGGTTTGGGCCGCCAGAAAAGCGGCGCCGGGGAGAGCCGGCAGTAAATTCCCCTCAACCCGAGAATTGTGTCCGACAAGGTGAGCCGTTGATTCACCTCTGCCTGACATGGCCACAGTTAATTCCGTAATGCCCCCTTCGGGAAAAATGGACAGCCATCCTTTTTCCTGAAGCATGCGCTGGGCCGCTTTAAGCGCCTCCCGGTCTACCTTTCCCCGCCGCACAAAAATGATCTCGTTTTTAAAGCCTATGGCCCCATATCTGACAACCGGATCCTCGAGCAATTCCTTCGCTCCAAAATAGGTTGGTACTTTGGGCAAAATTCGAGCCAGCAACGGTACTTCAAACATACTGAAATGATTGCTAACGATGACCAGCGGCCCTTCATTTTTGTGGGGAATGTTTTCTAAACCTTCGATTTTTAACCGGGTAAAGAGAGCAAAAAAAATTCGGACGACAATCAGGTAAAACCAGCGTATGGGGAGGGCTAAAATAGACATTTTTCCTTATAAAGTGATTTGTATAAAGTGAAGCTTGGGTTTAATCAGCCTGCAGTGTTTTACCACCACTTTAACCGTTTAACAATCACACTTATCCTCGCAATTTCGCGCCGAGTCGTCGTTCGAGCTGGCCGATAATTTTTTGGCGCAGTTTGGCAACATCCCTATCCTTTAAAGTTTTTGACGGCGACTGGAAGGAAAGGTGATAAGCCAGGCTGCGCTGATGCGCCGCAATCGGATCACCTTCGTACACATCAAATAAGGTCACTTTTTGCAGCAGGAAACCGCCCGCTTTTTCAATTGTTTCTTTGACGGCCGCCGCAGTGATCGACTTATCAACAATCACCGCTAAATCTTCATTGACCGCCGGATAATTCATGATCGGGGTGAACTTGATGGCCGGCCGCATTTTCCGCATCAGCAAACCCAGGTCCATTTCGGCCGCTAGAACCGGATCTTCCGTGTAAAAGTTGAGCGCCTCAACGGCCAGTGGATGGAGTTCACCCATCCAGCCCAAATGGGTCTCGTTTATCCACAGGCGGGCGGTCCGGCCGGGGCGAAAGGATGGATGTTCTCCTACTTCAACTCGGAACCCGCTGATGTGAAATTCTTCAACAAGCGATTCGATGATCCCTTTGAGGTCGTAGAAATCGAGAGAGCCGGGCGCATTGCCATCTTGCCACGCTTCGAAATTGCGCTGTCCGTTTAGGAGAAGAGCCAGACGGGGCAGTTCATCCGGCAGGACCCCCTCTTCCCCGAGAACATACACCAGACCGGTTTCGAACAGGGCGATGCGATCGGCGTGACGGCTGTTATCTGCCGCAACTTCAGCCACCGAAGCCAGCAAGCTGTGGCGCATGGCTACTCGATCAACCGAAATGGCGTTGGCCAGAGTGATATATGGCCGGTCATCAGGTGTGCCACTAGTGATTAATTTGGATTCCCGTTCCGGTGTCGTGAGGCGGTAGGTGATCACTTCCTGCAGGCCAAGACGGACCAGCAAATCCTTGACCATCTCCTCGCGGTCGAGTTCTTCATTGCCTCGTTGAGGCGGCAAAACATCGGACATATCGGTTGAGGGCAGCTTATCAAAACCGTAAACCCGGCAAATTTCTTCGACGACATCGTGTTTGCCTTCGATGTCCAGTCGATGATCCGGGGCGGATACAACCAGGTGATCGCCGGACACCTCGACCTCAAATTCAAGCCGCCTCAACAGATCTGCACAATGCTCGGCCGATAAATCAAGACCGGACCAGCGATGAATATAGGGCAGATCAATCTCGATCACGGCCGGATCCGGAGGGGCCGGATAATAATCAATGATCCCGTTGTTTACCGTGCCCCCGGCATAAATGCGCATCAGCTCCGCGGCCCGTCTAGCTCCCAAAACCGCCTGGCTGGGATGCACCCCGCGACTGAAGCGAAATCCAGCTTCGGTATTGAGCTTTAAGGCGTGTGAGCTGCGGCGAATGTTGATGAAATTCCAGGCGGCCGCTTCGAGCAACACGTTGGTGGTGCTGCCGTTAATTTCGCTGTTTTGCCCACCCATGATCCCCCCTACCGACAGATTGCCCTGGGGGTCGGTGACCAGAATCGTGTAATCGGGCATCTCCCGTTCGCTGCCGTCTAGCGTGATTAACGTTTCCCCTTCGTGAGCCAGCCGGGTAATGATGTGAACTGGCCCATCGGGATCATATCGATCTGCGCGGCCGCGCATGTAATCGTAATCAAAGGTGTGGTTGGGCTGACCCATTTCCAGCATGACGTAGTTGGAGATGTCCACAATGACGTTAATGGGGCGCTGACCGGCCATTTCGATTCGTCGCTGCATCCACAGCGGGCTGGGTCTATGCTCTACTCCTTCAATAACCAGGGCGGTGAAGCGTGGGTTGAGTTCCGGGTTGTCCGTAGTGATTTTGACCTTGCCCTCAACCGGCGGGCCGTCCATATGGACTTCATACGATGGGTAGCGAACCGCCTGTTCGGTCAAAGCGGCCACTTCACGCGCCACCCCAATGATCGAGGCGCAGCGGGCGATGTTGGGAATAATTTCGATATCGAGTACCGCGTCACCAAAGACGTCTTGGAGCGGAGTGCCGGGAGCCAGCGCCTCCAGGTTTAAATCGGCCGCGGTGAAGAGCATGATCCCTTCGTGATCTTCTCCCAGCCCCAGCTCTTTCGCGGAACAGACCATGCAGCGGTTGTAAATACCGCGCAGGGCTTTCCCTTTTAGCTTCATTTTGACCTGCCCTTCTTTGTGGCCGTCATAAACGGTGGCCCCTTCCATGGCAAACGGGGTCAAAATGTGGCGGCTCGATAGATCGCCCTGTCCGACAAATCCGAACAGGTTGGGGGCTCCGGTGACGACGACCTCATCCTCTTCCCGACCGTAATCGACCGTGGCCAAAACCAGCCGATCCGCATTGGGATGCTGCTCAACTTTCAGAATTTGGCCGATAACGAGCAGCTCGCGATCCCAAATCAGGCGATTGGGGTCGTTTCCTCCGGGAATGCCGATATAGTCGATCCCTTGGACTTCGAGACCGGCGATGGTCAAAAGCTCAGCCAGCTCTTCCACCGGCAGCTCGACATCAACATATTCTTTTAACCATGAAATTGGGATAAGCATAATAGTTAATTAACCACTCTAAAAAACTTTACTTCTAAAGACCACGGATTGTCACAGTTTTCGGGAGTAAATCCGCGGGAAAATTTCTAAAATTGCTCTAAAAAGCGCAGGTCATTTGACCAGAAATAGCGAATGTCATCGATCCCGTATTTGAGCATGGCGATCCGTTCCGGACCCATTCCGAAGGCGAATCCGGAATACTCTTCCGGGTCGTACCCCCCATTTTTCAAGACGGTGGGATGGACCATGCCGCACCCCAAAATTTCAAGCCAGCCGGTGTGTTTACACACGTTGCAGCCGGACCCGTTGCACAAAATGCACTCAACATCCATCTCCGCGCTGGGTTCCGTGAAGGGGAAGTAGTTGGCGCGGAAGCGCACCTTGCGCTCTTGCCCAAACATGCGCCGGGCGAAGCTGGTCAACGTGCCTTTTAAGTCGGTGAAGGTGATATCCCGGCCGACGGCCAACCCTTCAATTTGATGGAACTGAATCTCGCTGCGGGCGGTAATTTGCTCGTAGCGATAGCACATACCGGGCAAAATGACCCGGATCGGTTCCGGGTAATATTCGCGCATGGCGTGAATTTGACCGGGGCTGGTGTGGGTGCGCAAAATCACGCTGGGGGTCGTGGTGTGAAAAGTGTCCCACATATCGCGGGCCGGATGGTGTTGGGGAATGTTGAGCAGCTCGAAATTGTATTCATCGGTCTCAACATCCCGACTGCGGTAAATTTGGAACCCCATATCAGCCCAGATGGCGTAGATTTCTCGCAGGGTTTTGGTGGCCACATGCAGCCGGCCGTTGGCCCGCCTGCGGCCGGGCAGGGTGACATCAATCGCTCCGCCGGCGATTTCGGCCTCTAACTCTACGGCTTTGACTTCGGCCGTGCGGGCATCGAGCGCTTCCTGCAGCGCCTGCTTTACTTCATTGATGCGTTTGCCGAAGGCCGGTCGCTCTTCTTTTGTGAGCTGGCCGATTTGCCGGGTCAGAAGCTGGATATTGCCTTTGGTGCCCAGCGTGTTGCGATACCAGCTGGTTAACGCCTCGCTGGATTCAGCCGTTTTTAAATTGGACAGGGCCTCTTGATAGAGTTGGTCAACTTGTTCAATCATAATGGTTCCGATCGGTTTGAGTTTAAAAAATTATAGTTAAGTGATTTACAATAGGTTCGCAGATTACTGGACAATTTCCGGGCTAATCCGTGAAATCTGCGGCTGTTTTTTAAGATTTTCGGTAATCCACTCGTGATCTGCCGATAAAAATAAAAAAAGCGCGGATTTCCGCGCCTGTGGATCTTTTGTGATCTGGCTTAACCGTTTTGGCGTCTTACAGACATGAACGGTCAACCTGCGCGGGTTGAAACCGGCTGGTAAAAAAGCCAAAGCTCATAAATCGGTGGATGGTTTTATCGTTTTTAATTGTCATTCCGGGCGGCATAGTAGCATTTTTAGAGGGGATCGTCAAGCGGAAAAAGCCGCGGCTGCGTGAATGGCATCAAACCCGAACTGCAGCTTGCTGCGCTCGAGCTCCCGCAGCGGGACCCATTGCGGCCGCAGTGGGTTGTCAAAGTCAATAAAATGCCGTTTACTGGTCGTCGCGCGCCACAGTCGGAAAAACAAGTTGGCCTGTTTTACCCCCCCGGTTTCAACTTTGTGAAAGCTCTGATTGACAAAAACCAAATCCCCTAGGGTCGTTTCCGCCCCTGTTGCCCCGCGGAACAATTGTCTGAGCCCCTGATCAAACGATTGATTGTTTTCGAGCACGCCCCCCGGCAGCTCTAATAAATCGGTCACGGGATTTACCTGCAGCAGCACTTTTTGCCCTTCGAGCAAGATCCCAAAAACGGCCGTTTTTTCTTCAACCGCATCGTGAGGAATGGGAAAAAGCTGGCCAAATTCATCCTGACAATAAATCGGTGACGGGGTTTGAGTCATGGGCGTACATTCCGGGTCATTTTTGCCTAATCTACCAGAAATCGATCAATACGTCCCGTTGGTTTTATATAAAATTTGAGAATTAAGAATGGGGCGACGATTTTGGGGAGAAATGAATCGTCAACTTTGAAAAAAGGAAATTTAAATGGTGAGCTCGGCCGGTTTAACCAATTCCTGGTGTAAGACTTCCGCTTCATCGGCCAATGTACCTAAAACACCGTTTACAAAGCGAGGGGCGCTGTCTGAACCATACGTTTTGGCCAGCTCCACCGCTTCGTTTATGGCCACTTTCACCGGTGTTTCCCCATCAATCAGGAATTCGTAGATGGCAATGCGCAGAATGTTGCGATCGATGACCGCCATTTGATCGAGGGGCCATTCAGGAGCGTAGCGAGAAATGATTGAATCCATCCGCTCTTGAAAATCGAGGATACCGGTGACAAGCTGCCGGGCAAATTCCGCCCCGGTGCTTTCCATCGGCTGATCTTCAAGCCGTCGTTCTAAAATTTCGACCGCTTCATGACCGGCGATATCGTACTCGTAAAGTACTTCTAGTGTAATTCGTCTTGCTCGGCGCCTAGTTCTCATTCTGCTCACCCGGAGCCTTAATCATTAGCTCGTCGACAACATTTTAATTCTACCACAGTTTTGACAATTGCCACTGATTTATTACTCAACTGCCGCCGTTGAACCGCGGACGGGAGACACGTTTTCTACGTGGACGTTGACCGTTTGGACTTCCATGCCAACCATTTGGTCAATTGCTTCATAAACCGCTTGCTGTACCGCACGGCTGGTATTCATCATGTTTTTACCTGGTTCAATCCAGATGTAGATGTCGAGAAGCAGGCGATTGCCTTCGTAGGTGAGGATGACTCCCTCGTGTTTGACCGTTCCTCGGCGAAAACGGCCGGATGAGGGTGAGACAGTTTGGGCAACGCCGTCAACAGCAATGGTGGCAAAATAGGCAATGGTTGCAATAACCTCGGGAGCAACCTCAATACGGCCGATAGAATCAGTTTGTAAATCGCTTTCACTCATGTAAAACCATACATTTTCTAAAAATCTAACCTAGTGTGCCACGATCATGCACGTAAGTCAATGATATAAATGACAGTAGAAGGAAGTAACAATGACAACCCGCGGTTGTTATTTGAATTTTTAGTATAGCCAAATCTCCCGTCTTTACTCTCCTGTCTTTTTACATGGCGATGCCCCCATCCACCCGGATCACTTCTCCGGTGATGTAGCCGGCTTTGTCTGAGGCGAGAAAGGCGACGAGATCGGCCACTTCTTGAGGCTCACCCATGCGCCCCAGCGGCGTGTTTTGCAGCGCCCAATCCACCATGGCCTGATCCAAATCAGAGGTCAGGTCGGTGGGAATAAACCCCGGAGCCACCGCGTTCACCGTAATTTGACGGGAGCCGACTTCTTTGGCCAGCGCTTTGGTGAAGCCGATCATGCCGGCCTTGGAGGCGGAATAATTGGTTTGACCGGCCAGACCCACGATACCGGACACAGATGAGATATTGATGATGCGGCCCCCCTGTTTTTTGCGGACCATCGGCCGTACCGCCGCTTTGCAGACGTTATAAATGCTGTTGAGATTAATATTAATCACATCATCCCACTGGGCCGGTTTCATGGTCATCAACAGCGTGTCGCGGGTGGTGCCGGCATTATTGACGACGATGTCAATTTGACCATACGCTTCGATTGCTGCTTTGACCAAACCGGCCGCGGCGTCAAAATCGCTGACGTCCGCCTGGATGGCCATCCCCTCCCCGCCATTTGCCTTTATTCCGGCCACGACCTCATCGGCCGCCGCTGAGCTGGCGTTGTAGTTCACCACAACTTTGGCCCCTTGCGCGGCCAGTTCTTCGGCAATTACTCGGCCGATTCCTCTGGAGCCGCCGGTAACCAACGCGATTTTTCCATCTAATAGCTGGGTCATTTTTTCTGTCCTTGAAATAAAAAATTAGTTATTGGTTAATCGTTATTAGCCGGCCAGGATTAAACCTCAAAACTTTTCCTGGCGATTTTGCGATTGATGCGTTTCATTAACTTTTGCAATACATCACCTGAGCCAACTTCTACAATTGTATCCACACCCTGATCATCTATAAACTGCATCGATTCTCGCCACCGCACCGGCCCGGTGAGCTGATTTTGCAGCTCCAGGCGAATTTCAGCGGGGGTGGTTAGCGGGGTGGCGGTGGTGTTGGCGATGATGGTGATTTGGGGATTGGCAAACGCGGTTTGATCGACCGCTTGGGCAAACGCCTCGGCCGCCGATCCCATCAGTGGAGAATGTGCAGCGATGGTTATCGGTAGGGTCACCACTTTGCGGGCGCCAGCTTCGCGCAGCAGCTTGCTGGCTCGCTCGACGGCCGTTTGATGGCCTGAAATAACAATTTGGCCGGGACAGTTGTCGTTGGCCAACTGAACCAGGTCATCGGGACCCTGGCTGGCGGTCGTGCAAATTTCATCGACCACCTCACTCTCCAACCCCAAAATTGCGGCCATGCTGCCTGGCTGAACCTCGCCGGCGGCTTTCATTAACTCACCACGCCGACGGACTAAATTTAGGCCATCTTCAAACGATAGGGATCCGGCCGCAACGAGCGCGGATAACTCTCCCAGGCTGTGACCGGCCACAAATGACGCGGCCGGATACTCAGCCTCCTGCATGACCCGCAGGATGGCCATGCTGGTCACAAAAAGCGCCGGCTGCTGGTGCACGGTGTCGGTTAATGATTCGATGGGGCCCTCAAAGCACAGAGTCGAAAGGGAGTAGCCAAGCTGTTTATCGGCCGCCTCATACGTTTGACGGGCGATGTTATGCGCCTCGTAAAACGCTTTACCCATGCCAACTTCATGGGAACCCTGGCCGGGAAATACGTATGCAATACTCATTGATTTGTTCCATGTATAGGAGGTTTTTGGTGTATTGGTTATTGGTGTATTGGTCTATTGATAATTGGTTATTGGCGTGTTGAAGTAAAGATTTGTTAATACACCAATAAACGAATATACAAATAAACAACTACACCATTAACTAATAACCAATAACTAATAACCAACACCCGTCACGATATTACAACCCGCAGGCCGCGTTTTGGTTGCAAAATAAAAAGAGACGGTGAAAAACCGGGTAGTTTTCCAGTCGTCTCTTTTGAAAGCAATCTAAAAAAGAAAGAAATTGAATTCTATTCTTCGTCCAGGCCGAGAAGTTTCCGTCCCTGTTTGGTGTTGACTGCACGACGCAAACGATGGGGAATGCGTTGGCCATCAGCATCAGAGCATTCGAATAGCTGTGCGGTTTTCAGGGAATCGTGCGCGCGGCGGCGGTTTCGGCGGGCTTTGGAAATTTTCCGTTTAGGTAATGCGCCCATGTCAATATCCTCACAAAATTTAAATTGATTTTTACACAAAAAAGCGGCTAAATAGCCGCGATTAAGGATTATAGCCAAGTTTTATTGGAATTTCAAGCTATTCTTGCTTGATTTCCGCGGGTTGATTGATATTTACATCGGCCGCGCTGTTTTGAACCTCTCCCACCTGAGGGTATTCAGCCTGCAGCTTGCGCAAACCGTTGCGGACCACAGCCAAAGAATGGAGAAGATCATCCTCCAATTTGGCCAGCTGGTTCATGGCATAGATGTCAGCATCTTCACGGAGATGGGCCGCTTCTCGTTCAGCCTGCCCCTGAATCTGTTGGGCCCGTTGATTGGCCGCCTGGACGATATTGTCACGCTTGATGAGCTCTTCTGCTTCCTGGCGAGCCAGGTCGCGAATACGATCCCCTTCCTCTTTGGCCTGGGCCAAAACGCGGTCTTTTTCGGCAATAACCCGGCCGGCCCGCTTAACTTCTTCGGGGATGCTGATTTTCATTTGGTCAACCAGATTAAAAATCCGATCTTCATCCACAATGATACTGGCCGTCATGGGAATTCGACGGCTTTCCATTAGCAACTGCTCCAAACGATCTACGAGGTGTAAGATGTCCATAATGTATCCGTTTCACTTTCTCTATCTAAATGTTTTACAGCCTCACGTCCATATTCTGCCTCATCCCAATATTAGACATGTCTAATAAAAATATTATGTCACATTATAGCGTGAGTGCTGTTAATCTCGCAACGGTACCGGACGGTTATTCATGATCCTTTCCTGTTTGAACCGACCGTACAAGGCGTCAGCCACATTTTTGGGCACCATGCTGCTGACATCCCCACCAAGCGAGGCAATTTCGCGCACGGTTGTTCCACTCAAAAACATGTGCTCCTCTTTGGTCATGAGCATCACGCTTTCAATTTTGGGAGAAAGTCGTTTGTTGGCCAGCGCTGAGCGAAACTCAAATTCAAAATCTGAAAAAACGCGCATTCCGCGCAGTAAAACCGATGCCTGGAGCTCGTTGGCAAAATCAACCAGCAGCCCGCCAAACGGCTGGACGGTTACGTTGTCCAGATGTTTGGTATTTTCTTCGATCATTTTGACTCGTTCTTGGACCGTGAAGACGAGGGATTTTGAGGGCACGCGATGGTCATAGACCCCTACAAAAAGCTCGCTGAACAAAAGGGCACCTCGCTCAATAAGATCGAGATGACCAAAATGAATGGGGTCAAAGGTGCCGGCATAGATAGCGCGTATCGAATTTCTCATGGAAAGCGTTCCTGTTGGTGAGTGGTAATTAGTTATTGGTGTACTGGTATATTGGTTATTGGTGTATTGGTTATTAAGTTACTGGTGATAGAATTTTCCACCATGATACCCCTCATTAAAAATACACCCATATACTAAATATACTAATTAACCAGTACACCCATAAACTAATATACCAATTAACTATTTCGATCTAGTTCATTAGCTCACATCTGCGGCGTTTTTCCAGAAGTGAATCACCCGTCGGTGCAAAGCAGAATGTTCCGGTTTTTCTAAGTGTGGATCATCCGCAAAGAGCTGTTCCGCCTCTTCCCGGGCTTCTTGCAAAAGCGTCATATCCGTTAACGAGGCCAGACGAAGTTCTGGCAGCCCGCTTTGACGCCGGCCGAAAAATTCACCTGGCCCACGCAGCTCGAGATCTTTTTCAGCCAGCTGAAAGCCGTCGTTGGTGTCTTCGAGGGCGGTTAACCGCTGTTCCGCATCGGCAGAACTGTCGTCAGCTACCAGGAGGCAAAACGATTGATGTTCTCCCCGGCCGACCCGACCGCGAAATTGGTGAAGCTGGGCCAGACCGAAGCGATTGGCTCCTTCAATGACCATGACGGTGCTGTTCGGGACGTCAACGCCTACTTCAATGACCGATGTCGCCACCAAAACATCGAGGTCGCCCTCGTAAAACAGTCGCATAACCGCTTCTTTTTCGGCCGCCTTGAGACGGCCGTGAACCAGCCCCAATCGCAAATCAGGGAAAATTTCCTGGGACAGCCGCTCGTATTCTTCGACGGCCGCGACGGCCTCAACTTTGTCTGATTCTTCGACCAGTGGGCAAATAATATACGCCTGCCGCCCCTTTTCCACCTGGCCGCGCACAAATCCATAACAGCGCTCCCGCTCGTGCGGCCGCAGCCAGTGGGTACGAATTTCCTGCCGACCCGGGGGCATTTCGTCAAGAACGGAGAAATCCAGATCGCCATACAGGGATAGGGCCAGCGACCTGGGGATCGGTGTGGCGCTCATGACCATGAGATGGGGGGTAAGGGTCTCTCCACTATCCACCATCCCTTTTTCTCGCAGGGCTTTGCGCTGATCAACCCCAAAACGGTGCTGTTCGTCAATCACCGCCAATCCCAAATTTTTGAAGGTTACGTCTCCCTGAATCAGCGCGTGGGTGCCAACGGCAATGGGAGTTTGACCGGAGGCGATACGCCCTTTGACGGCCGTTTTGTCAGCGGCCGAAAGGCTGCCGGTTAACAATTCAACCTGCAGCCCGAGCGGGGCGATCATCTCTCTTAAGCTGCGCGCGTGCTGCTCCGCTAAAATTTCAGTGGGGGCCATCATCACCGCCTGAGTGCCGGCTTCAACGGCGGTGAGCATGGCCAGGGCGGCGACAACGGTTTTGCCGGAGCCCACATCACCTTGCAGGAGGCGGTTCATGGGTTGTGAGTGGCCTAGATCGGCCGATATTTCGCGAACAACCCGCTGCTGGGCAGAAGTTAAATTAAAGGGTAGATTTTGGATAAACGGCCGCTGCAGTGACCCATCACCTTGCAGAGGTCGGCCGGGTTCAGATACCCACGTCTGCCGCTGGCCGAACATGCCCAACTGCAGCAGAAGCAGTTCTTCAAAGGCGATCCGCCGGCGAGCATCAATCAAATCATCGGTTGATTCCGGCAGATGGATACGGGTGATCGCCTGATTTAGCGGAAGCAGACGGCGGCGTTCGCGTATCTCCTCTGGCAGCGGATCGGCCAATTTCTTTGACCAGTATGGAACCGCCGAGCGTAAAATCTGGCGCAGTTTGTGGTTACTCAATCCCTGGGTCAACGGATAAACCGGTACAATTCGCCCGGTGCGCAGCCCGTCCATCGAAAGCAGTTCCCATTGGGGGGCGTTAAAAACCGGCCGGCCGAGATATTGATCGACCTTACCCGATAATACGATCCGATGACCGGACTTCAATTTTTTAGTAAGCCACGGCTGATTAAACCAGCTGGCCTGAATTTTTCCGCTCCCGTCTGTGATCACCGCCTGCACAACCACCTGATTGCTGCGGGATTTTCGAGCGCGAACTTCCCACACGGTGCCGATCAGGGTGACCTGCTCTCCAACTTTTAGCTGGTTAATCGGCTTCATTTTGGTGTAATCATCATAGCGATGAGGAAAATGGTAGAGAAGCTCTGAAACGGTGCTGATTGACAATTTACTAAGGAGCTCACTCATGCGTGCTCCAACTCCTCGTACCGCCAAAACCGGTTCTGCAAGATCCGGGTGCTGCCGCTGCGGACGCTCCATCTGCTTCTCGTTCGCAGAGGGTTCGGATTGCTTTCTGCTCTTGTGGTCGTCAGGAACGGTTTTAACATCATCGTTCTCTTCCTCGAGAACGGGTTCATCGGCGGTTATTTCTTTTGAAGCGGCTTCCACAACACGATCATCACCTTCCTCTTCGTGATCTACCGCTGCGGTTGAATCGGCCGGTTCCGCCGGTTCAACTGTTTCTTTGATGACGGGAGCAGGGTCCGGTTTTACGGCCGGGGTAATCTGAATCGAACCGGGTTCGACAGTAGTTGTGAGCGTGGCTACTCGCTCTTCCCGAGCATCCAACCGGTCGAGCAGCCGGTTTACCAACATCAAGCGCGCGTTTTTGCCGGGTAGGGAACCATAGTCGCTTAAGGCCTCGGCCGTTTGCTCCACAAACGCCCGATCCGCTTCATCGACGGCTTCTTCGCGAGCCTGGCTGATCCAGTAGGAAATAAATTGTCGCAGGCCACCTACAACCGCTTTATTTTGATACCCTTGATGAACTTCGAGTTTTAAGATGTTTTTTAAGCGCTGAAACGATTTGGACATAGAAGGAGACCACAGACTACAGACCACAGATTAGAGATTACTCTAAAGTGAAAGTGCCTCATGAATAATCAGTAACTATTACACCAATAAACGAATAACTAATAAACCAATGACCCATTATACCTGTATCTTGGATTTTGGTCTGGCAATTTTAACGTTAACGATGGACGATGGCGATCGCCACCGCACCGGGGCCAACGTGAACCCCAATAGCCGGGCTGCCAACCGCATTAACCGTTTTGGTGTGGCGATCAATGAAGGCAGAAAACAGATCCGATACCGTATTCAGATCGGGAGCGTTGGTGTTGATCAAAGCCAGGCGTGCCAATTTTCCGTGCGACCGGCCAAATTCTACCAGCTGTTTTAACGCTTTACGACGGGTGCGAACGCGGCCGATCGGCTCAACTGCGCCCTGGTGAACCTGCAAGATAAGTTTGAGCTGCAGGAGCGTACCCACCCGCATTTGTATCCAGTTGACCCGGCCGCTGCGACGCAGGCTTTCCAGGGAGTCTATAAGGGCATAGACAAATATCTTTTTTTGCAGGGCGATGATTTCTCGTTTGATTTCTACCGCCGAGACCCCTTGAGCGGCCAATTCGGCCGCGGCCAGCACCTGGAAACCAAGCCCCAGTGACAGCTGCCCGGAATCGATTAGATGGGCGTTTACCCCTGCCAGATCGGCCCCGTTTTGCGACGCATTGAGAATGCTGCTGAGGCTGCCGGCCACGTGAATGGCGACAATGTCGTCGGCCCCTTCTTCAGCAAGCTGTGTGTAGCTGGTGGCGTATTCCCCCGGTGAGGCAGAGGCGGTTGTTGGATAGGGGTCGTAGGTGGGCAGGTCGCGATAAAACGTCTCCCGCGAGAGATCGATCTCGTCACGTAAACTTTGCCCCTTCAAGTTGACGTAGGAAGGCACGACCGCAATCCTGTATCGATCTACCAGGTCGGCGGGCAAATCACAAGTGCTGTCGGTGAGAATGCGAGTGGTCATAATACCGATATAAGGAAATTCGTGATTTAGTAAAATTAGTATATTGGTATATTGGTGTACTTACACCGATCAATATACCAATATACTAATAAACCAATACACTAATAAA
>JASJCR010000028.1 GCA_030065875.1 Ardenticatenaceae bacterium | reverse complement strand
GCCGCCAGCGCCAGCCATGCGCCCCGACTCCATGAGGCCACAACGGAAAGCAGAAAGAGAGCCAGCAAGCCCCCCAAAACCATGATAAGCAGAAGTGTCCGGCCGCCCAACGACCCATCACGCCGCCACTGTTTCCAAAGCCGGATTACCAGGCCGAGCCCTAGACCGCTGACCAGCAAAGTATGCAGCACCATAAATCCGCCATAAGGATTGGGCTGCTCAAAAGTGCCAAAGGCGCGATAAAAGCGGCCGAGAATCAAAAATGAATCGGGTCCCTGCGGCTGCAAAAATTGGTTTAGGCCGATCATCGCCTGCACCACAGCCGGTAACAGGATCAGGGCCAGCAAAACGGTCAGCCAGCGATTTGACTCTTTGGCAGAAGAAAGGTCAACCGCATCCAGCACTAGAATGATGATAAACCCCAACTCAACCCATTTGAGCAGTTCTTTGCTGCTCAGGCTCATATCCACCGTATTGAGCATGGTCAAAGACATCAGCAATATGAAGCCGGCCACAAAGGGAAAGAGAGGAAAATAAGGCAAGGTGGTCCGTCGCAAAAGCAAAAAGCGCCCGACCCACAGGGCAAAGAGCAAAAATAACAGAAGCTGGCCTGAAGCCAGTGGAAAACCGGGGATACCGGTGCGGGCTTCCCACGCACCCAGCGGGGCGATCAACAGCACCACCCCAAGCCCCCAAAGCGGCTGTTTTAAGGTGAGGTAGACCAGGCCCAAACTCAAAATTGCTGCGCAGAAAAGCAGGAGCTCGGCCGTTGAGGGCCACATCGCCACAACACCACCCACAAGTAAAGTTGCCGCCAGGCCGATCAGGCGGCGATCAAATATTGATTTTAAATCCCAGGCGGATTTGAGTGAGGGCGGTAAAAAATTCATCATTTGCTGCTGCTATCAACCGCAAAGTTTAACAGAATCAGTTCGTTCTGTCTCTGCCCCGGCCGCGATTTTTCTCCACCGTTCCTCCTACGACTACACGGGTTGATTTACAATAATCGGTTGTCGCCACACCATAAAAAAGCCCCCCTCTTTGTCCAAGAAGGGGGCACCGCATTAGTTAAAATGCAACACTTAAGCTAATTGCGGTTTCCACAGCGGCCGAATTTTGATGATTTACTAATCAATGCGGATATGAACCGTCTTCCAAAACAGGCCCGTCATCCCCGCTTGCGCGGGGATCCACCGGTGGCCATCTAATGGATTCCCGCTTTCGCGGGAATGACGATGCGATATCGGCATCTATTTATCAAAACTCAATATTCGGCTGCGGCAAAATGGCGTATCTAAAATAGGAAGTTAAGTATATTTTTGTAACAGCACATTAAATTCTTCCTTGAAAATATTCAATCGTTTTAGCTAACCCTTCTTCCAGGTTAACCTGCGGCTCCCAATTTAACACTCGCTTGGCTTTGGTGATATCCGGCCGCCGCACTTTGGGATCATCGGTAATGCGATCATCGGTGGGCTGAACGTACTGAATTTCCGACTTGCTCCCGGTTACTTTTAAAACCGCCTCAGCAAACTGCAAGATTGTAATTTCAGACGGGTTTCCAATATTGACGGGATCGTTTTCATCAGATTTTAGCAGACGGTAAATCCCTTCAATCAAATCACTGTAAAATTGGAAAGAGCGGGTTTGTTGGCCATCTCCAAAAACGGTTAACGGCTGACCGGTTAACGCCTGGTAAATGAAGTTGGGAACAACTCGCCCATCGTGCAGACGCATCCGCGGCCCATACGTATTAAATATGCGCACAATTCGGGTATCAACCCCGTGGTAACGATGATAAGCCATCGTCATCGCTTCAGAAAACCGTTTGGCTTCATCATATACCCCTCGCGGCCCAATCGGATTGACGTGCCCCCAATACGTTTCCGGCTGGGGGTTGACCTGTGGGTCGCCATATACTTCCGAGGTTGAGGCGATTAAAAACTTTGCCCCTTTTGCTTTGGCCAAACCAATTGTATTTAAAGTGCCCAGAGAGCCCACTTTCATTGTTGGGATTGGATGCTCCAGATAATCAATTGGGGAAGCTGGAGACGCAAAATGGAGGACCGCATCAAGCGGGCCGTCTAAATAAATATAGTTGCTGACGTTGTGCTTGATGAAATTAAAATTTTCGTTCCCAAACAGATGGGCGATATTATCCATGTTGCCGGTAATTAAATTGTCCATACCTACAACGGTATGCCCTTCTGCCAAAAAGCGATCGCATAAATGTGATCCTAGAAACCCGGCGGCGCCGGTAATTAAAACTCGCATTTGAATGGTTCCTCACCGTAATTATTGTTTTGCCGTCGCTAAGTCTATCACCTAAAGATAACGTATTTTCTTAAGACCCACACATATTGCGTCATTTTTGCCCGAGCCGGCGATTCTCACGATCAATTATCTGATATTTATCATTTTTACACGACATTTCGTATCAGAATTGTTGGATATCACTCGCTGCGCAAACCACCAGCGGGTATACTTCTAACCATTATGGCGCAAGAGAATTACCCTTCAAGAAAAAACGCCTCATCTGATGCTTCGGTGACCGATCAGCGCAAGGCTGACCACATACGCATCAACCTGGAAGAGGATGTCGATTTTAAGGGGTTGACGACCGGATTTGAACGTTACTTCTTCATGCACCAGGCCCTTCCGGAGCTCAACCTAGACGAAATTGACATTTCTACACAACTATTCGATAAGCCGCTCAAAACCCCGCTTTTTATTTCGTCAATGACTGGGGGCACCGAGCGTGCAAATTATATCAACGGCGTTTTATCCACCGCAGCCGAACATATGGGTATGGCTATGGGGCTTGGGTCACAGCGAGCGGCGATTGAAGATGATTTGCTGGCTGAAAGCTTTCGCATACGGCGCTATGCGCCGACAACCACTATTTTTGCCAACGTAGGAGCCGTCCAGTTAAATTACGGATATGACGCCACCCTGCTGCAAAAAGCGGTGGATATGTGCGAGGCCGACGCCTTGATCCTGCATCTAAACGCCCTGCAGGAAGCGGTCCAGCCGGAAGGAGATCGCGACTTTAGCGGCTTATTTCGCAAAATAGCGCAGGTATGCCGGGTGATGGAGGTTCCGGTCATCGCCAAAGAAGTGGGCTGGGGGATTAGTCCGCAAATGGCGCGGCAGCTGATTGATGCTGGTGTAACCGGCATCGACGTGGCCGGTGCCGGGGGCACCTCGTGGAGTCAGGTCGAGATGTACCGAGCCCCAACCGCCCGCCATGCGCGCATCGCCGGGGCGTTTATTGACTGGGGAATACCCACCGCTTATTCGATTCAATATTGTCGCCAGGCGGACTCGAATCTTTCGATCTTTGCCAGCGGCGGTTTGCGCAGCGGCATTGATATTGCCAAATCGATCGCCCTGGGGGCTGATATGGCCGGCATCGCTGGAGATTTTCTCAAAGCGGCCGTCAACGACGGCATCGAAGGGGTCATCGAGTTAACAGAAACAATTAACGACGAACTAAAAACCGCCATGTTTTGTGCCGGAGCCGGCAATTTACATCAATTGCGACATACCCGACTCTATCAATCTTTTGAAGAGGAGCTAAAGCGTGGTGGAACCACAACCCAACCACCTACATAAAAACAAGGAAATCTTTGATGAGCAGTAGTGAATTTGCCAACTTCTCCAACACCATGCGTGAGGCGGTCACCACAGAAATGCAGACACTCCTCCGCTTTGGGGACACTGGCGAGCATTTATTTGGCATGATGCATTACCATTTGGGGTGGGTCAACGACCAATTTCAGCCCCACCAGGGAAAACGGGGGAAACAAATACGGCCGACTTTACTGTTGCTGGCCACGGCCGCGGCCGGCGCTCATTGGCGTTCCGCCGTCCCGGCCGCAGCAGGCATTGAACTGCTGCACAATTTTTCGTTAATTCACGATGACATTGAGGACAACAGCCCGACACGGCACGGCCGGCCGACTTTGTGGACCGTGTGGGGCATCCCGCTGGCGATCAATGCCGGAGACGCCATGTTCTCCGTGGCCCATCAGGCCTTCCAGGGCTTGCTGGACCGGGGCGTGCCTCCAGAAGTAACTTTAAAATGTTTGGGACGTTTTGATGACACCTGTTTACGTCTGACTCAGGGGCAGCATCAAGACATGCACTTTGAAACCCGCAGTCACGTAACCGTGGATGAGTATATCAAGATGATCACCGGCAAAACCTCAATATTGCTCAGCCTGTGTGCCGAGCTGGGGGCGCGGATTGCTCAAAGATCAGATTCAATAATTGATCATTATGCTCAGTTTGGCCTTAATTTGGGGTTGGCCTTTCAGGTTTTGGACGACGTGCTGGGAATTTGGGGGGATGAAGCGGACATTGGCAAATCAGCCACCAGCGATATTGTTACGCGCAAAAAGACGCTTCCCGTTCTTTTTGGTTTGGCAGAAGATCACGAACTACAGCGCCTCTATAATCTGGATGCGGAGGCGGCTGAAGGTACCCCGGGTCGTTTTGTTCCGGCCGTCATCAAACGACTCGATGCCTGTGGTGCCCGAACCTATGCGGAAGCTGAAGCCCAAAAGTATACCGATCTCGCCTTGAGCCATTTAGAAGAAGTGAATCCCCAGGGGGAAGCAGGGGCAGCGCTTTCCCAATTAACCCACCTGCTCCTCAATCGTAAGAATTAAGCCGATCCGCAAGGAGTTCAAGAATTTTTGGTGCCGTCACTTCAAGAACCCCGGCAACCGGGATCTCCAAATTAATCCCTTTGCGGCCGGCGCTTAAAAAAATCGTTTCCCAACGGTGACACGATTGGTCGATCACCATCTCAAATCCGTGGTTTAGTAATACCAGCGGTGAAATCCCGCCAACTTTTAAGCGAGTCCGCTTTTCGGCCTCGGCGTGCGTGGCCATTTTAAGCTTCTTCTCGCCAATCGCCCGGGCCAGCTTCTTGAGGTCCAATTGTCGATCGGCCGGCACCATGACCAACAGCGGTTTCCCCCGTTCACGCAGCACGATCAACGATTTAAATAATTGGCCCGCAGGAACCCCGATAAGTGAAGCCACCTTTACAGCATCCCGTTCCTGATTATTGTACAAATGAACTGTGTGGCTTATCCCATAGCCCATTAGTACTTTTTCAGCCAAAGTTTTGTTGTTTCTTGATTTTTTCACGTGAAATCCCTTGATTTATAGTTCAATTTCCCTCTAAAATTTGGTGAAGAAGGCGCAAAAATAAACTGACAAGTAAATGATTGTAAGCTATCATGCAAAAGCATTTACGCGGTGCAGCCAACTTGATTTTATTATAAGAAGAACGAGATATAATCATGTTCAATGAACACACGCCTATTATCCTATACATCGAAGACAATCAGGACAACCGTAAACTCGTTCAGAAAGTGTTGACGGCCGCCGGATTTGAAATTCATGCCGTGCCGGATGGTCCAAGCGGGCTCTCTTTTGTAGATGACAAGACGCCGGACCTGGTTTTAATGGATATCGGGATGCCCCACATGGATGGGTATGAGGCAACCAAATTGTTGCGCCGCAAACAGGGCATGGCCGATATTCCGATCATCGCTTTAACCGCTCACGCGATGAAAGGTGATGAAGAAAAGTCGCTCGATGCAGGGTGTAACGGGTATATTAGGAAGCCAATTAATATTGATCGTTTTCCATCTGAAGTATTATTCTTTCTCAATCGTGCACGTACCCCTGCAAAATCAAAGTTTAACCTTGAAGTGGGGGGTTCATGATAAAAAATTCACCTGTGACTGATATGACTCAAGAAACACAAAACTCTAAACCGGTGATCGCCCCAGAAGACGCCTATGTTCTGGTGGTAGAAGACAACGTTCCAAATTTCGTTTTAATTGCGCGTCTTCTGGCCTTTATGGGGGTGCAAAATTGTGAATGGAAGACAACCGGTTGGGGTGTCGTTGATTTTGCCAACACGATGCCTCGTGTTGATTTGATTTTAATGGATCTACGCCTGCCACATGAAGATGGATACGAAGCGCTGCAGCAAATTCGCCGAGATCCAAACCTGCAAAATACTCGGGTCGTTGTCGTCACTGCTCAGGCCAGTGCCGAAGAAATGCACCGGTCGCGTGAATCGGGATTCGATGGCTTTTTAGCCAAACCGCTAGATCCAGACAAATTCCCGGATCAAATTCGCCGGCTCCTGGCCGGGGAAGAGATTTGGGAGCTCGGTTAACCCAGCGGTTCGATTCAATCAAACCAGCCTACAAACCTATCATGCAATATTTTAGGCAGCTTCTTGCCAAATTTCGGCAACCCTTTTCAACCTGGCGCTTGAGGGCCACAACCACGATCCTCATCTGCTGGTTTGCTTTTGTTGCCTTGTGGTTAACCAACCTCAACCAGATTTATTCTTCAAATGCGACCTGGGGGGTGGTTTGGCTCGTGGTTTCCGCGATCGGCATCCTCGCCACCACAATATTGGGTTATCAGGTCATGAACCGCCTGGCAGAACAAGAAAATCTCCGCATTCAGCTGCAAACGGCCGCCGAGCTGGCCGCGGATCTCGGCTCTCTTTTAGACCGGGATGCCCTCCTGCAAAAAACAATCGACTTAATGCAGGAGCGTTTTGGGCTGTATTATGTCGGCATTTTTCTTTCAGACGAAACCGAGGGTTATGCTCACCTGCGGGCGGGTACCGGCCGGGCCGGAGCGGAACAAATCGCCCAGGGGCACCGGCTGGAAATCGGCGGGAAATCGCTGATCGGAGGGGCTGTCGCCGACGGTCAACCGCGCGTTCATCAAGATGTTTTGCTGGCTGCAGATTGGTTTGCCAATCCGCTATTACCGGATACCCGCTCCGAAATTGCCATGCCGCTGCGCGCCCGCGGCCGGGTTTTGGGGGCGGTCACCGCCCAAAGCGTTGAAACCGGCAAATTTAATGCCGCCCTCGTGCGCGTCCTGCAGACGATGTGCGATCAAATCGCCATCGCCCTCGACAATTCAGATCTGTTTACACAGCTCGAATCCCAAATTCACATCAGCGATCACATGAATCAGGCGGAGCAGCGGCTGATCGGAGCGGAAACAAAAGATGCGGTTTACGATACCCTGCATGATTTTGCCGAAAAAAGTGGTCAATTTGATTTTATCTCCCTGATCGCTCCCCTTTCAATTGCCTACGCCAGCAACGAACTGAAGATTGTCCCTTCCAATGAATCAATCGGGGCTATATTGCCAAAAGCGTTTCTCCAGGTTCATGACTTAATCGACTATCGTCGTCACGCCGAGGAATTGCCGGCCGAGGTGAACAGCTGGCTCGCCTATAACAAGCTATCCCAGGTACTTTTGATTCCCCTGCAGAAAAATCGAGAATGGTTGGGCACGATCGTCCTGGGTTTGAAGCAGATCAATCCGCAGCCGCGAGAAATCATCGAGCCCGTATCCGCTCTGGCCCGTCAGGCGACATCGGTGTTAATCAATCTGGAGCTAATCCGGGAAACCAGCGCCCTGTACGATTTGAGCCGCACGCTCTCTCAAGCGATCTCCCAGGAGCACGTGGCCCGTATCACCGTGGACGAAATTGTTCGCTATACGCAGGTTGAGCAGTGCCGGATCTTCCTCCTTGATGAAAAAGAGCACGATGAAGCGTATATTATCGCCTCCCATCAACCAATAGCCGAGGGACAAACGTCGTTTAACGTGGATCAAGATCCGTTGATCAATCACCTGCGCGAAAATCGGCAAATGATCTTGATCAACCGCAGCGAGCAGCAGACTTCCCAGGAAATCATTAACCGCTATTTAAGACCTTATGGGATCGAAAGCTCGTTGGCCATCCCCGCCTACAGCCAGTTCAAGCTGATCGGGTTTATTACCCTGGATTCACTGAATCCGCATTGGGAGCCAGGTGAAGTGCAGCGACGGTTCGCCCGGACGACGGCCGAGCAGTTTATCATCACCTTCGAAAACATGGTGCTTTTTGATGAAGCCCTTAAACGGGCGCAGGAGCTGGTTGCCATTAACCAAATTGGGGCCCGCATCGCCAGCACGCTCAATGAGGCGGAAATTGCGGCCATCGTTCAAAGTGACCTGCAAACCCTCATCCCTCACGACATTTTTCTGATGGGAGACGTGAAAAATGACAAGATGGTCCCCCTGCTTCACATCAATGACGGGGTGGAGCAGAAAATTAAACCGATCACGATTGGCCAAAAAGTATCTGCCTGGCTCTTCCGATCGGAAGAGATAAAAACCGCGCGTCTCCACGATCGCGAATTTGCCATTATGAGCCGCGCCTTTAATCTGACCCACGCCAAGCTGCAGCATCTGGCTTTTGCCGCTTTTAGTAAGGAAAATGGGCAAAAAGGGTTTATCCTGCTCGGTTCGGGTGGGGTTGATCGCTTTGTGCCTGAAGAGCTGCAGCTGCTAAGGGCAGTGACCAATCAAACCGCCCTGGGGCTTTCCAACGCCCGCTTGCTGCAAGAAACTCAGGAAAATGTAGCTGAACTGCGAGCCCTTTTTAACGTCACCCAGGCGGTGGCTTCCAGCGTCTCGGCCGATGATCGCATCTCTAATACCGTTCGCACCCTTCATCGATCGCTTCGCCAGGCCCATTTGGGTATTGTGCTAATCGACCAAGGGGATATTCTGTCCCTGATTAATGCGGTGGGCGAGCTGCCACACCTACCCAAATATCAGGATGAATTACCGATTGCCCTCACCAAAAAACTTCTACAGCAAAACCAGCCGGTTTGGCTGGACACCGACACAAAAAGTCACGACATTATTTACCGCTTTTATCCGGAATGTCCGGCCGAAATCGTGCTCCCGCTGTCCATTGGACAGCATACGATAGGTTTCTTAACGGCCGGTCATCCGCTGGAAAATCGGTTTTCACAACGGGATTTGCGCGTTTTACAAACGGTCTGCATCAGCCTGGCGGCCACAATTGAAAACGGCCGGCTCTTTGATCAGATTCAGGCGGCCAATGATAAACTCCAGGAACTTGACAAAATGAAAACCCAGTTCCTGGCCAATATGTCCCATGAACTGCGCACGCCGTTAAACTCAATTATCGGTTTTTCACGTCTTATTCTCAAAGGAATAGACGGTCCGATCACCGATTCTCAAGAAGAGGACTTGAGCTCTATTTACAACAGCGGCCTTCACCTGTTAAACCTAATTAACGATATTCTCGACCTGGCAAAACTCGATGCAGGCAAAATGGGTCTGGTCATCGAAACCGTCAATCTCAATCAAATCGCCGAGAGCGTTTTGGCCACCGCCCGCGGATTGGTACGCGACAAATCGATTGAACTCAAGTGGGAAATTGATGCTGATCTGCCCGATATCGAAGCGGATCAAATGCGACTGCGGCAAATTTTGCTCAACTTGCTCTCCAATGCGGCCAAATTTACCGAGGAAGGGCAAATTACGTTAAAAATCACCACGCTAACCGGGTTTGATGAGGATGAGCAGCCGGGTGAATTTGTGCAGCTCTCAGTCGCAGATACGGGTGTGGGAATCGAAGAAGACGATTTTCCCCGTCTGTTTGCCAAATTTGAACAAATTGACGCCTCACCCACTAGAGCCAAGGACGGCACCGGTTTGGGGTTGCCTATTGTGCACGAATTGGTACAGCTCCACAACGGCCGTGTGTGGGTGGAAAGTACGCTGCAAGAAGGCAGCACCTTTTACGTCTTGCTCCCAATTAAACAGGAAAACGAGCAGATGTTTTTAAAACGACACACGCGGCCCCTGGTCCCCGCAGCTCATCAAAATGGGCAGGTTGAAAACCATGGTCAAAACGGGGTCACCTCATTGCCGGAAGCAGCAGTCGGCAGCGGGCAGGAAAACGGAGAAGCCGCTCCGGCGATTTTACTCGTCGATGATGAACCGGGGATCTTGTCCTTTTATCAGCGAAATCTCGGTCATCTGCCCAACGAAATTGTCACGGCCCATAACGGTGGAGAGGCGTTGGCCCAGCTAAGCAATCGGCCGGAAGATTTTGGCCTCGTTTTACTCGACATTCACATGCCGGAAACATCGGGTTGGGATGTTTTACAAGAAATACGCAGTCAACCGAATCTCAAATCCCTACCGGTGATTGTTTGTTCGGTAGACATTTCACAAAGTGAAGCTGAAAAACACGGGGCTCAGATGGCCCTGACCAAGCCGATCATTTCGGATGATTTGACCAAAGTAATGGAATTAATAAATAAAACATCATGAAGACAATGACGCCCGCGTTAAAGACAAAACAAAAAGATATTGGCATGCAGTGCCGAGCCTGTGGCGCTATCACCGACTATGACGGCCCCCTCCCGGCCTGCCCTACCTGCCAACAAGGCTGGCTTGATGCGGTTTATGACCTGGCTGAAACGGCCGATATCTGGTCGCAAGAGCTGCGTCAGCGAGAAGCAACGCTGTGGCGCTATCATGAATTACTGCCGATTCAAAACCTCGACCACGTCGTTTCCTTTGGCGAAGGGTGGACCCCTTTAATTCGGGCCCGCAATTTAGGCCTGATGCTCGGTCATCCAAATATATACATCAAAGACGAGCGACAGGGACCCACCGGTTCATTTAAGGATCGCCAGGCGGCCATCGCCGTCAGCGCCATGAAAGAGGCCGGCATCACCGAAGCGGTCGTCGCCTCAACCGGAAATGTGGCCATCGCGTATTCAGCCTACTGCGCCCGAGCTGGAATTAAGCTGTGGGCGTTTGTAACCAGCTCGGTCCCCCCGGAAAAAATGCGGGAAGCGGCGATTTACGGCACCGAGATCATTAAAGTAGCCGGCACGTATGACGAAGCCAAAAAGATTGCGGCCGAGTTTGCCGCCAACCGCAACATCTTTCTCGATCGCGGAATCAAGGCGATTGCCGCCAAAGAAGCGATGAAAACGGTTGCCTTTGAGCTAGCAGAACAGTTGGGTCGTATCGAACACCAGAAAAACCCGATGAACACCTTTGAGGTCACCCCGTTTGCTTCTCCTGACTGGTTTTTACAGGCGGTGAGCGGGGGTATGGGGCCGGTTGGGGTAATGAAAGGGTTTGCGGAGCTGGAAGCGATGGGGATGGTCGATAAACGGCCGAAATTGGGCTGCTTTCAGGTCAGCGGCTGTGCCCCCATGGCCATCGCTTTTGAAAAAGGGCTCTCGACGCCGGAAAACGTCATGCAGCCGGTCACCGATATCGCCACGCTGGCCACCGGTATTCCGGGGCAGGCGTACGAAGTTTTGGTTGAGTTAATTGACCAATATGGGGGCACCATTCGCAGCGTCTCCGATGCCGAGGCGTTTAGAGCACTCAAAGTATTGGCCCAGATGGATGGCTTCTCGGTTGAACCGGCTACCGCGGTCACCTTTGCCGGGTTAATCAATTTAATTCGCGAAGGGGTGATCAAGCCGGAAGAAACGGTCGTGGTTAACTGTTCCGGTCACACCTTCCCGGTTGAGAAGCACATTTTGGGGGATTCATTCGCTCGCGAAATGAACTCGACCTACCATGCGCACGAAGATGGTTTATTGACCGCTCTTGAGAAATTAGACGGCCGTATTCGGCGCATCGCCATTCTGGAAGATAATCTCGATGCGGCCCGCCTGATCCGGCGGATTTTGCAAGCGCAGGGGGAGTTTTACATCGATGAAGCCCAAAACGGCCGTGAAGGGCTGGAATTAATTCGCAAAAACCAGCCAAATTTAATCATCTTGGATTTGATGATGCCTGAAATGGATGGCTTTGCCGTCGTTGAAGCTCTAAAAAGTGACCCCAAATTACGCGATATTCCTATCATTGTTATCACCGCTAAGGAATTGTCTCCTATTGAGCATCGCCGATTAAACGGTAAAATAAAGAGACTGTTACCAAAAGGGGATTTTATGGACGCGGATTTAATCAAAGATATTGCTCGGGTCCTTAAATAGCAAATGTAATCGTCAAGATGATTGATCTCCCCAAAAATTACACGGGGCAAAGTACGCGTGACTGATCATACCAAAATATTATACATCGAAGACAACTTAGCCAATCAGAAGCTTGTACAGCGCGTTTTAGGAAAAAGAGATTATCATGTCTTAATTGCCAACGACGGTTTTGAAGGCATTGAAATGGCTATGCGCGAGCTGCCACAGCTGATCCTCATGGATATCAATTTGCCGACTATGGACGGCAAACAAATTACCACACGGCTGCGCAGCATGCCTCATTTTTCAAAAACGCCGATCATCGCTCTGACGGCCAACACCTCGCCGGATAGTCGAGCCCAGGCTTTGGCGGCCGGCTGCAACGGCTTCTTAACCAAACCGATTGATATTTCTCGCTTTCCAGACCAGGTCAACACCTTTCTAGAAGGCCATGCAGATACGCTGGAGGCCGGTGAGGAAAGTGAACAGCTCAAGCTCTATGCCCAACAGCTGGTTACCAATCTGGAAAACAAAATCCGCGAGCTGCAGGAAGCCAATCATCAGCTGAGAGAATTAGATCGCATGAAAAGCGATTTTATCATTCTGGTTTCTCACGAGCTGCGCACCCCGTTAACCCTGATCAATGGCTACTCCCACCTGCTGCAAGATTATGCCAAACAGGCTCAAAAAGAGGGCAACGACCAGCTTCTCTACGTCACCGGCGGATTAACCAAGGGCATCAATCGCCTCTCAACGGTCATCAATGAAATTATCAGCGTTTCCCGAATCGCCTCCGGCGCATTGGAATTGGCCATTGGGCCGGTGTTGTTAAGCGTTTTGATCAAGGAAATCCTGGAAGATAAAAAAGAACTTTGTGAAAGTCGCGATTTAAACATTTCTTTGGTGGGTCTTGATGATGTTCCCATGATTCAGGGAGATGGGGTGCAGCTCAAAATCGCTTTGGGGAATATCATTGGCAACGCAATTAAATTCACCCCGGATAACGGAATTATTCAAATTGTTGTCAAAGCCATGACCGATTCAGTCAGCATCATGATTAAAGACACCGGAATTGGCATTCCACTGGATGAACAACGGCGTATTTTTGATCAATTCCATATTTTAGGGTCTATTCAGAATCACTCCACCAGCAAGTCGAACTTTCAGGGAGGGGGCATCGGATTGGGCCTGCCGATCGCCAGAGGAGTTATCGAAGCGCATCGCGGCCGGATTTGGGTCGAAAGCAAAGGGCGAGATGAAAAAAATCCACCCGGGAGCACATTTAATGTCCTCCTGCCGCTTGACACTTCTGAACAAGACGGTGATGATTAATTTTTCTCAGAAAAATAGGCAAAATCAGGTTGGGACGCAGCGGAGGTTGTGATAGAATTCACATGGTAGTGCGCGTTTCATCGAGATTCATATTACCAATTTAAAGCCCTAGACTCTGTTATAATAGTCAGGGCTTTTTTTCACGCAGATTTTTATCTATATGACCTCCAATGCAGAAATTCTCAAAGTGGCCGAAAATGTAGCCCTATCTTCCGGTAAGTTGCTTCGTCGATTATGGGAAGAACCACGAGAATTAACCCGCAAAGGCTTTCGAGATATAGTCACCGATGCCGATTTTGCCTCCCAACGCCTCATCACCCAAGAAATCCGCCGCATTTTTCCCAGCCATGGATTTTTGACAGAGGAAGATGATGAAACCCTGCCCCAGGAAGGAGAAATTATCTGGATTATTGATCCAATTGACGGGACGAGTAACTACAGCAGGCAAATGCCCAATTTCTCCGTTTCAATTGGGGTCGCACGTCGGCAGGGTCTGACCCTCTCCGTTGAAGTGGGGGTTGTTTATGATCCGGTACGCCAAGAGGTATTTAGCGCTCGCAAAGGGGCCGGGGCGAAATTAAATGGACACCCAATTTTTTCTGCACTAACAAAAAATCCGATTGAATCGGTTTTTTCGCTTGACTGGTCCCACGGCCGGGAAACGCGTCAAGCCACCTTGAACATTCTTGGGATCTTGGCTCATGAAGTCAAAACAATACGAGCAATTGGATCTGCCGCTCTGTCGATGTCGTGGGTGGCTGCCGGCCGGCTTGATGGGTATATGAACATCAATCTGCATCCGTGGGATGTCGCGGCCGGGGCGCTTATCGTCCAGGAAGCCGGTGGCCAGATCACCAATTTTGCCGGGGATCCGTGGCACTGGCAGCAAATGGATTGTCTGGTCAGCAATGGAAAATTACATGATGCCTATTTGGCGGCCATCCAAAAAGGGCTGGGCGGCTTCACAGGAAAATAATTTGGGCACATTACCCAATTATTTTTCCGTTTTCTTTGTACATCCTGTTCTCCACTTCACTACCCTTCTACTTTCAAACAGTTGGTTTAACCATACACTGGAACTTCACCATTGCGCTCTTTAAAATATACACATAATAAAAAGGTTTAAGTGATTATGCGTTGGCCATCCTATCAACACATTTTTTTTGATTGTGATTCCACTTTAAGTACTATAGAGGGAATTGATATCCTGGCTGAATCCGCCTCCAAAAAATGGCGCGTAGAAGTTTTGACAAATGCCGCCATGAACGGAGACATCGATTTAGCTGAAGTATATGGCAAGCGGCTGCGGGCGGTTCGGCCGACGCGACAGCAGGTCCAGGCGATAAAAAACAGCTACAAACGCACCATTGTCGAGGATGCTCGGCAAATCATCAAAGCGCTGCAGCAGCTGGGAATTAATGTCTATATCGTCAGCGGCGGGTTGTATGAACCGGTGGCCGAATTTGGTATTTACCTCGGAGTCCCGAAAGAAAATATCCGCGCGGTCGACATCCAATATGATTCGTTAACCGGTCAATGGTGGCGCCAAAGCTCTGATAGCTTTATGCGCTATAAAACTTTTGAGGAAGGAGCCTTAACAATTACTGACGGCAAGGCGGATATCGTGGCCGAACTGCTGGAAGGGAAAAGCGGCCGTTCCTTGTTAATCGGAGACGGCACCAGCGATTTGCTGGCCAGTCGGCGCGTTGATCTCTTTGCCGGATTTGGTGGCGTGGTTACCCGGGCCAAAGTCCAGGCTCACGCCCCCATTTTTATCCACAGCCAAAGCCTGGCCACCTCACTGGCCCTCATTTTGGGTCCGGCCGGGCTGGAGCGACTGGAAGAAACAGCGCATCCCTATTTGGCACAAAAATGTTTAACCCTAATTGAGGAAGGAGCGTTGACTTTTAAAGATGAACAGCTCAAGCAAAAATTCGAACAAGCATATCAAGCTCTTCTTGCCCGGACCCACTGAGGTTCGGGAAGAAATATTGCAGGCTCAAACCGCCTGGATGATTGGACATCGCATGCCGGAGTGCGCGGATTTAATCGGCCGTATTGAGCCCAAATTAAAAAAGGTGTTTCGCACCGTCCATCGAGTTTATATCTCCGCCTCATCCGGCACCGGTATGTGGGAAGGCGCTTCTCGAAATCTGGTTCGCAAACGGGTATTGCACTGTACCAACGGCTCTTTTGGCGATCGCTGGATCGATGTATCAAAAGCGAACGGGAAAGAGGTTGACGTCATTGACGTTGAATGGGGCAAACCGGTTCTCCCGGAAATGATCGTTGAGCGGCTGTCCGGTGGAGGGTTTGATGCGTTGGCCTTTGTTCACAATGAAACCAGCGTCGGGATTACCAATCCGGTAAGAGAGATCGCGGCCGCCGTGCGCGCCCTGCCTGGTGGTGAAGACATCACGATTATGGTGGACTCGGTTAGCGGTCTGGGCGGCGCCCAATTGGAGATGGATGAATGGGACCTCGACCTGGTTTTGACCTCCAGCCAAAAAACCTTTGCTCTCCCACCTGGCCTGGCGTTTGCCGGGGTTTCACAGCGGGCGTTTGAAAAAGCCAAAACGATCCCCAACCGCGGCTACTATTTCGATTTTATCACCCTGGAAAAGTACCTGGTTAAAAACCAGACGCCGGCCACCCCGGCCGTTTCTTTGCTCTACGCGATGGATGTCCAGCTCGACGCGATGTTGGCGGAAACCATGGAAGGGCGCTGGGAACGTCATATGGCTATGCGCAACCAAACGATGACCTGGGCCCATTCACGCGGTTTTGGTTATCTGGCGGCCGAAAAATTCGCTTCTCCTACCGTTTCAACCGTCACCAATACCCACGAAATTAGCGTCGGCGAACTCAACGACTTTTTGCGGGAGCGCGGGATGATCCTTTCAAACGGGTATGGCGCATTAAAAAACAAAACCTTCCGCATCGGCCACATGGGAGATTGGAAACCGGCCGACATCGCCGAACTTCTCGAAAATGTCGATGCTTTTCTCGCCCTTAAGGGGATTCCATTCGCAGAGTGATGGGTAAAGGGTGTAAGGTGATGGGTAAAAGGTGTAAGGTACAAGAGACCTTACCATACACCCTTTACCGTTTACCCACCTCCACAACTTAAGTAATTTACAAAAACTTTTCTAAAATAATTTGTCCGCAGATTGCGCAGATTAGAGAGAGAAATCTGTGAAAATCCGTGTTAATCCGTGGCTTTTTTAACAATTCTTTTTGTAAACTACTTAATTCAGGAAAAGACACAACAATGTACAAAATCCTCATCTCAGATAAGCTGGGACAGGCTGGGCTTGACCGGCTGGATGAAATGGACGACATGTCTTATGACATGATCACCGGTCTCAGCAAAGAAGAATTAATGGCCAAACTGCCTGACTATGATGCCTTAATTGTGCGCAGCGGCACACGGCCGGACAGCGACATATTGGCGGCCGGCAAAAAGCTCAAAGTGGTCGGCCGGGCGGGCATCGGGGTTGACAATATCGATCTCGAAGCGGCCACCAAACTCGGCATCTTCGTCATGAATACCCCGCAGGCCAACAGCGTGGCCACCGCGGAACAAACGATGGCCCTCATGCTGGCGGTTAACCGGCACACCGCTCCGGCCCACGCCTCCCTTCTCGCTGGAGAATGGGCCCGATCAAAATTTGTGGGCACGGAGCTGTATGGTAAAACGCTGGGTATCATCGGGTTTGGCTACATCGGCCGCCTGGTGGCCGCTCGCGCCCAGGCCTTTGGCATGACCGTTATCGCCTACGATCCCTACATTTCTGAAGCGGTCGGCCGCGAGCACAATGTTGAGCTGTTTGACCTGGATGATTTGCTCGCCCAAACCGATATTTTAACCCTTCATACGGTTGTTTCTCCGGAAACCACCAGGATGATCAATCGGGAAACGATCGGCAAAATGAAGGATGGGGTCATACTGATCAACGTCGCCCGAGGCAAATTGATCGATGAAGAGGCCCTGGCGGCCGGTTTACAATCCGGCAAGGTGGCCGCGGCGGGTTTAGACGTTTATTTCAACGAACCACCTACAAACTCTCCCCTGATCGGCTTGCCAAATGTGCTGCATACCCCTCACCTGGGGGCCAGCTCCCGGGAAGCGCAGCGGGCTGTCGCGGTCGAGATGGTTGAGGCGGTGGCCGACGCCCTGCGCGGGGTTGATTTTCGCAATACCGTCAACGTCTCTTTTCCCAAGGGTTTGGATTTCAACAAAGTACGGCCGTATATGGCCCTGGCTGAAAAAATCGGCCGGCTGCAAAGCGGCCTGACCGATGCACCGTTTACCAAAATTGAGATCGAGGTGGGCGGTGAAGAAATGAAGCAAATGGTGCGGCCGATCGCCTCCGCCCTGCTCAAAGGATTATTGATCAAAATCTCGCCCGAGATCAATGAAATCAACGCCCCGCTGATCGCGGAGCAGCACGGCGTGCAAATCGCCCAGGAATATGGCCAAAATACGTTGAGCTATACCAACCTGGTCTGGTGCCGGGCGCACTGGAAAAATAAACAGGGAGAGAAACGCACGCGCGTGGTGGCCGGAGCCCTTTTTGCCGGTCTCGAGCCGCGTATCGTGGAAGTGGACGATTATCTGATTGAAGCTAAACCGGAAGGATTGGTGCTGATTATGCGCAATCAGGACGTGCCAGGCGTGATCGGCCAAGTCGCCACTATTTTGGCAACCTACGGCGTCAATATCGGCGAATGGCGTCTCGGCCGTTCAGCTCCAGGCGGAGAAGCGCTCTCGTTTATCAACCTGGACGGATCGCCACCGGCCGGCGCGCTTGATGCTTTGTCCCATGCCAAAGCGGTCACCGCCGTCAAGCTGATTGAAATGTGATGTAGTCGCCCAATTGGCACTCATGCCGCAACTCCGCTCATCTTATCTGCTTCTCCCGGTCGCCCTGGCGATTTTACTCTGCGCGGCGGCCGTGATCCGGTTTGCTCCCAACGTGGTGTATTATCCGCCTGCCACGCCGGTAGCGCCTCGAGAGATAAACACCACCGGAAGCGCTTTAAATCCCACCCTGGCCGATTTTTGGGGCGGAGAAGCGGAATTTATTTTAGATCTCCCCACTACTGGTCTGCCCATGGGAGAATCTGACACGATTATTCGACCTGACGGCCGCTGGTGGAGCTACATACACAGCAGCTTCCAGGCGGCCGAGACCGTTGACCAGTGCGGTGATCCGGTACCTTTCCCTGGCTGCACCGTTATTTTGAAAAGCGATGATCAGGGAAAAAGCTTTGTTTCTGAACATCCGCCGGTGTGCCAATTCTCCTGCCGCCAATGTCCCTGCACCAACGAAGCGGATCAAATCGCCCAGCAGCAGTATCCGCGAGTTGCCCCCCTCGATCGCGGCTATTTAATGGTTTATGAGCACCTGGGGCGGGTGATGATCCGCCGCTCGCTGGATGGTGAATTGTGGAGCCAGCCCGAACGCGTCTCTTATTCCGGATTGTGGTCAAGTCTTGAAGGGTGCGCCCCTGAAGAAGAAATTGGCCCCCATCCCTTTAATATTATTAATTTGGAGCAATGTCTGGCCGGTGGTCCACCGGGTCTTTTTGTCGAAAACGATCTGGTTTATATTTTTGTGGGCATGGGGCAAAGTCCGGGCAGCATGGGCTGTTTTGTGGGTCGGGTTGATCAGCCACCGGCAACCTACCGCCGCTGCGAAAACAACCCCTTATTTCGTTCCGCAGCTGCTTATGGACCGCTGGATGCGGTGGGTCGTGAGGCGCACCCGTACTGGGATTTTCGGATGGTCAGCTCAGCTGAAGTGATCAAAATAGACGAAGAATATTACATGCTTTATGAAGGCATACGCGGCGCAGGAGCAGGCGCGGGCGGGGATTCACAATTTGGGCTGGGGTTAGCCCGTACGACGGAGGGTCGGATTGACGGCCGTTGGGAAACCTTTTCTGAAAATCCAATATTGGTTGATCTACCGGCCAATGTAGGCGTGGGGCACGCTGATTTGCTCACGGCCGATGATATCACTTATCTGTACACGTCTCTGGATGGAGAAAGACGCGTGCGGCTCAAGCTGGTTTGGAAAACACAGCCGCAAAATTGATCATTATTTTGTATCGATTCAGGTCGTCAACGTTTATTGCGGTATTATCACTAATTCTTTTCGCTGGCCGGATAAATTCTGACCCGTCGACTGGCTCCTTCTCCGACACTGCGGGTATACACCTTTGCTTGGTCCCGCAGAGACATGTGAATCAACCGCCGCTCGTAAGAATTCATCGGTTCCAAGGTGATTGGCTTTTGCCGCTTGGTTACCTTGTCTGCCATGCGCAGCGCTAATTTTTCCAGCCCCTCTTCTTTCCGATGGCGATACCCGTTCACGTCGACCATGAAGCTTACGCGACGACGCAGCTGCTGCCCAACCATCAATCGAGCCAAAAATTGCAGATCGATGACCCCTTCACCTCGAGAACCAACCAGAGGATCGAGGTCCTCGCCCCGAATATCGATGGTTACCGCCTGTTTGCCCAATTCATCCGCCTCGCCCAATTGTGATTTTATTTCGACATCCAGCTGCATTTTGTCAAAGAGGGTGGTCAACACTTCGACAGCGACCTCTTCTTCTTCCAATAAATATGGGTCGGGTAAATTTTCTAGATCATCAAATTCCATATCTTCTACTGCAGCAGGCACAGCGGGCTCCACTTCTACGCCAGCTTCAGGCGTAATTTCGGCCGCTGGTGGTTCAGGAACAGCTTCTTCCTCTTTTTCCACGACAGCCGTTTCTACAACCTCAGAATTATCCCCTTGACCACCTTTAACCCAAATGCGTATATTTGCCAGTCGATTGCCGATGCCTAAAAATCCGGATCGGCCCTCATCAACAATTTCATACTCGATTTCGCTGCGGGTTACGCCTAATACCAGTAATCCCTTTTGTATCGCTTCATCAACAGAATCTGCTGAAATTTCGATTGCTTTTCCCTTTGCGCTCATAATATTTGTTTCCGCCATCTTTTAACTTCGTCACTAACGCCGTTTTTTCTTCCGGCTGCTTTTTACCGGTGAACTTTTTTGGCCGGAAGATTTTTTATCTTGTTTTTTTGCTTTGGCTGCCGGTTTGCTCGACCCATTTGACTGAGCCCCTCCAGAATCTCCATCCTCTAAGCCTTCGCCCAGCGCCGCATTTTCTTTTCGAGCCTTTTTGCGGGCCTCAGATTCCGCGCGGGCCTGAGCCAGCGACCGCCGTGTAATATATCCCTGTCCAATGCCAATAATGTTTGAGATAACAAAGTAAATAGCCAGGCCGGAGTTAAAGCTCATCGCAAAGAAACCGAACATGATGGGCATCGTGTACAGCATGCTTTGCTGGGTCTGAGCCATCGGATTATCCTCTTTTGCGGCCTTCTGCTTCTTATCCTCTTCTTTTTTAGCCGGCATCATAAACTTTTGCTGCAGGAACATCGTACCGGCCACCAAAACCGGCAAGATGAGGTATGGGTCTGGTTGAGCTAAATTTAGCCATAGAAACTCATTGTCGATGGGCAGCAAGTTTGCCAAATCAAACCCCGCGCTAATTCTGCTTTTTAGTTCCAGAAGCGATTGAGGGGTCGATAGAAGCATAATATTGATGACCCGGAACAGGGCAAAGAAAATCGGCATTTGCACCAGGAGCGGTAAACAGCCCAACAATGGCTCAGTTGGGTTGTAGCCGATTTTCTGCATCTCCTCCATCATTCTTTTTTGGTCATCTTTATATTTCTTTTGGATCGCCTGGACCTGGGGCTGCATCTCCTGCATGCGAATGCTGCTGCGCTGCTGACGAAGGTTTAGCGGTAGCAGCAAAACGCGGGTCAAAATTGTAAACGCCGCCAATGCTAAGAGAAAGTTGTTGCCCAACGCCTGATACAGATAGACCATAATGTTGAGCATAAAATCAATAAATGTTTGCCACATAAGATAGTCGTCCTATCGATTACTCTTCATCTTCAATTGGCGGGGTAAAGCGCCACAAGATTGCCCCATTTTCTGCATCATACCGCACAACTTGAAGGGGTTCATCTTCAGGAACAAAAGCGATGACCGGATCTCCATCCATCGATACCGGCGGCGGCTGCACCTCAGCATCAACATCTTTTTGCCATAATTCCTGACCTTCAAGATTAAAAGCCGTTATTGCCCCCGTACCGGTATCCACATCCCCGGAGGTTACAAAAAGTTGGTCGTCAATTAACAATATTTCCGACTCAACTGATCCAGGAACTTCAGGGGAATTGTTCCATACACTTTCTCCACTCTCGCCATCGACCGCATAAATATTGCCGGAGAGATCAGAGTAGTAAACAATCCCATCGTGATACAGTGGTGTGCCCCAAACCCAATCTTCGGCCGGAGCTTCCCAGGCCAGTGAACCATCCGCTCGATTTAAGGCTAACAGCTCGCCGGAGAAACTGCCCACATAAAGCAAATCAGCGCTTTCATTCAAAACGGGAGATCCAGCGCTGGCCCCGCTCACGGAAGCTGACCAGACAAGATCACCATCTTCGGCCGCTAAAGCATACACATTTTTATCGAGCGACGTAAAGTACAGTATACCATCTACATGGATCGGTTTATCCCAAACGGAATTGCCGGTCGCAAATTCCCAGATTTTTTCGCCGGTAGCTGCGTCCAGGGCCACAAACTTGTTGTCTCCGGTGCCCAGAAAAATGCGATCATCTACCTGAAGGGCGGACGCAAAAATTCGGCCGGAAACCTGGTCTTCTGCAATCCAGTCAACCTGAGGCGGGCTTTGATCTCCATCAACGAGGGCGTGAATTTTTACCAACAGACGGCCCCCGGCAAATATGCCGCCGGACACACCAAAATCTCCCAAAACGACGCGGCCGTCTTCAACAAGTGGAGGGGCATAAAAGTTCTCGCTGGCCGCCTGGCCGTTGTACTGCCACACCTGCTCGCCAGACTGACCATCAATCGCTACAACCTGGTTGGCGTTTGACACATAGACTCGCGATCCTTCTGCGGTTATTCCCGGCCAACTTTCCGAAACGCCAGTGACGGAACAGGCGGTTAAGAACAAAATAAGAATCAGTAGAACAAACCATCGCAGGCGTTTGACCGATGGTTGAAAATTTTGAGATGACAACAAGGAATCTTCTCCACTATCGAAGGTCATAAAGACGATCTAAGTTGATTGTTACAAAAGCTCCAGGGGCATCAAAACGAGCTCAAAATTGGCGATTAGGGAACCGGATCATATCCACCAGCGGTAAACGGATGACAGCGGCCGATGCGTTTAATCGTCATCCACCCCCCGCGAAGCAGGCCATATTTCTCAATCGCCTCAGCCCCATAGTGGGAGCAGGTAGGTTGGAAACGACAGCTTGGCGGCGTGAGAGGAGAAATAAATCGCTGATAAAGTCGAATAATCGCGATGACAACTTTTTTCATGAGCTACCTTCGCCTTTATAAGATATTTGTTGCGGTGGCGTTGAAGAATTTAAACGGCAAATCCGCTCAAATACCTCGTCAACCAGCTCATTGGCCTCTGATAATGTCACCGATGGCATATTCCGCCGGGCCACAAACAAAAAATCAAATCCTGCAGGCGATTGATCTAACTTCTTTCGAACGGCTTCCCGCAGCAGGCGTCGGGCTCGATTTCGCTGAACCGCGTTACCGATTTTACGGTTGGCCGTAAAAGCAAACCGGCTGTTTAACAACCCGTTTGGACGGTAAATGACCACGGCCAGGCGAAAAACCGCTTTTCGGCCTTCCCGGCGCATGCGCTTAAAATCTAGACGATGGCGCAGGCGATATTGCTGGGGAAGCATTCCTGGAGCGGTGCGCTGATATTTCCCCAAAGAGCGCCCTACCCTAACGAGTTAGACAGCCTTAAAAAAGAAAAGATCAACACACTCACCAATTACCGAACAGCTTTGCCGTTCGATGAATCGCGCATGGCCCGATAGCTGCGTGCACTGGAGCCATTCCAATTCACTTTTTTAACGTGGTTGTTCATGCTAACGGATAAGTTTTTGCGCCCTTTGGTGCGCCGCCGCTTTAATACCTTCCGGCCGTCTGCCGTTTGCATGCGTTTGCGGAAGCCATGCACGCGCAAACGACGTCGGATTTTAGGTTGATACGTGCGTTTGGTCATAATATTTACTCCAAAAAAAAAGAGCGAAACGCCCTTTGCCTAATTTTCAAAATAATTGCCCGTAAAAAAATGGGAAACTTCTATTAAAAGTGAAATAGAATTATACTTGACAGGCAGAGAGTCCGCAATAGAAATTTTACGGTTCTTATATTAAGAAACAATTACCTGCGCTCAATACGTCCCCCTAATGCGGCAAGTTTCAAATCAATTCGCTCGTATCCACGATCAATTTGGTGAATATTCGAAATGGTGGTCTGCCCTTCCGCGCAAAGTGCCGCTAAAACCATCGCCATACCGGCCCGGATATCCGGGCTGGTCACCCCGGCCGGGTTGGCGTACAGTTTAGATTTACCCTGGATTAAAACCCGGTGCGGATCGCACAAAACGATGTTGGCTCCCATAAATAACAGCTTGTCGGTAAAAAAGAAACGGCTCTCGTACATCCAGTCATGCAGCAGCACGCTGCCGGCCGCCTGCGTCCCCATTATCACCAGAATACTCATGAGATCCGGAGGAAAACCGGGCCAGGGCATCGGCTTGATCTCCGGCACGCGGCCGGCTAAAGTGGTGGAAATGTGCATTTCCTGGTCGGCCGGGACGATAATATCTTCCCCCTCCACCTCCCAACGGACGCCAAACCGCTCGTAAACCAATCGAATCATATTGAGATGCTGGGGATCCGCCTGTTCGATCCGAATTGATCCACCGGTGACCACGGTGGCTCCAATAAAGCTGCCAACTTCCATGAAGTCGGCACCTATGCGATATTCCGTACCGCTTAACGAGCTCACACCTTGAATAATCAGGCGATTGGTGCCGATGCCCTCAATTTTCGCCCCCATCTGACAAAGCATGCGGCATAAATCTTGCACGTGAGGCTCACAGGCGGCATTATCGATGATCGTTTCCCCCTGGGCGAGAACAGCTGCCATCACCGTGTTTTCGGTGGCCGTCACGCTCTGCTCCGTTTGCAGCAAATAGCCCGCTCCCTGAAGATGTTGGGTTTGCATATGAAATTTTGATCCGTTTTCAAAGGCGGCTTTAACCCCCAAAGCTTGAAGCCCCTGAACGTGGGTATCAAGCGGCCGGCCGCCAATCCGGTCACCGCCTGGCAGCGGCAGAGTGATTTGCCCCATGCGCGCCAGCAGCGGGCCGGACAGCACAAATGACGCCCGGATGCGCGAAGCCAGCTCGGCCGGTAAAACGGAGGTCTCAATTTCTCGAGCGTGAATTCTCCAGCTGTGGTCACCAAGCGGTTCAACGGACACGCCGATGGCCGCCATAATTTCCATCATGATCTGCACATCTTCGATATCGGGAACGTTGTGCAGTACAACCGGTTCGGAAGTCAGCAGGCAGGCTGGCAGCAGCTTCAAAGCCGCATTCTTATTTCCACTGGCCCGGATCGTACCGTGAAGAGGGGTACCACCCTCAATGACAAATTGATTCATAACAACAAAATCTCCTGTGCCGCTGCAAAGACGGGGGGATTCTAGCGAGCGATTGCGCGGTTGACAAATGATATTATCATCTCTAAAAAAACACGGCTATACTTCTGTCCCATGCCTTTTCTTTCGATTTTGAACCAGACAATCCATTATAAAATGTGCGGGCCGCCGGCCGGATCCGGCCCGGTATTGCTCCTCATTCACGGCGCCGGCGGCAGTCATCTGGATTGGCCATCCACCGTTCGCTATATCGATGGCGTGACGATCGTCACCCCGGATTTGCCCGGGCACGGTCAATCTCCCCCTCCCGGACTCAAAACCATCGAAAATTATGCCGAGACGGTTATCGCCTTTGTCGAGGGGCTGCAGCTTGAACAGGTGGTCATTGCCGGCCATTCGATGGGAGGAGCGATCGCCCAATTGATCGCCTTAAACCATCCTGATTTTCTGACCGGAGCGATCCTTATTAGCACGGGGGCCCGCATGAAAGTCTCCCCGCTTATTCTGGAGCAAATCCACACCGACATGCCGGCCGTGGCCGATTTTTTTACCAAATACGCCTGGTCTAAAAAGGCCAACCCCATCATGAAAGGGGTAGGTCGAAAGCGAGTTCTGGAAAATAATCCAGACACTTTGTTTGGTGACTACAGCGCCTGTAATCAGTTTGACGTTCGCCACCGGCTGGGCGAAATCCGGGTGCCAACGCTGGTGATTGGCGGCGAGCTGGACATGTTTATGCCCCTAAAATTTAGCCGGCAGCTCGCCGAAGGGATTCCCGAAGCCCGGCTGGTGACCATTCCTGGGAGTGGTCACATGATCCAGCTTGAACGGCCGCAGATGGTTCGCAATTACTTGAAAGATTTTGTGTTTGCCCACCTGCCATCGCTGGATCGGTAACCTTCTCCTTCCCGTTTGGAGGCAGGGGCGGACAGGTCGGTTAATGAATGAGAAAATGCGCTTTTTAGTCCTTCAAATCCCCCCTCCCGCGTCGGGAGGGGGTTAGGGGGTGGGTCTTTTTACGGGCAATTTACCCCTCCCCCAGCCCCTCCCCGTCGCGGGGAGGGGAGCTTGTCGGTCCTTTTCGAGGCAAATTTATTACCTGTCCACCTAACCCTTGAACGCTTCCGCCTTGCGAAATTGTATCCATTCCTGAACCGCTTCCGGGGACATCACCGCCGGATCGCCAAAATCCTGATCGGTGGCCTGCTCCAGAGCCGGTGGTAAGTGGTTGATCAATAAATCCAAATCTTCCGATGAGTGAATTTCTTCATCTAATACCCTGGCCATCGCTTCATTATGAGAAATTCCGCGTTTGCGCACCGCGGTGGCCAACCCCTTTAAGAGCGTTTCCCAGGTGGTCATCGGCCCCTGAACAATCGAAGCTGACTCGGCAAATGAATCGACAAACGCAAAGGGAACGGTGACATATGGCTCCTCCATGGCCAGGACGGCCGCAATCCAGTCGGTATCAAAAGAAAAATCAAAAACCGATGGAGTTTCAATTATTTTTTGCAGGACGTGTCGATCATACAGCTTAAACGCCGCTTGAGAATCGCGAATTCCCTCGGAAAAAATCGCCCGGCCGATCATGCGCTGCATGTGCCGGAGCAGTTTAATACCAATCCCCCAGCGGGATTCCTGTTTGACCAGCACCGCCTGCGGGTGTTTGCGATTTCCCAGAACGACCCGCTTCTGATCATCAACATAAGGCTGCAGCAGCAAACCGATTTGCCCCAGATGAACTGAATTGTCAGCATCGGTGTAAATCACCGCGTCCGCTCCATCCTCAATCGCCTGCTGACACCCGTAGATAATCGCCCCGCCTTTGCGGGAGTCGTTGACTGAATTTAGCTCGCGCAAGGGGCCGGTTTTGGCGCTAATGCCGTCTGCCAGGAAGAGAACTTTGACTTTGTCTTTAGCGGGATGAGGCTGAATCATTTCCTTAGCAATCCGGCCGCTGTCGTATGGGCAACCGTCATCCACCGCGTACAGGGTCCATTCAACCGGGGTATTTTGGGTCGCCCAGGTCAACTGTTCCACCTTGATGCGCAACAAATCTTCGCCGTTCGGATTATCCGCACTGCGTGGCCGCAGCCGATTTTGTTCTCCCCACATGGCAAAAACAACCGCCAGATTGAGGGGGCGATCCACCCGCTCCATAAATCGGCGGGAGTGAACCAGTTTGGCCGCAATTTTAAATTCCAGGGGCGCGTCTGCAGTTTGAGCGGCCGTCTCCATCGCTTCTGTACCGTTGGCTGTGGTAAAAGCGAGAAGCGCTTCCGCCAGCGGATAGAGCGTTTGCTGATCGGCCGGATCGGTCAAATCAAATTTGCTTTTGGCCTGGGCGATAATTGCTGTCAAATCGGTCATATTCATCCTCCTGAGCGGTTAAGTGGATCGCTATTAAAACCAGCCACAGATTAACACGGATTATCACAGATCTCTCTGTAATCTGGAAAATCTACAGTCATCTGCGTAATCTGTGGACATTTTTTACAAAAAAATTCTCAAGAATATAGTCACGGATGGCGCATATTCACCCGGTATTTTCTCTGCGTTCTCTCTGTTCTCTGCGGTGAATTCTAAGATTGGTCGGTTTTTATTAAAAAATGTTCCTCCTGCATCTGATTAAGATTGCGTCAACGACAAAAGCTCTGCCAGCCGGGGGGCCAGCTTGGCGATTGCTCGCCCTCGATGGCTGATGAGGTGCTTCTCTTCCGGCTGCAGTTCGGCCATGGTGCGGCCATTCTGCCCGTCCGGTAGAAAAATCGGATCATAACCAAAGCCGTTTGTCCCCCGTGGGGCCAGAGCGATCGCTCCCGGGCAAATGCCCTCAGACGTCGTTAAAACCTGCCCCTCCGGATCGGCCACTACGATCACCGCCCGAAATTGGGCCCGTCGCTTTTCCGGGGGCACATCGACTAAATTTTGCAGCAAAAATTGAAACCGTTCTTCATGTGACATGCCGGCCGACCCATAGCGAGCGGTGTAAATGCCGGGAGCCCCGCCCAATGCGGCCACTTCCAAACCGGAATCATCCGCCAGGGTGATCATGCCGCTGGCTCGAGCGTACGCCTCCGCTTTTAAGGTTGCATTTTCTACAAAGGTTGAGCCGGTTTCATCCACATCAAAATCGATGTTCACATCGCTCAAGCTAAGCCATTCCACTCCGAGATTGGCCATCATCTCGGCCAATTCTTTTACTTTTCCCTGATTGCGGGTGGCAATTAACAATTTCATCCGTCGTCTCCCGGGCTTTTTTGCATTAAGATTTGGCTCATTGTATGTAATCCTATTATCTTTGACCACAGGCAGTTTAAATTTCATTTTTACATCACGAGGTAATCCCATCATGACCCCAGCAATCATCGTACACGGCGGAGCCGGCGCCTGGAAGCTTGATTCAATTCGCCTGCAAGAGGGCATCGAAGCGTGCCGGCAGGCGGCCGAAACCGGCCGGCAAATTTTGCTTGGCGGTGGCTCCGCTCTCGACGCGGTTGAACAAGCGGTACGCATCCTGGAAGATTGCCCGGCGCTGGATGCCGGGATCGGGAGTTACCTCACCACGGAGGGAATGGTCGAGGTGGACGCGTTAATTATGGACGGCCAGTCCCTCAATTTGGGTTGTGTGGCCGCCGTGCAGCGCATCCAGAATCCAATTTCCCTGGCTCGAATGGTAATGGAGCAAACCGAACACGCCTTTTTGATGGGAGCCGGGGCCGGCAAATTTGCCGATGCGATTGGATTTCCCCGCATTGAGAACGAGAGGCTAATCGTCCCGGAGGAACTGCAGAAAATGCACGAACTCAAAGCAGACGACACGTATTTGACCCATCACGTCTTTACCGAACCGGGTTCGATGGGAGATACGGTGGGGGCGGTGGCAATCGATCATGACGGTTGTTTAGCAGCGGCGACATCAACGGGAGGCACTCGCAATCAAATGCCGGGCCGCGTGGGAGATTGCTCTCTTGTTGGATCTGGCGGGTATGCGGACAACTTCGCCGGTGGGGTGAGCGCCACCGGCCATGGCGAATCATTGATGAAAGTGGTCATCAGCAAGCAGGTGTGCGACATGATGCGTTTGGGGATGACGCCCACCGGTGCCTGCGAGGCCGCTCTCCACATGCTGCAGCAGCGTCTCCCGGAAACCGGCAAAGGCGGCCTGATCGCCATCAATCCTCACGGCCATGTGGGTCTGGCTTTTAACACCGACGCCATGCCTTATGCCTACACGAAGGGGAACGAGGCGGTTCGAGCAGGGAGATGAGACTACAGACCACAGACCTCAGACCACAGAGGAACCCTCTTCAAGCATCCCAATTTCTGTTGTCTGAAGTCTGTGGTCTCTTACCTTTTTATCATTCGTTTAGCTTCGCCAAAGTTGGCTCGTGTGCCGGATGCCACCACATCGCCTGGTGCCACGCCCGCACGGCCGCATCCTGATTGCCCAACGCTTCGTGCGCCATCCCCTGCCAAAAATACACCTCTTCCCCCGCACCGCCGGAATCAATGGTGGCTTGGGTCAAAGCGAGCACGTCTTCCGGCCGGTCAGCTGATAAATACGCGTCCAGGGCGTCAAATTGATACCAAAACATGCGCCACGGCAGTCCGGCCGCCCGCGCCTGGTCAAATGCCGCCACCGCCTGCTCCGACTGCTCCAATTCCCACAAAACGCGTCCCAAATTGTGCCAGGCGATACCATCACCAGGGGTTTGACGAACGGCCGCTTCGGCGGATTCCAGGGCCAGCGGCCACATCACAGCCGGCTCAGCCCGATCACCAATAATCGATCGCACCAGGGTCTCTTGCTCGGCCGGATAAGCGACAATCATCGTATTAAAAAACACGCGCCACGTCTCCTCAAACGCCTCACTTGAAAGACGAATACCCCGATAAGGAGAATCGACATTCTCCGAAACGTATGAATCGGAAACGATCCATTCACCGGCCGGATCATCATAACCCACCACCAGCCGGTAATGTCCCATCCCGTCATCCGGATCCTGCTCCAGCCAGGTTTCAATCATAACCGGGAAACCATTGTTCAACAGGCGCCGCACCGTTTCCCGATCCCCATTGATCATCCAAAAGGCCTCTAAACCCTGTGCTTCAGCCAGGGCCACCACTTCGGCCGGATTGACATTTTTGTCAAATTCGTTTGGCTTGAGCCACAGCGCCGCTTCATTCTGAGTCAATCCACGATCCCAAAAGCTCAAATAAGTGGCCAGCGTGGCCGGAGCACAATTGTTCCACTCCTGCCAATGGTGACGGTATCCATCCAGATAAACCTGTTCTTCGAGTGGGGCGTAAAGCGGAGTGGCGGTTGGATTGGGTGTCACCGTGGCGGTAGGCTGACTCGTTGGCAAAGAGGCCGTCCCCACCACGGCTGGGGTGTTCGTCGGCGGCACCGTCTCTGTCGGTCGAATAGTGGGCGTCGGCTCCAGCAAGGCGGCAACCTGAGCCAGATCAACCGTCGCTCGAGGTACGACCGTGGGCAAAACGGTCGGCCGGGGCTGCATGCTGGCCACCTCTATCTGCACCCGTCGCACCAAACCACCCAGGCTGCCGTATCGCTGCACCCCCCACGCCACCGTGACAAATCCGCCTAAAAAGAGGATCGAGATAGAAAATAATAGAAAAAGAACAATCTTACGCTTCACATTTTTTTGCCGCATACAATTGAGTATAGCTGAAGACGGGGTCATCAAACTGCAGCATACGACCACAAATTATCAACGCCTCATCTACGGCCGCCCGATATGCACACCTACTATTACGACCATTTAGAATTTGAATTACCACCCCATCACCGCTTTCCGCTGGAAAAATACCGCCTGCTGCGCGAACGGCTGGAGCAGGAGCAAATCGTCACCCTGCGCCCTGCTCCCCGGGCTACGACGGAAGATTTACTTCTCGCCCATTCGGCCGCCTACATTCAGCAAATCCAGCAGGGCACGCTGCCGCGTCAATATGAACGTGAGTTAGGGCTGCCGTGGTCTCCCGAACTGGCCGTGCGTGTGTTTCATACTGTGGGGGCCACCATTGCGGCCGCCCGACGATCGATCCAGGACGGCCTGGCGGCCACCACGGGTGGCGGGACACATCATGCCCAATATGACCGGCCGCAGGGCTTTTGTATCTTTAACGATGCGGTCATCGCCGCACGCACCCTCCAACGAGAGCGCTTGATTCAACGCGCCCTCGTTGTCGATTGTGATGTTCATCAGGGAAACGGAACGGCGCTCATTACGGCCGATGATCCCACAATTTATACATTTTCCATCCACTGCCAGGACAATTTCCCAGCACGGAAGGCGCGCTCAGATCTCGATATCGGGCTGCCGGTTGCTTGCGGTGATGACGCATATCTGGCCGCCCTGGAAGAGGGTCTTGAACGGGCGCTAAACGAGGCAAAACCGGACTGGGTCATTTATTTAGCCGGGGCTGATCCACACAAGGGGGATCGTCTGGGGAAGCTTTCCCTCACCAAAACCGGACTTCGCCGACGCGATGAACTCGTTTTTCGCCGCCTAAAAAAGGCTAAGCGGCCGATCGCGGTTACCATGGCCGGTGGTTATGGTAAAAATATCGACGATACGGTTGACATTTATCTTCAAACATTAAAAACCGGTGTACAATTCTCAAAAGAGTGGTGAGAAATAGTTTACAAATCTGGCCTTATGCTAATTCGGTGTGGCTTATTGAGGTAGACGCGATTGGAAAATTACGCCTACATCCCTTCCAAATCAAACAAGTAGCATAAGACCCTGACAGGACAGATCATGACCCCAAATCAAAATTTTCACATGGCTTACATGGATACCTGTGGGCCGCAAACCATGCTTCTAATCCACGGATTCCCCCTAAATAACGGCATCTGGGCCCCCCAATATGATGATTTATACGATATGGCTCGGATCATCGGCCCTGATTTACCCGGTCACGGGGCGTCAGATACCCCAGCGGGGTCAATATCTCTGGCCCTGATGGCCCAGCAGTGTGCCGATTTGCTCGACAATCTGGGGATAACCGAACCGGTTGTCATTTGCGGGCTTTCCATGGGCGGTTACATCGCCTTTGAGTTTGTGAAGCAATTTCCCCAGCGCGTCAAAGGGTTAATTTTAACCGCCACTCGCGCCTTACCGGACAGCGACACGGCAAAATCCGGCCGGAATGCGGCCGTTTCCAAAATTAAGAAAAAAGGGTTGGAAACGTTTAATCGCGAAATGCTCCCCAAGCTGTTCTCCCCTGCTTCTCTAGACAACAACGAAGAGCTGGTTGGGTTTGTATTTGATATTTTAAATCAAACGTCTCCTGAAGGAGCGATCAACGCCCTGCAGGCGATGAAAGAACGGCCGGATTCAACCCCGATACTGGAAAAAATCTCTGTCCCAACCTTAATTATTCATGGAGAAGATGACCAGATAATTCCGGTAGACGAAGTTATGGAAATGCAGAGCCAAATACCCGGATCTAATTTATACATTCTGGAAAACGCCGGTCATTTGCCAAATATGGAGCAATCCGACGTCTTTAACGGCCTTGTGGCTGAATTTTTGGCTGATTTAATGGAAATGGATGAATAGGCGGCCGTTAGGGAATCCGTTCAATTTGAGTTATCATTAACCTTTAGTCTAGGTAGGTGCAACCTACTCCACCATTCATTATCTCTCTATGCTTTTGAGTGACCGTATGAACTATATGAGTCGAGTCCTTGTAGTTGATGATCAGGCATTAATGCGCAACCATCTACATCGCTTATTGGTAGATGAAAATTACGAGCTGGACTTTGCCGAAAACGGGGTCGAAGCCCTCCGCAAAATCGACGAATTTAAGCCCGATCTGATACTGCTCGACGTGCGGATGCCGGTTATGGATGGCTTTGAAGTGTGTCGTCAGGTGCGCAGCAATCCGGCAACAAAAGAAATCCCCATTATCATGATCACCGCCTTTGATGATCGCCATGCCCGCATGGAAGGCATTCAGGCCGGCGCAGACGATTTTATTCCCAAACCGTACGACAGCCTGGAGCTTCGTGCCCGCGTACGGACGATTACGCGCCTCAATCGCTTCCGCCGCCTGGTGGATGAGCAGACCAAATTCCGGCTGGTTGCTGAATTATCAGAGAATGGGTATATGCTGGTTACGGAAGATGGGGCATGCCAGTTTGCCAACCATCAAGCCCGCCTCTATCTCGGTTTGCCGGTTGATATGGAAGCTCCAATTGACGAAAAGTTTTTAACGCTGGCTCAGGAACGGTATCAGCTTGAACCGGAATCCGCCTGGCAGAAGTGGCCTGGCTGGCCGGAAGATCAAACCTCTCGCTATCTCGTCCGCCCGGAAACCAAGCGCGCCCCGGCCCTCTGGCTGCAGGTTGATACCCTGGACCACCTCCTTTCGGCCTCAGAGATGGTTTGGGTCATAAGCCTGCGCGACGTGACCAATCAAATGACCGTCAAACAGGATATGTGGAAATTCCAGCGGGCGATTCATCACAAAATGCGTACACCCCTGATCGGCATGTATTCCGGGGTGCAATTTTTGGCCAATTACGTCTCTGAACTCTCCCCAGAGGATATTCAAGCGCTGCTCAACACCGCGCTCGAGCACGGGGAAAGGCTGCGGGGAGCGGTTGAGGATGTGCTGCGCTACGTCGACATTCCCACGATCGCCCACTCTTCCAACCAAACCCGGGTTCAGCAGCTGCCTCAAAGCATTCAGCAAATTTCCGAAGCGCTTAATCTCAAAAACGTCAATATTCATCTTGATCCACAAATCGAGCAAACAAAACTCGTTTTGTCCGTCGAATCAATGGACGTCATTTTGTGGGAACTATTAGAAAACGCCAAAAAATTTCATCCAGAAAACACGCCCGAGGTCGATATCCACATCGTGGCGGACGACGAGCAGCCGGCCGTTGAGTTTTTAGTGCGCGACAACGGCACCTCTCTAACGCCCGAACAAATCAGAATGATCTGGCGGCCGTATTTTCAATCGGAAAAAAGCTTTACGGGCGAGGTGGAAGGCATGGGGCTGGGTCTACCCACAGTGGCTTCAGTTATTTGGGGTGCAGGTGGCAAATGTTATTTGCAAAATCGCGAGGACGGTCAAGGGGTTGAAGCGCGTCTGATGATTCCTATCGCCATTGACACCGGCAAACTCGACACCAGCGATATTGAAATAGAGTTAGACCTGGACATTGAAGATTAATTTTAGAGGCTAATTGCCTCTGCGCGACTCGGCCAGTGCGAACATAACCTATAAAGTAAACCCTCTTCCCAGGAGAATTTCCATGAGTCACCAGGAACGCAAACCTCGTATTCTGGTATGTGCAGACCTACCACTCAAGGCAAAAGAAACGCTTGAGTCCGTCGGCGATGTATCCTATCGTCCAGGCATCGAATACGATCATCTCAACCAAATTATCAGCCAATACGATATTTTAGTGGTCTCCCGGTCCATAAAAGTGAGTGCCGAAACGATTGAGCGTGGGGTTCATTTGCGCATGATCGGCACGATTGGCGCAGGTGTAGACAATATCGATTTTGCAGTAGCCAAAAGCCGTCAAATCGCCATTGTCACCCACCCAGATGCCCATTCGATCGCCGTTGCCGAACACACCCTCGGCCTAATTTTGGCCATTGCCCGTCAAATTCCCATGATCAATCGGGACGCTAAAGAAGGTCAAAAATTGCCTGCTGCCTCAATGGGTACCGGTTTATCCGGAAAAACGTTGGGCATCATTGGCTACGGCCGGATCGGTCGAGAGGTTGCCAGGCGCGCGCAGGCGTTCGGCATGAAAATCCTGGTCAATCAAAAACGAAATACCCCGCAGCTAGAGATGGAGGAAGTCGAATCCGTTGATCTGACCGATCTTCTTCATCGATCTGATTTTGTTTCCATACACGTCCCTTTGCGGCCGGACACAAAATATATGATCGGCACCAGAGAATTGGCGAAAATGAAAAAAGGAGCTTATTTAATCAATACGGCTAAACGGGAAATTATTGAGGATCAACCTTTGCTTGAAGCCCTCAACGCCCATCATCTCTCCGGTATCGCCATGGATGTTTCCCCCTCAAAAACAGACCATTTTGACCCTCTTTTGCTGCATCCGCACGTCATCGCCACTCCGCATATCGGTTCAATTACCCGCGATGCCTTTCTGCAAGCCACGCTGCATATCGCCGAGGAAATCGCCGAGTTTATCCAGGGGCTTAAATTTGAAGCGGTTTTGCCCCTCCGAATTATACCGATGAGCAAAATCTTTCCGCATGAAAGTATCGATCAAAAACGGGTGGACCGGCTCAAAATTCGCCTGATGGAAGAAAGAGTGCTGGCCAATCCTCCGATTGTGACTGAAGTGGAAAATAAATTTATGGTTTTGGATGGGGCTACCCGCACGGCCGCAATGAAACAGCTGGGGTTTCCCCATGCGGTCGTGCAAATCACCGATCAGGAACAGGGGCTGGATCTTCATACCTGGTTCCACGTCATTCTGGGTATTGAGGGTGATCAATTGATCGAGTTGCTCTCCAAACTTGAAGATATCTCTCTGGTCCCAACTGAGCCGGACAAGGCGGATGAAGAGCTTTTTGAGTATGGGGCGCTGTGCTATCTGCAGCTCAACGACAATCGCACCTTTTTGGTTCAACCGGCCGTGGGTGTTAATCGTCTGGATGCCCTCAACCGATTAACCGAATCATATATCGGAAACGCTCAGGTCGAGCGCACGCTGGAGAAGAATATTCGCATTTTGCGATCGGAGTACCCGGCTTTCTCCGGTCTGGTCATATTTCCCGAATACTCGGTCTCTCAGGTGATGCAGGTCACCCTTTCCGGCCGATATTTTCCGGCCGGGATTACCCGATTTATCATTCCCGGCCGGGTTTTGCGCCTCAACATGGATATCGATATTTTGATATCAGATCGGCCGCTGCATGAAAAAAACCGCTGGCTAAACCAGATGTTAGAGGAAAAGGTTCAAAGAAACGCCATTCGCTATTATCGAGAACCGGTTTATCTCCTTGACGAATAAATTTTTGGTCACTCTTGTTCTCCAAATTCTCCTATTTTGGCTATTTTTGACGATGACATGCGGTTTGAAGGGATGATACGATCACAGATATGAAAAAAATTGAGCGTTTTATTGAGGTCATTCCCATATTCAAGGGGCTGACAAAGCGGCAGCGGCAGCGTCTCGCCCCTCTTTTTGTTAAACGGTCATACGATCCCGATCAGGCGATTGTCTCTCAGGGGAGTGTGGGGGTGGGGTTGTATATCATTGCCTCCGGTCAGGCGGAAGCGATTCGCCAAAACCCTGAAGGAAATGAATTTAGCGTCAGCACCTTCGGGCCAACCGATTTTTTTGGCGAATTGGCCCTTTTGTCTGAAGGAAAACGCACGGCAACCGTATTTGCCCGGCAGCCCACAACCTGTTTTGTCCTCTCCCGGTCTGATTTCCTCGACCTGCTCGGTGGCGATGCCACAATGGCCACTGTGGTGGCCCAAACCATTGCCACAAGATTTCGGCGGGAAATTGAACGTTTGAACAGCCCCTAAGCTAATTATGGCCGATTGGCCTTCCAGACCATCATCAAGCCAATTAATCCAATCAAAGCGGCCAATACCCCCAAAATGACGCCGGTATTGAGCAAACCGGCCGGTTCAATCGCTGACGCTTCCATTGGTGAACTGTCTAACGGCGGGTTTTCCAGGTCGACTTCCAGATTATTCAGGGCCACGGCTGCGGCCGGGGTAGCGGTTTCGCCGGGCTCGACGGCCGGCACATCACGTATCGAAATCGGATCGCTGTTTGAGACCGCCGTTGCCGTGGGCATGGGGGTAAATGTGGGTGGGTGTGGGGTGGGCTCAGGGCGGCGAATCACCAGTTCCTGACCGGGCTGCAGCAGTGAATCCGCCGTCAAACCGTTTAAGGCCAGGAGCTCATCCAGAGTTAAACCAAAAGTGGCGGCAATCGGCCACAGAGAATCCCCCTCCCGAACAAAATAAGTTAGCTGCGGGGTAGCGGTTGGGGGCGGGGCCTGACCGGGGTCAAGACGGACGATAATTTCTTGTCCAGGCTGGATAAACGCCCCTTCAGAAAGCGAATTGAGCCACAGCAAATCTGACAATTTTAAATCATAAATCGCCGCGATGGTCCACAATGTCTGCCCCTCCTTGACCACGTGAAAAGGAGGTGGAGTCGGTGTGGGGGGCGGCTCCTGACCCTCACCCAAGCGAATAATCACTTCATCTCCGGGCTGGACAAACGCGTCTTCCGATAAATTATTAAACAGCAGCAAGTCAGAAAGCGGAACTTCATAATATGCGGCTAGCGTCCACAACGCCTGCCCCTTGCCCATCACGTGGACAATCGATCCGTCCGCGGCCGGCTGGGCCAGCTCAACCGGTTCAACGATCAGAGGCGCAGGCTGCACCGCCTGTGGCGGTGGTGATGCGGCCGTCCGCTGGGCGGCCGGTTCTCCGACAACCAGGGCAAAACGATGTTGATCGTTGCCAAAAGCGTAACCGGTGCCGGCTTGGGTATGGCGCGTCGATACCAGCGTATTGTAGTGAACGGGGCTGTTAATCCACCACGTTAACCCTTGATTGGGGGTCATTTTCCACCCGCCAACGATATTCTCAACCACATAACCGCTGTATCCTAGCGCATCAGCCCGATCTTGAGGAGATGTGCCACCGGATCCGGTGTGGGTATATTGATTGGTGGACGTCAGGTAATTCGCCTGCTGCTGGGCGGCTGAGGCCAGAGTAGGGTTAAAGGTAAATGGTGGCAATCCCAATTCAGCCCGGAAATTGTTGATCAGCTGAAACATCTCAGCGGCTGGATCCTGAGCATAAACCGGCTCCACTTTGCCATAGGAGCTGAAGGAAGTCACAAAAATACAAACCCCTAAAATGATAAAAACAGTTCGGCATCGAGACATAGCGACGAGTTTATCACGGACAGACGAGCGGTATATCCCCCTAATCTGCTATTCATTTTTCAAAACTTATTGAGTTTTTGCGGGTTATAACTTATAGTTGTGAAAGGTGAGTCGAACTCAAATTTAACTTTCGCGAGCCTGGGGACCAAAGAGAAGCAGGAAACAAGACGGACAAGCAAATTTTTGATACATCCTGGCAGCAGCCCTTGATTTTAAGGTGTCACATGAACAAAAACTTGGATGAATTCTCTCGTCTTACCTACGTAACCGCGGATGACCCACCGGTCAAAAAAGCGGTTATTTCATCCATCGAGAGGCTTTCCGGCCGCAAGAAGCTGGAAAAAATATATGATAATGTCCTGGGTGACTTCACATCCGGCTCAAACTCGTTTTGGGAAGCTGCTTTACACCATCTCGATATTTCCCTCGATTATGATCCCGCACAGCTAGCGCAAATTCCGGCCGAAGGCCCCATCGTTTTTGTCGCCAACCACCCTTATGGCGTTCTGGACGGCTTGACCATTTGTTATCTCGCCTCCCGGGTGCGCCAAAATTTTAAAATCCTGATTAATTCTGCCCTTTGCCGGGAAGAACGAATTGAAGAGTATTTGCTGCCCATCGATTTTAGTGAAACCAAAGAAGCGGTCTTGCGAAATATTCAGTCAAAACGGGAGGCGATGCAAACCTTAAAAGATGGCGGGGCGATCGTCATTTTTCCAGCAGGCGGGATATCGACCACCCTGAGACCGCTTGGTCGGGGTCCGGTGGTTGATCTAGAGTGGAAATTGTTTATGGCCAAAATGGTTAAGATGTCGAAGGCGGTCGTGGTCCCAATTTTCTTCCACGGTCAAAACGGCCGGATGTTTCAATTTGTCAGCCGGTTAAGCTTAACCCTGCGGCTCTCTCTGATTCTGCGCGAAGTAAACAAGCAAAGGGGTGGCGTCCTTAAAGTCACCATTGGTGACCCGATGTATTTTGAGGAGCTAGCCCACCTCAAAGGGCGCGAACAGTTAACTTTGTACCTGAGGAAAACGGTGTATGAACTCGGCCATCCCAACCCACACATCGCCATGGAAGCGGCCACCCTCGAACGGCCTCGTCTCAAAAAATTTAAGTTCAGTCGAAATTAAAGGATTCTCTCTTTAAAGTGGGAACGTCTATTCAACAAAAACTCGATCGATGGCTGTGGCCAGCTGGGCCAAATTTCGTATCTGGTACACCTCATCACACAAAGGGGCATACTGATCCATATCGCTGTCCCCACTCCCCCAGATTTGCTGGTTTTCCGGAGTAAACCACACCAATTTTCGCGCTCTTTTTTGCAGCTGAGCGATTAAATCGAGCCGCGGGTTCGCATAATTATTGCGGCCGTCACCAATGATAATCACCGTTGATCTGCCGGTAACCGCGCTCAGGTGAGTTTGGAAAAATGTGTGCAGGCTAAATCCGAGATTGGTGCGCCACAGATAACCCGGAATCCCCTGCTGAACCGCCACAAACGCCTGATCGAGAGCCCGCACATCCGCTTTTTTTATAATATCGGTGACGTCCCCCAAATTGTCGTAATAAGCAAAGCTGCGCAATCTTGAAACCTGATCCTGCATTTCCAATACAAAATGAAGGAGAAACTCGATAATGGTCTGCATCGATCGGGAGACGTCAAAAATCAGGACGATATCCGGCTTGAGTTTCTTCTTCTTGAATTGGATGTCGATGGGAATACTGCCGTAGCGCAAATTTTGGCGAATGGTCGACCGAGAATCAAATTTGCCCTTGACCCCTTTTTTGCGTCGCAGCGCCGCTCGGGTTTTGAGCTGATTGACAATTCGCCGAATTTCCGCCCGGAGCTCGGCCACATCGGCGGCCGACAGGGCGTGAAACGACTTTTGCATCAAATCCGAGCCCTGAATATCGCGCGGCCTTTCTGCTCGTCGCCGTGAAATTTCCAGCTTCACCTGCTCAGCCACGTAATTGGTCAGCTGCTCGCGATTGACCTCAACCACCCCCAACACCTTGCGAATCGACTCATCCTGCATACCCAACTGCCGCAGTCGCTGGGCCAATTCCTGCAGTTTTTCCTCAAGCTGCCCAAACCCCATCTGTTGGAGCATGCGTCGGGTAACCCATACGGCCGCGCCGGGGGTCGTGGCCCAGCGAATGCCCGACTGATCCATTAACTCCTGCAGCTGGTCGGCTGATGGGCCATCACCGCTCGCCAACCATTCGAGAAGCCGCCCCAGTCGTTCGTCAAACGAAGAAAGGGCCTGCTGGAGCATCTGCTCTTCGTCACCAGATAAATCATCGAGGGCATTTTGCAAATTTAGATCGCTGTGGCTGAAATAAATCGGAAACAGCTCATCAAACAGCTCTCGATCGGCAACATGCTTGATCAACGTCGTTTTTAAGCTCTGCGCAAACAGATCTTTTTCGCCGATCCCCAAGAGGACAATGGCCGAAAGGGCATCTAGCTCTTCGGCCGTTGAAATCGGAACACCCCCGGCCCGCAAACCGCGGATAAATTCTACGATGCGATCATCCATTGTGTTTGATTACCCGGCCGATCAGGCATCGGCCAAAAATTGATCGACGGCCGATGAAAGCTGGCGCAAGTTGCGCACCGGGTACACCGCATCACAATACGGTAAATAATGCTCCATATCGCTGTCGTCCTGCCGCTGCCAGGGATCTTCGGTATTAAACCAGATCAGCCGCTTGGCCCGTTTTTGCATTTCTTTTAACAAATCAGCCCGCGGTGGATTATAGCTGTTGCATCCGTCGCCCACCACGATGACCGTTGAGCGACTGTTGAGTGAATCTAAATGCTTGTCAAAAAAGATTTCTAATCCTTTGCCCAGGTCGGTCATGTAGGGGCCACCCTGAACCGCCATGCGTACCGGATAATAAATGTCGTCATCGGTTTTGGGATCAACACGAGACATGATGTCGGTTATTTCGGCCAAATCTTTGTAAAAGGCAAAAGATCGCACCTTTGAAACCTGATCCTGCAGTTCATAGATCAGTCGAAGCGCAAAGTCAACGGTTTCCTTCAAAGAGCCGGAAACATCCAAAAGCAACACCAGGCTGGGTTTGGTTTTTCGCCGTTTCCAGCGCAAATCAAACGGTACCCCGCCAAAACGCTGACTGGAGCGGATAGTTGATTTGGCATCAAATTTCCCTTTTTGCCCCTTTTTGCGGCGCAAGGCGGCCCGCGTTTTTAGCTGGCTGACAAGACGGGTTAATTCTTTGCGCAGCTCCAGTTTCTCTTCATCGTTAAGGGAATCAAACGATTTCCCCATCAAATCAGAATCATAAAGCCCTTCCGGCATTTCCGCCCGATCCTGGGCGATTTGCCGGCCGACCTGTTGGGCCATATGCTCGACCAGCATTTCCCGATTGGCGTCCACCAATCCCAACAATTTTTGGATCGCCTCGTTGCTCATCCCCATCTCTTGAAGTTTTTGTATCAGCTCAGCCAGTTTTTCTTCCAGCTTGTCAAACCCCATTTCGCGCATCATTTCGCGGGTGACAAATTGGGCATCACGGGGATCTCGCGCCCAGCGGCGGCCGGCTTGCTCAGCCATCTCTTCCAGCTCCTCTTTGGTTGGACCCTCGCCGCTCATCAGCCAATCGAGCAGCTGATCCAGGGAGCCAGAAAGCGCCTGCAGAGCGGCGCGGAGCATATTCTCATCATCGGGGTTTAACTGATCAAAAACATTTTGCAGGGGTGGCTCATCGCTGCTGAAGTACAGCGGAAATAGTTCATCAAAGACGCGGAACCCTTCAACCTCTTTAACCAGCGTGGCCCGGAGAGAGGCGCGAAACAAATCTCGATCGCGCACGCCCATTACCTGGGCGGCCTCCAGGGCATCGGCGCTTTCGGCAACGGAAACCCGAACCCCGGCCGCGCGCAGCCCGCGAACAAATTCGACAACCCGATCATCCATGATGTTAAATCCTTTAAAGTCGATGCGATTCTCTCAGTCGCATCGACTTCACTTTCCCAAAATTAATGCCCCATGCGCCGCTGGGCCTGCTGCACATCCGCTTCATACTTTAGCAGGACGGTCAACGTATTTTCAAGCGTGTCTTTATCAATTTCTTTGGCATTGAGCGTCACCAGAGCGCGAGCCCAATCAAGCGTTTCACTGATGCTGGGCATCTTGCGTAAATTCATGCGGCGCAATTCCTGGACCACGCTAACCGCCTGACGAGCCAAATCTTCCTTGAGATCAGGCACCTTCAAACGCACAATATTTAATTCATCTTCAAATTTGGGGTAATCCACAAAGAGAAAGAGGCAGCGGCGCTTCAAAGCTTCGCTAAGCTCACGCGTATTGTTGCTGGTCAGCAGCACCATCGGCTGATGTTTCGCCTGAATGGTTCCCAGTTCGGGAATGCTGACCTGAAAATCACTCAATACCTCCAGGAGAAACGCTTCAAACTCCACGTCCGCCCGGTCAATTTCGTCAATCAGCAAAACAACCGGCTCGTCAGACATCAGAGCCGTTAGCAGGGGGCGCGGCAATAGAAATTCTTCAGAGAAAAAGACGTTGTCTTCCTGAGAAAGGCGGGTCGCTGCTTCACGTAGCGTATTAGCCCCGCTTAATACATCTTTGAGCGTGTCGCGGAGCAGCTGGGTGTACAGCATTTGCTTGGCGTACTCCCACTCATATAGCGCTTTGCTCTCGTCTAACCCTTCGTAACACTGGAGGCGAATCAGCGGCCGTCCCGTGGCGGAAGACCACACTTTGGCCAGCTCGGTTTTCCCGACACCAGCCGGTCCTTCAGCCAACACCGGCTTCCCTAAAGATTGAGCCAGGTACACGACCGTTGCAATCTCATCGGAAGCGATGTACTGCTCATTGGACATTCTTTCCCGTACATCTGTCGGATTTTGAAACATTAGGCGCTCCTTATGATATCAAAGCTGCGTTTTTCACCTTTGCAGGAACGCCAGCCTTTTGGATTATTTTTTTAACTATGCAATGTGTATTTCTCACCCTCCTGATTTTAATGGGGTTCGCGCAAATCGAAAAGAAAGGATAAGGGGATACTTATATAAAGACCTCAGACGGCAGACCTCAGACTTCAGATTAAAGCCCCATCAATCATCACCATCTGTGGTCTGATGTCTGTGGTCTGTGGTCTTCTGAAACCTGTTTTTATAATCCTCATAATCGGTCAACCGCCGCTCGTACTCGGCATTCATAATCGGGGAGGAGATTAAGAAGTCGGCCGTGGTGCGATTCATGGCCACTGGAATATTCCACACTACAGCTAGACGCAGCAGCGCCTTAACATCCGGATCGTGCGGTTGAGCGGCCAGTGGATCCCAAAAAAAGATCAAAAAATCGATTTCTCCCTCTGCTATCTTGGCCCCAACCTGTTGATCACCGCCCAATGGACCGCTTTGCAGCTTCGTGATGACCAATCCCAATTCTCGGGACAAAATCGAGCCGGTTGTGCCGGTCGCATAGAGACGATGGCGCACGAGCGTCTCCTTGTTAAAGGTAGCCCACTCTAGCAAATCATCTTTTTTGTTGTCGTGAGCCACCAGGGCGATTTTTTTGGCCGAGTGCATTTCGCGTGTCTGTTTAACCATCAGCACATCCTTGCCGGGCAGAAGCGATTAAAAAAGATCGAGGCAGGGAACGGGAACAGCAGCCTCAACCACCGGTTGCGGGGAAATCAGGGAGTGATAAAAATCGATCATCCTCTCCGTGATGACGTGCCAATCGTATTCGTGTGCGTATCGTTTTGCCTGCCGGCCTAACCGATTGCGCAGCACAGAGTCGCTCAACAGGCAGCAAATGCGGTCAGCCAGGGCCTCCGGGTCCCGGGAAGGAACGTGAAAACCGGTCACCCCATCTTTTACCAAATGGGCCAATCCACCAACTTCTGAGGCGATAACCGGCGTGCCCATGGCCATCGCTTCCAGGGCGACCAAACCAAAACTTTCATAATGGGAGGGCATGACGACCACTTCGGCCGCCGCATAGTATTTTGGCAGCTCATTTTGATTTTTGGCCCCCAAAAAACCAACGACATCAGACACGTGTAATTCATCCCGCAAAGCTTGCAGCCGCTTCATTTCCTTGGCCGGGTTTTCCGCCCACGGATCACCCCCGACAATCGAAAAACAGGTCTTTTCCATCAGATCCGGCATACGCCGCCTGAGAATGGCGGCCGCCTCAATTAGGGTGTCTATCCCCTTGAGAGGCTCAATCCGGCCGACAAACATGATATTCTTTCCCTGACAGGGAATCCCAATCGCTCGCCGGGATTCGGTGCGATCCAGAGGCATAAAGCGACTCAGATCAACCCCCGGCGGCAATATATGTATAATCGCGGGGTCCGCATCATACAGGTTGAGAAGCTGTTCTTTCTCAACCGGGGTGGGGGCGATGATGGCATCAGCGACGTGATGAATGATATGGTGCTCCCCATCAATCCGATCCTCGGACGCTTTCTCAGCGTCATCGGGATTTATCTTGTTTTTCATATGCCCCAGCGTGTGAAACATCTGCACGATGGGCAAACGATCACCAAATTCCGGCTCCCACGCCTGACGCAATTTTTCAGCAACCAGACCAGAAAGCCAATAGTGGCTGTGAATTAAATCGTACGAGGCTTCTTCTTCGTGAGAAAATTCGATTACGCCAGACACAAACTCATCCAGATGAGCCACGATTTCCCGTGGATGAACCGGCACTTCGGGACCGGCCGCAATGTGGATGACCCGCGCCCCAAACCCCAAATCGTGCTTGATCTGAGGTTGACAATCATCTTCTGAGCGCGTGAACACGTCAACCTGGATCCCCATTCGGCCGAGTTCTCGAGCCAAATCCCGGACGTATACGTTCATACCGCCGGTTTTTTTGCCCCCCATCATCGCCAGTGGGCAGGTATGAACGCTTAACATAGCTATTCGTTTAACTTTTAATTGCCTCACGCTGTTTCCCTTTAATCGGCCTCCCTCTTGCTTGACTTCCAAGAGCGACCCGATTCTATCTCTTCTTTTTTCTCTCTTCTATCCCCGATGAACCTGTACGCGATAAATAATCGTATCCTGAGCGCCAAAGCGATATTTATACCCTTCATTTCCACGCAAAAAATCAAAGGTTTGGCATTGATTTTCCGTGGCGTATTTTATCGCCTGGGCCGTTAAAACAACCCCCAAACTGAGGTGCCCAAAGCGGGTCATGTCGATTCCCGAGTTATACACCCATATCCGGCCGTTGTAGCAAAAGTTAAACAAAGCCGATATCGCTTCCCCATCCATTTCCATAAACATGAGGAGCAGGGTGCCATCTGCCAGGGCGGCCTGAGCAACTTCGTGAAACAGGGCGGATCGGCCTTCATTGAGCCACGCCCCTTTTTCGGGCGTGCTTTTTTGCAGCAAATCCAGAAAAATATCCACCTGTGCCGTCAAATCATCCTCTTGATTTACCAAATGTAGCACGGCCTCGGCTCCATTTGCCCGCCGCATTTTTCGCCTTATCTCGTGGCGCTGTTTTTTGTCAAGTGCAGCCAGATACCCTTCAAAGTCGTGTTCCAGATAAACCACCGGGCAAACTTCGGCAATTTCCTCCGTAAAAAGAAAACCTCGACCAGATGCAAGTCGAGGCAAAATAGTTTTTGAGGGGGATTCAGCCGGGATATTGTAACAATCAAGGACGTCCCAGGCTGGACAATTCTCGCTACACAAACAGTCAATAATCCTTTCCCAAACCTTTTCGGCATCCTCCGCTCGAGTCACAATATCGAGATAGTCGGTTTCTTCTTTGCTGGCGTTGAAAACCAGGCGGCCGTTTCGCAAATTAAACGGTGCCAGGCCGCGTAAATCCCCTTCCTGGTCGGTTACAACCACCGTTAATAATTCACCGTCTCCTAAATGGCGCCACCAGGCAGCTTGATAGTCATGCCGCTGGAAAGGGGTATTAACCATACTACCTTCAACCAATTGATTCCATTCAGCTGCTGAAATTTGAGTAAAAACGTCTGGACCAAAAATAATTTTTGCGGAAAACATCTGGCTAATTTTAATCGGCTTCTATCAAATTGATATTAATTTTGAGTTTGGATCACGGCCATCATCTCGTCGAGCATTCGCAAGGTTAGTCCCCAAATCAAATGGGATTGGTACCGATAACAGGGTAAGGTCAAATTAATTTTGCCCTTTGACCACTTCATAGATTCCCTGTTTTCCGAATTAGCCAGATAAGGGAGCGGAACCCATACCATCTCGGCGACCTCTTGCGGATCAGGATCATAGGCGGGTGGCTCATTATCTAGCCAAAAAATAAACGGGGAAACAATTAACGGCCGGCTCAACAAGCGGCGCGGTTGAGCCATAATGTCCGACAATTTCCCATAATCACGGCCGAATGCGTGAATATCCAGCCCGACTTCCTCTTTTAACTCGCGAATGGCCGTTGTATAGACGCCATCATCCTCACGATCTCTCCGGCCGCCAGGAAAGGCCATATGCCCCGACCAGCGGTCATGAGGATGCTCGGTGCGTTTAATCAGAAGCACCTCAGGCTCTAAAGATGCGGGGTTTTCGCGCAGGATAGCCGCCACGGCCGCCTGATTAGACCACGACCGCCACCAAATATCGCGCGGTTTGTGAGAAGGAAGGTTGTTTATTGCCAAATTGTGGTTGATTTGGTTTGTCATCCGGAAAAAATGTAAGTTAGTTTATTGGTTTAAATGTATATTAGTCGATTGGTGTAATAGGCAAGTTAATAAACCAATAAACCATTATCCTTATAAACCCACAATTACTTTTGCCTACCCTTCATCCTCTAAAACCATCTTCGCCACCCTCTCAGCAATCATCATCGTTGGCACGTGGGTGTTTCCTCGCGGAATGGTGGGCATGATCGATGCATCAACCACCCGAACTCTTTCCAAACCGTGCACCCGGCATTGACCATCTACCACAGCCTGTAGATCATCGGCCGGACCCATTTTGCACGTCCCGACCGGATGATAGCCGGTTTCAGCCAGCTGGCGGATCAAAGTGACCCAGGCATCATCATCAAAGTCATCTTGAATCTCGACAATTGGCTCAACCGTATGTCGGCTTAGCGGCTCAACCTGTGTGAGCTGATGGGCAATTTTGACCCCCCGCAGCAGCCGTTCGACATCGCTCGGCGCTTCCAAGTAGCAGGGAGAGATTCGGGGTGGGTCCAGAGCATCGGTGGATTTGAGCATGACCCGGCCGCGGCTGTCGGGTGTCAATAATTCCACAGCCACACCAAACCCTTCACCGGGCCACTCCGGCCGCAAACCGGGTACAAACACAAACTGCAGGTCGGGGGCGGTCAGCCCCTCACCCGAACGCAAAAAGCCCCCCACGGCCGTAGCATTGGTTGTCAGCGGGCCGCGGCCAAAGAAAAACGGCAGCATCTTTTTTAAATCTCGACTGGCGATCAGCGTATCGACATTTTTAGATCGATACGGCAGCAGCACCAGGGGGTGATCCTGCAAATTTTCACCGACACCCGGCAAGTGGCGACGCACCGGGACCCCAAAGCGGCGCAGATGCTCAGTCGGTCCCAAACCGGAAAGCAGCAAAATTTGCGGAGATTGACACGCACCGGCGCACAAAATGATTTCTTTGTTGACCTTGACCTCGCGCACCTCATCATCTTTGAAATAGCGCACGCCCGCAATCCGATCATCTTTAAACAGCAGGTTCATCACGTGGACGCCGGTGCGAATGGTCAAATTTGAGCGATAAATTGCGGGTTTGAGATACGCCTCGGCCGCTGAATAACGCTTCCCCTTGCGAATATTGGCCAAATAGCGGCCAAAACCTTCCTGCTTACCCTCTTCAAAGCGGTCTTGCATCGGATACCCGGCGTTCGCCGCCGCCTCCAAAAACGCCTTTTCTACCGCCACCTGATGTGAGACCAGCGCCGGCCGCATCATCTCCCGTACGGTTTCGTAATGCGGCCGCATCGATGCAAAATCCCATCCCGGATTCCCTAAAGCGGCCCACCGATCAAAATCTGCCGGGTGCCCCATTACAAACATCATGGCGTTGATCAGGCTTGACCCACCCAATCCCTTGCCCCGCGGTTGAGGAACAACCCGGCCGTTTAAACCCATCTGCGCATCTGAATCAAATTGCCAGTCAAGCTCGCTGCCCTGCAAAGTGGACCACGCCAAAGGAACCGATACGTCTCGCTTCTCCCCGTCTTCGCCCGCCTCCAGCAGCAGCACGCTGGTCTTTGACCGGGCCGAGAGGCGATTGGCCAACACACAACCGGCCGCACCGGCTCCCACAATGATATAGTCGTACATAAAAGTCCTCAGTTAAAAGTTTAGAGAAAAAGGGATTAACGTGGTTGTGATAATTCATCTCTTAATCTCTCATCTGAAGTCTGTGGTCTGAAGTCTGATGTCTGATGTCTGTGGTTTTTAATCCCTTTTTTCATACACAAACCGCCGCACCCGCTCCGCGATATCGGCCGGATCCACCTTTTTGCGAGCCAGACCGCAATCGAGCGCCACCTGAGCCACCGCTTCTGCCACGGCCGGGGCCACTGAAAAATCGGTGCTGCGAGGAATGATATAATCCGGCCGTAAATCTTTATCCGTCACCAGATGGGCGATGGCATTCGCGGCCGCAATCTTCATCTCATCGGTGATTTTGGGCACTCGCGTATCGAGAGCACCGCGAAAAATGCCGGGGAATGCCAGGGAGTTGTTCACCTGATTGGGCATGTCGCTGCGGCCGGTGGCCACAACCGATGCGCCCGCCTCAAAAGCTAGCTCCGGCATAATCTCCGGGATCGGGTTGGCCAGGGCGAAGATAATCGGATCTTTGGCCATGCTCTTCACCATTTTGGGGGTCAAAACCCCAGCCACCGAGACCCCGATAAATACATCCCGTTTTTGAATAATTTTATCGAGCTTTCCGACCAGGTTATCCGGATTGGTTTCTCTAGCCATGCGCGCTTTGATGCCCCGCAGAGCTTTGTTTTTCCGGCTCAGCGCCCCCTTGCTGTCCAGCATGACGATATCCTCTATCCCCAACACCTGGAGGAGTTTGGTGACGGCCACCCCGGCCGCGCCAGCCCCGTTGACCGCCACGCTTAGCTGACTGGGATGCTTACCGGTCAAACGGCAGGCGTTCATGATGCCGGCCAGGGCCACCACGGCCGTGCCGTGTTGGTCATCATGGAAAACCGGAATATCCATGATCTCTTTTAATCGTTCTTCGATCTCAAAACAGCGGGGAGCGCTGATATCTTCCAGGTTGATTCCCCCAAAAGTTGGCTCCATCCGCTTCACAATCTCAATAATTTCTTCGACATCCTGCGTGTTCAGGCAAATCGGAAACGCCTCGACGCCGGCAAAGGTGTGAAAGAGAATGGATTTGCCTTCCATGACCGGCAGCGCCGCCCGACTGCCGATATTCCCCAGCCCCAAAACCGCGCTGCCGTCAGAAACCACCCCCACCAAATTCCCGCGAGCGGTGACTTCAAACACCTGGCTGCGATCGCGAGCGATAATTTCGGCCGGTTCCATCGCCTCCGGCATCAGGTAAAATTGACGCAGGATAAACTCGTCCTTCACCGGAATATTGCTTTTTATCTCCAAAACGCCGTCAAATCGATCGTGCAAATCCAACGATTCTTCAGCCAGGGTCATCTCTCGATCGCTCTTTGGCGGAACCGGTAAATGCCCTTCATAAACAAACCGGCGCGTTTTTTCAAATATCTCTTCCGGCGTTATATCTTTTTGTTTGGCCAGCCCGTCCTCCAACATCACCTTGGCCACCGCTGCAGCCACGGCCGGGGCCACCCGATAATCAATCACCTTTGGATAAATGTAGTAAGGATGCAGCTCTTCCGGAGTCACCACATCAGCCACCGCCTGAGCGGCCGCGATTTGAGCGTGAACGGAAAATTTCGAAGCCCGCACGTCGAGCAACCCTCGAAAGACCCCCGGCAAAACCGCGGTGACGTCCATATGGTTCGGATAAGTTGAATGAGCGGTAGCCACCACGGCCGCCCCGGCCAGCTCCAGATCTCTGGGTGAAACGTTCAGCGGCTCGTGAAACATAAAAACAATCGGAGAGGAAGCCATGCGTTTAACGTCTTTTGCGGAAATATCGCCCGGGGCAAACCCGATGTAGGCATCCGCGTCGTGCATCACCTCTTGCAGCGTCCCCTGCTCGCTGTGCGGGTTACTGACTTTGGCGATCTCCCACTTCCCCCAATTCATGTGGTGCGGCCGGTAATTGTAAATTGAGCCAACCTGGTCGCAGACAATTACATCCTGGATCCCGTAATGATGGAGAAGCAGGGCGGTTCCCAATCCGGCCGCGGCCGCCCCGTTAATCACGATTTTCATTTCGGTGGGGTTTTTCTGCACCACTTTGGCCGCATTCATTAATCCGGCCAACACGCCGATGGCTATCCCCTCCTGATGGTTGTTGATCACCGGTATGTTTAAGGCATAGGCCAGCCGCCTCGTAATCGAAATACAGCGGGGTGAAGAAACGTCTTCAACGCTAACCGCCCCAAAAGTAGGGCTTAAGTTTAAAACGACGTCGACAAACTCACCGGTGTGCTCCGCATTGATCGCAATCGGCAACGCGTCTACCCCGGCAAAGTTTTTGAGGATGACCGCCTTGCTTTCCAGAATGGGCAATATCGCTTCCGGACCAATGTCTCCCAATCCGTAGGCGGCCGACCCATTTGACACGATCGCCACAAAATTTCCCCGGCAGGTTACATCAAAAGACCGGGCCGGGTTTCGGGCAATTTCCAGGCATGGTTCAGCAACACCCGGCGAATACACCAGGCTCAACGCCTTGGAATCCCGAACCTGCACCTTGCTGCGTACGCTCACCAATCCCTGATAGCGACGACGATAGCTCATCGCTTCCGATTCGACATCTCTTTTCTTTTTTGCTGCCACTTCGACCTCTCACCCGCCTGAAAAATGGTTTGCTACTTGACCAACCGAGCTGATTGGCAGTATATCCGGTTTATGATAGATCAACTGGTGAACTTAGCCAATTAACGATCGGTGATCCCCCACCCGACGCGTAATTTTCTTCTGATCGAAATATTCCAGGAATCCGATCGCGTATTTGCGGCTCGTTCCCCATAAATCGCGAACTTCCGCGGCCGTGACCTGCCCTTTTTTATCGATAAACGAAATGAGTTGTTCCTGGTATTTGCGAAAAGCCTCGGGCCGATAAACGAGATCATCCCCAACCTGAATGAGCTTCCCTAAATCTAGCAGGGCGAAATAAACCGTCTCTCCAACCTGCGCCTTACACGCCTTGGCCGATAATGTCTCGATCCCGGCCCGATCGATTGTTTGCAGCAACCGGTCAATTTTTTGCTGAGTTGGTTGATCAAATTTGACCTGATGGGTCGGCTGGCGCAAGAGGCCGCCCTCCTGAACCAAATCGGTAGCCGCAATCACGGCCGGTAAAACCGCGGCCGGAATCCCCTCGCGGCTGCGCACCTCTTCCAGCGACATACCCAAACGAAGCGGGTTTTTTTGATGGAAATCGGCCACCAAGTTATGGGCATTCACGATATAACGCTGAAATTTGGCGCTTGAGAGAAGCTGGTTCTCAAACCGCAAAGCGGATTGATCCCCCAGGATTTCATCCAGCGCCAGCTGAAAATCACTTTCTTCCAAACCGGACTGCCGCTTAAATTTATTGATGTTTACCGGATCAACCCGCATCAACTTCTGCAGCAAAAGCTCGCCAGGGGTCCCCTGTTCGAGCGTTTTGAGCCGTTCAACCACTTCAGGCCGAAAACGACGGTGTTGGCGGCCGGGATGCGGATCGAGGATGCGGCCGCCGCCAATCGTGGCGGGCGGTGACGGCCGCCGCAATATAAAGCGATCCCCGCGCAAGACGGCCGCTGGTTCCTGCATCACAAATTGGACCCAACCGCTCTCACCGGGCTTAATTTCCCGCTGCCCCAGAACGCGCGTGCGGGCCAAAATTTCAGCTGACCCCACAAACAATTTTACGGTGGCGTTGTGCTTGAGCGGGTGACCGGCCGCCGCCAAATGATCATAGGCGGTATCTATCAAAATAGTGGGGCGCAGCGATCCCTCCGCCGCGAGCACGTTGCCGCGAGCAATATCATTTTTTTCGATCCCGGTGATGTTGACAGCCACGCGGCTGCCCGGTTCGACATCGTTTTTCTTGGTTTTGTGGCTTTGCAGCCCGCGAATGCGCCCTTTCAGCTGCTGCGGTAAAATTTCAATTGTCTGACCCACAGAAAACCGGCCGTCCAGCAGGGTGCCGGTTACAATGGTTCCAAAACCTGTCAGCGAAAACACCCGATCAATCGGTAAGCGAGCCCGGCCGTTGTCCGGCCGTTTCTCCGCCCGATCCAGCTGGGCCGCAATCTCCTGCTTCAGCTTATCCAACCCGGTACCGGCCAGAGCAGCAACCGGCACAATCGGTGCCCCTTCCAAAACGGTCCCCTCAAGCGCTTCGCTGATTTCCAGGGTTACCAGATCAATCCACTCGTCGTCTTCAACAAGATCAATTTTGGTGAGGGCAACCAAACCGCTTTTGACCTGCAGCAAATCTAAAATCGCTAGATGCTCCTGAGATTGCGGCATCATCCCCTCATCAGCAGCGATGACCAACATCGCCAGGTCAATTCCTCCAACCCCGGCCAGCATATTTTCGATGAAGTCACGGTGACCGGGCACGTCAACAAGACCCACCTCCCCCTCGACCCCGTCTAGCGTCAACCAGGCAAATCCCAAATCGATGGTCATTTCCCGCTGCTTCTCTTCTCGCAGCCGATCCGGATCGATCCCGGTTAACGCCCTCACCAGGGTTGATTTGCCGTGGTCTACGTGGCCCGCTGTTCCAATGACATACATAGCATTTTAAAGCAAATCGTCTTCAACCTGAACCAGCGATGGCTCCCGCCGGCGGTTTGGATCGCGGGAACGCGCTTTTTCAACCTCCTCCAGCCAAATTCGCGGCAGCTGCTTGATCGCATCCAGCTGGGCGGAATTCACCCGCCATAAAGATTCTTTTTCGGAAATCAATGATTTGAGCTGTTCCTGAAGGTCAAAAATCTGCTCTTCGATCGATTTGTCTCGCCGGAGCCCTTCAGCCAGCTTCTGCTCCTGCTCCACTTCAAATGTTCGCCACCGCTTTTCGATATCGGCCAGGAAATTGTCCCAGCGAACCTGCATTCGATTAATTTCCACCCGCGACAGCTCCGACATTTCCCGCTGCTGCTGTTCAAGCTGCTGCTGCCAATCATTAATCGTTTGCACCGCCATGCGCGCGGCGTTATTTTGCTCGACAAAGGTCGACCACTCTCGGGCGTACTGGGCCATCGATTCTTTATAAGATTCGATCACCTCGTTGTATTTATTAATTCGCTGATTTCGTTCAAATTCCCCGAGTTGAACCTGGTCAACCCAGCTCTTAACCATTTGCTGGAGCTCACCGTACATTTGGTTAAAGTTTTGCGCCTCTTGCTCGGCTCGCAAAATGGTATGGGCCAGCGTTTCGACACGCCCCTGACCGGCCTCCAGCTTGCGCTTATACTCCAAAATTTCACCTTCGAGGCCGGTTAGAGCTTTAGCTCGCTGCTGATCGTTCGCCGTGACAAACGAGATCTCGCGATCCCATGATTCGATGCGATTGTCTACGGCCGAAACCCGCGTTTGCAATTTGCCAATCATCGTCGCCAGCCGAGATTCTTCCGCCTGGCGCAGTTCCATATCATCAAAAAGACGTTTATATGCGGGCTGCTCCTTTCGCAGCTGGGCCAAATCGCGCTGGACCGATTCATATTCCGCCCGGCGCAGGCGCTCAATTTCTTTGATTTCCCGCGTGTGGCGACTGTCGTACTGCTCAGTCATAATCACGATTTCGTCTTTAAACTGATCCAAAGTGGCATCAATTACCGAAGCGCGGTTTAAAGCGAAAGTAGCCTCAGCCAGACGCGCTTCCAAATCTTTAATGCGCTGCTCCCGGCTGGCGATTGTTTGCTCTTGTTCCGCTAATTTTTGCTCTAACGTACCCAAAAGTCGGGCTGTTTTTCGTCTATCCTCGTCAAGATACGCAACGCGAGCGGCTAACTCTTCCAATTCGTGGCGCTGCACCGCGCCTTTGCTTGCTTGGGTCATACTCTTTCTCCGTTACCAGCTGCGGTAAACTAGTCGTGCATTATAACGTTTCATGGGACAGGTGTCATATGGGCTTAGAAAAAACTTGGCAGACAACAGACTTCAGACTTCAGACTTCAGACAACAGGTCACAGACTGCCATCCAACGAATCGATTATCATCATCACGACTCTGTCGTCTGTGGTCTGTGGTCTGTGGTCTTTCCCTCCTTTTTTCCGTAAAATATACCCCTCATGCACATCATCATCGACAGTCGGCTGCCCTTTTATCAACGAGGGGGCATTAGCCAATACACCCTTCACCTCATCGAAGCTCTAGCAAAAATTGATCGCGAATCAACCTATCAAATCTTGCACATGGGCAAGGATCCGGCCGATTACACCCCCAAACAGGGCAATTTTAAGCGAGTCAATGCCTTTACCCCTTGCCATCACCGCTGGGAAGGGGTTACGCTGAGTTTAGAACTGCTGCTGCGACGGGCAGATATCATCCACAGCCCGGACTTCATCCCGCCGCGCTTGGGCGGCCGGCGCAAAATTATCACCGTTCACGACCTCAATTTTCTTTATTTCCCCCAATTTTTAACCGCAGAATCGCTTCGTTACTATCGCGATCAAATCCAGTGGGCGGTCAGGACGGCCGATCACATATCGGCCGACAGCGAAAAAACCCGCCAGGATTTGATCGAGATGCTCGGCGTGCCGGCTGAAAAAGTCACCACGGTTTATTTATCTGTTAATGATGTCTATCGCCAAAAATATAGCGAAGAGGAAATTGATGAGACGCTGCAAAAACACCAGTTAAAGCGCGGTTTTATTCTGGCGGTCGGGACAGTTGAACCGCGCAAAAATTATCCCCTCTTATTTGAAGCATATCGTCTGCTGCGCCAGGAATATGGGGTTGACGTGCCTCTTGTTCTGGTCGGCCGTGATGGCTGGCTCACTGAAGAGATTTATGCCTCGATCGACCAATTCAAAATCAAGCCGTTTATTCGTCGCTTAAGCGGTGTTTTTGATAAGCCGCTGGCCCACCTCTACCATGCGGCCGGGGTGTTGGTCACCCCCTCCCACTACGAAGGATTTGGCCTACCAGCCCTGGAGGCGCTCAACTGTGGCTGTCCGATTGTCGTCAGCGATCGGGGCTCGCTGCCTGAAATTGCGGCCAATGCTGGAAAAATCCTGCCTCCGGAAAATCCTGAACAATGGGCCGAAACCCTGCATCAGGTGCTGAGCGATCGGCCGCTGCGCCAGGAAATGATCAACCGTGGCCATGCCCACGCCCGCACGTTTTCCTGGTCGACGGCCGCCAAAAAAACGCTGCAAATATACCGGCAGGTCTTATGAAAAATCAGCGTATCCTTTTGCTCACGCCCGCCCTGCCCTACCCGCCTACGCAGGGAGCCAGCCTGCGTAACTATCACATCCTGCGCGGGCTGGCTGAAAAAAATAAGGTTTCTCTGCTCTCCTTTGCCGCCGCCAAGCCAACAACAGAGGATCAAGGCCAACTAGATTCGCTATGCGAAAATTTCACCTTTGTGCCCCTACCTCACCGATCAACCAGCCGCCGCCTGCGAGATATGCTGCTGAGCCCCTTCCCCGATATGGGCCACCGGCTGCACACCCCGTCTTATTTTGATCGGCTCGAAGAAATGCTCCGCCATCCGTTTGATATCGTGCAAATCGAAGGGATTGAGCTGGCCCGCTCCCTGCCGCTCATCCGCCAACACCAGCCGCAGGCCAAAATCATCTTTGACAATCACAACGCCGAAACCGATTTACAGTGGCGCACCTTCTTAACCGATCTGAAAGTGCCCCGCCGCTGGCCGGCCGCCGCCTATTCGCTGATACAGGTGGCCAAACTTCGCCGCTTTGAACGCTGGATTTGCCACCAGGCGGATGGGGTGGTTGCCGTTAGTCAGGCTGATGCGGACACCATCTCTCGGCTGGCCCCCCATGTAAAACGGCCGGTTAAAGTGATCCCCAACACCATCGACATCAACCAATATCGGGTCCAACCGGAGCCCTCAGATCCCCAGTATGATCTGCTTTTTACCGGAAAAATGGATTATCGGCCCAATGTAGACGGCATCGTCTGGTTTTTACGCGAGATTTGGCCCCTTATCGAGCAAAAACGGCCGCAAACGTCCCTGGCCATCGTCGGTCAGCAGCCTCACCCGCTGGTGCAATCAGCCGCCAGGCAGGCCGGGTCAAACGTAACCCTAACCGGGTTTGTCCCCGAAATTCCTCCCTACTTGGCCGGAGCCAGGGTCGTAATTTTGCCCCTGCGCATGGGGAGCGGCACCCGGCTCAAGCTGCTCGAGGCGCTTGCTTCCCAAAAAGCGGTGGTCGCCACCCGCGCCGGAGCTGAAGGGTTTAATTTTAGCGACAGCAGCCATCTCATTTTGGCCGATCGTCCACCTGAATTTGCCTCGGAAATATTGCGGCTGCTGGATGACGAGGCAGCGCGCCAGGGGTTGAGCGCCTCCGGCCGGGAATTTGCCGCCCGGTACGACTGGCGAGTGGTTGTGCCCGAATTTCTCTCGTTCTATGCTCAACTTTCAGACGCCATTTAAGTGGTTCGTCTCACAAATAATTAAAGCGCGTGAAAATCGTCCGCAGACCCCGTAGGGGTGAACCAAAGGTTCGCAGATTTTCGCAGATTAGAGACAGAAATCTGTGAAAATCCGTGTTAATCCGTGGCTTTTTTTAACAACTCTTTTTGCAAACTACTTAAGTGACATGCAAGAAATATTCAAAAAATAATTTGTCCACAGAGCGCGCAGCGCAGAACCGTAGGTTCGCAGATTACAGGGAAAAATCTGCGGCCATCTGCGTAATCTGCGGATTTTTAAATGCAAAACTTTTTGCTGACTACTTATTTTTGCTGACTACTTAAACGAAGAGCGCAGTGCCGATCTGATAAACGAGAACGGCGGCGATCCAGGCCAGCGCCAGAGTAAAGCCGATCTGTGCCGTGATAAACCACCCGCCAAACTCCTGACGCATAGCCGAGAT
>JASJCR010000030.1 GCA_030065875.1 Ardenticatenaceae bacterium | reverse complement strand
TTTGGCGCGGACCCAAAAGCGGCGGGTGATCGCTGTCGGGACCACGGCCGTGCGCGCGCTGGAAACCGTCACCGATGGGCAAGGGGTGGTGACGGCCGGAGAAGGGTGGACAAAATTAATTGTCACGCCGGATAAGGAACTGCGAGCAGTGGATGGCTTGTTGACCGGTCTGCACGAGCCGCGAGCCACCCACCTGGCGATGCTGGCCGCCCTCAGCGGGTATGATCACCTCAAGGTGACGTATGCTGAAGCGCTGTCTGAACGTTATTTGTGGCACGAATTTGGCGATCTGCATCTAATTTTGCCCTGAGATGTTTAGAAATCAGCCGCGGATTTCGCGGATAATCACCGATTTATCTCTTTAATCTGGGGAAATCCGTGCCATCTGCGGCTAAATTTATTTATGAGATCCAGCACTTAAGAATAAAATGTTGAAAGATCAGGAAAAACCACTATTAATTGCCACGGCCGACGGGCTGATCATCAGCCAAATCGACGGCCGGAAATGGCACAAGGCGCTGTCTGGAACATCCGTCACTAGCGTAATTGCCCGGGAAGGGGTGATTTTGGTCGGGACCGAAAACGGAGTCTGGCGCTCGGATGATTTAGGCCGAACCTGGCTGGAAAGCAGCACCGGTCTAACCGATCGGGCCATTCGCTGGCTGGCTTTTCACCCGGACGTGTCCGATTTGGAGCTGGCCGGCACCCCTACCGGCGTCTTTGTTTCCCGAGACGGGGCGCAAACGTGGCGGCCGCTGGCTGACGAGCCCACGTTGGTGTGGCAATCACCGCTGGCCGCGGCCGATCAAATACAACATGTAACGACGATGATATTATGAATGAGAAGAACGAATGAAATTTCGCAAACCACGCTGTGTCCTTGTGTATGCACTCGCCCCGGAAGGCACAAAGCCGCCGGATGCAAATCAGGCGATTAACGCCATGTCTGCCGATCAAAACCTTCCACTCATCCTCTGGCACGATCATTTTCTCGGTGTACCGGGTGGCGTAATGCTGTTTTTTGTCGAAAATGAGGCGGAACGGGATGCCCTGATTAATTCGCCCCATCTTGCCGGTTGGCATGTCGAAATGCGACCTCTCATCTATTCATTTAATCCCGCTGCTTTTGATGAGCAAATCGCTTACACGATGAAGGCGTATCGTGGGCAGGATTGGGAAATCGTGCGTCAAGAAAGCCGGCCGAGCTACGGTAACCCGCGTGAGGAAGTACTATCGGCTGAAGAAGAACCATCTTCAAGATAAGGAGAAACAGCATGGCTCATTATTTGGTCAAGGCGCAGCCGGTCCCAGACAAGCTGGAAGAACTGCGGCAGCGGCTGGAGCGAGGGGAGATCTTCCCCATGCGGCCGTTTGGCTCGGCGCTGGATTACTCCCTAAAAAACGCCCGTCAGGCGGAAGACGGGTGGATTGTGTGGGAAGAAGAGGATTACTGCCGGCCGCCCCTGGCGATGGAGCGTGCGGCCGTGCTCGACGATTATTTCACAAATTTAACTGTGGAAAAGGTGGCTGAAGGGGAAGGCTGGAGCCAGATTCAAGCCCTTCCCCCTCTCTGGCAGCAGTGAGGATGCCGGAGATATGAGATTTTTGGTGTAGGGCCGAAATAATTCTCGGCCCTACCAATCAAATTACAACTCCAGGGCCACAACCGCTCGGTCAAATTCGTCCGGGCGGACATAGATGATATAGCCATAGGTGCCTTTGCCGTCGGCCAGGCCGCTGGACGCATAAACATTGACGTTGGCTTCAAACAGCTTCCAGTGAATATCGGCCAATGCCCCCAGCTCGTCGTCACCCTGGACCATAATCGCCTGGTGTGGACCTTCGAGATTCAACCCGGCCTGTTTGGCTTCGTGCACCAGAGCCGGGCTGTCGTCCGGAAACAGGGCGAGCTGGGTGTGATGCATGCCGACCGGGACGGCCGTGAAGGCCAGCAGGTCGATGCCCAACTCCCTCAAAATCGACAGCAGTTTGTAAGCTTCACCCGGTTCATCGGCCACCGTGGCAAAATAATAATCAACCGGTTGAATTGAATATGCCATATCATCCTCCTGGTTTATCGAGGTGCTAACTTAAACCCAACCCCGGGCCCGCACCGCCTGGGCCACGCGCGCAACGGCGACCAGGTAAGCCGCAATACGGTTGTTCACCTGATTTTCCTGGGCTGCCTGGTGTACCGCATAATAAGCCCGCGTCATGATTTCGTCCAGTCTTTCGTGAACCATTTTTTCGGTCCAGTAAAATTGGTAGGCATTTTGCACCATTTCAAAGTAAGAAACGGTCACGCCACCGGCGTTACACAAAAAGTCGGGCAGCACGTAAATGCCTTTGTCGTGGAGAATGGCGTCAGCCTCTGGCGTGGTCGGGCCGTTGGCCAGTTCAGCGATCAGACGCGCTTTGATGTTGCCGGCGTTGCGCTGGGTAATGACATTTTCCAGGGCACTGGGGAAGAGAACGGTGACGTCGAGTTCAAGCAGTTCGCCATTGGAGATGGTTTCCGCACCGGGGAAGCCCACCACCGACCGGGTTTGCTGCTTGTGTGCCGCCAGCGCCGCGGCATCCAGACCGGCCGGATTGTACACGCCACCGCGGGAATCGCTGGCCGCGACCACTTTTAGCCCCAGGATCTCGTTGGCCAGAATATGAGCAAAGCTGCCGGCGTTGCCATACCCCTGAACCGCCGCCGTAGCGCCCTGCAGCTCGAGACCGAGGGTTTCCGCGGCCGCGCGCAGCACAAAAATGCCGCCGCGGGCGGTAGCATCACCCCGGCCGGCCGAGCCACCAAGCTCCAGTGGTTTACCGGTGATCATGCCTGGCTCATGCCGGCCGGTAATCGTTTCAAATTCATCCATCATCCAGGCCATAATTTGAGGATTGGTGTAAACATCGGGAGCCGGTACGTCTTTGGTTATACCCACGATTTTAGCCACCTGACGCATATATCCTCGACTCAGACGCTCCAACTCAGTTTGGGTCAGCTCGCGAGGGTCACAAATGACGCCGCCTTTGGCGCCGCCTAAGGGAATATCGACGACGGCTGTTTTCCAGGTCATCCAGGCGGCTAGAGCCCGCACCGTGTCGATTGTTTCATCGGGATGAAAGCGAATCCCACCTTTGCCCGGGCCCCGAGCATCATTGTATTGGACTCGATAGCCGCGAAAAACTTTTGTGCGGCCGTTGTCCATACGCACCGGAATGGTGAAATGAAATTCGCGCATCGGTTCGCGCAAATAGCTGTGAATTTCCGGATCAAGCTGCAAAATTTGGGCCGCGTCATCTAGTTGACGCTGGGCAATTTCAAAAGGATTGAGATGTTCGCTCATGGTACCTCCAAAATAGGAATTTTAAGTAGGGATTTGATGGGCTCAACCGATCGTGCGATCAGGTTAAATCCACCTGGTACCATGATAGGAACTTTGCGGTTTTTTTAGTAGTGTGTGATGTTTAGGCGCAGGGGTTATATTTGTCACCATTCAGCCGAAATGAGGTGTGTTCCGCGCCGTCATTCTTTTAATTGTCTCGAAGAATTTCCGCCTGGCCGGTCATGCCGGTGCGCACAATTTGCTCTCCGGATTCAACGGCAATGACCACGGGAAATACGGCCGCATCGCCGATGACGCCGCTGGCCTGCAGCCCAATGCGCATAACCGTTCCGTTGATCGGGTCGTTTGGATAACTTTTGAGGGTAACTTCAGCCGCCTGACCAATTTCTACCTGGGCTAAATCGCGCTCGCTCAAATTGGTGGTGTGAAATTCCATGCGGTTGGTATCCAGCAGAGTCACTACCGGTGATCCGGCCGCGATAAACGCCCCGGTGGTTACGTCAACCGCCAAAACGGTGCCGTCCCAGGGGGCGATGAGCTCGGCCTGGGACAGGGCCTCCTGCGCCTGTTCGAGTGAAAATTGATCCTGCTCAAGCACCAGTTCCGCCTGCTCCACGTTGAGTTCGGCCGCCGCTATTTCGGCATCGGTTGGTCCCTTGAGAGCGCGCTCCAGCTCCTGCTGGGAGGCCACCAGTGACGCCTGGGCGTTTACGGCCGAGTTGCCGCTGACCCGTGCCGCTTCAACCGAGTAGTTGGCCTCGGCGATCCGCAGCTGATCCTGGGCGTTTTGTAAACGAACCGTGGCAAAATCCCGATCGTTTTTAATCCGTTCTGCCCAGGTAATGCCAAAACACGGTTCCGGTTCACCGGGATCGCATATCGGCTCGTCATAAAAAACTTCCCACTCCCGGCCGGGTGAAAAGGCGTTGTCGTAATCTTCCTGAGCGTCAGCCAATTCCCGTTCCGCCTGATCGATGGAGATTTGGGCTTGAGTCAGACTGCTGCCGGACGCTGCATCCTGCGAGCGGGCGTTGGCCACATTGGTTTCCGCCGAGGCGATGTTGGCTTCGGCGATCGCGATGGCGCTTTCGTCCGGTTCCCAGGTGAGGAGCCGGTCCAGCTCAGCCTCAGCCTGCGACAGGCTGTTTTGCGATTGGGTGAGCCTTAACTCGGCGGATGTCACCGAATCGCGCAGCGCGTCGTCTTCTAAAACGGCGATCACGTCCCCCTCAGCTACCGTATCTCCAGGCTGCACGTTGAGGGTAATGAGCTTGCCAGAGGTTTCAAAGCCAAGGGGGAGGGCTGGCCGGCCGTTGCGAATTTCCCCATCCGCCAAAATTGTCAAACTGGGCTGGCTGAACACCGGTTCATTTTCTGGTTCGTTTTCATCCTGAGCGACGTCACCGCCGTCACTCTCTACCGCCGCACTTTCAAGATCGGCCTGATCATTTTCGGCGACGGCCCCACCCTGGGCACATCCCATCAACACCAAACCGGAAAAAATAACGATAATCCACAATAATTTTGCTGATTTCAACATACCTAATTTCACTTTTTCAAAATTGGAGTGCAAAGTAAAAAGTATAAAGAAGATGATCCCGTACTCTCTAAACTTGATACTTTGCACTATTAATTCCTTACACCCTTTACCCTATTCCCTAAACCATTTTCCCATTTCCACTACATCCGCAAAATTTCAATCGCCTTATACTTGACGATGCGGCGGGCTGAAAAAACGGTGCCGATGATGCTGGCGATGACCACCATGATCAACACAAAGGGCATCACGGTGGTGTCAACCGCAAAAATCATCGGCCGTTGGGAGGTTACATTATTGATGTAGGCGAACGTATAACCCATTACCGCCCCGGCAACGACCCCGGCCAGCGCGGCGCTGACCGTCATGGCGATTGATTCGACAATCAACATACCGGTCAACTCCCATTTGCGGCTGCCAACCGCCTTCATCATGCCGATTTCCAGACGGCGGGAATATATGGTGACGTAAATGACGGCAAAAACCCCAAAGACGGCCGTGGTAAAGCTGATCAGGGTTAAGACAATTAAAAAGAGCTGGGTTTGCAGCCGCTCATCCTGGGCCTGCTGCAGGCGCACTTCGGCGACCCGGGTAAAGATCCGATTGCGAAAGCCGTACTCGCCGCGGAGGGCGGAATCCACATCGTTGACGTCAGCCCCTGGTGAAACGGTGGCCAGCACCCGATCGAGGACCGGATCGTTGGCATCAGGCAGGGCCACTTTGGGGTTGGTCGACATCCGGTGGAAGGCATCGAGAGAGACAAACGCGGTGCTGCCATTTTGCGCCTGCGACCGGATCCGGCCAAAGTTGTCAAAACCGGGCAGGCGGCGCACGATGCCGATCACCGTAAACTCTTCCAGATGATCGAGCCCTTCACCGCGCAGCTTGATGGTACCGCCTAACGGTACGGCCAAATGGTTGGCCAACCCTTCACTGATGATAATCGCCTGATCTTCGGTTTGGATGCGGGTCAAAGCGCTTTCATCCCCGGCCGTAAAAATGATCATCTCACCAAAAAGCACCTCGTTGAGATCGCCAACAACCCCCTGAAGATCAACGGATCCGCTGCGCATATCCACGGCGTCGCTGATTCCGGCCGTATATTCATGGGTTAAGCCTACCGTGCGCTCGACCCCCTCAACCTGCCCCAAATCAGACTGCAGGAAAGAAGGTTGGAGCCAGTCGAGGGAAGCCAACTCCGGCTCTGAAAAACGAGTAAAGACGATCAGCTCGATGGGCGCACCCATATCGAGCTTGACGTCGGTTTCGATATTGGCGGTGTCGATGGCGTTTTGGGTGGCCAGGAAACTGGGAAGTACGCCGGAAAACAAGACCAGCAGCGAAATAAGAGCGTTGCGCTTGTTGCTGCGGCCGACGTTGCGCCGGGCAAAATAGGTTAATCGAGGAGAAAAGAGACCGGTTATTAAGAGCACCAGCCGTTCCAGCGGCCGGGTGATGATTAAAAAGACCAATCCCAATCCCAGGACCATGAGCAATATTGCCAGCAAAAAGATCGTGGCTTCCAGCGAGGGATTGCCCAAAGTAGAGACGATATCGAGCCCCAACACCAGCGTCACCGTAAACATCATCACCAGCCCGATGACAAAGAAGCGCAGGTTGGGTCGCTGGACGCGAAGCTCTTCCAAATCTTCTAGCTGGATATTGTCGGCCACGCCGGGATTAATGGCGTACATCACCTTGGTTTTTGAGGCATCCTGAGCCGGTTTGAGGGCGCTGACAAACAGGACGGCAAAGGCGGAGATGACGGCCGGCAAAATAACGGCCAGGCTGACGGCCGGCTGAATGGTCACGTTGAGCCCCGCTTGAGACATTTGATATTCGATAAAGGGGATGACGGCATACTGCGTCAAAATTTGCCCGAGTACGATGCCGAAGGCCACCCCGATCAGACCGATTACCGCGACTTCAACCATCACCATCGCAAAAAGGAGGTTGCGCTGGCTGCCTAAAATCCGCAGCACCGCCATTTCGCGCCGCTGTTCCTGCACGTTGGTCATCACCAGGGTATGGATCAGCAGTCCCACGACCCCGAAGGCCATCAGGCCATAGGTGTTGATCAGTGCCTGCAATACGAGAAATGCTTCAGATGACTGGTCGAGAATCGCTGCTTTGTCAAGCGAATAGTTAAAATCTTCGCCCAATGTATTTTGGACGTTGACTACTACCTCGCGAACCGTTAACGCCGCCTGTTCGGCGTTGCCGGCTTCGTACAGCTCCGGTTCGACCAGGCCAATCAGCGATCCGGCCCGGCCGGTTAAACCGAGCCAGCTTTGAACCTGGTCAAAATCCATGATCAGGCCATCACTGACCTGCAGCCCCACCACCCCTGTTTGACGAATGATGGCATTGACCGGAAAGCGGCCGACAACCTGTCGCTGGCTGATGCCAACAACGGTCGCTTCCCCCTCGACGCGCGGCCGGGGAAAACTGTAGGCCACATCAATTTCATCGCCAATATCAACGCCAAACGCCTCAGCTGTTGACTCAAAAAGGGCCATACCGTTGTTTTCAAAAGAGAGGGTGCCGGAAACGACATCGATTTGCCCAACCGTCTCTTCCGGTTTACGGGCGATCATCGTGGCCGTCGCAGTCTCGCCGTTCGCCGACAAATCGACGTCGGAAACCAGGCGAGGAAAAACATCAACGATTAGAGGATCAGCCCCCGTCAGGGCTGGGGCGGTGCGATTAATATCGACAAAGGGATCAGCACTGGTATCTTTTTTGGTAACCGAGAGATCATAGCGGCCGATCGAAGAAGATAAGAGATCGACATTTGAGCGGCGCACCGTTTCCACCGTGGCGCTCATGGCCACAATCAGACCGGTGCTCACCATCAAAGAAAGCACCATCAAAATGGTGCGAACCTTGCGTCGTTTAAAATTTTTGAGAACGTAATTAAGAATCATGGGCGACCATCTCCATTTGGGAGATTTCATCGGCCGGCAGCTCATTTAGGAGTTTGCCATCTCGCAGATTAACCACTTTTCCGGCAAAGGTGGCCATGCGCGGATCGTGGGTGACAAACACGATCGTCATCCCGTCTTCATTAAGTTCCTGAATCAGGCGCATGATGGCGAACCCGGTTTCACTGTCCAGGTCACCGGTCATTTCATCCCCGATGAGGATTGGCGGGTCATTGGCCAGGGCGCGGGCGATGGCCACCCGCTGCTGCTGCCCTCCGGAAAGTTCGCTGGGATAGTGGTGCCCGCGATCTCCCAGCCCCACCTTTTCCAGGAGGGCGGTCGACCGCTCTTTACGCTCTTTGCGGCCGACCCTGGCCAGAACCATGGGAGCTTCGACATTTTCAAAGGCGGTAAAGTTAGCCAGCAAATTGTAATTCTGAAAAATGAAGCCCATCTGGTGTAAGCGCAGCCGGGCCAGTTCATCTTCACTCAGGGCAACGAGGTTTTCACCACCAATGACGATATGGCCGCGGCTTGGTTCGTCAAGCCCGCCAATGATGTTGAGCAGCGTGGTTTTCCCGGAACCGCTGGGCCCCATTAGACAGACAAAATCGCCCTGTTGAATATCTAGCGACACCCCGCGCAGGGCCGGCACGGCGTCTTTACCCATTAAGTAAGATTTGTGGATGTTGTCCACGGAGATAATTGGTTCATTCATAGCGGAAATTTTGAAAGGTTAAATCTGTTTTTGGCGTGTTGTGAAGGTTATGGTCAGCCTGTCACCTGCTTTTTACAAATAAATACCCCTTCCTTTGTGTGTGTTGAGCATTAAATGTGGAAGAGGAAGAGGTTCTTTACTTCATAACACCACCCTTTACGGTTTTGTGACATTTCTGTTGTAGGGAATTAGTCAGCAATGATGCTGCCATACTGTAAATGTGAAAAACGTCACAATGATGACATGAAATTATACTCTTCAAGTATTAGATTTGTTGCACCATTCCATATTAAACACGTAAGCCAAGCTGCTGCCTTTTCTTCCCGATGAATAATGGGGATTTATAAATTAAATGATTACGATAAACAGGTTCATCTTTCGCGGTCTACCTGTCATCCTGAGCGGAGCGAAGGATCCCGTCAACTGGCATGAAGTTGTATGTGGCTAGAACAACGCTTTACCCTCTTCAATTCGGCCCTCTCTGACTGGGACTTGGCGAGATTCTTCACTTCGCTGCGCTCCGTTCTGAATGACAGGAGAATCGCGCCTGTTTTTTTCTTGGTGCTATCTGCAAACCAGTCGTCATTCCCGCGAAAGCGGAAATCCATTGAATGGCTACTGGTGGATCCCCGCCATAGTTTACCCCCGTGAAGACGGGGGCCAGGATGACGGGCTTGTTTGGGAGGATGGTTTGTATGTGTTTTTATTTGTAAATTTTCAATATTCGGTCCCTCATAAGGTCTAAACTTGAGTTAATGTGTCGTTTATAAGGGCTGGATTAAGTCAAGATTAATGACCTGTGCATAGTGCTCAAAATCCTGGTCCGTGGTGAGCAAACTGTAACCTCGATTGATTGTCATGGCACAAATTAAGAAATCAGCGCTGGATCCCTGAATCCCGCTTTGTCGACAGCTGTTGAATATTTCTGCGGCCAGAAAGTGGTCGTCGACCGTGGCGAGAATGATATCAAAGCCGAGCAACCCTTCGTTGAGGCGATCAAATTGAGATTGATGGCGAATTCCAGAGAGCAGTTCCTGATAGACGACGCCCAATAAGGCGATCTGGTCGCGCTCAAACAAGTCGCGGAACAGCTTCACGTGAGGGTTCCCGGAAACCGATTCGGTGTTTCGGCGCAGAAATAGAGAAAATACCGATGTGTCAACAGCCACCTTCATCGTTTTCTCCGCGCTTCTTTGTAATCGTAATCGGTGTGATATTCGATTTTTTTCTCTAGAAGCAGAAGCTGCTGTCGCTTGCGCCTTTTGATAAATTCATCCAGCGCTTGATTCACGGTTTCCCGTTTTGTGCGCAGCCCCCCAATTTTTAATGCCTCTTCGAGAAGTTCAGGATCGATATTTAAGTTTGTTGCCATACACAAAGTTTTACACATAAATATGTGTGAGTCAAATGTTTTAACTATTAGCGAGTTTCAAATTGTTTTAGGCAAAAATTCACCAAAGCGCATTGGAGAATCGTGACAAAGTACACTTCTTTGATGGGTCTTTCTTTTTTATGATGGAATTATGAATGAGTGCGTCACACTTTCATTACGGAGGTGAATCATGAAAAATACGATTTGGATTTTTCGGTGGACCGCACGGAATTTATCCCTGCTGGTTTTAGCTTTTGTTTTGGCGTTTGTCATTGGAGAAACGCTGGCTGAACCCGGTATGCTGCCCACCGGCACAGAGTGGATTGGCGTGTTGTTTTTCCCCGTTGGCCTGTTGACTGGCCTGTTCCTGGCCTGGCGTTGGGAAAGAATCGGCGGCTGGTTGGCTGTCGGTAGTTTTGTTGCTTTTTACATCTGGAATTATATTGAAAGCGGGAGTTTCCCCCGCGGGCCATGGATTGCAATTTTAACGGTCCCGGCCGCGTTTTATCTGGTGGCGTCCTATCTGGAGCGCATGGCCCGGCCGGATGAATCAAAAGTGGCGATGCAAAATTAATTTTAAGGCGGAGCAAATGCCCATTCAATTGTGAAAGGGTGCCTGCGAACCGTTTGAGCGGTAATCTGCCCCTTCAGCTTGAGGGGGCAGATCTTTTAAACTGCGTCTGGTGGCCACCACCACGCGGTTTTTTATTTGCCTAACGATTTACATGGTGCGATTTTGTCCATCATCGGTTAAGATATTTGTTAGCGATTCTTCGTTGACTTTTCACAACAGATCAGTTGTTTTGTGAGGTAAATATGTCCCACTCAATTCCACGCAACAGCGGCAGTGAGCTTGATATGGCCTGGGTACGACAGGCACAGGTCAATAAAAGCGCGGCCGGTCGGCGGGCCAAAACCCTGACGACCAGACGCTCGATCAAAAAAGAACATCAGGTGGCCTGGCTGCTCAAAGCGGTGACGATGATTGATTTAACGACCCTGGAAGGGAACGACACGGCCGGTCGAGTGGTGCGTCTCTGCGCCAAGGCACGCAACCCTATCCGCCATGAGCAGCTCGAAGCGTTGGGCATGGCGGACGTCAACCTGACCGTGGGGGCGGTTTGTGTTTACCCCAACCGCGTCCGCGAAGCAGTAGCCGCCCTGCAGGGCACCGATATCCCGGTGGCGGTGGTCTCTCCCGGTTTTCCTTCTGGGCAGGTCCCTGTACCACCGCGAGTCGAAGGGATTGAAAAACTGGTTGAAGAGGGTGCCGGAGAGATCGATATCGTCATCGGCCGGGAACACGTTTTTACCGGCAACTGGCAGGAAATTTACGACAACGTCAGAGCTTACCGGCTGGCGTGCGGGGATACCGCCCACCTCAAAACGATTATCGAGACCGGTGAGCTGGCCACCCTGACCAATGTCTATCGGGCCAGCATCGTCTGTATGATGGCCGGCGCCGACTTCATCAAAACCTCCACCGGAAAAACCAAGGTCAACGCCACCCTGCCGTTTAGCCTGATCATGTGCCGGGCGATCCGCGACTATCAGGAACGCACCGGGTTCAAAGTCGGGTTTAAACCGGCCGGAGGAATTCGCACGGCAAAAGACGCCCTGGCGTGGTTAATTTTGATGAAAGAGGAATTGGGTGACGGGTGGCTGACCCCGGAGCTGTTTCGCTTTGGGGCCAGCAGCCTGCTGGGTGATATCGAGCGGCAGGTGTCGCATCATATCAGCGGCCGCTACGCTTCGGCCAAATACATGCCCCTGGGATAGTGAACTGTCCGCAGATTACGCAGATTTTCGCAAATTTCCATTCTGGTTAATGAAAATCCGGGCAATCCGCGGCTAAATTTGGAGAAAGGTTATGACGGTCCGCGAAATTTTTGATACGATGTCTTATGGTCTGGCCCCAGAATCGGCCGCCACAGCCAACGCCTGGCTTGACGATCACAATCGGCGCTTTGGCATGTTTGTCAACGGCCAGTGGCTGCAGCCGAGCGACGCAAAATATTTTGATGTCATCGCCCCAGCCACCGGCGAAAAAATGGCCGAGGTAGTCAACGGCACGGCTGAGGATGTGGATAACGCGTATAAGGTGGCCAAAAAGGCGTTTAAAGGCTGGTCCCAAACCGCCGATCATGAGCGAGCGCGCATTTTGTACGCCATCGCTCGGGGGATTCAAAAACATCATCGCTTGTTGGCGGTGGTGGAGTCCCTGGATAACGGCAAGACGATCCGCGAATCGCGCGACATCGATATTCCGCTGGTGGCCCGCCACTTTTATCATCACGCCGGCTGGGCGCAGCTGATGGCTCGCGAACTTCCCGGTTACGGCCCGGTAGGGGTGGTGGGGCAAATTATTCCCTGGAACTTCCCCCTGCTGATGATGGCCTGGAAAGTGGCTCCGGCTCTGGCGATGGGCAATACGGTGGTCATTAAACCGGCTTCAGCCACGACGCTGAGCGCCCTGCTGTTTGCGGAAATTGCGGCCGAAGCGGGGCTGCCGCCGGGCGTACTCAACGTGGTCACCGGTGCGGATGGGGTAGGCAAGGCGATTGTGGCCCACGGCGGGTTTGATAAGCTGGCCTTTACCGGCTCAACGGGGGTGGGCAAGAGCATCCGCCGCATCACGGCCGGCAGCGGCGTAAAATTGTCCCTTGAACTGGGTGGAAAATCCCCGTTTATCGTTTTTGATGACGCCGACATCGATGCGGCCATCGAAGGGGTGGTTGACGCCATCTGGTTTAACCAGGGCGAAGTGTGCTGCGCCGGATCGCGCCTGCTGGTGCAGGAGAATATCTCGGCCGCATTTTACGACAAGCTTAAGCGGCGCATGGACACCCTGCGCGTTGGCCACTCGCTTGATAAAAATGTGGATATGGGAGCGGTAGTAGACCAGCGTCAAAAAGAAACGATTGAACGGTGGATTGAAATTGGGCTGGCTGAAGGGGCTGACCTGTACGTGGCCAAGTGCGAGATGCCCAGCGAGGGGGTTTTTGTGCCACCGACCCTGCTCACCAACGTCGAACCGGCCTCATCCGTCGTGCAGGAGGAAATTTTTGGCCCGGTGCTGGTAGGGATGACCTTCCGCATGCCGGCCGAGGCAATCGCCCTGGCCAACAACACCCGCTACGGCCTGGCGGCCAGCATTTGGAGTGAAAATATCAATTTGGCGCTCGATGTGGCCACCAAGGTCAAGGCTGGATCGGTGTGGATCAACAGCACCAATCTGTTTGACGCAGCCTCCGGGTTTGGTGGGTATCGGGAAAGCGGCTTTGGTCGGGAAGGGGGGCGTGAAGGGCTGTTTGAGTATGTCAAACCGGCCGGGCACAAGCGCATTCAGGCGGAAATTCCGGAAGTTGAAAATTGGGGTGAGCGGGTTTACGGGCGACCCGGCGGCGGGAGCTCCGTGGCCAGCAACGGGCTGGTGGACCGCACGGCCAAAATGTATATCGGGGGGAAGCAGGCCCGACCGGACGGCGCGTATATGTACCCGGTGGTCAACCCCAAGGGAGAGATCGCCGGCCGGGCTGGCGACGGCAACCGCAAGGATATTCGCAACGCGGTAGAAGCGGCTCATGCGGCCAAAGGGTGGGCGGATCGTACCCCGCACAACCGGGCCCAAATCCTGTTTTACATGGCCGAAAATCTGGCCGCCCGGGCGGATGAATTTGCCCAGCAGATTCGACGCATGACCGGCCGGACGCTCAAGTCATCAAAAGAAGAGGTTGATCTGGCCATTTCGCGGCTATTTACCTATGCCGCCTATGCCGACAAGCACGGTGGAACGGTGCAGGAAACAACGCTCTACGGGCTGGTTGTGGCTCTGAACGAGCCGGTCGGGGTGATCGGCATCTCCTGTCCGGATGAACATCCGCTGCTAGGGTTTGTCTCCCTGCTGGCCCCGGCCATCGCCAAGGGAAACACCACCGTGGTGATTCCATCCGAGAAATATCCGCTGAGCGCCACCGATTTTTATCAAATCCTCGACACCTCCGATTTGCCGGGTGGGGTGATTAATATCGTCACCGGCGGCCGGGACCATCTAAGCAAAACCCTGGCCGGCCACGATGATGTGGACGCCATGTGGTATTTTGGCGATGCGGTGGGCAGCCAGCAGGTTGAGCTGTTATCCGCTAACAACATGAAGCGCACCTGGGTGACCTATGGTCAACAGATCGACTGGCTTGATGAGGGGCAGGCGGCCGGGGATGAGTTTTTGCGTCAGGCCACGCAGGTTAAAAATGTCTGGGTGCCGATGGGAGAGTAACTTTTGGAAGAGGTGACATGAAGAAGGTTCTGTACACGTTTATCATTTTGAGCGCGATACTGGGGGTCCTGGCGGGGTGCGGTGGCGACAGCGGCCAGGCCGGTTTTGGCAGCGGGGATGCGGTTCCAAGCGCCTGCGGCCTGCTGGAAGAGGCGGATGTCAGCGCGGCGGCCAACACCAGTGAAACTATCACCGAATCGGGCAGCGATGCCGAAGACGGCCTGTTTTCATCCTGTTTTTGGCAAGCGGAGGAAAGTGGAGGCAACCTCGGGCTAAATATCTGGGCCAGCGGCAGCGCCTCAGAAGGGTGGGCGACAGAGTTTGTCAAAGCTCAGGCACAGGGCGGCACTGAGCAGGGTGTCGACATCCAGCCGGTGGCGGGCGTGGGTGACGAAGCGTACATCTTCCTGGAGGGGAACTTTGGCAGCCTGTGGTGGCGCAAAGACAACAATTATGTGATCGCCCTGAGCGTCATCGGCCTGGAAATTTCCGAGGAGGCGTTAATCGAGCTCGCTCAAAAAATTGATTAATTACCAGACCAGCCATTTTTGCGGGATGATTTCCAGCAGCAGGTCGTATTCGTGGTCGGTGGTGATATCCCAATCGTATTTTTGTTGAAAAATCGCTCGAACCCCTTCATCACCGGGTTTGGCGATCTCGCTAGCTTCTCCTTCGCAGATGACGACGCTTGAGCCGTCTTCCAGGGCCAGAGAAATATGTGGGTTTTGGCGCAGGTTTTTGGCCTTGACGCTGTTGCCCTGAATGCAGATAAAAAGTTTGTCGTTTTGCCAGGCGAACCAAACCGGCACGAGGTGCGGCCGTGTGGGATGAGGATTTCCGTTTTGCGGCCGGATCGTGGCCACCCAGATATTTCGTTCGCTTTCCAGCCGGCCGATGACGTTTGTTGGTGGTTGGGGCATAAAATTTCCTTCTTAGCCGCGGATTTCACGGATTTGAACAGATTGTTGCAGACAGAGATTAAAATATGCTTAAATCATCAGAGTGTGTTTAATAACGCGCTGAAGACGATGCCTGAGCCTGTCGAAGGATGGAGTCTGAGCGTGTCAAGGCTGAGTCGATTCTAAACCGCACGCTCTATTTGTAGAGCCGCTTCGGCTTCGACAAGCTCAGCCAGCGCTTTTCTGGTGTTTTTAAACACTTTCTCAGCCTTAATCCGGACGATTTCTGTGAACACCTGGTGGTTGACTGATATCTAACCGCAGAAATTTGGGGGACGCAGAGAGAAGGTTTGTATGGAGAAAACTCAGCGTTCTTTGCGATCTCCGCGGTGATTTTTTTTTGCTAGGTCAATCGAACGGAAAAATCTGCGGTGAAATTTTGAGTCAAATGAGTTCCAAATCTGTTTCCATTGCCTTTCAGACTGATAAACCGCTTGTCACTTATGGTGAGCTGGCCCAAACGGTTGAAGCGTATGGCTTTGCTGGGGTGGCTGTTTACAACGACATGCTTTACCAGCCGGCGTGGCTCCCCCTGATGGAGATGGCTCGAGCTACGCGCAAAATCCGGGTGGGGGTGGCGGCCGTCAACCCATTTACCTCCCACCCGATCAACATCGCCGGCAATATCGCTTTAATCGATGAAGCTTCTCGGGGACGGGCGTATTTGGGGATGGCGCGGGGCGGCTGGCTTGATTACGTGGGGGTCTATCCGCAGCGAGCGGTGACCGCTTTGCGCGAGGCGCTGGGGTGCGTTCGCCATTTGCTTTCCCAGTCGAAGGAGCCGTTTGCGGCCGAAATTTTTCCTCTGGCCGGTGGAGAGGCACTGCGCTGGCAAATTTTACGACCGGATGTGCCGTTTTTGCTGGGGTCCTGGGGTGTCAAAACGATCCAGGCGTGTATCGAAGAGATCAGCGAGATTAAATTAGGCGGCACCGCCAATCCGGCCGTCATCCCGCAAATAAGGCGGGCGATCGACGACGCGCCCCGGCGGGCCAGCAACCCGCGGGAGACGATTGGCATTGTGGCTGGCGCGGTGACTGTGGTGGATAAAGATGGACCGGCCGCACGGCAGCTGGCGCGGCGGGAGGCGGCCCTCTATCTGTCGATCATCGCCAAAATTGACCGGACGTTGGGGATCGAGCCGGAGCTGATGCGTCGCATTGACGAAGCGTCGGCCGTGTTTGATTTTGAACAGGTCGGCCGGCTGATTTCCGATGAGCTGCTCGACCGGCTGGCTTTCTGCGGCACGCCCCAGCAGGTGGCTGAACAGGCGATCCGGCTGTTTGAAGCGGGGGTTCAGCGGGTTGAGTTCGGCACCCCGCACGGCTTTTCGGCCGTTAGCGGGCTGCGGCTGCTGGGTGAAGAAGTGCTGCCGATCTTGCGTGAGTATGGGTTGGAAAAATAGCCGCGGATGGCACGGATTTATTTATCGCGTTTTCGTTTTTGGCTGATGAATTTATTCATCAGGATTGAGTGTTATAAAAAATGAGCAACCAGGAATTACGAGACGACCAGTTTGAGCTGTACGATTTAAAAATTGAAGTGGAAGCGATTGAGGGGCACTGCACCTGCAATATGGCTGTGGGAGATCACTTTTTTATGCGCGGGGGGAAGATTTCGCTACCGGATGGGGCTGATTTCTGCCTGTATGCCCTGCAGGCGGCGATTCCTTTGCTGCCGGCCAAGCAGCGGCTCAACCACCCGGCCGACTGGATGGAAACCGACAGTCGGGTGGTGTGCCCGGACCCGGCCTGCCGGCTGATCATGCGCATCGACCGCCTCGACCGGCGGGTGCTCGATCACGATGACGTCAGTCCAATTCCGTGGGAATAGAGATACGAAATACGATTTACGAAGAAAGGGTGGAAGACCTCAATAGTTCTGAAAACTGTTGAGGTCTAAACGCGTTGCTCGTCATTCTGAACGGAGCGCAGCGGAGTGAAGATATCGTGTGAACAGTCAAGCGACTTCCGCTGCTTGGTACCGTCGGCCCACTCTTCAAGACGCCGTCGCAAAGAGGCCACAGTTTGCGCCTCTCCATCATGCTGACCGTCCTTGTCGCGTTCAGGCTGTGGACAGGTGGCCAGGATGAAACCAAAGTCTCTGGGTAAGGGCTTGGCCCCTACAAGCCAAGCCCCTACCAATGTGGATTGGTTAAATTGCCTTCGGACCATTTTTCTCTTTAACATACAAGAATCCCGTCACCTTTCATAGAAGTGGACCTCACCAGAAGACGGACACCATCTCCTTTTGCCATTTGGGTTTAAAAGCCAGTTGGCGGGATTCCTCACTTCGTTCGGAATGACAGGTGGATCGCGATGTTCCTCAATTGTGAAGGCAAAAATTCAATATCTGCCGGGAATTTCAGTTTTCAATCCTGGGTAAAAATGGGATATGTTTATCTTCGATCACTTTTGGAAAATATTTTGAGGTTCAAAACCTGACCGATTCCAGAATCTCATAATTCAAGTCAGAAGCCGGGTTAAAAATGATCCGGCAGACAACCTCTCCGCGCTCAAAAAAGGTAATGATGCGCGACTTCTCAGGCCATTGGGCAACCAGCCGCACGCCGGGACAGCCTAAAAATTCAAGCGAGCCTTTATCAGTTATGTCAACTTCTGGATTGTTAGCCAGCAGCTCCCGCCTAAACCGTTCGATCAGTTCCGACATGGTTTGATTTTCATAGCGGCCGACCTCAAAATAAATTTCTTCACTGCCTTCGGAAATCAGGTGAAAACGACGGCCAACCGGCGTGACTTTCTCGTGAATCACGACTGTAACCCCCTGCGGTGTGGGATCGGGGTAGGTAAACGTAAACGGTATGATCGGGTTGGAAAAAATTTGGTGGTTCATCATGGTTAATGGTTATTAGTTATTGGTTTATTAGTGTATTTGTATAATGGTTTATTAAGTAGGCTATTTAGTGAAATACCAGTATACCAATACACCAAAAAACTAATAAACCAATAACCAATCCATTTCAGGCATTATTCTCGTTCAAAACCCATAATGGCCAGGAGCTTTTCCACCTGATCTTGCAGCGGGTCATCTTCTCTCAGGGGGAGATACTGCTCCAGGACCTGCACCGCCATTTGGGCCACATCCGGATACCACACCGGATCGGCCGCCTGGACCCGGCCCAGAAGCGACTCAAAATGGGTTGAAAATAACTCTCCGTCAAAGGCGCTTAGGCGGATAAAACTCAACATTTCAGAGAGGGGCAGCTCGGTAAACTGCGCTTCGATCCGTTTTTTAAGCGCAAAAAAATCGTCGGGACCCTGCTGTACGATCGCCCGGTCAAACGCCGTGCGGGTATCCGCACAATTCTGAGCGTTGTTGCCCGTAATAAAGGCCAGCGTCTGCATGTTGTCTTGATAATGCGGAGCATGCAGCACCGCTCCTCCGGCCTGCAAAACGGCAGAGCCCAGGGCATGATAGTTGACCATCAGCGAGAAGCTGCCGTGCAGATTGGGCAGGGGATCATCCTGGCGAATGAGGGATTCGGCCAGGGTGTACCCCCGGTCGCTGGTCAGCCAGAGCGCCCGGCCGCTGCCGTACTGCTGCCAGAAGCGCAGACACGCGGTGCCGACGTTGGGGAATGAGAGGACGGTATCGCCTAAGTTCGCGGCATAGTTGTGCAAAATTCCCCGATCATTTTCGTCAGGATAAGGGGGTATGTCGATGGGAACCGCCTCATAGTGAAGTTGAAGGTGCTCCCATACGGCCGGGTCCGCCAATGATGGGTTGGCATGTTGACTGCTGACAGTCAGCCGATTTTCAAACAGATTGCCGCCGCGAATGACAAAGCTGTCCTGGGGAATCGAATCAAAAAAGTAGTTGGCTAAAATGATCAGTGGGTTGCCACTTTGATTGGGTGCGAGCAACCGGCCGGACTCTATCAGGTGCAGCGGTTGGGGATCGATGGCGTCAAACAGGGCAAAATCAAGCAGACCGCGATCTACCCACGGCCGTAGCTGTGGGTGATTTTGCCAGAAGTTGATGGTTTCCGGCACAAAATCAGTTAACACAAATTTCAGGCAGAGGGGATCGGTCGATAAATTAACGTCGTGCTTGTCGAGCTGGTGCAAGAGGTGATGGGATAAACGGCCGCTCCCCGCCCCCAGTTCGATGACGTAGAGCGGCTGGTCAATATCGAGGGAGATATGTCCATCTTCTGCTGCGCCTAGACAATCACTGACAAATCCTCGAATGATCTGCGCATACGCGCGAGCCATGTAGGGGCTGCAGCTGATTTGATGCGGGACCACGTCATCCTGCCACGCCCGCATGCCGTTTTGCAGGAAGTAGCGGCGCTGCATCTCCCAAATGATCGATTGGGAAAGCGGTTTGTCGGCATCGATAATGTTTCTACCCGGAATCTCAACGGAATGACTGCTCATGGGAATCGATTATAACTTTCCGCTTTCCACTTTTCACTTTTCCCCCAAAATCCGTTGACAACCGTTTCTGATAACAGTATGGTTCACCTACGGCTTTAAATGATTTTGTGAATAGAAACCCTCCCCGTTTGATGGCGTCATGACGCTCAAAATTGAACTGCTCGGCAAACCGCGTTTTATCGTGGATGATACGGATGTCACGGCCCGGCTTCTGATAAAAGCCCAGGCGCTTTTGGCGTATTTAGCCGTAACCGGAGAAACACACAGCCGCATCGCCCTGGCCGGTTTGCTGTGGGCCGACGTCCCGGAAACTAAGGCGAAAAACAGCCTGCGCGTCACCCTCAGCAACTTGCGAAAGCTGCTGCCCGATCATTTAACCGTCACCCATTTGACGTTAGCTTTTAACCAGGACAGCGATTTTATCCTCGACCTCGATCAATTTAAGCGGTATTTAGCCGCTCAGCAGTGGCGGCCGATGAGCTTGCTCTACCGCGGCAACTTCCTTGATGATTTTTACGTAGACGGGGCGCCTGATTTTGAAGAGTGGCAAATGGCTCGTCAGGCGTATTGGAAGGAGGTGGCGATCGACGCTCTGGTTGAAGCGGGAAATCAACTGCTGGTGTCACGCGACTATCCAGCCGCGGCCGAAGTGCTGCAGCGCTGTCTTTTGATCGAGCCGTGGCATGAAGAAGCCCATCGCCAACTGATGATTTCCTACAGCCGTTTGGGGGAGTTTAATCGTGCCCTGGCCCAGTACGAAACGTGCCGCCAGCTGCTCAGCGAAGAGTTTGGCGTGCCCCCCATGCCGGAAACCCAGGACACGTATGAGCGTATCCGCGCGGCGCGACAAAGTCGCCCGGCCGTCCTGCCTCCCGGTGATTTGCCCTTTGTGGGCCGAGAAGAAGAGTTGGCCGAAATCGGCCGGCTGCTTCTTAACCCAGAGTGCCGCCTGATTTCAATTATCGGTTTGGGTGGGAGCGGGAAAACCCGGCTGGCTGTCGAAGCGGCCCGCCGAGCGAATCGGGAACAGGCGCTTGAATTTGTCAACGGCGTGGCGTTTATCTCGCTAGCCGATGTGGCAGATGGGAATATGCTGCCCACCCTGATTTTTGAAGCTTTGGGCATGACCCGCGCCGGTCAGCGATGGCCTGAAGATGCGCTCCTAAATTTCTTGCGTAACAAAGAAATGCTCCTGATCCTCGATAATTTTGAGGATCAGCAAGATGGCGGCCGGCTGCTGCTCAAGGTGATGCGCGAAGCCTCAGGCATCACCCTGCTGGTAACCGGTCGAGAACCGCTCGAAATCGGGGGGGAATGGCGGATCGACTTATCCGGCCTGCCCTACCCATCCTCAGACACCGAGGGGCGGCCGCTCGAGGAATTTGCCGCCGTGCAGCTGTTTCTCGAGGCGGCCCGGCAGGTTAAAAATTCATTTCAAATCACGGCGGATAATCAGGAGGCGCTGCTGCGCTTGTGCGCAATGGTGGAGGGGATGCCGCTCGCTCTGAGATTGGCGGCCCCCTGGCTGGCCGTTGCCGGTCTGCCTCAAATTGTCGAGCAGATACACAACAGCATCGATATCCTGGCCAGCCGCATGAGTGCGGTTCCAGAGCGGCAGCGTAGCTTACGCGCCATTTTTGAATACAGCTGGCAGCGACTGGCTCAATCGGAGCAGGCTGTTTTGAGCCGGCTATCGATTTTTCGGGGCGGATGCACCTTTTTGGCGGCGCAAACGGTCGCCGGAGCATCCTTAGAAGATCTGTCAGCCCTGGTAAACAGATCACTCCTGCGGTTTACCGAGAAGGAGCGCTACGTGATTCACGGATTGGTGCGGCAGTTTGCCGCCGAAAAGCTACAGGAGCTGGAAGGAGAAGCTGCAAATATCTGGGATAAATTTATCGCTTTTTACGCCGATTTTGCCTCCCAAAGGTATACGACCTATTTGTCCGGTGGTTATCATGAGGTAATCGACGGGATGCTGCAGGAACACGACAATATTCAGACCGCCTGGAAATATTTAAGCGGCCGTTTGAGCGAAGAGGAACAATTTTCTCATTTAATCAAAATGGTGCAGCCACTGGCCTGGTTTTATCAGCGGCGTGGGCGATATGATGAGGGCATTGCCCTGTTTGAAGAGACCCTTCGACAAACACCGTTTGCCACAGAAGCGAACGAGCAGCCTTACGGGCAGCAAACCATTCGCAATGCACGGGCGTTTATCGAGAGCCGATTGGCTTCCCTTTATTATTTTCGCGGTGATTATCAGCAATCTGAGGCGCTCCTGGCGGCCGCGCTGCCAATTTTTGAAGAAAGCGGCCAGCTCGATCAGCAGGCTTATGCGCTTAACACCTGGTCAATGCCGACCCGTCGCCGCGGTGATTATGCCCAGGCCAAAGCGCTGGCGAACCGCAGCCTGGCCCTGTATCGCGAGGCGGGTCATTCATATGGCGAAATGCAGCCTTTAAACCTGATCGCCGTTATTGCGGCCGATGAGGGGGATTATGCGCTGGCTGAATCAACCGGCCATCAACTCATCGATTTTTATAGCCGGTTAAACGATTGGCCGAACCTGGCGCGCACCCTGTCGAATTTGGCCAACACACTGATCCGTCAAAACCGCTTTCAGGAAGCAAAAAAAATTCTTGAAGAAGCGTACATGCTGGCTCGCGAGGACAACAACTACTTCTCCCAAATTATGGCCGGTACCAACCTGGCCCTGGTTGCTCGCGGTCTAGGAGAATTCTCGACGGCCGATCAGTACAACCGGAGCAGTTTGGCGCTGGCCCGCGAAATTGGCAATCAGCGCTGGATCTCGGTTAATTTAATCGCCTTCGCCGACAACAGCCTGGCTCAAAAGCGGTGGCGGACGGCTGAGCGGTACGCTCGTGAGGCTTTGGCGATCACCCATGCGATTGATAGTGAACAGGATACCCTCGCCGCTCTTTCAACCCTGGCCCAGGCGTGGGCTTACCAGGGCCATGTTCAGGAAGCTGTGGGTATCCTGTTATTTGTTCAGCAGCAGCCGGCCACCGTCAAACAGGATCTGGAAAAAAACAGCCGGGTTCTCGATGAACTGCAGGCTGAGCTGTCTGAAAATGCGCGGGAGATGTGGTTCGAGGGGAAATCACTGAGTGAAATTGTAGAGTGGATTGAAGGAAGCAAGGTGAAGTCGTCAATTGAGTAATTTACCGCGGAGCCCCCAGGCCGACCGCCTTGAGCTGGTTTTGATGCTGTTTGGAGAGATTGCGAAACATGACGACCGTTTGCCGGCGATTTTTTCCGGCTGCGGAGCACATTTCCATTACCGCCTGGGGAATATTATGCCGATCCGGATATGGCAGACCCTGCATCACGCGCGTGGCGCAAAAGAGGGCGAACATGCCAGATACTGAGAGAGTAGAAATATGACCACAGTCGATAATCAACTGTTCGGCACTCTGCAGATGAGCCAAGGTGGTCGATAGGACAATCGAGTCGTGGGCGGTGTGATCGATAGTGCCCTTCAGCCACAGGATCGGCCGCGGGGTGTTAACCTCAGACAGCTTCACCTGGGCGGGTAGGCGATCAACCGTGGGATCGGCGGCGCTAACGAGGCTATTTCTCCAACGGGTGGTTAACAAATCTTCCAAATTTGTCGTTTCTAACTGTTGGATCATGATAAGTTCCGAAAATAAATATTGGTTAATCATCTTTTCACAACTCAGGTCTTGATTGTCCAGGTTAAGACCGCTGATTCCTTTTCACAATCAAGAATTCCTTCACAAGGATTGACAACTTTTGTGGCCGCCGCTGTATGATCGGCAGCGTTTATTTTATTTTCCGCTGCACGGCGTGATCCGGTCAGCTGAAAAAATGCGGCGCGTACGCTATTTAGAAAGATCGTTAAGGGGTTCATGGTAGTTATTAGGGTATTGGTATATTAGTTAATGGTTTATTGGTGTATTGGCTTTTCACTAAATAATCTGGCTCATAAACCAGTAAACAAATAAACCAATAAATCAGTAAATTTCCGATCTTGAAAGTGATACATTCACCTTAACGAGCAGCCATTATCTGTTCATTATTGCCGAAGAGGGCGCTCGGCACATCCGGCGGAAGTTTGATTTAAACAGTATCGTTTGTGATCTAAAATCCCTGACAAAAGTTAGGGATAAAATTTAATGCTGGGGTCAGATGACAGCTGAACCCACGATGACATTAATCACCCTTATTTGTGCCATTCTTCACTATTTCCGGCGGCTGTTCTCAGCGATACTTAAAGTAGCCATAACTCCGGCCTCCTCGACTTGGCATAAATCAGAAATTGGGAGAGTCACCCCACGATCTGAGCAAACAAGCATAATGGAGCACTCCTACAGGACTTATAAACAGGTTATTGGATCATTCTAAAAGAGATGAGTGGTCCATTTCAGGAGGCTCTCATGGAGTGGCAACCGATTTTAAAAGATACGGCGATGTTTGTTGGCGATTTATTGCCCAACATCATCGATTATGAAGCTAAAAGGGCTTCATTTTTCTGGGATGAAATTGCCCAGGAATTGGATGGATTACCTCATCATGCCGGCTTAAATATCGCGCATGAAGCGGTTGACCGGCATGCTAACAGCGCTCATGGCGGACGAGTGGCTATGCGCTGGCTCGGCCGTGATGGGAGTACGCGGGAGTTTACTTACCAGGATTTAAAGGCCCAGACCAACCGGGTGGCCAACGTTTTACGACGCCTGGGAATCAATCGCGAAGATACCGTTTTCGCCCTTTCGGGCCGGATTCCAGAGCTGTATTTCATGGCTTTGGGAACCTGGAAAAACACGAGTATTTTCTGCCCGTTATTCTCCGCTTTTGGGCCTGAACCGATCTTACAGCGCATGAAACGCGGTCAAGCCCGCGTCTTGTTTACGACGGAACGCCTGTTCCGCAAAAAAGTGGCCCCGTTCCGGGATCAAATGCCCCATCTGGAGCACGTGATTCTGGCCGACGGCCGTGAACACGCCCCCGACAACGTGTGGTCGATGTCTTTGTTAATGGCCGATGCCTCACCAGAGTTTGAAATTCCACCAACGCATCCGGAAGACAAAGCGATCATCCATTTCACCAGCGGCACAACCGGTATGCCCAAGGGCGCCGTACACGTGCATCAGGCGATCTATCACCATTACATGACCAGCAAATATGCATTAGATATTCATCCGGAAGATGTATTCTGGTGTACGGCCGATCCTGGCTGGGTGACCGGAACCTCTTACGGCATTATCGCCCCCCTGTTACACGGCGTCACCAACATCATTGATGAGGCGGAATTTGACGCTGAGCGCTGGTATCGTATTTTGGCGGAACAAAAGGTGACCGTATGGTACACCGCGCCCACGGCGGTTCGTCGCCTCATGCGGCTCGATTTAGAGCCCAGACAAATGTTTGATCTCAGTCATCTACGCTTTGTAGCCAGCGTCGGTGAACCGTTAAATCCAGAAGCGGTTGTGTGGGGCGAAGAGAAGTTGGGTTTGCCCATTCACGATAACTGGTGGCAGACCGAAACCGGCGGCATTATGATCGCCAATCTGGCCGCATGTGAAATTCGGCCGGGGTCGATGGGGCGGCCGTTGCCGGGAGTTGAAGCCGCTATTGTGCGCCGGACCGGCGACAATACCTTAGAAATTATCGAAAAACCGGGTGTGGATGGCGAGCTGGCCCTGAAGCCGGGCTGGCCATCGATGTTCCGCACCTACCTGCACGAAGAGGCCCGCTATAACAAATGTTTTGTTGACGATTGGTACTTAAGCGGTGACCTGGCTATGAAAGATGAGGACGGCTACTTCTGGTTTGTCGGCCGGGCGGATGACATTATCAAAACCGCCGGTCACATGGTTGGTCCGTTTGAAGTCGAAAGCGCCCTCATGGAGCATCCGGCCGTGGCTGAGGTGGGCGTCATTGGCGTACCCGAACCAACGATCGGGGAGCTCGTGAAGGCATTTGTAGCCCTCAAACCGGGCAATGAACCAACCAAAGCCCTGCGGCGTGAGCTTCTCGGCTTTGGCCGCAAACGGCTGGGTTCGGCCGTGGCTCCCAAAGAAATCGTCTTTAAAGAGAATCTTCCTAAAACTCGCAGCGGCAAGATCATGCGTCGCTTGCTCAAAGCCCGTGAACTTGGCCTGCCGGAGGGGGATACCTCAACTCTGGAGGAAAACTAATGAGTGCAATTCCAGTTGAAGCAGAAAAGAAAGTAACACAACCCTCTGACGTTGTTCTGGATCGCGCCGAAGCCCTAGATTTGCTCTATCAAATGATTTTGATTCGTCGCTTTGAAGAGAAATGCGCTGAACTGTACAGCGCTCAAAAGATTCGGGGCTTTTTGCATCTGTACATCGGTGAAGAGGCGGTGGCCGTGGGCATCATGAAGATGCTGCGGCCGGAAGATGCTGTTGTGGCCACCTATCGCGAGCACGGTCAAGCGCTGGCTCGCGGGGTGCCGATCGGCCCAGTAATGGCGGAAATGTACGGCAAACAGGAAGGATGCAGCCGCGGCCGCGGCGGGTCGATGCACATCTTTCATAAAGAAACCCGCTTTTACGGCGGGAACGCCATCGTGGGCGGTGGTCTGCCCCTGGCGGTTGGTTTTGGATTGGCTGATCAAATGCGATTTGACCCCCACGTGACCGCCTGCTTCTTTGGTGATGGGGCGGTCGCTGAAGGGGAATTTCACGAATCAATGAACCTGGCTGTTTTATGGAACTTGCCGGTTTTGTTTATTTGTGAAAACAACCTCTACGGCATGGGCACCGCGCTCGAATATGCCGAATCGGAAACCGATCTGGCGGCCAAGGCGGCCAGCTACCGCATGGAAGCCGAGTCGGTTGACGGCATGGATATTCTGGCCGTGCTAAAAGCGGCCAAACGCGGGGTCGAGTGGATTCGCAATGGGAACGGCCCGTACTTCATAGAAGCATGCACCTATCGTTTTCGCGCTCATTCGATGTTTGATGCCGAACTGTATCGGGAGAAAACCGAAGTGGAGACGTGGAAAGCACAGGATCCCATCGAGCGCTTCAGCGAGATGTTGCGTGAAGAAGGGATGATGAATGATGCCGATTTGGCCGCCATTGAAGAGCGTGTGGCTCGCGAAGTGGCTGAGTCGGTGGAATTTGCCGAAGCGGGTACCTGGGAGCCGATTGAAGATCTGACTCGATTTGTCTACTCAGAGCCGGATCCAAATAGGAGGGTATGATGACGGTTAACAACGTAATGACAGTTGAAAAACCCGCTGATCAAGCCGTTGAAATGCGAACCCTGACCTATCGGGAAGCGGTTCGGGAAGCGATTCGCGAGGCGATGAAGCGGGATGAGCGAGTCTTTTTGATGGGGGAGGATGTCGGTCACTACGGCGGCTGTTTCGCCGTGAGTATGGGGCTGCTCGAAGAATTTGGGCCGGCCCGCATTCGCGATACCCCTCTGTCTGAATCGGTCTTTACCGGTGCCGGCATCGGGGCTGCTCTGGGCGGTATGCTGCCCATCGTCGAAATTATGACCGTGAACTTCAGCCTGCTGGCGGCCGACCAAATTATCAATACGGCGGCCACGCTGCTGCACATGTCCGGCGGGCTCTTTAACGTGCCTGTGGTGATTCGCATGGCGACCGGCGGCGGCAAACAGCTCGCTGCGCAGCACTCGCACGCGCTTGAAGGATGGTATGCGCACATTCCGGGCATCAAGGTTGTGGTGCCGGCCACGCTCGAAGATGCCAGAGGGATGCTCTGGCCGGCCTTGATGGATCCCGATCCGGTCTTGATTTTTGAATATTCGACCCTGTACAACATGAAAGGGGAGCTGCCGGTGGAGCCGGTCGCGGTCGATATTGACAAGGCGGTCGTGCGCCGGCCGGGTCAAGATGTTTCTATTTTGACCTACGGGGCCTGCCTCTTTAAGGCGCTGAAGGCGGCTGAAGAGCTGGCCGAAGACGGGATCGATGCCGAAGTGGTTGACCTGCGCGTGCTGCGGCCGCTTGATGACGAAACAATCATGCGCTCGCTGAGAAAAACTCATCGCGCCGTCATTGTTGACGAGGGATGGCGCTCTGGCGGTATTTCGGCTGAAATTGCCACGCGGATTATGGAGCAAGGCTTTTATGAGCTGGACGCTCCGGTGGCCCGCGTTTGTGGTGTAGAAGTGCCGATGCCATACGCCAAACACTTAGAAGATGAAGCGCTGCCACAGCCGCATGAAATTGTGGCCGCGGTCCGTGAGACGCTGGGATAGCGGTTCGAGCGAGACATCAAAGGTTTGCGTGACCAAGACTACAAAAGTCTGCCAGACTTTTGTAGTCTGGTTAGCCGCTTTTTGTGTCTCCTAAGACCGGAGGAACCGTATGAACGAATTCAAAATGCCCAGCCTGGGCGCGGACATGGAATCGGGGACCGTTTACAACTGGATGGTCAAACCCGGTGATGCGGTCAAGCGCGGCGATATCGTAGCCGAAGTGGAAACGGCCAAAGGGGTGATCGAGATCGAAGTTTTTGAAGATGGCATCGTCCACAAAATTTTGGTCGAAGAAGGATCTGACGTCCCGGTGGGGACGGTTTTGGCCCTGATTCAGACTGAAGAGGACGAGGCAGAAGCCGCTGTTGAAGCGGTTGTTGAGCCGGTGATGGCGGTGGCCGAAGCTGCGGCCGAGCACCATCCGATGGACCACCGGCCGCTGGTTTCCGCACAAAAAACAAACGGTGTGGCCCCTAAGGCCGGTGAGCGGCTGCGCGTTTCACCCCGCGCACGTAAGCGGGCGGCCGATTTGGGCGTGGATTTAACCCTGGTCACCGGCACCGGTCGGGGCGGGGCGATTACCGCTGATGACGTCGAGCAATTTATGGCCCGGCAAAAGGCGGAGACGCCGCGCATCACCCCGCTGGCTCGCCGTCTGGCGGCCGATCTGGGAGTGGACATCCACAAGATTCAGGGCACCGGCCCACAGGGCGCCATTTGCAAGGCCGACATTGAAAAAGCGGCCGATCGACCGAAAGATGTGGCCGAACCGCCAAAAGCTGAAGTCAAGAAGGCGGCCGAACCACCAAAAGCGGTCAAAAAAGAAAAACCGCGCGTGGGTTCACCAGATATGATGCGCCAGGCAATTGCTTTGGCGATGGCTCGAGCCAATCGGGATATTCCCCATTATTATCTGGAAACGCAGATCAATATGCAGGCGGCCATGGCCTGGCTGGAAGCTGAAAATATGCGGCGCTCGTTGAGAGAGCGACTGCTGCCAGCGGTCATCTTGATTAAAGCGGTGGCCAAAGCGCTCAGCGAAGTGCCGGAGCTGAACGGCTTCTGGCGTGAAGACAGCCTGGAGTTACAGGAAAGCATTCACATCGGCTTTGCCATCGCCCTGCGGCAGGGTGGCCTGGTTACTCCGGCCATTCACAATGCTGACTTACTGACCGTTGATGAAATTATGGAAAAGCTGCGCGATTTAATCGTGCGCACGCGGGCTGGCCGTCTACGTGGCTCGGAACTCACCGATGCGACGGTCACCCTGACCAGTTTGGGGGATCTAGGAGTCGAAAAAGTTTACGGCGTGATCTATCCCCCGCAAATCGCTCTGGTTGGTCTGGGGAAGATCATGGAGAGACCGTGGGCGGAAAACGGCATGCTCGGCGTTCGGCCGATGATGTCCGCTACCGTGGCCGGCGACCATCGAGCTTCTGATGGCCTGGTTGGGGCGCGATTCCTTGAAGCACTTAACCGCCATTTGCAGGAGGTAGACAAATTATGATAGGCAAACAGATTTTTAATCGCGATGAACTTAAGCGCCTGATTTTTGAACTGCTGGCCGATATTGCGCCCGAGGCTGATTTCGACACGCTTGGTTTAGATGAAGATATTCGACTCGATCTCGATATCGATTCGTTTGACTTCCTGAACTTTTTGATTGGACTCAATGAAGCAACCGGTGTGGATATCCCGGAGGCCGATTATGGGCAGCTGGTGACCACCAACGACATTTGTGACTATATTTTGGCACGTATGCCGTGAGAAGTTAAAAGTATAAAGTTTAAAGATTAAAGTAGTGGGTCTTTTTGCTTTAAGCTTTGAGCTTTGAGTCGCCAGGTATTTTTAATGATAGAGAGTGGGTATTTTGCTCACTCTCTTTTTATTGTGACCTTGCATCTGTTCTAAGTACACCGCTACAAAAATATTCTTAACTTCTTATTTTACATACGCCTCTTTGCCGCAGCCGAATAAATTTGACCGCTACGGAAACCGAAACGCGATAAATCGCGTTAAAAACTATCCGGTTTCGGTCTCCATGGGCGGTCTTCACGCAACTCGCGTTCCCACGTCGAAGGATCAATTATCGAGTGGGAAGCGAGAAGAGAAATTTGCTTGAGGATAGAGGCCATCTCTGGCCCAGCATTTATTTTTCTCTCTTTGACCTGCGTTTCACCGAGAATCGTAACGTAGACATCCACCTGTTTTCGACCCTCAAGTTGCTGAGGTTTTGAGTCTTGCCATTCAAGTTGGTTTCCACGTAAGCGTGCTTTATAGGTTAATAACATCTTCTTACACTTTTTAATCTGATTATGATCAAGGAAAATATGATTACATGTTATACGGGATGAATCATGATTTGTATATGGTGCTTTGATGCAACTTCTTTCGATATGTAATGGTAATTATTATAAATCCACAAATAAAAAGGAATAAAAATGCTTTCCAGCATTGCAAATCGAAGCATATGGCGCCGGGTCATATTTTTTTTATTAATCATCTTATTCGGCTGTATAGCCATTCGGGCTGTCTTCTCAGCGACCACCCGTCTCGCCACGGCCGATCTGACGTTTCATACCCTCGTTCATGAGGAAATAACCCGCACCTTTGCAGTTTACGTGCCGGACAATGTGGGGCCTGAACCCCGGCCGCTGGTGTTCTTGCTGCACGGCGGTGGCGGCAGCATTAACGCCAGCTGGACTTTTGAAGATGGCCAGCTGTGGCGCGCGTTGGCCGACCGTGAAGGGATTATCCTGATTTTGCCGGAGGGGATTCAGGATCCAGGCAAACCAAATGCCCATCACTGGAACGACTGCCGCACCGATATCATCCATCCTGATGTGGCCACGACGGCCGATGATGTCGGCTTTATTCTTGAAGTGCTCGATTGGGCCAAAGATGAGCTGGCCGTCGACAGACGGCGAGTTTACGCCACCGGAGCCTCCAACGGGGGGATGATGACCTTTCGCCTGTTGAGCGAGGCCCCCGCGGCTTTTGCAGCCGGAGCACCGGTCATTGCCAATATGCCGGAGCCATCGGAGTGCCAGCCGCCGGCCGTGCCGCTGCCGGTTATGATCATCAACGGCACAGATGATCCGCTGGTGCCGTATGGAGGCGGCTGCGTAGCCGGGTCATCGTGTGAAAGGGGAGCGGTGATGTCCACGGCCGAGACCGTTGATTTGTGGGTGGCCTTAAACGGAATCACGGAAGATCCCCTCACGACCGCTTTGCCTGATATCGTGCCCGATGATCAATCCACCGTTGAGGTGATTCAGTATCTCGATCCGGCTGATTCCCGTAGAGAGGTGCTTCTTTATCGCGTCGACGGGGGAGGGCACACAGTCCCCGGACCTGCACAGCAATCCGCTCTTGTGACCTTGATTGTGGGTGAGAAAAACAGGGATATCGACGCCCGCGAGGAAATCTGGGCGTTTTTTAGCCGTCACGCCCGGCCGGAGCTGACGGAGAAGGTTTTTTTGCCGCAGGTCATGGTGGAATGAGGCTAGATAATCCGCCCAGCCATCCAGATTGAACCGGTTGAGAGAACCTACTGCTATGATAAACAGCTTCGCCGAATATTGTAAGGCCGCAGCATGCTGCGGCCCTACGGCGCACGAATCATCCATCAAACTTTGTCTGCCGGACAGCTAATCATGCTGAAAAAAAATGGATTTTGTCTCGATCCTTCAGACTTCTGCGAAAATCTGCGGTTCACCCCAACGGGGTCTGCGGACAATTAACTCGATCCGCTTTGGCTGATGGCTGCCGCCCGTTCAGCGACCTGTCGAAAAGCCTCTTGGAGTTCGGCCGGCTCCAAAATCGAAAATGGCACGCTCATCCCCAGCAGGCGCAGGGCCATCTCCTGCAAATTCCCGGCCATGGCCTGCATTTCGACTCCCTTCCCTGTTTGACGAAAAGTAGCCATGGTGCGCGGTATCTGCTGCCGGGCGGTTGGCAAATCGGTGTGCAGCAGCACCCTGACCGCCCAGGCGTTGGGTGTTTTGGCGATTGAATCCTCGACGAATTGCTGAGCGTCGAATGGGGATGGTTTCTCGAACCGCTGCTGCAACATTTTGGCTGACTGAATCCTATCCATCCGAAACACGCGCAATCCCTCCCGCAAATGACAATAGCCGACCACGTACCAGAATCCGATCATAAAAACGAGATGAAATGGATCTATTTTGCGCCGGGTTTGCTTTAGATCACGGCCGGTGTAGACAATCCATACCGCACGCTGCTGATAAACCGCGTGGCTGAGGGTGAGGATGATGTCGCTAGACAGGTGATACACTGCTTGAGGGGGATCGATTAACAGCACTTCATTCAGCGTTTTAATTTGCTGCAGGAGGTCGGGCGGCATGATCGCTTCAATTTTGGCAATCGCCTGATCAGCGGCGTCGATCATTTGGGCCATCCCCAGCCGCCTGGTCAGCATGAGACCCAGCGCCAAGGCCAGCACTTCATCGGAGTGGAAGACCAGCGGCGGCAGCCGGTAGCGCTGCTGCAGCCGATACCCGCCGTATCGCCCCTGTATGGTTTCCACCGGCAACCCCATTTCCTGTAAAAGGGTGATATAGCGGCGCACGGTGCGGCCGTCGACTTCCAGCTGGGCGGCGATTGCCGCCCCGGTAATTAATTCGTGGGTTTGGAGCAGTTCCAGAACGGAAAACAGGCGGGTAGAAGGATAGTGCATAAATTTTAAATAGGGTGTTTATTGCCCTATTTAAATGATATCCTGACACTATCTTTTAATCAATAGGAAGGTCAATTTAATGAACAGCATCGTACAGGAGTATTTTCCTGTGTTTCAGATGTATCAAGGCATTCGCGGCCAGCTGATGGACGTGCTATCCGACGAGGATTTGAGTTTTTCACCCGGCGGTGAGAATCCTTCACTCGGCCGTCTCTGCCTGGAAATTGGGGAAACCGAACGTGCCTATATCGATTCCTTTAAGACGTTTAAGCTCGATTTTGGCTGGCGCCAACCGGACCAAACTATCGCCGATAGCGTCGAACAGCTAAAAACGTGGTTTGATGAGCTGGATAAGGATCTCAAGTCTGCGGTTGAGAGTCTGTCGGAGGAAGATGTTCAAAACAAAATGATTTATCGTGGTGAAAATTTTTTGCTGCCGCCTCGAATTCAGCTCAGCGTTTATCAGGAAGCTCTGCTGATTTTTTATGGCAAAGCAATGGTTTATCTCAAGGCGATGGGGAAACCCCGGCCGGAGCAGATGGAGGGTTGGATCGCATGATATTTAAGAACAGACAGCTGTATATTTTTGGATTTTTGTCGTGGCTAATTCCCTTTATTGCCGCGCTGCCCTTCTTCTCACCAGAAGGAGAAGTGATCATCGATGAATTTCTTTTTAAGTCCATCATGATTGTCGTTTTTGGCGGGTTGGGCACGGCCCTGATGGTACGTCTCTTTCGCCAGGTGGAGGAGAACCCTCTGATGAATGGACTCATCATCGGAACGACGTGGTTTTTGCTCAACATCGTTCTCGACTTGATTGTCCTGGTCGGGTTGTTGGGCAACGATCCGCTGGAATGGTTTATCGGCACCGGTTTGCGTTATCTGATTATCGTGGTGACCGGCGCCGCGATTGGCAAAGCGGTTGAAAACGCGCACGTGGTGCAGTTGAGCTCGTAAATAATCACTGATTATGGCAGAGACTTTTCAGAATTGAGTTGTCCGCAGATTTAGACAGATTGAAGGGAAAATTTGCACAAATCTGTGAAATCTGCGGCTATTTTTCAAAACACAGCTATTATTTGCAGCATGTCATCCACACGATCTGCTGTAAAAACAATTCGGGCCAGCGCACCCATCCGCATGTGCGACAATGGGGGGTGGACCGACACGTGGTTTGCTGAATATGGCCGGGTTTTTAACATCGCCATTACCCCTAAAGTTGAGGTGGAAATTGCGGTATTTCCCGCTGATGAGCGGCCGGACCTGGTCATGATTCATGCGAAAAATTTTGGGGAGCGGTACGCACCTAATAGTTTACATAATCGTGAATGGGGGCGCCATCCACTTCTCGAAGCGGCCGTTTATCGGGTTGGTATCCCCACCGGGCTAGCCATCGAAATTACCGTTGAATCGGCCGCTCCGTCCGGGGCTGGAACCGGCACATCGGCTGCCGTCTGTGTGGCGCTTATCGCCGCCCTTGATGCCCTCACGCCCGGCCGGTTGACCTTTCATGAAATCGCCTATGAAGCCCACGCAGTGGAAACGGTGCTACTGGGACAGCAAAGCGGCATCCAGGATCAGCTGGCGGCCGCATACGGGGGCGTCAATTTGATTGAAATGAGCGCATATCCTCAGGCTGCGGTGACCCAGCTGGCGCTCCTCAAACAGGTGCAAGAGGAGCTAGACAGGCGGCTCATGCTGATTTTTTTGGGAAAGCCTCACCAATCTTCGGCCGTGCACGAGATGGTGATTCGCGATTTAGAGGATCGGGGACCGGAAAATCCGAAAATTGAGGCCCTGCGCCAGACCGCTGGACCCAGTGCCGAAGCGGTTGTGAATGAGGATTGGGCTGCCCTCGGGCGGATGATGACCCGAAGTACGGAGGCTCAGAGAAATCTTCATCCTCGGTTGATTTCCCCGGCGGCCGACCAAATTATCAATCTGGCCGGCCGGTTTGGCATGATGGGGTGCAAAGTGAACGGGGCCGGTGGCAGCGGCGGCTCCCTAACGATATTGGGAGACGGGGATTTGGAGAATCAGGCCGCCCTGATTGCCAAAATTGAACATTCATTTCCCCTGATCCGCCACATACCAACCAAAATTTGTCAGGAGGGTGTTAGCCTAACGGTGCGGTAGAGAAGACCACGTGAAACGGCATGCAGTAAATCATGACTCCGCTAAATTGACTCAGATCTACATCGGCCGGAATTTCATAATTTTGATCGCCAATATTCCCCTTTAACGAACCCAAATCGATATACTCACCGATATCATCCTGGCCGGTAGCGTCGACATTTTCGACCAGCAGGACGTGCAGATCGGGACCGTTGGTCACTTCAAAATCCTCAAAACGCAGCACCCGCTGTTCACCCTGCTGAAAAATGGTAGCGGTCCCCGACCCCTGGTGAAAGGCATCAAAATCGCGAAACATGCCGGATCCAGCTACAACCCACTCGGCCGCGCTGTCGGGCATCTCTTCCACCATTTCTTTGTCCGGCATCTTGGCCGCAATTTCCATGACGGTATCTTCGAGCATCGCCATGTCGTCTTCGTTCATCTCTCCGCCTTCAACCTGCTCCATGATCTCCACAGCCGCGGTTTCCGCCTCCTCAGCCGACATCGCCTCGATCTCGGCCGCGGTGGGCACGTCAAATGGGAAGTCCTCGTTGACCTCATTTTGAATAAAAAGGGGTGACGCCAGCCACCAGACGACCGGGGAGGCCAATATTAAAACAATAATTGCACCGATAATTAGATTTCTTCTGTTCATGATACCTCGTGTTAGCTTATTAGGTTGTTAGCTCAGCCCTTCGGGCTTTTTAGCACGCCGCTGCGCGGCTTATAGCGCGGTGCTTCGCACCTGTCAGCTTACAGCTGTTAGCTAAGAGGCGCATAGCGCCGAGCTAATTGCTAAAAGGGACAAAGTCCCGAGCTAATAGCCTAGATGCCTACTGTACCGCCAATCATTACCTGATAATTATTAAAATATTCTTACGCGATATTTCATGGAACCTGAAGAGCCAGCGGCTTCACATCGTTAAGGCAGTCGGCGTTGGGTGGTTGGTCGGGATTAGACAAAAAGGCGTTGGCAACAGTCTGGGAGCAATCGCTGGCTTTTCCTCCGGAGTCAAGCACGTAATGGCTGGTGCCTGGAAATTCAAAAAAGGTCGCCTGGCTAAAGGAACCGATGAGCTGTCGCCCCCAGGCGGGTGGGGTGATTGGATCATATTCTCCAGCAAGGATGAGGGTCGGGATGTCCACATTCAAATCCTGATTGCCAACGGAATTTGCTCGCGACATGCCCCACTCTTGGCAAAGCTGCTCGTACTGTAAAAATTCCGCCTGATTTAGCCGGGCGATGGTGGGATCCATGCCGACTGCGGCCGCTTCAACGACCTGCGAGGATGTTGCGAAGGTCTGTTCGCCACAGGTCACCGAAGTCATCATTCCTTCGCTGATGTACTCCGGCAAGATCACCTGATACTGGAGCCAGTCCGTTAAAACCAGCGGCCGACCGATTTCCAGATTGTAAACGAGATCAGGTATCCGGGGAATCTGGTCGCGGCTGTATAACATTTGAAATACAACGATCAGGAATCGATCCCCGTTGACGACGATATCAACCCGCTCACCGTTAAACGGATGATCGATTTTTACCCGTACCGGTTCCGCGTTAAGCTCCTGGGTTAAAGAATAGATTGACGCTTCCAGATCTTGGAAGCGATTGCTGCACCGCTCATCGGCCGTGCAGTTGGCAGAAAGGACCTGGAGCGATCGCTCAAAATTTGCGGCCCATTCTCCGTAAATGTCGGCCTGAGCTGACAAGACAGAATCGAGGATCACGCTCCGAATCCACTCTTCTCCCGCGTATCTGTCGAGAATGGTTTGAGCCAGCAACGTGCCATACGATACTCCCAGCAAGTTGACCTGTTCGAGCTCGAGAGCGCGGCGTAGATCATTGACGTCGGCCGCTGAATCCCAGCTGGTATAAGCAGTTATGTCAACTCCGCTGGCCAACAAGCGTTCCCGACAGCTGGTTAAGGCTTCGGTATCCTGCGCGGTTTGCTCTTCGAAGGGCAAGTTCTGGTCGAGGCTGGCGTTCACGGCCGCAGCTACTTCTGAACAATCGAGCGATGGCCGAGAATAACCCAACCCACGCTGATCAAAATAAATCAAATCGCGTGATGCAAGAATGGCGCTGTAAAAGTCACGTTGGCCGGAGATTAGATCGAGCGTATATCCACCTGGACCCCCATCAAGAAAAATGACCGGATCGGGCTGCGGTTCGTTGGCAAAGCTTTTTAAGATCGCTACAGCAAGTTCAACCTCGCCTGCTGGTTCGGGTTCCCTCCTCTCAGGCACGATCAAATGTCCACAAGTTATGTCAACCTCTGAAGGTGTCTCAAAGGGGCATTCCGTTTGTCGAAACAGCGGTTGGTATATTGGGTCAAGCGATGTTTCAGGTATCGAAGATGGAGAATTGTGATTTACTGCACATGCCGAAAGAAAAGCAAATGCCAGAAGCCTCGCAGCTGGATTTAAGCGCACGTTTAATCTCCAGAATAAATAAATTAATTTAATTAACTGCCGTTGGTTCCTAACGATATGTTAGACGATACAAGGTGCAAATCCCGCTGTGGGAAGGGCATTTCAATATTGACCTCGTTGAGCGCCTTATAGAGGGCGGAATTCATTTTGTCGATGATGCGCCGAGTTTCGATGTAATCTTCGATCCAGCAGCGAACCCGGAAATTGAGTGCAGACTCACCAAATTCGAGAAAAAGGGCTTCAATGCGTTCTTCTTTCATCACCCAGGGCTCCGCATAAATGGCATCAATCATGACCTGGCGAGCGAATTCGATATCGGTGCCATAGGCGACGCCGATCATCGTTTCCACCCGGAAAACGGTGTCTGGGTCGGAGTAGTTGACGATTAACCCATTGCCGATCACGGCATTGGGCACCGTTACCATGCGGTTGTCGCGGGTGCGAATACGCGTGCTGCGCAGACCAATCTCAACCACATCTCCCCACGTTTCAATCTCCTGCAGCTCAACCCGGTCCCCGACTTTAAACGGTTGGTCGATCATAATCGTTAACCCGGCAAAGAGATTACCCAGCGAATCCTGGGCGGCCAGGGCCACGGCCAGGGAGCCAACGCCAAGCGAGGTGAGAAGTGCGCCAACTTCGATATCAAACCGGCCGAGCAGGGTGATAAAAACAACGACCAGGAGGATCATTAGGGCAAGCCGGCGAAAAAGATTGAGAAACTTGTCATCGAGTTCGGTTTCGGTCTTGTGAGCAATTTCATCTTCGTACCAGTGAAATACCCGATCAACAAGTCGATAAAGAGAGATGGTGGCGATGATCCAGTAAGACACAAAAAACAGCGCACTAATGACGTTCCACCAGCTCTCGGGCACGACAAACTGCCGCACGGCAAGCTGTAACCCCAAAATGAATGAGATCGCCTGGACGGGAAAGAGCACCACGTCGATGAAGACGTTATCGAGGTTGGTCGTTGTTTTTTGACTTAATTTGCGGCCGTAGCGGCTTAAAATCAGGCGCAGCAGGTAACCGATCAGCAGCCCCCCCAGTACAAAACCGCTGGCGATGGAAAGAGTCGTCAGAAATGGAGTCATGGTCAAATCCTTACGTCAAAATATCGCTTTATTTGACCATTTAATTTATCACCCACAGCAAAAAACACAAGGGATCTGAGTATACGGGTTTATTTCAGCCTGTTTAACAAGCGCGTGGCCGCAGAGAACAGCTCCATGGTGTGCTTTTGCCCGGCCAGCTCTTTTATTTCCTGCTGAACGGCCGCAAACAATGACCATGAAGCCCCCCAGCCGATCATTGCCCTCTGTTGATGGTCGTTTATTAATCCCCACAACTCAGCGGCCTGCTGTCGTTGATTGGTCTGCATTAGGTAAACAATAATCGCCGGGGCCATCATGATCAGCAATCCCGAAACCTGCCCTAACAAACCGATTGATAAAACCGTCACCAATTTTTGCCGGGCCACATCCAGCTGCTCAGTGTGAAGATAAACAATCGCCTCAGCAAGGTTGAGAAACGCGGACACAACGGTGTTGGGGTGGTTTTCCCAGCCGCGCTCGATGTGAAATTGAGCCCGGCTGATTTCCCCCTGGATGACATGAAAGAGAGCCCATCCGGCGTGAGCATAAGCCAAGGTAATTGTAAATGAGGCGATTGTGGCGATGGCCAGCGCTTCATCCAGAGATTCACGCGCCTCATCCAGGTTGCCCATGGCGAACTGCGGAAAGGCTAGATTGGACAGGGCGAACGCCAGCTGGATCTGGGTGTCAATTTGGTGAGCCAGGTGGATATTCCGTTTTGCATGAGCTAAGGATTTATCGAGATCACCCAGCAGAAAGTTGCTGATAATTAGATTCCCGGCCGCCTTCATGACATCCGAATCGTTGTGAGTTGCTTCGGCTAATTCGAGGCTTTGATGCATGTGGGCAAAAAATTGCTCGGTTTGAGCTTGATTGCCATAACAGTAGCCGATACGCTGCAGAAGATTAGCTGAAAAAAATGTGTCACCTAATTGTTGAAAGCGCTGCAGCGATTCTTGAAAATGTCCCAGGGCCTGGTCGTACGCCTGTTTTTTGAACATGGTGAAGAAGCCCACGGCCATCGGCAAAAAAGCCAAATTATGTTTGTCGCTGTTTCGTTTGATACTTTCTTCATCCGGCAGGTCCAGATCAATTTCCTGACACCGTTCAGTTGAAATCCACGAGCGCAGATAAGCGATCCGCAGCTGCAGGCGTTGGGCGATTGTGGATGAAGCATTTTCGAATAAGGCGGTGCGATACAGATCGAGACATTCGATATAGCGGGAATAAATATCAAAAAAAATGAATACGCTCATTTCGGCCGCATCCAGCAGGTCAACGGCGTGCTTGGTGGAGGCCCAGCGCCAGGCGGTGCGGATATTTTCAAATTCTATATTAAAATCCTGCAGCGCCCCCAGCTGCCTTCCCCCTTTGAGATCGCTCTCTAAACCGGCCGCAAACCGCAAGTAGTAGGCGGCGTGACGATGGCCGATCGCTTCTGCATCGGCCATCTCCGCCAACTTTTCCGCCCCGATTTGGCGCAGAAGTTCGTGAATTTCATAGCGATCGCTGTGGGGCTGGGGCTGGATCAACGATTTATTGACCAGGCTGCGCAAAATGGGCAGCAGATTTAGATCGGTCATTTTTTCGGCCGCTTCCCGAGTAAAACCACCGCGAAAAACAGAAAGGCTAGCAAAGGTCCGTTTCTCATCAGGCGGCAGATGTTCCCAGGAGGTGTCAAAAACCGCGCGCATACTGCGCTGTCGCTGGGGAATATCGCGCAGTTCACTGCTCAAAATATCGAGTCCGCGGCCGATTTCAGCCGCGATCTCGGGTAAAGAGAGCATATCGGCCCACCCGGCCGCTAAAATTAAGGCCAGCGGCATGCCCTGAACCTGGTGCCCAATTGCTTCAATCGCCAGACAATCTTTGTCGCTCAACTGATCCGGCTGCAGAAAGGGGGAAATTCGATTGAGAAACAGCTGCGTCGCTCCACTGACCCCATCATAACCGGGCGATACCGATAAGCCATCCAGACGGTAAACCCATTCCCCATTTAGCCGCAGCCGTTCGCGAGAAGTGATCAGGCAGGAAACAGAGGGAGCTTGTTGCAAAATCTCGAGAACCTTATCGGTTCCGGCCATGATATGCTCAAAGTTATCCAGTATCAGGAGCATTTGTTTGGTGCGCAGGAAATTAAGGACGAGCGTATCGATTTTTAAAGCTGTGGAGGTAATGGCAAAGGTTTCGGCCAGTTTAGCCATCAGGTCTTCAGCTGAATTGAGAGGGGCCAGGGAAACAAATATGATGCCGTCGGCAAAAGGAGCGCCTTCTTTTTGAGCGGCTAAATCGTGGGCAATATCTAGGGCCAGTCGGGTTTTACCTATGCCGCCGGCGCCCTGGATCGTCACCAGGCGAATGTCTTTTTGCAGCAGGGAATCGGTTAGAGCCGCTTTTTCTTTTTCCCGGCCGATCATGGGCGTCAGCGGTGATGGCAGGGTAATTAGCTTGGATGGACGAGTGGGGAACTGTTTTGGGGGTTCGAAGCGCCTGTTTTTGATCTCTTCGTAAAGAGCGAGGGTTTCCTCATCCGGCATTACCCCCAATTCATCGGCCAACATCTGTTTACAGCTCTTAAACTGACGAACGGCCGCTCCCGGCTGACCGGCGAGGGCATAAAGTTTCATCAAATGCCTGTGAGTGGCTTCTTCAAGTGGATCGAGCTGCAGCAGCCGCTGCACAAAGGGCAGGGCCGTCGAAAATTGTTTTTGAGTTTCATAATGCGCAGCACAACGCCGCAGAGCGGTTTGAGCCACACTTTGCAGCTTTTCGCGCTGAAAAAATTGCCATTCATCAAAGTCGGGGCAGTCAGATAGCGTAAACCCATCCATAAATGGGGCTGTGTAGTGGGATAGGGCGACCTCAACTTCTTCGATTGGGGTGTGGTCTGTGAGCGTGTTCAAAAATGCAGCCGTATCAACCCAAACATCGACCGTATCTGAAATGGCTACCTGCAGTCGATCGGCCGTCAAAATGTCGCCTACTTCTTTGCGGATGCGGGTCAGCTCTCGGCGGAGATTGGCCAACGCTTTAGATTGATCAAAATTTGGCCAGAAAAGTGCTGCCAATGATTCTCGACTGTGCGGCCGGCCGGTTTGGGCCAGATACGCCAGAAGAGCCACTACTTTGCGTCTTTGCAGCGTGAGGGGGAGATCATTTTGCTGAAGCCGCGGCGGTCCAAAAAGGAAAAGCTGAATGTGGGTCATGGTCAAAGAGGGGGCAATCATCTTTCTTATTTTCAAAAAGAAAGAGAAGGGAAGCCACTAACTTTAGTGGGTAGTGAATCAAGAAAATAGTTATGGGTTTGCTGCATTTCGGGTGTGGGACGCCCATGTCCACGCTTTTGGCCTCTCTTTGTCCACGATGGCTCGCTAAAGTGAGGCCATCACAACGAATTACGCAAACCCGGCGCGGTTTGTTTAGCAAAAGGAGAAAAAATGAATTTAACTCAAGAAATTCAACGTGATGTTTTACAGATGTTTGCGGATACGCTTCAGGGGCGATTGATATTGCCTCATGATGATTCTTATGAGGAAGCGCGCAAAATCTGGAACGGGATGATCGATCGCCAGCCGGCGATGATTGCCCAATGTGTGACCAGCAAAGATGTGGTCAAGGCGATTAATTTTGCCCGGGACCACCATCTCAAATTGTCGGTTCGCGGTGGTGGACACAACGTTGCCGGGCTGTCAATGAATGATGGCGGCCTGGTGGTTGATCTGCAGCTGATGAATCAAGTCCTGGTTGATCCGGAAGCCCGTATCGTGCGAGTCGGTGGGGGAACGACGCTAGGCGTTCTCGATGCGGCCACTCAAGAATACGGTTTGGCCGTCCCGACCGGTGTCGTTTCCGCGACCGGTATTGCCGGCTTGACGCTTGGTGGAGGATACGGCTTCCTGCGCAATAAATACGGGCTGAGCTGTGACAATTTGATCGGGGCCACGGTTGTAACGGCCGCCGGCGAAACCCTCACCGTGAGTGAAACGGAACATGTCGACCTTTTATGGGGTCTGCGCGGCGGCGGCGGCAACTTTGGCATCGTGACCGAATTTGTCTTTCGGGCTCATCCGGTCGGCCCGGAAGTGATGTTGGTTTTTGCGTTTCACGACGGCCGGGGGGAGAAAATGAAAAAGGCGATTGAATTGTATCGCGACTTTTCCGCCACCGCCCCTGATGAAATTAGCACGCTTATGGCCTGCGGCAGGTTTCCGGAAGATGAACATTTTCCGGAAGAGGTGCACAACGTGCCCTTTGTGCTTTATGCCGGAGTATATGCCGGTGCGCCTGAAGACGGACAAAAAGCGCTTGAGCCGCTGCTCTCATTCGGGACGCCGCTGCTCGATTTTAGCGGCGTTAAGCCGTATGTCGAGGCCCAGCAGATGTTTGACGAGGATTATCCAAACGGGCTGCGCTACTACTGGAAATCCCTCAATTTGACCGAGCTTGACGACGCGGCCGTCGATACGATCGTCAAATACGCTCATTCCCAGCCATCTCCCTTTAGCACCATTGACCTCTGGCATATCGGCGGCGCGGTAAAACGGGTCGGTGCGGATGACAGCGCCTTTTTTGGCCGCGACGCGGCCTTCATGCTCGGCGGGGAAGCCAACTGGGTTGACGCGGCCGATGATGTGGCCAACCTGGCCTGGCTGCGCGGCCTGATTGAGGACATGAAGCCGTTTTCAGACGGCAGCAGCTATCTCAACTTCCCCGGTTTTCAGGAAGAGGGGGATGAGATGATGATTCGCTCGTTTGGCTCCAACTACGGCCGGCTGGCGAAGCTCAAGGAAAAATACGATCCGGAAAACTTTTTTAGCTCAAATCAGAATGTCAAACCGCAGAAAGACAGAAGTTAAAAGTGCTGAGTGCTGAGTCCTAAGTAATGGGATTCAGATTGCAAAATTATCAATTAATTTGTCCGCGGACCGGGTGAACCAAAGGTTCGCAGATTTTCGCACAATAAAAAGAAAATCTGCGTTAATCTGCGCCATCCGCGGCCGAAAAATTAAATAAAGGAAAAAAGAAAATGAATATTAAAACAAACCGATCTGTAATTTTAATGATTGCCGGCCTGATTGTGGCCGCGATCGCCGTGGCTGCGGCCGCGCTCTCTTTTGGTAATGCGGCTGAAGCCCAACAGCCCGAAATGCTCGAATTTGACGTGGCTGAAGACATGAGCCGCTTCATTTTTAATCAGGATATCGTTTTTGACGATGGCTTTCCGGCCGATGGCAGCAACTTCATCACCCGCGGATATATTTATCCGGCCGGCACCCTAACCGATGGCAGCGGTGTCAATCCGGATGGCTCTCCCGAATTTCCCGACCAGGTAATTGGGGAATGGATTTGTGAAGGGTATATGATCAACGATGCGGCGCATGCCACCAGCGGGGTATGGGTTTTCTCCACTCAATTTTTCCAGATTGGCGACAAAGCCGGGGCACAAACCATCACCACGACCGGCTATGAGCTGGCAGATGTGGGTGAAGCGGTTGCCCGGGCGATCACCGGCGGCACCGGCGAATACAGCGACGCCCGCGGTGAAAGCGAGCAGGTTCTACTGGGGCTGAATGCTTCTGAAGGGGTAAACCTTCGGGTTAAGATTATGCTCAACAAATAGAGGGGGGTAGTTGATCTACAAACACCCATCCACTAACCTCCTCCCAACGCGGATCAGGGGCGGACAGGTAAAAATTCCGCCCTCAAACGATCCGACAAGCTCCTCCCCGACCCGGGGAGGGGCTGGGGGAGGGGTAGCCAAAAGACCCACCCCCTAACCTCCTCCCGACGCGGGAGGGGGATTTGGCGTACTAAAAAGCCCTCATTTATCAAGCTACCTATCCGCCCCCGAACCGACGTAAGGAAGGGGGCTTTTTTTGCTTCTAGCTCAATGTTCGGGATTTTGTCCTGGCATATTCAGCCAGCTGCTCCAGTTCTTCCCGGTAAACTTTTCTCGTTACCCAGGAATTCATTTGTTTTTCAACCCAGCCCGCGAGCCCGGCTTTGCTGGGCATTTTGGTTTGGATGGTCACGCGGGTCTGATTCTCGTCCAGCGGGTCTAGAATAAACGAGGTTACGACGCCCTGCGCCTTATCCTCTTCAACCATTAGCGTGTACGGCCGCGCTTCAGTCACTTCCAGGTGATATGCTGCTTTGGCACCAAAGAAGCTCATCTCTACGTCAATGATCGTGCCAAGGCCGCGCCCACCCTCAACAATTTCCAAATGGGTGAAATAGCGGGTTGGCAAAATCGCCGGGTGCCCCTCGTGATAATCGATAATGATGTTGTATATCAATTCGGCCGAAGCTGGAATAATTTTTGATTCTTGTGTTTGGTACATGAAAACCTCCACGAAATACGAGATGGGAAATACGAAATACGAGATGGGAAATACGAGTTACGAGAGGGAAATACGAATGCTGATGATTCGCCGATCATTGCTCATCTTCCAAATCTTGCGTCTCGTAATTCGTAATTCGTATTTCGTATCTCGTATATTTTTTTATTTCTTTCTTGACTTCTTCCAACGGATAATCATCCGGCTGCAGTAGAAACTGCTGAATTGTTCCTTCGAGCAGGCTGTAGAGCACGTATCCCTCGATCTGGGCGTTCTCCCGGCCGATGGCCCGCAAATCTTCGATAAAGCAGGTGCGCAGGACAGCGGTGTGGCGGCGAAGCTCATCACCCAGCACGGCCATAATCGCCGGCTGGTTTCGCAGCATGTTAAACAGCTGCCATAACTCTTTTTTCTCAGCTAATATGGCAAACAGCCCATCCATCAACATCGGCAACCGCTGAGGTGGGGCGTAGCTGACCATTATTTCTCCTACCGTCTCGTTGATGACGCCTATGCAGCTGTCGAGGACCGCCACGAGCAGCGCTTCTTTGTTGTCGAAGTAGTGATACATTAATCCGGTGGCAATGCCCGCCTCACGGGCAATTTGCCGAATGGAGGTATGGGCGTATCCGTTTCGACCAAAAAGGGTCAGCGCGCTGTCAATAATTGCCTGTCGGGCGGCCGCCCGGATTTTTTCGTTTTCGGCTGGTGTTCTCGGCATAATTTTTTCGTTGAACAATCGTTCAATGAAAAATATACAAAAATAAAGATGGTTTGTCAAGGAGAGAGACTACAGACCACAGACTTCAGACAACAGACGAGAGACCAGAGATAGAGGTGCGGTCTCCAGTCTCTGGTCTCTTCTCTCTGGTCTTTTAACTTAGGACTTCTTTTCCTCTTGACTTTGCCGTAACGTTAACCTTTATACTGTGATCATGTTCAAGATTGGAGAATTTGCCCGCGTTGCTCAGGTATCCGGCCGGCTGCTGCGCTACTATGACGAGATCGGCCTGTTTAAACCGGCCCACGTTGATCGGTTTACCGGCTACCGCACCTACTCGGCTGACCAGCTGCCGCAGCTCAACCGCATTTTGGCCCTCAAGGAGCTAGGCCTGTCGCTCGATCAAATCCAGCGGTTTATCACCGATCAGGTATCGGCCGACGAGATTCGCGGCATGCTGCTCATGCGCAAATCACAAATCGAGCAAACCCTGACCGATGAACTGGCCCGATTGCGGCGAGTGGAAGTCCATCTGCAACAAATTGAACAGGAAGGGGTGCTTAACAGCTGTGACGTGTTGATAAAGACCGTTCCTCCTCAACCTGTGCTGACTTACCACGGCCGGGATGCGGTTATCAACGACATGTACGACCTGTATGATCTGATGATGGGCCATTTCCTAGCCGGTGGCCACAGGGAGCGGTTGGGGAAACCGGTCTTTTTAATTCACCAGGAACACCTCAACCGGGAAACTTTTGATTTAGAAACCGGCTTTACACTTAAGAAGCCGCAGCGCGACGCCGACCTGGTGTTATCGGAGAAATACACCTTGAAACCCAACCTATGGCCGGCCGTGGAAATGATGGCCACAGTCGTGCATACCGGTTTTAATGACATGGGGGTCAGCTACAACGCCCTTGGCCGCTGGATTGAAAAGAATCACTATCAGATGGACGGTCCAATACGGGAGTTTATGATCGAGGTCGACTATCCGGAAAACGGGGAAAACACCGTGGTTGAAATTCAGGTTCCGGTCAAGCCTATCGCCGGGGGCCTGTTAGGATTCTGATAATCAGCATTGCATTTTCTATCAAAAGGAGCCACGGATTGACACAGATTTCCACGGATTTTCATTCTATTCTGCAAACAATGTAATTTAAAACAGGAGAAAAGTATGCAAAAAGATGATTTAATGCAGCAGTTTGAGTACCACAATTGGGCCAATCAGAAGGTTTGGGAATGTGTGGAGACCCTGTCAGAAGCCCAATTTACCGCACCATGCAGCTACTCGATCGGTTCGGTCAAGGAGCAGTGTTTCCATGTCCTTTCTACCGACTGGTGGATCGTCCAGTACAATCTGGGGCAGCTGCCGGATCAGGATGATCCAGAATATCTCAAAATCGAACAGATTCCCGACCAGCAGGCTATGGGTGAGACATGGGATCAGGTTGGGGAGCAGCTGTTTGATTTTGTCAAGAACCTCTCACCCGATCAGCTGGAAATGGATATCGACGTTCCGGCCGGTGACGGGGTAACGTTTAAGGTTATGCTGGGCGAACTTTTATTGACGTTGGTCAACCACGGCACCAATCACCGCGCTCAAATATTGCGCCTCATCCATGACTTGGGTGGAGAAACGACGGAGATGGGATTGTATTTTTACTTGATGGAATCAAGTAGAGTCCTGAGTCCTGAGTAGAAAGTCCTGAGTTAGATGACTGCGAAAGGGGGCTTGACAAAGTTGGCGAGGGGCACCCAGCACCCAGCACCCAGCACCCAGGACTTCTAAAGTTGTTTCACATAGTCGTACGCCCGGCCGACCACTTTGAATCCACAGCGAGCATAGAGGCGCTGTGCAGGCAGATTGGGTTTTTCAGTATAAACCCACGCCGTCTGAAGCCCAGCCTCCTGCATGCGCCTCAAACCTTCCAGAACCAATGCTTTCCCCAAGCCCAGCTGCCTAAAATCGGGGTGCACCCCAACCGGCTCAAAAAGAGCAACCTTATTGACGTCGTCGATCCAGCACAGGGCAAACCCGGCCAACCGGCCGCCTGGTCCGGCAGCAATTAGATCAAATTCAGGACGATAACCGGGGGCTTTCATTACTCTGGCGAAGCTGCCGGACGTGACCTCCGTGGCAAAAAATGCGGCGTCGTGCAGCACGGCCCGCTCACCCACATCATGATCGGTCATGGTGCGGATCGAGAAACCGGTTGGCAGGGACGGTTGGGCCATATCCGGAATCAATTTTTGCTGAAAGTGGACGTAGTGAAAGGGATCCGGCCGGTAACGCTGGTTTATAAGCGTTTTTTGCCGCTGCTGATCAAAATCAAAACAGGAAAAGCGCAGCGCCTGCCCCCGACCGCGATCGGGCAGTTCCCGGCGAGCTTTCATCTCCGCCCAGCGCACCATCTGTCCGCCAACGCCCCGGCCGCGCCACCCTGGATGCACCTGAACATCAACCCCGTTATGGCTGCTGTGAAACCAGGCAAACCCCAAAACCTCGCCGCTTTTGGTTTCCCACAGGTGAATATGACGTTGAGGGTCAAAGGTCAGGGATCGAAACATCCGCCACGCCAAATCACCCAGGTGAAGGTAAACCAGCGGTTTTTTGGCCACCCGCGCGGCTTCTATCACAAACTGCTGCAGCCGCTTCAGGTCTTTCCCTCCCCGATAAGAGCGAGAGACCACTTCGCTTAAGGCGTATGTGTATTGGGGTTGATCTTTATCTTTTTTCATCTAAGATGATTTCCCCATCCCCCCTGACCCCCCTTCCCAAAGGAAGGGGGGAACAGTATAAATGAGTGTGCAGGTCGGCATAGCCGACCTGCACACTCATTTTAGGCAAAGCCCCCTCCCTAGGGAGGGGGTTGGGGGTGGGGCCTCTCATTTTTGGTCACGATCCCAAAAGTATACGGCCAGGCCAACGCCAACAATCAGCATCACAAAAATACAGCCCCCAACCAGCAGCAAAAAAGTAAACGACATCATTAAAATCCTTCCAGCTCTGACAAATCGGCAATACCGGCCGTCAACCCGGCGATCCCCTGCAGCAGGGCCAGCCGGTTGTGGCGGACGTCAAGATCGTCATCCATGACCAGGATATCGTCAAAGAAGGCGGTGATCGCCGGAACCATCTTGGCCAGCTGGGTGACGAACGTTTTTAGCGTACCGTCAGATGCCGCGGCCGCCTGCTGGTACGCGGTCAAGAGCTGTTTTTCAGCCGGTGCGGTAAACGCTTCCGGCCGCATCTCATATCTTTCTTCGAGATTACGGGTGATGCGCACACAGCGGGCGTACGCGTCGAGCAGCGTTTGCCAATCATCACGCTGGGTGATTTCAGCTACGGTTTTGACCGTCCGGCTGGCGGCAAAGGGATCGGCCGCCTGCTCGTTTAAGACGGCGCGCACGTGGGTTGGACGATACCCTTCTTCCTGGAGTATGACGCTCAGCCGATCGCTGATAAAGTCGAGCGTTTCCCGCTGTTTCGTGGGTGACCGATCGACGTTGTCGGGGAGCAGCGCAGCCGCCTGGCGCAGCGCGGCTTTCAGATCAAACGACTGCTCGTTGCCGATCAGGTTTTCTATGATCTGGATCGCCGCTCGCCTCATGGCAAACGGATCATTCGATCCTTTGGGTGCCAATCCGGCCGCATAAAGCCCCATCAGGCTGTCGAGCCGGTCGGCCAAGGCCAGGGCCAACCCCGCCTTTGTTTGGCTTACCGCTTCATACTGCTCGGCGATGGCTGCCGCAACCGCCTCACTCTCACCGCTCAGGCGAGCATATTGGCCGCCCATGACTCCCTGGAGGGAGGTCATTTCGACAACCATGCTGCTGGCCAGATCGGCCTTGGCCAGCTCAGCCGCTCGCCTGGCCTGCGCCTGCGCGGCCTCGTCAAGGTCCAGCATTTTGGCCATGACCGGAACGAGCTGCTCCAGCCGTTTGGTTTTATCTAACATCGAGCCCAAATCGGCCTGAAAAGTCAATTTATGAAGCTCGGACAGAAAATCGGTCAATTTTTTGTCGCTGTCGTTGCTGTAAAAGAACGCCGCATCGGCAAAGCGGGCGCGAATGACCTGCTCGTTGCCGTGAGTGACCTTGTCGAGATGCTCGGTATCCCCATTGCGTACGGCCACAAAGTAGGGCAGAAGCTTGCCGCTGCTGCCGTAGACCGGAAAGTAGCGCTGGTGCTTGCGCATCACCGCAACCAGAACATCGGCCGGCAGGTCGAGATATTTTTCTTCAAAGCGGCCGATAAACACGGTCGGGCGCTCGATCAGGTTGGTGACCTCATTCACCAGCCCCTGATCGTTGGGAATAGTGCCCCCTTTCTCTTCTGCCAGCTGTTTAGCCACAGAAGTGATGATCTGTTCCCGCTTGGCGGCATCGATGACGATGCCGTGGGCGGCCATCAGCTTCTCGTAGTCGGCCGCCTGATCGATGGCGATTTCGGGTGAGCGGTCCGGCCGCAGCCCGCGGCTGACCCGGCCGCTGGCCACCCCGGCAAAAGCAAACGGCACCACGTCCGGCCCGAAGAGGGCGACCAGCCAGCGGACCGGCCGGCTGAAGGCCACACCGCTGGCGTTCCAGCGCATCGATTTGGGAAATTTGAGCCCGGCGATCAGCCCGTTTAAATGCTCGGATAACACTTCCTGAACGGGCCGCCCTTCCTCATAGACGGTCGCCGCCACATAGCGGCGCGACCCTTCTTCAACGACGCGCAGATCACCCACGTCGATCCCCTTGCCGCGGGCAAATCCGATAGCTGCCCTGGTTGGATTGCCGTCAGCATCAAAGGCGCGATCGGCCGGAGGACCCTTGACTTCACTTTCGAGATCGCTTTGACGGGCCGCCAGATTGGTGACCACGGCCGCCAGCCGCCTGGGGGTGCCGTGGACCTCGACTTTATCATAGCTGAGACGCAGCTCATCGAGGAGAGCTGGAACCGCGTGCCGCAGCTGCCGCACAACGGAGGGCACGTCGGCCGCGGGCAGCTCTTCGCTGCCGATCTCCAGAACAAAGGTTTGGGGAGTGGTGGCGGTAATGGCCAGGGGGCCGGCTTTTTGCAGCGGCGGAGCCCCCCACCCGTTGTGCGACCTGAGCGGAAAGCCCATCTCTTCCCGCTGCTTGACAAATTCCTGGGAAACGGCGCGGGCCATGTTGCGCATGCGCCGGAAATATTGAGCCCGCTCGGTGACCCCGATCGCCCCACGGGTGTCCATCACGTTAAACAGATGGGAGCATTTAAGATTGTAATCGTGAGCAGGGGCAACCAGACCCGCTTCCAGACAGCGGCTGGCTTCCCGCTCGTAGATGTCGTATACCTGGCGCAGGGCGTCGACCTCGGCCACGTTAAAGTAGTAGAGACCGTGCTCGATTTCTGAGCGCAGCAGCATCTGGTCGTACCCTACCTCAGCCCCAAAATCGATCTCCCACACGCTGTCCACCCCCTGCAGGGTGGAGATGATGCGATCGAGGCCATAGGTGATTTCGACCGCAACCGGATCGAGATCCATGCTGCCGGACTGCTGGAAGTAGGTAAATTGGGTAATTTCCTGGCCGTCGAGCCACACTTCCCACCCGAGCCCCCACGCGCCAAGCGCCGGACTTTCCCAGTTGTCTTCAACAAAACGAATGTCGTGTTCCTTGCGGTTGAGGCCGATCGCTTCCAGGCTTTCCAGGTATATTTCCTGGGGATTGCCCGGATCCGGCTGCAGGATCACCTGCAGCTGGTGGTGCATCTGCATGCGATTGGGGTTTTCGCCAAAGCGGCCGTCATCCGGCCGGACGCTGGGCTCGACATAGACCACGTTCCACGGTTCCGGGCCGAGCACCCGCAGCACGGTAGCAGGGTTCATCGTGCCGGCCCCAACCTGAACGTTATACGGCTGGGCGACCACACACCCCTTGTTTTTCCAAAACTCAAGCAGCTTGAGTATGACGTCATTAAATGATGTTGAATGCATATATCTCTCTTTGGAAGCGAAAAGCCATAAGCTTTCAGCGAGGAGCTTTGAGCATATGGCTTGCAGCTTTTAATTAGCCTGTGAATTATAAAGCAGGTGGATGGCAATCCCAAATCGCGGTCAGCTGTTCGGTAAGTTACAAATTTAGTGAGCCGCTTCGGCTTCGACAAGCTCAGCCAGCGCTTTTCCAGCATTCGGAATACATGACTGCGTGATTAGATTCATATTTCAGCAAGCAAACGGCATTGACACCATTTGTGCTTCGTGGCAGAGTGAAGGCAAAAACGGGAGGATCAAATGGGAAGAAAATTACGCCAGGGCGACCCCTGGATGCCGGGCTTTCGCTACGGAGCGCTTTTGCCACCATTGTCACTTAACCTGCTGGTCGCCGATGTGGCCCGCGCCGTGGCTTTTTATCAACAAGTTTTTGAGGCGGAAGTCCATTATTTTGATATCGATTTTGGAGCACTGCGCGTTGGGCCGGCCGAGGTGATGCTGCATGCCGATCATACCCATGAAGGGCACCCGTGGACCGCCGATCTGGCGGCCGGAAAAACTCGCGGCTTGGGCATTCAGCTGCGACTGCTGGGCATTGATCCGGATAAAGTGGCCGCCCGGGCGTCGGAAGCGGGGGCGTTTATCGCTGCCCCACCGGCCGATAAGGGACACGGCTGGCGCGAGACGCTGGTGCGCGATCCTGACGGGTATGAATGGGCGGTCGGGGTCTTGATTCCCCCGGCTAAAGGTCCGCTGCGGCCGACGTAGCGGACCATTATTCTTCTTCCATGTCGTTCCCCCTTGATATTTCTCTGTCGTTATGTAAAATGACCCTATGGTTTGTGGCTGATGCCGCTGGTGATCTCGCATACCTTTTCTGCCGGATTCCCAACGGTCTTGCAAAATGGATATCACAATGAAACAGTTTGCTCTCACTGCCGGAGTCATTTTTTCGATTTTTTTGGCCGGATTACCGTCTGTAAGTCAGGCGGCCGCGCCTCAGCAGTTTAATTCCCTCCGCGGCGGCGTTTATGAAGATATCGATGGCGATGGCCTGTGCGACGCCGGTCAGCCGCCGGTGGCCAATGTCGATCTGCTGTTTTCGCAGGGGCTCATTCAAATCCCGCTTTTTTCAGGGGCAGATGGCTCTTTTGGGATGGTGGCGGTTGGACCGGGGCTGTGGGTGATTCAGGTCATTCCCCCGGCCGGCTGGACGGTCACTTCGGCTGCTACGCGGACGGTTGCCATGTCCAACCGTGGGGATCAGGTTACCACCGGCATCAATTTCTGTCTGCGTCGGGACGGTGGAACAAACCTTTCTCCATCTGCCGATTCAATTGCTGATGACCTTGTTTCCCGGCTGGCAGCCGCAAATGTAAGCATACCGGCAGCCAACGACTACTCCGAAGATGCGGCTGCGACGCGCGCCATTATTTCAGAAATCTTGCTGACTGATCCCGAACCGACCCCGTTGGAAGAGGTGCAGGAGATGGCGCCGATGCTGCCCGAGCCGGAGGTGATCAATGAACCGTGGCTAAACTACCTCAATATCTTTCGCGAGATGGGCGGCCTGCCGCTCCTGGTAAATAGTGACGACCTATCGCTAGGGGCTCAAATGCACAGCCGATACATGGTGGTGAACGACAAGCCGATCGCTCACAGCCAGGACCCGGCCAACCCGCTGTTTAGCGAAATGGGGCTGCAGGCGGCCGAAAACAGCGATATTTTTGCCACAACCCAGCTTGAAGCTACCCACGAGTGGGCGATCAACTTCTGGATTTCAGCCCCGTTTCATCTGGTGCCGATCATCGATCCGGGTTTAAACAGCGTGGGGTATGGTCAGCACAATCAGAATACGGGGACGTTTAAGATGTCGGCCGCGTTAGACGTGCTGTCCGATCGAAATTTCCCACTTTCAGGTGGCTCTTACCCGCTGATTTTCCCGGCTAACGGCAGTGAAACTTGGGTTTTGCGCCACAGCCTGTACGAATGGCCCGATCCGCTGGCCAGCTGTGGCGGCTACGCCCGGCCGACCGGCCCGTCGATTGTGCTGCAAATGGGGAATGGGGAAGGGAGCCCCAGAGTGACCAGCTTTGCCTTTTCGCAGAACGGAGAGCCGGTTGAGGCATGTCTTTTTACCGAAACCACCTACAGCAACCCGGATTTTTACGCCCAGCAAACCGGCCGCCTCATTCTCGATGAGCGCGACGCGGTGGTGATTATCCCTCGCCGACCACTGGCGGTCGGTGAGAGCTACCAGGTTGAGGTCGTTGTGGATGGGGAAACCCACAGCTGGGAGTTTCAGGCGGTGAGTCCACCGTGATGGGTGTTAGGTGATGGGTGATGGGTGATAAAGCTTGACATAATGTGAAATGTGATTTATTCTGGCCAATAGCCAATAGCCAATAGCCAATAGCCAATAGCCAATAGCCAATAGCCAATAGCCAATACCTAACACCCAACACCTAGCACCCAACACCCATCACCCAACACCCAACACCTAATTAGGAAAGCATTTCCCAAACTCAAGCAGCAGCTTAAACTGTCCTTTTAGCCGAATTTGCCGTTTGATCAAAGCCCAGCCGATGTGTTCCTCCCCGCCAATGACCTTGAGCCAGGTGCGGCTGTCTGCCTGGACGTGCAGGTCGGCCGTACCTTGATGACCGGGTGAAACTTTGAGTTTTTGATCGTTAATGGAGATGGTGGCCTGCACCTGCTCTTCGCCCAAAAAAGTGAAGTGGTAGACCGCATTTAATCCTGCCGCTTTGCCCGGCTGAAAGGCCAATCCCATATTCTGCAAAAAAGAGGCAATGGAGTCGGCCCGCAGGGTGCTCCGCACGTGTCGAATCTGCTTGTGAGGAAAGCGCTTGGCCACGTGGGTTTCGGCATCGGAGCCCTTGACCACGTACACCGGCTCTTCTTTCTTTTGCAGCGGTTTGACGATGGTGTTGAGATGTCCCCTGCGGTCGTCCAGATAGGGGCCAATGACATCTTCTCCGGCCGGGCAGACCGCCAGACAGTACGCGGCTTTGTAGTTGGCGCCGAAAGAAAGGCTTTGCCACATAGAAGCGGTTTCGGACTGCTTAAATTTGTCTTGATACTCAGCCGCGTTTTTACTCTCGGCGATTTGTTCTACCCAATCGGTAAACCCACCCATAAATTCGCGATAGTTATGAGTGTAGCAGGCGGCAAAATCAAACCGGCCGTCTGATTTAACCGCCCCCACCGGGCAGGCGGCTACGCACAGCTTGCACTCCAGACAGGGATTAAAATCAACCGGGTAATCGACCCGGCTGACCTCGCGATCGATTAATATGGTGCCTAGCAAAATAAAATTGCCAAATTTGGGGTGAATGACGTTGCGGTGGATGCCCATGTGCCCCAGCCCGGCCGCTACCGCCACCGGTTTGTGAGAGATAATCCACGATTTTCCCGGATAGCGATCCATTTCCATGGGAAAGGCCATCGGGGGGTTGAGCGCCCCTATGCCGAGTTCTGTAAGCTTCTTGACAATGTCGCGCGCGACCTCGTTGGTTTGATCTCCCGTATGATGAAATTCGTGATTGGCTACTGATCGGGCCGGGCTGCGGATCGGCTCTTGATGCATGCGCATGACAAAGCTGATCAGCGTTTTTGCTTTGGGATAGACGTACAGGATATCGTCACGTTGATTGTCGAGGGCCGGCCGGTCGATTTCCACAAAGCCAACATCATCGGCGCCGGCCTCCAGGCACAGCCGACGCAGCCAGCTGGCGTCGAGCGGTTCATGGGGATCATCCGAACCTGGTACGATTTGTGTGGCCCGATACTGAATGACCGATGGATGTTCTTCAAGTTTCATAAAAATTTTCCTCTCTTTATTTCTTGAATAAATTCGCAGAAAAGCCCAATTAAGTAAGTGAATTCAAAATTTATAGAACAGGATTTCACGAATGACGCGAATTTCAAACGCTTTAAGGGAAAATCCTTTTAATTCGTGTCATCCTGATTTCTAAATTTCAATTGTGGTGCCCGTAAATAAGCAGCGGCGGATGATGCTCTCTGTTATCCGCGACAATCTGCGTCATCTATCGCTGAATTTCTGGGGCTTTGTTAACATAATAAAATATGTATATGCATATAAAGTGCAAAAAAAACTTATCCTTCTTTGGCTAGAGTATGCAGCGTCGTAAAACCACCCATCAACATAGCCAGCTGATCCTGACCTAGGCCGTTGACAAAACGGGTCTGGACCTGCAGCCAAAGCGGTGCGGCTGTCTCCAGGGCCAGCTGTCCATTTCGCGTGAGGTGAATCTCTTTGACCCGCTTATCCTGGGCAGACGGTTTGATCTCGACCAGTTCATCTCGGGCCATGATTTTCACATTGCGAGCCAGCGTCGTGCGATCGAGATCCATGGCTGCGGCTAACTGGTTAATTGACAGGGGGCCGGACTCGTGAAGCGTACCCAACGTTGAAAATTGAGCGACGGTAACACCGCTCGGCCGCAGGGCTTCGTCATACGCCTGGGTGACCGCCCGAGATATTTTGCGCAGATTGTTGCCCACGCAAACGGCCGG
>JASJCR010000146.1 GCA_030065875.1 Ardenticatenaceae bacterium | reverse complement strand
CAGACTACAGACTACAGACTACAGACTACAGACTACAGACTACAGACTACAGACTACAGACTACAGACTACAGACTACAGACTACAGACTACAGACTACAGACTACTTTTAAAAGTTTAACCTACTTTCACCTTATGTCAACCCCGCTGATGTCTGATGTCTGATGTCTGATGTCTGTGGTCTTAAGGGGAAATCCAAATCAGCTGATTCGCTTCCACCCCGCTGAGGCTCGTTTCCCGGCCGTCGGGCCAGAACACGGTCAATTTCTCTATCTTGTCCGCCTCACCCAGGCCGATATGACAGCGAGGGTCTTCAGAGGCCAGATAGCTGCTGCCGATATGCATTTCCCGCTCGATAATTTGTCCATCAGCCAATTCCGCTCGGACCACCGCCCCGGGAAAGGTGCCGGTTAAGGCAATTTGCAACCAATTCCCTTTTTCTCCCTGATTTTCCAACAGGCGCAGCGGTCCTCCAATAGAGGCCATGATGATGTCCAGATCCCCATCGTTGTCGTAATCGGCCGCGGCACTCCCCCGGCCGACCAGGGGGCCAGCCTCCTCCAGACCCATCGCCTGCGTGGCCTCGGCCAGCTGACCAGGCTCCCCTTGAGCGGTCAGATTTTCAAAATATTGGGTGATCATGGCGTCTTCGGCAAAATCAAGCACCGGAACCCGACCGTTGACCACGATTAAATCCAGATCGGTGTCGTGATCGTAATCCGCCCAGCCGGTTCCCCAGCCGGTCCACCCCACCCCGATATCGTCTACGCCCAGTTCACCGACCGCATCCTCAAAATTGACTTCGTCCGCGACCGAATCATTTTTGTAAACGGAATGAAATTGATCTCCTAAATTGGTAATAAACAGGTCAAACCGGCCGTTGCCGTCAAAATCACCGCCAGTCACCCCCATGCCGGAATTGGTGTCGTCAACTGCGGCCGTTCTCCCGATTTCCACAAACCGAAAGCCGATCCCTTCCGGATCAGCCTCCATCTGCTGATTCTCATACAGTCGATTAGGGTTGGTGTCGTTGGCCACAAACAAATCGAGATCCCCATCGCGATCCACATCGGTTAAAAGAGCCCCGAGTCCGTACTCATACGGTTCCGTACTTTCAATGCCCGCTTCTATTCCCACTTCTCGAAAAGAAACGCGGCCGCTATCATCCAGCCCCTGACTGATAAATAGTAAATCTCGCCGGCCAAGGTGGGTGTTGGGAAAGCCCATCGTCGCCGACTCAAGGCGGTTGTTGATATCAACATACCCGGCCAGAAAAAGGTCCGGCCAGCCGTCTTTATTTAAATCGCCAACCACCCCGGCCGTTTGCCATCCGTAAGCGGCGACCCCGGCATCGGCGGCTCCCTCACTAAAGGTGCCGTCTCCATTGTTCCACAACAGCAAATTCGCGCGGGCGGTCGTAATGTATAAGTCGGGCCAGCCGTCGAGGTTAAAATCGGCCGCCACACAGCCGTTGCCGCGCAGGGGATAATCACTGCCGGTTTCATCGCCAACCGCGACAAATTGTCCCTGCTGATTTTGAAAAAGGGTACTGCGTGGCAGCCCGCCCATCTCGCGATCCCACTGTCCGGCTTCGTTGACGGCATAAGAATTAACGACGTAAAGATCGAGCCAGCCGTCCTGATCGTAGTCAATCCAGCACAATCCCCCACCCATCATGGCCACCGGATCACCGTGAAACCCCCAGCGAAACGCCCCGTGTTGATAGGTATCTAAACCAACGTCAGCCGTCACGTCAACCAGGCGTAAAGGGCCGGTTTCAGCAGCGGAAGATCGACTTTCGTCTTGATTTTCAGAGACAGGCGACACCTGTTCAGGTGAAGAAGTCTCTTCAGATTGTTCATTAGACCGGGTGGCAAAAGCCACGACGATGCTCAAAATGATAACGCCGATCCAGAGGTGGAGAGGGTTTGGGTTTTTCATACGTTCAGACGTCAGACGACAGACCACAGACTACAAACGTTCTGATGTCTGTAGTCTGATGTCTGTGGTCTGTTCTATGCGATTCCAGAAGATGCCCGGCTGCGCCGCGAAAAGGCGTCAACCAGCACGGCCGCCAGCAGGACCAAACCGTTGATGACGAACTTCACGCCGGAAGGCCAGCCCATCAAACCCATGCCGTTGTCAACCGATTGAATGACCAGGGCACCGAGCAGGGCGCTCATGACGCTGCCCGATCCACCAAACAGGCTGGTGCCGCCAATCACGGCCGCGGCAATGGCGTTAAGCAGCAAGTTGCCAGATCCGGTGTTGGTTGACACCGAACCCAGGCGAGAGGCCAAAATAATCCCGCCAATCCCGGCCATAAAGCTGGAAATCATGAAGCAGGCGATCCGAATGCGATCAACGCTAATACCTGCTCGACGAGCCGCCTCGGGGTTGCCGCCCACGGCATACACATAGCGGCCGAAACGAGTCCGCGTGGCCACAAATGTCCAGAAAAAGAGGAAAACCAGCACGATAATACCGGAGACCGGCACCCCACGATCGAGATTGGCATAATAAACGGCGAAACCAGCGATTAAGGCCAACGCAACCACTTGGATAATCGAAACCTGCATCGGTTTAACCGCCAAATTTTGCCGTATTTTGACCGCCCTTTGCCAAAACTCAAATATAGCGTATCCGCCAATGATGACGGCATATAAAATCCACCCCCAGGCATTTGGCAAATATTCGTTGGCCACAGCCTTAATCACATCGTTTTGAATGACGATTGTTCCCGCAGTGCTAAATTCCGTCGTTAAAATGAGCACCACGCCCGACCAGGCTAACAAACCGGCCAGCGTCACCACAAACGAAGGAACCCCGGCTTTGGTGATGATCAACCCCTGCACAAATCCAATCAGGGTCGTGATAAACAAAGCTGCACCCACGGCAGCCCACCACGGCCAGGCGGTCTCCCCCTCACGAAGGAGCAGGGTCATCACCACGCTGCCAACCGCACCCACAAACGCCACCGAGAGATCGATCTCGGCAATCAGCAGCACAAAGACGATACCAATGGCGATCGAGGCCACCCCGGACATCTGCAGCAGCAGGTTGACGAAGTTGCGCGGCCGGAAGAAGATGCCGTCCGACATGTAGCCAAAAATACCGGCAATGACGATCAATCCAAAAATAATCGGCAGTGATCCCAAATCTCCGGATCGAATTCGCGTCAGCGTGCCGGAAATGTAATCGCCAAACGTTTCCTGAGCACCATTACCAACGGCCGTTTCTACAGGCCCTTTTTGTGAAATTTCACTCATGATTATGCCTCCGCCATGCCCGGCACGGTGTTTAATTCCCCAGCGGTAATGGCGTGTACCACCTCTTGCTGGGTTGTTTCTGATGGAACATATTCGGCCACTTTTTGGCCAAGTCGCAGGACGGTAATGCGGTCAGAGACTTCAAAAATATCGTGCAGGTTGTGAGAAATAATGATTACCGCCAGCCCGCGATCTGCCAGACGACGCACCAAATCCAGCACCTGCCGGGTCTGTGCCACCCCCAGGGCGGCCGTTGGCTCGTCTAAAATCACCAGTTTTGAGTTCCACATCACCGCTTTGGCGACAGCAATCGCCTGGCGTTGACCACCGGACAATCCGGCTACGGCCTGGCGGACCGACCGGATGGTGGTCACCGAGAGCGAATCAAGGGTAGAAATCGCTTCTTGCTCCATGCGCGTCTCATCAAGTAGAAGCCCGGATTGCAAATGCTCCCGGCCGAGGAACATATTGCCCACGACATCGAGATTGTCAGCCAGGGCCAAATCCTGATAAACGACCTCGATACCCAGGGCAGCACTGTCGCGCGGTCCATGTATATGCACCCGCTGCCCTTCAAAATATACTTCCCCTTCGTCTAAATTGTAAATTCCGGCGATCCCCTTAATTAAGGTCGATTTCCCCGCCCCGTTGTCCCCCACTAAGGCCATCACTTCGCCTGGTCGGGCTGCAAAATCAACCCGGTAGAGCGCCTGAACGGCCCCAAATCGCTTGGAGACTCCTCGCAATTCCAATACAGGTTGGTTATCCATTTTCTTTCCTTCACCACTATGACTTTTTTCAAAGACCCCACAGATCACGCAGATTTTTGTAAGCTCGCAAACCGGTTAAATCTGTGAAATCCGCGACGCCCTTGGTTCAAAAACAGGCCGTCATCCCCGCGTAGGCGGGGATCCACCGGTGGCAATCTAATGGATTCCCGCTTTCGCGGGAATGACGACTCTATTCGTGAAATCCACCGTTATTTTTTCATTTTTTTAAGGTTTTTTGCTAACTACTTCGTAAAGAGGTGTAGGGTCAAGTTCCCCTGACCCTACACCAGCAGATCACGAATTAACGATCTTCGGGGCAATACTGCTCAAAATCACCCACGCAAATCTCGTCCCAGGTCCGGAAACCGTCAGCAATGACGGTTTCAGCGACGTTGTCGGCCGTCACCCCGACCGGATCCAGCGCCAGGAACGGTACGTCGGAGGTGCCGTTGTTGAGCGTCAACCCACCGGTTAACTCGGTGATGTCTTCCCCTCTCAACAGGGCGATGGCGACATTTGCGGCCGCAAACGCTTCATCGCGGATCGGCTTGTAAACGGTCATCGCCTGATCGCCAGCGAGGATATTTTGAATCCCGCCAACGGTGGCGTCCTGACCGGAGATCGGCACACCGGCTTCAGCCGGGTCGATTCCAGCGTTCTCAAAGGCGGCAATAACCGCACCGGCGAGGCCGTCATTGGCCGCGAAGACCGCCGAGACGTTGTTGTCGGCCGCGGTCAAAATCTGCTCAAAGATCACCAGCGCCTGCTGATTGTCCCATTCCGGTACAAACTGATCGTCGACCAGCGTCCAGGAGCCATCATCGAAGAACGGCTCAGAAGCGGTGAAGTACCCTTCGCGGAACAGGGTAGCGTTGTTGTCGGTTGGTCCACCGTTAAGCAGAACCACCTGCGGATCTTCCTGCTCGCTAATCAGCGGCACGAGGACATCGGCCATGGTGGCCCCCACGCGCACGTTGTCAAACGAAACGTACACATCAGCGCCTGGTCCCTCAACGGTCAGGCGGTCGTAGTCGATCACGGCAACACCGGCGTCGCGGGCGCTCTCAATAATCGCGGCTCCTGACCCGGAGTCGAGGTTGACCATCAGGATCACGCTGGCACCGGCGGTAATCGCCTGCTCGGCCTGCGTTTGCTGCGTGGAAGCATCTCCTTCCGCATTGACGATGTTGTACTCAACACCGGCGGCATCAAATGCCTCTTCAAAGAAGCGGCGGTCGTCGGTTTCCCAACGAGCGGAACTGGCGCTGTCCGGCAGTAAAACCCAGATGCTGCCTTCCACGTCACTGGCATCCTCAACGGTATCGGTCGGGGTGCCACCCTGATCTTCAGGGCAGTATTGGGCAAAATCACCCACGCAAATTTCTTCCCAGGTCCGGAATCCATCGGCAATGACGGTATCAGCGACGTTGTCGGCCGTTACCCCAACCGGATCGAGAGCCAGGAAAGGAATATCATTGGTGCCGTTGTTGATGGTCAGACCACCGGTGAGGGCTTCCAAATCTTCCCCATTTAAGAGGGCGATGGCGGCCGCTGCGGCCGCTTCAGCTTCAGCGCGAATCGGTTTGTAAACGGTCATCGCCTGATCGCCGGCGAGGATATTTTGAATCCCGCCAACGGTAGCGTCCTGACCGGAGATCGGAATGCCGGCCGAGGCAGGGTCGATCCCCGCATTTTCCAAAGCAGCAATGACTGCTCCAGCCAGACCGTCATTGGCCGCAAAAACGGCGGAGACGTTGTTGTCGGCCGCGGTCAAAATCTGCTCAAAGATCACCAGCGCCTGCTGATTGTCCCATTCCGGCACAAACTGATCGTCGACCAGCGTCCAGGAGCCATCATCAAAAAACGGCTCAGAAGCGGTGAAGTACCCTTCGCGGAACAGGGTGGCGTTGTTGTCGGTTGGTCCACCGTTGAGCAAAACCACCTGCGGGTCTTCCTGCTCGTTGATCAGCGGTACGAGCGTGTCGGCCATGGTGGCCCCCACGCGCACGTTGTCAAATGAAACGTAGATGTCCGCACCCGGCCCTTCAATGGTCAGGCGGTCGTAGTCGACAACGGCCACACCGGCTGAACGGGCATTTTCAATGATCGAGGCGGCCGAACCTGAATCCAGGTTGACAATCAGAATCACCTCAGCGCCGGCGGTAATCGCCTGCTCGGCCTGGGTTTGCTGGGTGGAAGCATCCCCTTCCGCGTTGACGATATTGTATTCTACACCGGCCGCTTCAAAAGCCTCTTCAAAGAAACGGCGGTCGTCGGTTTCCCAACGAGCGGAGCTGGCGCTGTCTGGCAGTAAAACCCAAATGCTGCCTTCTTCCATCGCCTCGTCCATTTCTTCTTCATCTGCGCCTTCATCGGTCTCTTCGGTCTCGACCGCTTCCTCACCTGTTTCTTCAGTTTCGGTGGTGGTTGTGGTTTCCCCTTCTTCGGTTTCGCCAGCGGGTTCGGTAGCGCCGCCGCCGCAGGCAACCAACACAGCGAGGGCTGTAATCGATAGGGCGGTCAAAATAATTTGCCACAGTTTTCGACTCATTCTTATTCTCCTTCCTTTAAGTAAGTGAGTTAAGTGATTATTCTTTCTCAAGGAAATTGTTTAACCTTTAAGTAGGTCATCGTCCAAAATTTAAAACATGATTTCGCGAATTTCACGAATTTTCCCACTTTAAAGAGATAATCCTTTAAATTCGTGTCATCCTGATTTAAAAATTCAAGTGTGATGCACTTAATTCAAACGTGATTTGTACAACTTCTACAAATAGGATCCCCATCAATGGTCGTAAACAATCTGCACCGATTAAACCATACATTCCTCCAACAAAAATTTGCCCTAATGGGTACAATCTTCATTTGTGCACTATTAACCAAATATAAGATACCAAATAGAATGGTGTGCCGTCCTCATTGGTTCCCCCCTCTTTAATAGAGGGAATTCCCCCTATTGAGTTAGGGGATTTCCCCTAATCGGATAAAATAAGGAGAAAATGGCCTTTTTTTCTAGAGAATTGGCTATTTTGTACAACACCGACAGGGAATCAATCGATCAAAAATTATGGAAAAAACGATTTCTCTTATACTGGCTGATGATCACGAAGTGGTTCGATCCGGTATCCGCAACGCCCTGAAAGATTTGCCAAATATTTCAATCGTGGGTGAGGTGAGCAACGGGTTGGCCTTAAAAAGCGCGCTTTCGATTATGCGGCCGGACTGCCTGCTGATCGATATGGCCATGCCGGATTTACAGCCGATTGAGGACGTCCGCCAAATTCGCAGTGAATACCCCAATCTAAAAATTCTCGTCGTTTCCGCCCACGATGACGATATTTACGTGCAGGGGATGCTGGCGGCCGGTGTAGATGGATACCATCTAAAAGATCAGCCGCTGGCCGATTTGAGACTGGCTGTCCAGCGGGTGATTTCCGGGCAGCGCTGGGTAACCAGCCGCCTGCTCGACAAGCTGGTTAACGCCAAACCGGCCGAAGACAGCGGGCCGATATTAACCAGTCGCCAAAAAGAAATTTTGCTTCATCTAAAAAATGGAAACGACAACCAGAGAATTGCCCGTTTGACCGGCTTAAGCGTCAAAACCGTTGAAAATCATCTCACCCGAATTTATCGGCAGCTGGGGGTCCAAAGCCGGCTGGAAGCGGTAAATTATCTCATCACCCATCCGGACCTCGTGCAGGAGCAAACGGTTCGAGAACCGGCCCAACCACCGGCTCCACCGCGTCAGACCCATCAGCAAACGATTTTAATCGTGGATGATAATGCCCGCTTCCGCCAGCAGCTCAAGCGGATTGTGGAGAGTATCATGCCCCAGGCAGCCGTACTGGAAGCGGCCGATACGGCCGAGGCACTTGAGGTGGCGCGGCACTCGCAGCCGCAGCTGACTTTGGTCGACGTGGTTCTGGGGAACGAAAACGGGATCGACTGCACGCGCAAGCTGCGCGGGTTACGACGGCCGCCGCGAGTGGTCCTCATGACCGCCTATCCGGATCGCGAGTTTCACCGGCAGGGGCTGCGGGCCGGCGCTTCAGCCCTGCTTGATAAAAAGGATTTGGATGCCCGGGTTTTGCGGCAAATTATTGAAGATGTCATGTAAGATAGAGACCACAGACCACAGACATCAGATTGCAGAGAAGAGAGAGGAGAAATGAGTGCATGTTGTGGGGCGAGTCGGGATGAAAACGGGAAACCGATGGAAGTTGGGGGGGGTGAGCCGGGTAAACAGGCTGGAGAACCAAATTTTGAGGGAATGATTTTGCTTGCCGGAGGGGAGTTTATGATGGGCAGTGAGGATCGCTCCTTTCCGGCCGATGGAGAAGGACCGATTAGAAAGGTGGCAGTTGATCGTTTCTGGATCGATAAAACGGCCGTGACCAACGCTCAGTTCGCCAGGTTTGTCTCTGAAACAGGTTACGTTACCGAAGCTGAGCGGTTTACCTGGTCGTTTGTATTTGCCGGGTTTTTACCCCCAAATTTTCCGCCTACCCGCTCCGTTCAAGAGGCTCCCTGGTGGCGACAGGTTTTTGGGGCCGACTGGCGCCATCCGGAAGGGCCACACTCATCCATAAGCGACAGGGCCGATCACCCGGTCGTACACGTTTCATGGCATGATGCGGTTTCTTACGCCAGCTGGGCCGGAAAACGACTGCCAACCGAAGCGGAGTGGGAGTACGCCGCGCGCGGCGGCCGAGAGCAAAACCGCTACCCCTGGGGTAACAAGCTCCACCCCGGTCATCAACACCGCTGCAACATCTGGCAGGGAAAATTCCCGGTCAGGAACACGGCCGCTGATGGGCATGTCGGCACCTGCCCGGTGGATGAATACCAGCCCAATGATTTTGGCCTGTACAACATGATCGGCAACGTCTGGGAATGGTGCAGCGATTGGTTCAGCCCGACTTTTCACATTAAAGGTCCCCGGCAAAATCCGCAGGGTCCGCCAGCGGGAACCGCCAAAGTCATCAAAGGCGGCTCGTACATGTGCCACAAATCGTACTGCAATCGCTATCGGTTGGGCGCCCGCACGTCAAATACCCCCGACAGCGCCACGGGGCATATGGGGTTTCGATGTGCGATGGGTGATAGGTGATGGGTGTTGGGTGTTGGACGTTGCGACAGCATCAACCCATCCATGATTTTATTAAGACCAAATCTTTATCAACTCACTTAGAGAGTGTTTTAAAAGTTTTGTTAACAACTTAATCAAAGAAACAGCGCTGGATTTTTAGCCAGCCGTCTGACCATCAAATGAATCATGGCCACATAAACCATGGCCTCGGCTGAAGCGGGCTCGGATTCATAATCCCGAGCCAGACGGCGATAGCCGGTCAGCCATCCAAAGGTGCGCTCCACGACCCATCGTCGAGGCAACACAGCGAACCCCTGTTGATCTTTTGGCCGAGGAACGAGTGTCAGGATCCAGGTCGTGAGCTGGTACAGCCAAGTGGTCAAGGGATCGCTCTGGTATCCCCCATCGGCCCAGATGAGCTCCAGACGGGCAAACCCTTTGCGGGCGGCTCGCTGGAACAACTGGCGGGCACCGGTTTTATCCTGCTCACTAGCCGGGCCACAGTAGATGGTCAATAATAGGCCCATGACATCGACTAAGACGTGCCGTTTGCGGCCTAAGGTGTGTTTGAAACGATCATAGCCTCGTTCACCGGACACGCGACTCATCTTGACACTCTGGGAATCGATGATGCCCGCCGTCGGCTCGGGGTCACGGCCGGCCGACTGACGAGTCGCTTCACGCAGCACATCATTCATCCGCTCCCACGTCCCGTCCCGTTGCCAGCGGCGAAAATAACCGTAAACCGTCTGCCAGCAGGGAAAGTCATGGGGCAGCATGCGCCAGGCACAGCCGCTTCGGGCAACATAGAAAATGGCGCACACAATATCATATATGTTAACCGATCGATGTCGCCCCCCTGATTTGGCAGGGGGGATCAATGGCTCTAGAATTAGCCATTGGGCATCTCCTAGGTCTGAAGGGTACTTTTTTCTCATACCCTCTAGGGATGCCCTTTTTTGTCAATTTTGTAAAGTTTACATAACTTTTAAAACACTTTCTTAGGACTCAGGACTTTTTTTACTCAGGACTTTGTATTACCGTGGCTTCTCCCTGCCCAACCCCCACGCACAGCGTCGCCAGACCGTATTTCATGGGCTGACCCATTTCAGCCCGGCGGTGCATCTCATAAATTAAGGTCGTTAATATCCGGGCCCCAGAACAACCCAGGGGATGCCCCAGGGCGATGGCCCCGCCGTTGACGTTGGTGATTTCTTCGCTGAGATGGAGTTCACGCAGCACGGCCAGCGACTGCACCGCAAACGCCTCATTGAGCTCCGCAAGATCGATATCTTTGATCGTCAATCCCGCTCGCTGCAGCGCTTTTTGGGTGGCCGACACCGGTCCAATCCCCATCACGCGGGGATCAACGCCTGCCGCGGCCGAAGCGATCCAGCGGGCCAGCGGCTTGATGCCCAACTCTTCTGCTTTGGCCTTGGACATCAAAACCAGGGCGCACGCCCCGTCGTTTAATCCGCTCGAATTACCGGCCGTGACGGTGCCCCCCTCGCGAAACGCCGGCCGCAGCCTGCCCAATTTCTCCAGGCTGGTGGCAATTTCATACCCCGCTCCCGTTTTCTTATAAAAAGGATGTTCATCAATATCCACAATCAGCGGATCCCCTCTTCGCTGCGGAATCGTCACCGGAACAATCTCTTTTTTGAAATACCCTTGGTTGATGGCGTGGATCGCCCTCGACTGGCTCTGTAGGGCGAAACGATCCTGCTGTTCGCGACTAATTTCACCGCCGTCGATCTTCCCGGCGCAGCTCATCTCAAAGATGTTCTCGGCCGTTTCCCCCATCCCTTCCAGAGGGAACATCGCTTTCATTTTAGGATTGGGATAGCGCCATCCCAGGGTTGTATCCCAACCGGTCATATTGCCCGATGGGCCAAACCCAACCGGGTTTTTGGGCATAGAGTACGGTGCGCGGGTCATGCTTTCAACCCCACCGGCCACAAAAACCTCCCCCTCGCCCACCTTGATCGCCCGGGCAGCCTGGTTGACCGCATTCAATCCACTGGCGCAGAGGCGGTTCAGGGTCACGGCCGCCACGCTTTGTGGCAAACCGGCCAGCAGGGCGGCCATGCGGGCCACGTTGCGATTGTCTTCACCGGCCTGATTGGCGCAGCCAAAGTACACCTCTTCAATTAAGGATGGGTCGATCCCAGCCCGTTCAACCGCCTCCTTGATCACCAGCGCCCCCAGATCATCCGGCCGCACCTGCGAAAGCGCCCCCCGAATTTTTCCGATGGGAGTTCGCACTGCGCTGACAATAACTACTTCGTTCATACATGCCTCTTTCTCTTAATTATATTTTAGCCCTAGTTCTGCCTCTGCTCAGCCGATTAATTATGAAATCCTAAATACACTGTTACCAAAATATTCTTAACTTCTTATTCTAGATACGCCAATTTGCCGCAGCCGAATATATTCGGCCGCCATGAAAACCGAAACGTGATATGGAGTTTTAACAAATTAACGCCTATACAGCACCGTCATTCCCGCGAAAGCGGGAATCCATTGGATTGCTACCGATGGATCCCCGCTTTCGCGGGGATGACAGGACTGTTTTGAAAGTCGATTTATATCCGTATTTATTTGTAAATCCTCAAAATCGCGTTAAAAACTATCCGGTTTCGGTCTCCATAGCCGATGGATTCATTCATCGGCTAAGAAAGGTGGCCAAAAGGTTTTGGACCGGCCCTATTTTGCCCGAAACTTGGCGCGAGTCTTCACTTCGCTGCGCTACGTTCAGAATGACAGGTAGTTTGCTAAGGAATGGTATTATAATCTGCGTAATTGGCAGGCAATAATTTTTATGTAAAGTCTTCATACGGCAAGCCCACATAATTTTCGGCCATGGCGGTTTGGGCGGCCGCCGACCCGGCAATGTAGCCCAGCTCGGCCACCTGCAGACGATGGGAGATCGGATCGTCATCGTATTTGTGCATCAAACCGGTAAACCACCACGAGAAGCGAATCGCTTTCCAGACGCGGCGCAGGGCGGCCGCAGAATAACGATCGAGCAAATCCACGCGTTTTTCTTTATAGAAGGCGATCAGGGCACGAGACAAATAATAGATGTCGGAAGCGGCCAGGTTCAACCCTTTCGCCCCGGTTGGGGGCACGATATGGGCCGCATCGCCGGCCAGGAATAAGCGGCCAAAGCGCATGGGTTCAGCCACAAAACTGCGCAGCGGGGCGATACTCATCTCCAGGCGCGGGCCGGTCGTAACCTGTTCGGCTACATCGGCCGGCAAGCGACGGCGCAGTTCGTCCCAAAAAGCATCGTCGCTCCACTTTTCGACCCGATCCTCCAGGTCACACTGGATGTAGTAGCGGCTGCGCGTCGGCGAGCGCATGCTGCACAAGGCAAAACCACGTTCGTGGTTGGCGTAAATCAACTCATCCTGGACCGGTGGCACATCCGACAAGATACCCAGCCAGCCAAATGGATATATTTTTTCAAAAAGGGTAATTTGATTTCCGGGGACGCTTTGGCGAGCCACACCGTGATACCCATCGCAGCCGGCCACAAAATCACACACAATCTCCTGATGACGGCCGTTTTTGTCAAAAATCAGGCGCGGCCGATCGGTCGAATACTCTTCCACCCCCACCGCCGGAGCGTCATAAAAGATTTGTCCACCGGCGCCGAGGTGCGCCTCAACCAAATCTTCGGTGACCTTGGTCTGTCCGTAAATCATTACGTGCTTGCCGCCGGTCCTGTGGGCCATGTCGATCCGCTGGCGGCGGCCGTCAAACGCTAAATTAAAGCCGTCGTGAATCAATCCGTCACGATCCATACGGTGCGCCACCTGCGCCTCCCGCAGCAGCTCAACCGTGCCGGTTTCCAATACGCCCGCCCGGATCCGCCCCAGAACATGGGCCTTGCTTTGGCGCTCAACAATGATGGATTCGATGCCCTGCAGATGGAGCAGCCGCGCCAGCAGCAGGCCGGATGGACCGGCACCGATAATGCCTACCTGGGTTCTCACGTTTTTATCCGTTAATAAAAAGCTCGTTTATTTGATCAAAGATTGTACCATTAATGGCAAAGACCAACTTGTATTGGCGTCGTGCGCATTTCGAAGGTTTAACACAAATTGCGGCTTTCATGCGCAGCCGATGAATTATGAGGTTAAAAAAAATGTTTCAGTCATACAGTCGTCATTCCCGCGAA
>JASJCR010000145.1 GCA_030065875.1 Ardenticatenaceae bacterium | reverse complement strand
TAAGTTACAAAAAGTTTTCTGAAGAAAGTGTCCGCAGATTGCGCAGATTTTCGCAGATTAGAGAGAGAAATCTGTGAAAATTCGTGTTAATCCGTGGCTTTTTTTAACAATTCTTTTTGTAAACTACTTAGATACGGCTGAAATTTTACCTGTCCAAAATTTTGCAAACGGCGGTTTTATAAACAGGTGGGTCACTATGAATGAAAAAGTATTAGATCAATTAAATCCTCGCGAATTGGGTACTTTACTAAAACAGGCGCGCAAGCGCCAGAAATTTACCCAGGCTGACGCTGCCAGGGTTTTAGGCGTTTCCCGCACGACAATCACGGCGATTGAGGGCGGTCAGAGAGCGATCAAGGCCGGTGAGCTCATTAAACTGGCGGAAGCATACGGCCGAAGCGTCAGCGATTTTGTGCGCGGCCGGCCGGTGATCGAGCCGTTTGCCCCTCAATTTCGCAGCACGCTCTCCCAAACGGCCACGGATGAAGCGCGCATGGCCCAGACCATCGGGGAACTCGAAGATTTGTGTACCAACTATTATGAGCTGGAACAAATTCTCGACCGGCCGCTGGTACGCAACTATCCTCCGGTTTACCGCTACGGCCGCATGAATACGGAACAGGTGGCCGAAGGGCTGGCCATCGCTGAGCGCAATCGCCTGGGATTGGGGGATGGCCCCGTGCATGGGTTAAGAGATGTGTTGGAAAGCTCCGTGGGTTTGCGCATCTTCTACTTGAATTTCCACTCTTATAAATTTTCCGGCGTCTATTTTTTCGAGCCGACTCTGGGGGGGTGTATTGCCTTGAACGCCAAACACCCCATCGACCGCAGCCGCACGACGTTGGCCCATGACTACGCCCATTTCCTGGCTCATCGCACCACGCCAGAAATCTCGATGGAGGATCAATACCGGCGCAAGCCAGAAAGTGAGCGCTTTGCCGACAGCTTTGCTCGATATTTCTTGATGCCGTCCAACAGCCTCAACTCTCGTTTTAATGCCCTATACCAAGCGAAAGGGCGCTTTACTCGTTTTGATTTGGTGCAGCTGGCTTATGAATATGGGGTGTCGGTTGAAGCGCTCTCTCGCCGATTAGAAAACATGAAGCTGCTGCCAATCGGCTTATGGGATGCGTTAAAAAAGCGAAAGTTTAAGGTCCAAGAGGCGCAAAAGGAAATGGGTATTGATATTGAAGGTGAAAAAGAAGCGAAATTACCCAAAGGATATACCTCATTAGTCATGGATGCGTACCGCTTGGAAAAATTAACGATTGGGGAGGTGGCTTATTTTTTACAAGTTGATTTGCTGACCGCCCGAGAATTGGTGCGGGATCTGGCCATTGAACCGGATTCAGACTTGATTAATGGTGAGGATATTCTTGAGTTCCAAGTAAAAAGTCCTGAGTAATAATTGTGATTGGATCTTGACAAAGATGGCGTGAAGCTCACCCTGACTTAGGACTTAGGACTTAGGACTTAGGACTTAGGACTTAGGACTTAGGACTTAGAACTCTCCCCTCTCTCCACCCACACCCAGTTGGTATGAAACGTGCTCTGCCCGGCCAGGTCGGCCAGCGCGTCCGGGGTGAGCCAGTTGACGTTTTTGCCTTCCGGATGATGCTGAGCCCAGTGTCCTTTGGGGGAGACGGCCACCCCCGGCCGAACGCTATCTGTTACCACAGCCCGCATCGTCAAAGCGCCGCGCCGGTTAAAAAGCTTTACACAATCCCCATCGGCAATGCCCCGCGCAGCCGCATCGGCCGGATGCAGCTCCACAAACGGCCCGTTTTCTCGCTGACGCATGGCGTCGCTGTTGCCAAACGAGGTGGTCACAAAATGATGGGAAGCCCCGGAGATCAGCGTTAACGCCTCGGCCGGGTCCAGCCCGTCAGCCACCGCGTCGGTATCGGCCGCCGGCACGTACGTCGGCAGCGGCGAAAACCCCTGATCGGCCATCAGCTGACTAAATATTTCGACCTTGCCCGACGGGGTGGGAAAACGGCCGTTGGCAAACGGCACCTCCGATTCAAGCGGCAGCGGCCACGTCCCGCGCCGCTCCCTCAGGGTCTGTACCGTTACCCCAGTGAGCTGCGGCACCGATTTCACCGTGGCGCTCAGCACCTCGTTTATGACCGTCTCCGCTTTGTCGTGAAGCCAGGGCTCGTCAAACCCCATCGCGGCCGCCAGCCCGCGCATCACGTCCCAATTGCTGCGGCTTTCCCCCAGCGGCTCGAGGGCCGGATCGTTGAGGGTCAGCTGGGTGTGGCCGTACGCCCGGTGCAAATCGAGCTGCTCCAGCTGCGACGTGGCCGGCAGCACGATATCGGCCATCTGGGCGGTGTCGGTCATAAACAGCTCGTGTACCACGGTAAATAAATCATCCCGCTGCAGCCCGGCCTTGATCAGCCCGGCGTTGGGGGAAGCGGCCAGCGGATTGGCCCCAAAGACAAAGAGGGACATGATGGGCGGGTCCTGAACCTCTCCGGTCAGGGCCGCCCCCAGCCGATTCATGTTGACCTTGCGCATGGGTGGGTGCGGACAGGCGCTCCACTTCTCTACCGCATCACCATCCCAGGATAAAAAGCTGCCGGTGCTGTACCCCAACCCGCCGCCGCACACCCCGTACTGCCCCACGAGGGCCGGCAGGACGGCCAGCGCCCGGCACGTTTGCCCCCCGTTTTGATGGCGGTTGATCCCGTCGGCAAATTTGAGATGGGCCGGTTTGGCGGTGGCGTACAGGCGGGCGAGCTCGACGATATCGGCCGCGGCCAGGCCGGTGATGTCGGCCGTCATCTGTGGCGTAAACGCCTTGACATGCTGGCGATACGCTTCCCAGCCGATGGCGTGATCCTGGAGCCACCCCTCGTCGTGCAGGTTTTCGGCAAAAATAACGTGGGCCATCCCCATAGCCAAAGCTCCGTCGGTGCCCGGCCGCGGGGCGAGATGCCAGTCGGCTCCTTTGGCGGTGCGCGTGCGTCGGGGGTCGATGACGACCACTTTGGTGCCCTCGCGCTGCGCTTTTTTGAGGTAGGGCATGAAGTGCGGTCCGGTGCTGACCGGATTGTGCCCCCAAATGATGACCAAATCGCTGTCGGTGACGTGATGATACGGGGTGCCGTATTTGCCACCCAACGTATAGATCACGGCCGCGGCGGCCGCTTCCCCGCAGATCGCCCGCTCCAGCCTGCTGGCCCCCAGCCGGTTCCAGAAGCGGCCGCTGGCCACGCTCATCTGCAGCAGACCCAGGGTGCCGCTGAAGCTGTAGGGCAATATCGCTTCTGAACCGTATCGTTTAATGATTTCCTGCCACCGCTCAGCGATTTCCGCCAGCGCCTCTTCCCAGCTGATAGGTCGCCACGCGGCCCGCTCGCTTTTGGCATTAACCCTTCTTAAAGGATGGGTCAGCCGCTCGGGGTGATAGACGTGATCGAGATACGGCCGGACCTTGGCACACAGCCAGCCGTCGGAAATGGGGTTGTGTGGATCGGCGTAAAAGTCAACCGCCCGGCCGTTCTGAACCTCGGTTATCACCCCGCAGGTGTCGGGGCAGTCGTGAGGGCACGCACCGTGGATTTTCATAAAAGACCTCTTGAAAAGGTGGGAGGCACTTTTCTAAGGGTCTCCCACCAGGAATGGACCGATTTTAGCATAAGGAGGGTGCTGGGTGTTAGGTGCTGGGTGTTAGGTGTAGGGTGTTAGGTGTAGGGTGATCGTTGACTGTTTTCCGTACCGCTTGTCATTTTGAGCAGCACAGCGAAGCAAAGAATCCCGCCAGCTCTCATTAAAATGGCCTCTGTCAAGCCGAAAGTCACATCTATTTAGAAAACTACAGCTTTTTGAAAGTCGACGAGATTCCTCGCTGGCGCTGCGCATTCTGCGCAATGACACGGGATTTGGAACAGTCAACCATCACCCTACACCTAACACCCATCACCCATTACCCATCACCTATCACCCTACACCCATTACCCAATACCTATCACCCATCACCCATCACCTAATAAATATGACCTACTACCTATACCAGCCCGTCATCTTAACCAATTTATAACCTAAATTGGGACCAACTTCCTAAGTAAGATTTTTTCCGTTCTTCTAAAATAAATGATGTAGAAAGCCGCGATCTCAAGTTGGCGTGGTCAAAAATTCTGCTAATCCAATTCATCATGGCAGTACCGTTGAGTAACGGATTCCAGCGAATTTCCTAATACACAATTTTTATACGCTTACTTTGTTCGACGAATCGCTATGTCGATTGGTAGCGTCTGTCTTCGAACGATTCAACGTTGGATTGATTCCGAGCTATCCAACGAAAATGAAAAATTTCATTAAGTAATTGTCTTTTCCGAGGTGACATCCATGAACACAACCAGCTTTCACCGAAGGGCCTTACACACAATACCCCGCCATGGGCTAATCATCGCGGTTTTGCTCTCATTTTTTGCCTTGATTGTTGCACCAGCTCAGTCAGCCTCAAGGTCACTGGAACCAAATTTGACCGGGGGGCCCGATACCTATGGCTATACCTTTGCAGATTCCAGTGAAGCAAGCTGCACCACGACCTTTACCGATATTTCCGGCACGGGAACCGCTTTAGGATTGGGCGATGATGGCGAAGGCAACATCACCATCCCCTTTTCCTTTGATTTCTACGGCAATTCATCGACCAACTTACGAGTTGGGAATAACGGTGCTGTCCTGTTTAATACGACATCTGGCGATGTTGACTGGACGAATGGGAACTTGAGCGGTGCCGCGGCCGGTTTTTATCCATTTTGGGACGACATCGATAACGATACCGGCAACGTCTATTGGCAAACGCTGGGTTCTTCTCCCAATCGACGAGCGATCGTGCAGTGGGAAGATCGCCCGCACTTTAACAACATTGGCAATTCTACCTTTCAGGTTGTTCTTAACGAATCTGATGGGGCAATCGACTTTGTTTATCAGGATGTTGATTTTGGCAACGCAACCTATGACAATGGGGCCAGCGCCACAATCGGCATCAGCGACGGTGGCAGCGACAGCCTGACCTATTCGCAGAATACCGCCAGCCTTAGCGGGGTTTCGGCTATTTGTTTCACCGGTCCATCTTCTGGTGCAGACATTACCGGCACCGTTTTCCGCGATTACGATGGAGACGGGGCCAACGACAGCGGCGAGCCGGGCATCGGCACCGTCATCGTCACGGCCGTTGATGCTGCGGGCAACACCGCTTCAACCACCACCGCGGCCGACGGCACCTATACGATTCTCAACACCGATGGCTCGCCATCTAACCTGAGCGGTGAGGTGCGCATCGAATTTACCCTCCCCAACGACGGCAGCCTCGACTTTCTCCAGCCGGGCGCGGCCGGGGGCACGACGGTCCAGTTTGCCAACATCACCACCGGAGCCACGGTGGATGCCGGTTTTAACAACCCGGCTCAGTACACCCAGCTCAACCCGGATGTGATCACCAGCCAGTTCGCTTTCGGTGACCGGACCGCTTCCCCTTATGATAGCGTCATTTCGATCGCTTACACCGCCCCCAACCAGGGGTTTAACAACCCGGCTGCCAACACCGCTGAAAGCACCATGGCCCAAACCGGCTCGGTTTACGGCCTGGCTTATCATCGGCAGAGCGAACATATCTTTACGGCCGCTTTCCTCAAGCGCCACGCCGATCTGGGTCCCAACGGGATCGGGGCGATTTACATCATCGACCGCAACAACGGATCCCCCAATGCCACCCTGTACGCTGACTTAAGCAATGGCTCTCTGCTCAATCCGGGCACCGGCTCCAACCTGGCCATCGGGGCGGCCGGGACGTTTTCTCGCACTGCCCCGGTTGACTGGATCACCGACGGTAGCAGTTTCGGGTGGGTCGGCAAAACCGGTCTGGGCGACATTGAATTGTCAGATGATGAACAAACCCTGTATGTGGTCAACATGCACGACCGGCAGCTCTACCAGCTCCCGGTTGATCTGAACAACCCCACCGCACCCGCAGCTTTGGCGGCCGCTCCGGTGCCCATCCCCACCGGCGACTGCACCAACCCGGCCGACGCCCGGCCGATGGGCCTTGGTTTTTACGATGGTTACCTCTACGCTGGGGTGACCTGCTCGGCCGAATCGACCGTTTCCGCCGGCAGCCGCGGCACGCACAGCGAGCTGGCCGCTTACGTTTATCGCTTTGACCCGGCCGTGAATACCTTCAATACAACACCGGTGATGACTGTTGACCTGACCTACCAGCGCGGCTGTATCTTCACTAACTTTAGCCCCCGATCCTGTGCGGTTACAACCGACAACGCCGCCTGGCAGCCGTGGCAGCCGGATTGGCAGGTGGTGTTTAACGACGTACCCCCCGGCAACATGGGTAGTAGCAACGAATACATTGAATATTCACAGCCGCTGCTGTCCGATATTGCTTTTGATAACGGCGACATGCTCATCGGCCTGCGTGACATTAACGGCGACCGCACCGGCCAGCTGACCAACGATCCGGCCGGGGGGGCCAATACCCCCAATAACCACAAGGGCAACGGCATGGGCGACATTTTGCGCGCCTGCGGCAGCCCGGGCAGCGGCTGGACGCTGGAAAGCAACGGGACCTGCGGCTCCGTGACCGCCTCCAGCGGTGGCCCAGGCAACGGCCAGGGACCAGGGGGCGGTGAATTTTATCACCAGGATCAGGGACCCGGCGGCCCCAGCGGCAGCGGTGGCAATGGCCACGACAACACCGTTCAGGGAGCGATTTTGCAACTGCCCGGCTATCCGGACGCCGTGGTTTCGGCCATCGACTCCAACGGCTTTTACGACGGCGGTTTCCTGTGGCTCAACAACAGCAACGGCGAAACTTCCAAACGGGTGGAAGTGTATCGTCAAACCGCTCCGGATCTGTTTGGCAAGGCCAATGGGCTGGGCGATGTGGAAGCGCTGATTGATGCTGCCCCGCTGGAAATCGGCAACCGGGTGTGGTGCGACGCCGACAGCAACGGGCTGCAGGACCCCGGTGAAGCCAACGTGGGCGCCGGTATCCAGGTGGTCCTGACCTGTGGCGGTGAGTCGGCAACGGCCACCACCGACGCTATCGGCGAATATCTTTTCACCGATGCCCTGTGGGCGGCCGCCGGCGGGACCTCATCATCGCAGATTCCGCGGGAAAGCAGCTGCTCGCTGAGCATCAGCTACACCGGCAGCAACGGCACCGCGCTGGCTTCAGCGTGCAGCTATGGCAGCGTCCACCCGACCGCACTCAACGCCGATGGTGAAGAATTAAATGAGTTTAACAGCGACCTGCGCGACTCCGACGGCATCGACGACGGCAGCACGCAGGCCAGCGTCGGCTTTGAAACCGGCGGTCCCGGAGACAATAACCATACCTTTGACTTCGGGTTTTCCGGCACGCCGATCCCCGACACCGACTGGGGTGACCTGCCCGACACCTTTGACACCACGGCCAGCAGCGGCCCCAGCCACACCATCAACGGCAACCTCTATCTGGGCAGCTGTGTCGACAGCGAGGGGTCCGGTGCGCCGGATGAGTATGCCGGTATCGACGGCATTGGCGGTGATGATTATGTCCCGTCAACGGCCGCGGGCACCTGCATCGACAACGATGACGAAGACGGGGTAGTGCTGGCCGATCCGCTGATCCCCGGCGCTGAATCGTGCGTCTCCGTGGCGGCGGTCAACAGCACGGCCGGTAACGCCACGCTCCAGGGGTGGATCGACTTTAACGGGAACGGCACCTTTGACGTTGGCGAAGAACTTGACACCGGGGATTTTGCCGGTGGTGGGGCGACGGTTGCCAACGGCGGTCCGTTTAATCAGGAGCTCTGCTTCACCGTGCCGGGCAGCGCCTCATTTGACGGGGGCGAAACCCACATGCGCTTCCGCCTCAGCAGCGCCGGTTCGTTGGCCTCAAATGGGGCCGCGGCCGATGGCGAGGTTGAAGATTACTTCGAGCCGCTGATGTGTGTTGGCAACCACGTTTGGGCCGACGGCGATGCCAACGGCCAGCAAAACGAGGCCGGCAGCGCCGGGATCAACGGCGTGACGGTTGAGCTGGTTTGGTCCGGTGAGGATGCTGATTTCCAGCAGACCGCTGACAATAAAACGTACACCTCTGTGACTGCGGCTGACGGCGGCGTTGACGGCAAGTACCAGTTCTGCGGCCTGATCCCCGGCGATTACCGAGTCGATATCCCGACCGCACCGGCGTCCTTTGGCTTCGCCACCGGCCCCAATGCCGGAGGGGACGATCAGCAGGACAGCGACGGCTCGCAGGTTGGTGGGTACGGCGGCCTCGTTCAAGGTCCGGTCTTTTCGATTACCCCCGCAAGCTACAGCGGTGGGTCGCTCTTCAGCCTGCCGACCGGTGAAGCCGGGACCGGCGATACGCCGGGCGCGCTGGACAACTTCCCGGACAGCAGCGACGACCTGACCTTCGACTTTGGGTTTGTCAACAGCGCCAGCCAGGATTGGGGCGACCTGCCGGACAGCTTCGGCACCTCAGCCAGCAACAGCGGCGCGGTGCACACCGTTACCGGCCCTTATCTGGGCGATTGTGTCGACCGGGAAACGAGCGGTTATCCGACCTCAACGGCCGATGGGGAAGACGTGGCCGCCAGCGCTCCATCAGGCACGACCGGCACCTGTACGACCAGTAACGACGACGAAGACGGGGTGTCAGCGACCGGCAACTGGAGCGACGGTACCGGTGATCTGACCGTGGTGGCCAGCGCGGATGCGTGTCTGAACGTGTGGCTCGACTTCACCGACGGGGCGACGGCCGGATCGGACGGCGACTTTGGAGACACCTTGAGTGCCATCGATGAGTGGGTGGTGGAAAATCAGGCGGTGACGGCTGGCAGCAATGCCATCTCGTTTAGCCTGCCAAATGGGGTGGCCAACAGCGCCTCGTTTTATCTTCGAGCCCGGCTGACCGATCGGGACAGCGGCGGCAACTGCACCAACGTAGCTGAGCTGTATGCGGGCGGTGCAGCCTCTTCGACCGGTTTAGCCAACAGCGGCGAGATCGAGGATTATCAGTTCGCCTTTAACCCGACTTCGGTCAATTTGAGTATGGCGGCCGCTTCAGCGACCAATGTTGGTTACCTATGGGTTCTGTTCGCGGCGACGCTGTTCCTGACGACCATTTCGATTCTTGGCTTCAAACGTTGGGCCAAGAGCGAGGTGATCACCCAGGAGAAGTAACGTCTCATTAGTGCAAGTAATAAAGCTCCGGTTAGGCAGTACGCCGCAACCGGAGCTTTTTTTTAACCACAAAAACACGAAAACCACAAAATAATCTGTTTTTGAGCAGAGCCTGCCCTCGACAAGTTCGGATTTCACAATTTAGCGGTGGCTGAGCCTGTCGAAGCCATGAACCGGCAAAAAAACTGATGTGTTTTTCGTGTTTTTATGGTTGATCGTTTTCACATCCTGCTGTTGTTGGCGCGCTGTGTAAGGGCTTGGCTAGCCAAGCCCCTACGGCAACCTTCGGTCATTGGGCAGAATGCGCAGCGCCAGCGAGAAAAAAGGAGGACGACTGTTCCAAACCCCCCTGTCATTCCGCGCATGAGCGAGGAACCTCGTCAACTGCTGGAAAGGTGTGTTGTACCAAACGGAGGTGAGTATCTTTTTAGCCGAGATCCATATTAATGAAAGTTGGCGGGATTCTTCGCTTCGCTGCGCTCGCTCAGAATGACAAGTGGTCTGGTTCGCAGTCACAAGTTAGCAAAGGGAGTGGACTGTTCCAAACCCCCCTGTCATTCCGAGCGTGAGCGAGGAATCTCGTCAACTGCTGGAAAGGTGTGTTGTACCAAACGGAGATGAGTTTCTTTTTAGCCGAGATCTATTTCAATGAAAGTTGGCGGGATTCTTGTATGTAAAAGAGAATGGTGGCCCGTACGCGATTGTACCAATCCACACAATCTGCATTTGTAAGGGCTTGGCTAGCCAAGCCCCTACGGCAACCCCCTATCATTGCGCAGCATGCGCAGCGCCAGCGAGGAATCTCGTTGACTGCCAAAAAGTTAGCAGCAAGAGATCCCCCGCAGCTCTTATTGTCAGCGGCAGATTACACGGCTAGAATCCGGCGACCTGAATAAAATTGATTTGTTGGAGAAGGTATGGCAATTTGGAAAAGATGGGTGCTGCTAACTTTTTTAGCGCTTTTTGCCGCCTGCCAACCCTCACCTGACGCAACCAATTCCCCAACCGCACCATCAATCACGCCGGTACCCGGCAGTCAAATCACTCCCATGCCCCCAGAGGTCGAACTGGACAGCTTGCAGCGCACGGCCGAGGTTATCGCCATCAATTCAGACGATCTTCAGCGATCCAGCATCGAGCCGCTGTCTGGGGAACCGCTGCGTCTGGAGATTTTTGGCGTTTATCCGGCCCGAGAAAGCGATCTGGCCGCTGAGAACGACAGCTGTGTCGAGGGCTCGTGTTATCGGGTAGACGCCTACAATTATGCGCTCAACACCAGCTACTCTCTGATCGTCAATTTAGACACAGAAACGGCCGTGTCGTTTAACTCCCTCAGCAATGTTCAGCCGGAGATCCCGCCCCATTTGGCCGAAAAAGCGGTGCGCATTGCCAACGACGATCCGCAGGTAGCTGAGGCTCTGGGCATCGATCCGGCGGCCGAAACGCCCACCATGCCCAACGTCAAAACCGCCCTCAACAACACCGCCTGTGAGCGCTCGCGCCATCTGTGCGTGGCTCCCACGTTTATCATTGACGACCGGGCTTTGTGGGTTATCGTCGACCTGACCGAGGAGGAGGTGGTTGGCGTGCGCTGGACCGATCTGGGGGCGTCGGCCGGGGTCGCCCTGACCGAGGAGACCATCTTATTTGAAGAGCTGTACGACAATTACTGCGCCGAGCGGCAGCCGCTGAGTCGGGATGGGTGGGAGATGTCCTATGTGCTCACCAGCTCCGACGGGCTGGAAATCACCACCGTTACTTTTAATAATGAGCCGGTGCTGGACAGCGCCAAGCTGATCGACTGGCACGTCAGCTACTCGCGCGACGGCTTTGGCTACAGCGACGGAATTGGCTGCCCGGTTTTTAGCTCGGCCTCGGTGGTCGCCAACCGGCCGCCGGAGATTATCGACCTGACCGATGAGAGCGGGCAGGTGATCGGTTTTGCCCTGTGGCAGGATTACACCCATCCGCTGTGGCCGATGCCGTGCAACTACCGCTACCAGCAGCAGTACGAATTTTATACGGACGGCCGTTTCCGTATTGTGGGCACCAACCTGGGGCGCGGCTGCGGCACCGACGGCACCTACCGGCCGATTTTCCGCCTGCAGTGGCCATCCACCGTGAACTATACATTTGAAGAGTGGCAGGGCGAAAGCTGGCAGTCGTGGGAAGTTGAGCAGTGGCAGCTGCAAAGTGATCAGACCGCCTACACGCCCGAAGGATATCAATACCGGCTGCGGCAGGAGAACGGCCGGGGGTACGCCATCGAACCGGGCCAGGGGCAATTTCCCGACGGGCTCAGCGGCGACAGCGCCTACCTTTACCTGACTCGCTACCGGGCGGAAGAAGGGGAGGCGGATATGCTCACCCTGGGCTCCTGCTGCAACACCGATTACCAGCAGGGACCGGAAACGTTTATCAACGCTGAAAACACTCTGGCCGCGCCGCTGGTGACCTGGTATGTGCCGCAGCTGGATAACGACGATACCCCAGGCCAGGAAACCTGCTGGGCGGATTCAATTGTGGAAGACGGCATGTTTACGGCCGAGGTTTGGCCGTGTGCGGCCGGGCCGCTTTTTGTGCCGCTGGGTGAGTAGCGGTAAATTTTGGTAAGGTATATGACACAGCTTGCCCAAAAAATATTTGTCCGCAGATTACGCAGATGGCCGCAGATTAAAGAGAGAAATCTGCGAAAATCTGCGTAATCTGCGGACTATTTCTACCGTTCTATGAGAAAAAAAACGCGCCGTCAAAGACGAAAAGAAAAAACAAACGTCAGCCGCTGGATGTGGGGAGGAGTCGGGCTGCTGATTTTGATCGGCGCAGCCGCGGGGCTGTATTTCTGGCAGGGTGACCCTTCGACAACGATTATTGAGACCCCCGCTGCGGAGCAGACATATATAGGGGTGACCGAATGCCGGCGGCTGCCGCAGTTCCCTACAGATTGGGGGGTCAGCAGCCGCGGCCTGATCGGCACAACGCTGCAGGGCTTCACGGGCTTCACCCTCAGCGAACCCCCTACAGAGGCGGATCCCGACGGCGAGGTGCTGCAGCACGAAACGTGGGATGACGCCGGCATGCTGGGGCCGTATCTGCTCGACCGGAACGGAAATATTTTTACCGCCCCGGTGCCCCTGACCAGCCTGGAGCTAAATCCACCGGCCGAGCAAAACAAACTTTACCTGATCGACAGCGAAACGGGAGAAATGAGCCTGTTTCTGGAGCTGCCTGCGGCCCAGACACCCTCGACCCAAAATCCGTTTGGGGTGCTGGGGCTGGCCTATGATTGTGAAACCAACAGCCTGTATGCCTCATCGGTAGCCGGTTCAGGCCCGACGGAGAAAGTCGGCCGCATTTACCAGATCGATCTTGACAGCGGCGAAGTGATCAACCAGCTGGAGGGTATCGACGCGATCGGGATCGGTATTTTCAGAGGGGCCGAAGGGAAAAGACTCTACTTTGGCGCGGCCCGCACCCCCCAGCTGTTTTCCATCGCTCTGGATGAAGCGGGCGCTTTTGTGAGTGAACCCAGAACGGAGTTTTCGCTAAGCGAATTCCCCGGCCTGCTCAATCAACGCATTCGCCGTGTGACCTTTACTCGCCCCAACGAGATGGAGTTTCGCACGACGGAGTTTAACTTCAGCCTGCGCATTGCCAGCCAGCCTTTGGGGCAGGTAGTCACGATGACCTACGATCCCGCGGCCGACAGTTGGACCCTGCTGAAGATCGATGATCTGGCGCTCCCCGATATGGGTGATGGGTGATGGGTGATGGGTGATGGGTGATGGGTGTAGGGTTAAGGGTTGATTTTTAACGCGATCACCTGTTATTGTGCCTGTGGCGCAGCGTGAGCGAGGAATCTAGTCGACTCCCGGAAAGATGTCGTGGTCTAAGCGGGGGTGAGTTTCCTCTTGATCGAGGCCATTTTTATGCACGTTGGCGGGATTCTTGTATGTTAAAGGGAAAGGTAGTCCAAGGGCGATTTAACCCATCCACATTGGTAAGGGCTTGGCTAGCCAAGCCCCTACTAGCCAAGCCCTTACACCGGTTTCATCCTGGCCACCTCTACGCTTTGTCCACAGCTTGAACGCGGCAAGGACAGTTGGCATTGCTGTTGCATCTATGCTG
>JASJCR010000144.1 GCA_030065875.1 Ardenticatenaceae bacterium | reverse complement strand
ATCCAGCGAAAATGGACCAGGCCCCTTGCTAAGTGGCCTAAAATCCTGAATCAGCTGGCCATTCGGTTTGAAGGACGATTTCCGATATGATTGAGTGAGGAATTTATTTACACACAATTGGGTACATACCCAGATTTTAAGAAGTAGGTCTCTCGTCTCTCGTCTCTCGTCTCTCGTCTCTCGTCTCTCGTCTCTCGTCTCTCGTCTCTCGTCTCTCGTCTCTCGTCTGTTGTCTTTTATTTCAACGCTTCTTCGATTACCTGAGAAAAAGCGGAAAACGGTTGAGCACCAAACATCTGCACGCCGTTGATGTCAAATATCGGCCGGCTGCGGACCCCGCGTTCTTCGGCGATCGCCTCCAGCGCCTCAACCGCCGCTAATCCTTCTCCGCTGCTCAAACACAGGTCAAATTCATTCCGGTCAACCCCGAAGTTAACGGCCGTTTGGATGATTTGCTCGTTATCCGCGCGAACGATCGTGGATTGGTTGCGGAAGAGATAATCGTGCATCCGCCAAAAATATGCGTGGTCTTGCTGACCGGCACAGTTGGCCACGGTGTGGAGGTAGGTGGCCCGCTCGCTGCTGTCGAGATTGTCCCAAAAAATGAGTTTAACCTGCCCTTCAGCTACATACGTTCGCAAAATCGATTGCTCTGCGCCTACAACGTAGGCGGCGCAGGTGCCTCACAGATAATTCGAATAATCGATCATGGTGACCGGGGCATCTTCATTTCCAATAAAAAATGCCCCTTCTGCTGTTTGACCCATTGGAAGGGCATATTTTTCAAATTTGGTCGGGGTTAGGGCAGGCTCGTTTTCTTCAGATAGTTCCGGAGAAAGTTCGGGCGTTTCAACCGCGACAGCGGCCGTTTCGCCCTGACCACCACATGCCGCCACGAATCCCATCAACAATAACATGATGAGATAAGCAATTATTTTTTTCATATACCTCTCCTTAAGTAAAATGTAAAAACTTTTAAGAAATTAATTGTCCACACAGCGCGTAGCGCAGAACCAAAGGGTCGCAGATTCCAGGGAGAAATCTGTGAAAATCCGTGTTAATTTGTGGCTAAAACTTTTTTCGTTTTACTTAAAAATATGCATCCCAACCGATCCACTCTTCTTCTAAACTTGCCCGTACAGGTCGACTATTTCCGCTTGCGGGAGCCCCTTTTGTAAATCATCTGATTTAAGAATAACGGTGGTTCCCCGGACGCCCGATCCAAGCGAAATTTCCGTTTGGGAAATAATTTGCCGGTCAATCAGGATACGGACCGGCCGTTTGAGGCCAAACGGAGAGACTGCACCTCGCTGATAACCGGTTACCGCCAGCAGTTCTTCAGGATCGGCCGTGGTCAGGCGTGACTCTCCCAGGTAGCGGCGCAAATTTTTCCAGGGAATTTGCCCCGGTCCAGCGACCAAAACCATCACATATTGTTCACCGGGCATCCGAAATAAAAGGCTGCGAATGACCTGTTCCGGCCGCTGACCCCGTTCAGCGGCCGCTTGCTCGAGTGACCGAACCATTTCCGTGTGGGTAAAAAGTCGGTAGGGAATTCCCTTTTGATCGAGATCATCCGTAACCGGGGTGGAATCCACCAAATTCATAAATTCTCTCCTGTACCGGGCATAGAACGCAAAAGCCGGGCAAAGCTGCTCTGGGCGGCACTAAAAGAGCGGCGATTGTGCCACAGTAAATCTAGCGGTCGCTGAAGAAATACCGATGTAATTTGCACTTCAACCAAACTTCCCCGCTCGAGCTCTTTGCTCACGACGTAATCCGGCAAGATGGAAACCCCCAGACCGCTCATCACCGCAGCCCGAACCATATCCGGGCCGTCAAGCTCGGCCGTGGTCGTGAGCGAGATGCTCACCTGATTGAGCCGTCCTTCAAGCCAGCGGCGAGTTCGGCTGTGGGGCTGCCGGTTTACAAACGGTGCCTGACTCAGTTCTTTGGCGGTAATAATTTGTTTTTTTGCCCAGGGGTGATGGGGCGGCACGACGGTCAGATAATCGATTTGGCGCAGCGTCTGCCGGCCGAGGCGGGGATCATTTAGATCTTCAAGCCCATCGGCAATCAGGCCAAAATCGGCTGAACCGGCCAAAACGCGCTCGGCCACCTGACGGGTTAACCCTGTGCGAAGCGACAAATTTATGTTTGGGAATTCATCTTGGAAGCGGCGCAGCCACCGAGGCAAAATATGAACGCTAATTCCGGCTGTGGCGGCCACAACGAGCTTTGAAGATTGGCTGTTGGCATATTGAGCCAGGGCGCTCTCGGTCTCGGCCGCCTGCTCCAATAGAAACCGGCCGCGCTCGACCAACAGTACTCCTGCCCGAGTCACTGAAACCCCTCGAGCTCCTCGATCAAACAACGTGACTCCCAACCCGGTTTCCAGCTGTTTGATGTGTTGGCTGACTGCGGCCTGTGATAGTAAAAGCTCCTGGGCCGCCCGATTAAAGCTGCCCTGTTCAACAACCGTTAAAAAAATGCGCAGTCGGTGAAGAGTTAGAGCGTTTGGCAACATTTTGAAATTGTTAATAATCCCCGATCAAATGTCAATTTCTTACAACTTAAAACAAATAGTCTGAGCTCGTTGATGCGATTTGCTTATTACTTTTACTTATACCCCATCCAAGTAAAATCCCCTAACGCATCCGGCCCAATTTCTTTTAAGATGCCTCCCACAATGAATGGTTCCTTCTAACATACGCTCATGGGCATGAGGGTGTGTTGCGATATCAAGAGAGAAAAAACATGAATAATTTGAATTATCACGTGTCAAACGTGCTCGTGATCGGTTCCGGCGCGGCCGGTTTACGGACCGCGATCGCTGCTCGTGAAAAAGGGGTGGATGTGGTCATCGTGGGCAAACGCCTCCGCCGTGACGCACACACCGTCCTGGCTGCGGGTGGCATCAATGCGTCCCTGGGCACGGTTGATCCCCAAGACAGCTGGCAGCAGCATTTTGTCGATACCGTCCAGGACGGCTATTTCCTGAATCATCCGCACATGGTGGAAGAAATGGTGCGACAGGCGCCACGAGCCATTGCCGATTTGGTGGATTACGGGGTGCCGTTTGCTCGAAAACATGACGGTCAACTGGATCAGCGGTTTTTTGGGGCGCACACCAATCGCCGGACCTGCTATGCCGGAGATTGGACCGGCCGGGCGATCATTTTTGGCCTGGCTGATCGGGTAGAAACGCTCAAGATTCCGATTCATGAAAACCGATACGTTACTCGTCTGCTGGTCGATGACGGGCAATGTTTCGGGGCGCTGACGTTTGATATTCACTCCGGAGAGCGGACGGTTTATCTGGCAGACAGCGTGATTCTAGCGGCTGGAGGACACACCCGCCTGTGGCGGCGCAGCTCCTCGCGCCGGGATGAAAATACGGGAGACGGCATGTATCTGGCGCTCGATGCCGGGACTGAACTGGCCGATATGGAGCTGGTTCAATTTCACCCAACCGGGATGGTTGCCCCCGAGAGCATCGCCGGCACGCTGGTTACCGAGGCGGTGCGCGGAGAGGGCGGTCGGCTGTTTAACGCTTTAGGAGAGCGATACATGGCTCGGTACGATAGCGAGCGGATGGAGCTGTCCACCCGCGATCGCGTGGCCCTGGCAAACTACACCGAAATTATTGCCGGACGAGGCGGACCAAACGGCGGCGTTTTCCTCGACATCTCCCACCGAGAGAAAAGCTATATTATCGAAAAGTTACCGCGTATGTATCGCCAATTTTTAGAGCATCAGCTCCTTGATATTAGCCAGGAGGCGATGGAGGTTGCTCCAACTGCCCACTACTCGATGGGTGGAGTGGTGGTTGATCCAGTAACGCAGGTTACTCGGGTTCGCGGGCTGTACGCGGCCGGGGAGGTCACCAGCGGTTTGCATGGGGCCAATCGGTTGGGGGGCAATTCACTGGCAGAAACGGTGGTTTTTGGCCGAATTGCCGGTGAACAGGCGGCCGATTTTGCCCTGGAAATACCGGGCCAACATCGCTCCAACCCGGTCATCCGCGCGGCCAATGAGGATATAGATCAGATGATCAAAGAAGGCACGGAGATGGCCCGGCCGCTGCAGCGAGAGATCAGGGATATCATGTGGCACGACTGTGGGGTTATGAGAGACGGCGAGCGTCTGGCGGACGGGCTCGATCGCTTGGAAATCGTGAAAGAAGCGGCCCAGCATGTCGACGTGCGGCCGTCCAGCGAAGGGTATCACGATTTGGCCCTGGCGTTTGATTTGCGATCGGCTCTGACCGCGGCTGAAGCCACCGTGCGCAGCGCTTTAGCCAGAAAAGAGAGCCGCGGGGCCCATCAGCGAACCGATTACCCGGAAAGCGACGATCGATATCTGGTCAACTTTGTTCTCTTCCTCAACCGGGATGGAGCGCAAGAGATTTGGGAGCGGCCGGTGCTCCCTATCCCAACCGAGCTTCAGGCATGGTTTGAGAAAAGTGATGAGCTTGAAGTTGCTGGGAGGCTGCTGGAATAAAAACAAGTATATTGGTTTATTAGTATATTAGTTTATTGGTTATTAGTTATTGGTGTATTGTCTACTTGTGCATTGACCTCTTTTAATGACAAGAGCTTCACTTCAATACATTAATAACCAATAACTAATACACGAATAAACCAGTAAACCAATAAACCAATACACCAATTACGGATTTGGAATAATAATCGGGTCCAGGGTCACAATGGGCACCAGCGTGACCGGCGCGAGTTGAAACGGGGTTGGCGTTGGCGTCGGCAGCGGAATCAAAGTGACCGGAATCAGGGTTACCGGCACCGGGATAAAAACCAGCGGGGTCGGGGATATCGACGGGGTTGGCACCGGCGTGTGAGTCGATGTTGGTGGTATAGGTGTATGGGTAGCCGTTGGCGGCACCGCGGTTGATGTCGCTGAAGGAATTAAGGTATTGGTAGGGGGCGGTATGTTTGTTGGCGAACTGGTATGAGTGGGTTCCGGGGTAAAGGTCGGCAGAGGGGTATCTGTGGCAAAAACGGTTGCTTCCGCGTCACTTTCCTCATCCGGCGTGGCGGTCAAAGTTTCAGGGGTGGGCGTCATGGTGATTGTGGGATCCGATCCAACCAGGCCGCTATCAACGGTTGGTTCATCACCGGATGGATCAGAAACATCAACGTTGATTGGCTGGTCTCCATTGGAATCCCCTCTTGAACCGCCTAATATCCCTCCCAGCAGACCGGTGACTGATCCGACACCGAGAATGGCCACTAACACCAGGCCGATGATCGTGGGAATGACCCAGCGCGGCAGAGTGCGACCGCTTGATTTTGACGGCGCGATCGGCTGCGGCCGGACCGTTGTTTGAACCGGCTGCGGCCGGGGTCGGGTGGTTTGGCGCGGTGACGGCCGCGTCGTGACCGGGGGCACAACTTCCGTTCCGGAGACAACTTCCGTCTCCGGGGCCGGTGGGGCCGCTTTGGTCTCAAAGAACGACGATGGAATCCGCTGACCTTCAGCAATCGCCTTAAAGGCAGCGGCAAAACGATCAATCGTCTCAAATCGCTCGTCCCGCTCTTTAGCTAACCCTTTATATAGAAGACGACTGACGTTCTCCGGTAATTGAGGCAGCTGAATCAGAATATCCGGAATCGGCTCGTTGAGGTGGGCCACCATGTATCCGGAGGTTTCATTGGCCTTGTAAGGCAAATCCCCGCTCAACATTTTATAAAGAATAATGGCCAACGCGTATTGATCTGTCCGGCCGTCCAGCTCGTCTTTGGCGCGCCACTGCTCCGGGCTCATATAAGCTGGGGTGCCGACAATCCCCTGGGTAAACGTTTGGGTGTGAGCGGCCAGCTTGGCGATACCAAAATCAGACAAATATGGATTATTAAATTGATCAAATAAGATATTTCCCGGCTTTAAATCGCGATGCACAATACCCTTGTCGTGGGCTGCCTGCAGGGCGGAGGCAATTCGCTCAACAACCGGTTGGGCTGCTTTCAGCGTCATCGGCTGATTGGTCAGGCGGTCGGCCAGCGAGCCCCCGGGCATATAGCGCATCACCAGGTATGGCTGATCATTTTCTTCGCCAAAATCATACACAGGGACGATAGCTGGGTGTTCCAGCTTGGCGATAGTCTGGGCTTCACGCTCAAAGCGGGCCCGGAAGGTGCTGTCGTGCAAAAATTGGCGCGGAAGAACTTTGACGGCCACCTCGCGGTCAAAGCGCGGATCAAGCGCCAAGAATACGGTGGCCATCCCCCCCCGACCAAGCTCTTGCTTAATTTGGTAATTGCCTATCTTTTTTGTGGTCATGATGATTTGCTTTACGCGGTGGGACCGATAGTTTGGCACCGGCCGCACTTTCCTTTAATCCTTCCTGTACTATCTTAAACCAAAACTGGGAAGAAATTCCGCGCTGTTAGCTCAACCGCCTTCCCTTGTTTGGTGAAAAGGGCGTGAAAGAATTGTTTCCCGAATTTTAGCAGATCAATATGTCGATCGTGCTTTCTGAGCATAAATTTTGATTTTAAGGGTTTCATTTCATGGTAAATTTTAGCCCCGGAGGATCCGGATTTCCCCGGAACCTATCCTAAACGCAGTCGAAGGAATAAAGCCACGGATTTGCACAGATTAAAACCCAGGCCCTTTAGCCCCGCATTTCAATGCCGGGTTAAAGAAAATTCCCAACCGTCAACAGATCACAAATTCAGCCAAAACAAACCAACAAACACCCCTCCCCGATTCGGAGAGGGGCTGGGGGAGGGGTAAGTTAATCGATAAAAGACCCACCCCCTAACCCCCTCCCGACGCGGGAGGGGGAATTTGATGGGCAACAAGCTGCTTGTCTGACGTCGTCCCTTGGGGAGAGGCAAAGAAAAAAAACCAGCTTAACAACGCACTAGTGATCCACTTAATTTGTCCGCAGATTTTCACCGATTGGAGTTTATAATCAAAATCGGGATAGGCAATTGATTCAGAACAGGCGGAGGACAAATGGGATATTACGATGAAGGGAAGAACGTTCGCCAGTACATACAAATGGCAGAGGGATATGATGGGGAATTTATCATTTCTCGCCTTACGGAGTTTCTGCCGGTCGGGAAAACCGTTCTTGAATTGGGCATGGGACCGGGGAAAGATCTCGAGATCTTGCAGAAATTTTATACGGTGACCGGGTCAGATCTCTCTCTCCTGTTTATTAATCTTTTTCGACAGGATCATCCTGACGCGGATTTGGTGGTCCTAGACGCCGTCACGTTGGATATTGAACGGACATTCGACGCCATTTATAGCAATAAGGTTCTCTATCATCTGACCTCAGAACAGCTCCTACAATCTTTGATGAGGCAGTGGGAAATTCTCGAACCGGCCGGAATCGTCTGTCATACGTTTTGGCATGGCCAGGGGGAGGAGACTCAACACGGACTGTATTTCAAATATTATCAGCTTGATGAACTTTTACGAATTATCCCCGATCGGTTCAACGTATTAACGGCCGAGCTGTACAGGGAAATGGAAGTTGATGATTCAATATTGTTGATTTTGCAGAAGCAATAATTACTGTAGAAAAGAGAGAACGGCTCAAATGCGTCAGCGTGTTGGGCGTTCTCTCTTTTGAGCCTGCTACTCCTGCACGACCTCGATCGCCTCGGCAAACACCTCAAACGGTTGGGCACCGAGTAAATAACCGGCCCCGTTGACGTCAAAAATCGGCTGGCCGTTGATCCCGATATCCCGGCGGATTTGATCGAGCTGCATGATGTGATCGATGGTATCCTGACTGCCATAACAGGCGATAAAGGTATCGCGATTTGCCCCAACCTGCTCGGCGATTCCGACATAGAAATCGAGATCGGCCGACCACAGGCTGGCCTGATTTTCAAACAGCAGATTGTGTGCCTCCCAGGCCGCAGCCAGATCCTGCTGACCCACGCACTCCATGGCCACTGATGAAAAGACGCTGGGGTTGCCGTGATTGATGACCGGCCAAAAAACGAGGCGCACTTCTCCGGTTTCGACATACGTTTCGACCAGGTCCGGTTCTGTTCCTAACACGTAGGAACGGCAGGTCGGTCACAAAAAGTCCGAGTAGTCAATGATCGTTACCGGGGCATCCTCCCGGCCGCGAAAAAACGCCCCATCGGCCGTGCGGCCAAAAGTGGCTGCTTCAACTTCGACCACTTCAACCTCGGCCGGTGGTGGTTCGACAGCCTCCTCGGCGATTTCAGCGACCTCGGCCGCTTCTTCTTCGACGACATCATCCATCGTCTCCGCTGAACTTTCATCCGCTTCCACCACGAGCGGAGTGGGGGATGCGGGAGGTGGGGAAGTGGGGGGTGGTGATGTGGGGGCCGCCGGCGCTTCTGTGGGCAAAGCGGCCGCAACCTCGGCGGCGGTATCGACGGCCGCTTCGGGATTCTCGCTCTCGGCCGGGGTGCATCCGCTGATGATCACCACAAGGCCAAGCAAAGCAACCACACTGAGAATAAATCTGCGTTTTAAGTAACTCTCCATAGACGTTTGATCCTCAATTTTGAAATGAATGATTAGGTAATGAAAAAGAATGCGGGGCTAAAGGGCCTGACCCGATGGGTAACCGATCCTCTAGCGGTCGGTTTTAATCGACGGTTAAAGAAAATATCACAAAGGTGGATCATCATATTGAATCAAAGAACCCAGTGTTCGCATTGATTTTGAGCAAAGTGTACTCGCATTCTTCTCATTTAACGTCATACAGAAGAGATTAATTGACAAATTCTTACTTTCACGACTTTTAAACTCAGGACTCAGGACTTAGGACTTAGGACTCACCCATGTTTATCTATTTTTGATTTACTTTGTTATATAATGGCCAGGTTGGCTTGTGCGCGGCGCACTTTTTAGAAGCCTGCCAATTTGGGAACATCTCTAAAATTATCTTGAAACCAGGCGTTTGGAGACGCGTGGTAATAAAAGTACAACTTTTTTAAATCGATTGCCGTATTGATGTTGTCTGCTTAAATCGTGGCGGTTAATATCCCAAATCAAATCTTACTAACCAGCAATTGTCACTGGTATAAGGAATCAATATGTTTCGTTGGATGTCCAGATCAAAAAACGGTAGCGCAAATGGTCTTCACGTTGAAAGCGATTATTTGATCGACCTGCGCAATATCGAAAAAGCATACGAGACCGAAGCTGGTCCATTTTTAGCCTTACAAGGCATCGACTTACAGGTTAAACCCGGTGAGTTTGTTGCCGTAGTGGGTAAATCCGGATCTGGTAAATCAACGTTGATCAACATGATTACCGGTATTGATCGCCCGACTGAAGGGGAGGTCATTGTTCGCAATACCCCCATTCACACCCTCAGTGAAGGGAATATGGCCGTCTGGCGAGGGAAAAATATGGGCATTGTGTTCCAGTTTTTTCAACTCCTACCAACTTTAACCGTCGTGGAAAACATCATGCTGCCGATGGATTTTTGCAACATGTATACGCCGGGTGAGCGTTATGATCGAGCGATCGAGCTGTTGCAAATGGTTGAGATGGAAGAACAGGCGCATAAATTGCCTTCGGCCGTTTCCGGTGGTCAGCAGCAGCGGGCCGCGATTGCCCGTGCCCTGGCCAATGATCCACCAATCATTGTGGCTGACGAACCGACCGGGAATCTCGACTCCTACACGGCTGATAACGTATTCGCCATGTTTGAGAAGTTAGTTTACGAAGAAGATAAGACAATTCTGATGGTAACCCACGATACTGACTTAGCTAACCGGGTCGGCCGGAAACTCACCATCTCGGACGGAGAAATTCTGACGGATGAGCAGCTGCGCGAGGCGCAACCGGCCTGATCAACATCAATCTTTTCTTTAAATGTTGCCGCCCGGATTTATCAACCGCGGCGGCTTTTTTCTATTTAGCCTCAGATGCTCCCCTGATCAACAGCTAGAAAATCAGGGTGGCGGCTTGATTTAGGTGATAAGGGTTATGAAATTTAAACCTCGCTGGATCAAAGTCCTGCGTGACCTCATGTTTAATAAGTCGCGTACGGCGCTGGTGGTGATCTCCATCGCCGTTGGCGTGACGGCAATTGGCATGGTCATGGGTGCCCAGAGCGTGATCAATGAAGATTTGCCGCGCGATTTTTTTGCCATCAATCCGGCCAGCGCGATCGTTTTTACCTTGACGACGTTTGATGATGACGCTGTCCAGGCGATTCGGGATCTTCCTGAAGTTGAAGAAGCACAGGGGCGGCGCACCATTGTTGTGCCGTTTAGAACACCCAACGGCAACTGGCGCAATATGCAGCTTTATGCCCTGCCGGACTTTGAAGATATTCGCATCAACCAGCTCAAGCCGCAGGAAGGCGCCTGGCCCCCGGAAGAAGGGGAGATTTTAATCGAGCGCTCGGCGTTTGTGCCAAATTTGGGGTTTGACGGGATTGATATCGGAGACAGCGTCACGATCAAAGCGCCCAACGGCAAAGAAAAAACCCTGCGCATTGTGGGCACCGCTCACGACCTAAATCAATTCCCACCACAGCTGGCTCAAAGTGCGTTTGGCTACATATCTTTTGATACGCTGGATTTACTGGCTGAACCTCGCGAATTTAACCAGCTCGAATTTATCGTGGCTGAAAACAAACTGGATGAAGATCATGTAAAAGTGGTCTCCGATTTGGTTCAGGATGAATTGGAAGCCCGCGGGGTATCGGTCGTGTTTGTATTGGCCTTTCCCCCCGGCGAACCCCCTTTCCAATCATTTATTGCCGGGATTTCTACCCTGTTGGTGGTGATGGGCTTCCTGTCCCTGGGTTTAAGTGGCTTTCTGATCATCAATACGCTCGCGGCGATATTGACCCAGCAGGTGCGTCAAATTGGCATTATGAAGGCGGTTGGCGGCCGGACTCACCAGCTGGTATGGATGTATTTTGGCATGGTTGTGGTCTTTGGTTTGCTTGCGGTGATCATTGCTATCCCGCTAGGAGCATTGGGCGCAGGTGGACTGGCCGGTATTTTAGGTTTCTTTTTTAATTTTGACGTGCGCGGTTTTGCCATTAACCCTCAGGTTGTGGTTGTTCAGGTTTTAATCTCGCTGCTGGTTCCTCTGCTAGCGGCTATCTATCCCATTATTCGGGGGACGCGGACGACGGTTCGCGAAGCGATCAGCGATCACTCTATGGGGAAGGGGCAGTTTGGCACCCGGCCGATCGATCTCTTTATTGTTGGTTTGCGCCGCGTCATTCCCGGTATCAAGCGGCCGGAGCAAATTTCCCTGCGCAATACTTTTCGCCGAAAGGGTCGGCTAATCCTGACGTTGATGACCCTTTCTCTGGCCAGCGTCATCTTTATTTCCATATTGAGCATTCGCGCTTCGCTGCAGCAAACGCTTGATGAGGCGCTGGGCTACTTCGATTTTGACGTACAAATTCGCTTTAGCCGGCCGTATCGAGCTGAACGCCTGACCCGTGAAGGGCTGGGGTTTGACGAGGTGTCGGAGGCTGAGGTGTGGGGGTTTGGTGGTGGCCGGCGCGTGCGGCCGGACGGCAGCGAAAGCGACAACATCATTATTCAGGCCCCACCGGCCGACTCAGTGATGATCGAGCCGGTGATGCTGGAAGGCCGCTGGATTGAGCCAAACGATACCAATGCCATCGTCATCAACAATGACGTGCTGCGCAATGAAGATGATTTGACCGTCGGCAGCCGCGTGACGCTGTCAATAAACGGCCGGGACAGCGATTGGGTCGTGGTTGGGATTGCCCGAAGTTCGTTTCCCCAGCCGGCGATCTACACCAATGCCGAATATTTTTCCAGGGCGACCAACCTGGTGGGGCGGGGACAGGCGGTGTTGTTAAAAACGACCCCTGAAACCGATTTAAGTCAGTTTAGCTCAATCATTGAAACTCACTATCGTGATCGCGGTTTTCGGGTTGAAGAAACCCAAACGGTTGACCAGGCTCGAAGCATTTTGACCCTGTTTTTTAATATCCCCATCCTGTTTATGCTGGCCATGGCCGTCGTGCTGGGGATTGTGGGCGGTTTAGGGTTGATGGGCACCATGAGCATCAACGTCATTGAACGACTGCGTGAGATCGGCGTGATGCGGGCTATTGGGGCATCAAACTGGTCTGTTTTGTGGATTGTACTTTTAGAGGGTATGGTGATCGGTTTCCTAAGCTGGCTGATCGGCGGGGTAGTGGCCCTGCCGCTTAGCCGGGTTTTAACGGAGCAGGCCGGCCAACTGCTTCTGCAATCTTCCCCCAGCTATATTTTCTCGGTTCCCGGGACGATTGGTTGGCTCGTAATCGTCATTCTGCTGGCGGTTGTCGCCAGCTTTCTCCCGGCGCGCAGCGCCTCCAAAGTTACGGTACGTGAGGTATTGAGCTACGAATAGCGTCAAATTCTCCCAACCACCACACCCCCTAACTCTTCAAAAATAATTTGTCCCCAGAGCGCGCAGCGCAGAGCCGTAGGTTCGCAGATTTTCGCGGATTAGAGAGAGAAATCTGTGAAAATCCGTGTTAATCTGTGGCTCTTTTTAACAATTCTTTTTGTTAACTACTTAAGTACTCTGTAACTTAAGCTTTCCTAATTACTTTTGCCGATGAATATTGAAGATTTACAAATAAATGCGGATATGAACCGACTTTCAAAACAGACTTGTCATCCCCGCGCAGGCGGGGATCCATCGGTGGCCATCCAGTGGATTCCCGCTTTCGCGGGAATGACGTCGCTGTATCAGTATTACTTTGTTAAAACTCAATATCCTGTTTCGGTCTCCATGGCCGATGGATTTATTCATCGGCCAAGAAAGGTGGTAACAACGTTAGAAGTTAAGAAAACATCTGTTACACAGTATTAAGTGGTTTACAAAAAATGTTATGAGAAAAATTGTCCGCAGATTACGCAGATGGCCGCAGATTTTTCTCTGTAATCTGCGAAAATCTGCGTAATCTGCGGACACCTTCTTCAGAAAACTTTTTGTAACTTACCTAAGTCGACCAGAAAAGATTTTATAAAGAAGCCACGGATTAACATGGATTTTCACAGATTTCCCCTTTCTATCTATGAAGATCTGTGGCCAATATTTACAAAAGATATTGCAAACCACTTACTACGCTGTTACAAAAATATTCTTAACTTCTTTATTTTAGAGACGCCATTTTGCCGCAGCCGAATAAATTCGGCCGCTACGGAAACCGAAACGCGATAAATCGCGTTAAAACCGGATTTATCCGGTTTCGGTCTCCATGG
>JASJCR010000032.1 GCA_030065875.1 Ardenticatenaceae bacterium | reverse complement strand
GGATGGATGTGGAGCTGATCACCCCGGTGGCGCTGGAAGACGGGAGTCGCTTTGCGATTCGCGAAGGCGGTTTGACCGTTGGGGCTGGCGTCATTACCAAAATCAACGATTAATTTATTGGCATCCAGCAGGCCGCTCCTCAAAGAGCGGCCTGATTGCTGGAAATCATTTGAACAGGCAGTAAGGAATGGCACAAAAAATTCGCATTCGCCTTAAGGCTTATGACCATCGCGTTCTCGATCAATCAGCTAAGCGGATTGTGGGGACGGCTGAGCGAACGGGTGCCCAGGTTCTGGGTCCGGTTCCGTTGCCGACACGTATCGAGCGGTTTACCGTTCGACGCAGTACGTTTATCGACAAAGACTCACACGAGCACTTTGAGATTCGTACCCACAAACGTTTGATTGACGTGATTAATCCCGACGCCAAGACAATTGACACGCTGATGCGTCTCAATTTGCCGGCCGGTGTCGATATTGAAATTCAGATTTAAGCTGTTTACAGCGCTCGACCGATTTGGATTCAGTTCAGGCGGTCAAGCTTTTCCAAACCTGCTGTTACAGCCGTTTTAAAAAAACAAAATAGTTCAACACCCAACTGGGTTGGGATGATGCAGCTACGCCATGCGGCTGGCAGTCCCGGAGGTTAACGTGAAAGGATTACTGGGCATTAAGCTTGGTATGACCCAGATGATTGACGATGACGGTGTGGCCACACCCGTTACGATCATTCAGGCTGGTCCATGCTATGTGACACAAGTCAAGACAACGGAAGTAGACGGTTATGACGCCGTTCAGGTTGGCTTTGACGAAACAAAAGAAAAGAGTTTGTCGCGGGGGCAAAAAGGCCACCTCGGTCTTTTGGAATCAGATGACAAACACCCCAATCGGAAAGAAACAAACGGAATTTCGCCGCTGCGCTACTTGCGGGAATTTAAGACGAATGATCCGTCTGAATTCGAAATTGGGCAGGTTTTGACTGTCGAACAGTTTGAAGCCGGTCAAAAAGTAGACGTGACGGGTAAGACCAAAGGCCGAGGCTTTGCTGGTGCTGTGAAGCGCCACGGCTTTGGCGGTGGACCAAAGACGCACGGTCAATCTGACCGGTGGCGTGCTGTTGGTTCAATTGGCGCTGCTTCGACCAATGCGCGGGTATTCAAAGGAATGCGTATGCCTGGTCGCATGGGGAACAAGCGTCAAACGATTCAAAATCTGGTGGTCATGAAAGTCGACGCGGAACGCAACTTGCTGGCGGTTCGTGGCGCGATTCCAGGCACAAAAGGCGGTCTGGTCATGATTCGCCCAGCCATTAAAGGCCAAGGATAAGGAGGAAGAACGATGCAACTTTCAGTTGTGAACATGGCCGGAGATGTGGTCAATAGCATCGAACTTCCGGCCGACATTTTTGAAGCAAACGTAAATGTTGGTTTGATGCATCAGGCACTGGTCCGTCAGCTGTCGAATGCCCGGCTTGGCACCCACAAGGTGAAAGGCCGTTCTGAGGTCTCCCGTACCGGCGCCAAACTGTATCGGCAAAAAGGGACCGGAAATGCCCGTCACGGCAGCCGTCGAGCCCCGATTTTTGTCGGTGGTGGGGTTGCTCACGGCCCGCAGGTACGCGATTACAGCAAAAAAATGCCGCGCAAGATGCGTCGTGCTGCGCTTCGTTCCGCTTTGACGGCCAAAGCAGCAGCCGACGGCGTCATCGTTGTGGATGAAATAACAATGGATCAGCCAAAAGCCAAAGAAATGGCCGCGCTGGTCAAGCGTCTGGCTGGTGATGACTCTACTCTGGTGGTCATTCCCGGTCGCGATGTCAACGTTGAGCGATCTGCTCGCAACCTGGCTGATGTCAAAGCGATTCACGCCCCCTACCTCAACATGCGGGATTTGCTGGGGCACGAAAAAGTGGTTTTATCACTCGATGCATTTAACATCATTGTTGATATTTTAGGCACATCCCCGGTGATGGCTGAGGAAAGTGAGGCTTAATCATGCATTGGCGAGAAGTTATTCGACGTCCGATCATTACCGAAAAAAGCAGCGGCCTGGCAGCTCTGGATCAATACGCCTTTGTGGTGGATCCTCGCGCCAACAAAATTATGATCAAACATGCGATTGAGCAGGCGTTTGACGTCACCGTAGAAAAGGTGCGCATTCTCAATATGCCGGCCAAGCGCGGCCGCTCGTATCGCAATCGGCAGATGCGGATTCGCAAATCTGAATATAAAAAGGCAATCGTTACCCTATCCGAAGGCTCAATTGAGCTGTTCGAAGGGGTGTAATAAGCAGGAGTGTGTGACGCTGTTCGGCCGGGAAGGTGTTCCAGTCGTTCAGCCGCCACGTAAAGACACTCTCTGGAGGTAAAAATGGCAGTTAAAGTTTACAAGCCAACATCTCCCGGACGCCGCGACATGACCGGCTATACCTTTGAGGAGATTACGCGCAGTAAGCCAGAACGCTCTCTTGTCCGCGGTTTACGCAAACGCGCCGGCCGGAATGCGAGAGGCAAGATTACAGTACGGCATCGTGGCGGTGGCCACAAGCGCCGCTACCGGATCATCGACTTTAAGCGAAACAAATTTGAAGTACCTGGCGAAGTAATATCCGTCGAGTATGATCCCAACCGTTCCGCGCGTATTGCCCTGATTCAGTATGAAGATGGCGAAAAGCGGTACATCATTGCCCCTCTGGGTCTGCAGGTTGGCGATCAAATCATGAGCAGCCGCAGTCAAATTGACATTCGCCCTGGGAACACCATGGAGCTGCAGAATATTCCTTTGGGAACCACGGTGCACAACATCGAAATGCAGCCCGGTCGAGGGGGACAAATGGTTCGCGCGGCCGGTACGTCCGCTCAGCTGTTAGCTAAGGACCATCCTCTCTACGTCACCCTGCGTCTACCTTCGGGTGAGGAGCGCTACGTTCCTCAGGAATGCCTGGCCACAATTGGTCAGGTGGGCAACCAGGAGCACGGTAATATCAAATTAGGAAAGGCGGGACGGAAACGCCATTTGGGTATTCGTCCTACTGTACGCGGATCGGCGATGTCTCCTCGGGACCATCCTCATGGTGGTGGTGAGGGTCGTTCACCGGTTGGTATGCCCGCCCCCAAAACCCCTTGGGGTAAGGTGGCTCTTGGCAAGCGGACACGCCGCAACAAACGGACTGACAAATTTGTCTTCCGTCGTCGCACGAAGAAGCGTCGTTGATGAGTTTAGATCGTCAACAGTAGACGAAAAGGAGAACTGGACGAATGTCGCGTTCACTCAAAAAAGGACCTTATATTAATCCGAAACTGCTCAAAAAAGTTGAGGATATGAATAGCAGCGGCAAGCGGCAGGTCATCCGTACCTGGTCGCGAGCCAGCACAATTTTCCCCCAGATGGTGGGTCATACCATTGCGGTTCATGACGGCCGTCGCCATATTCCGGTATACATCACCGAAAATATGGTCGGGCACAAGCTTGGAGAATTTGCTCCAACGCGGACTTTCCGTGGTCACATCGGGAAGGAAGAAAAAAGGATGCGTCGGTAATGGCTGATATTTTTGAAGTTAGAGCGATCGCTAAAAATCTGCCGATTTCCCCTCAAAAGGCCCGCCTTGTGGTCGATACAGTACGGGGAAAAAACGCGGATTTAGCCCTCGATTCTCTCCGTTTTTTGCCGAATAAGGCGGCTGAACCGGTTTTCAAATTGATTCAGTCAGCTCTGGCAAATGCTGAGGAGAATTACGGGTTGGATATGGAAGACCTGTATGTTCACAAAATTTTTGTCGATGATGGTCGCCGCTTAAAGCGCGGCCGCTTTGGTAGCCGTGGCCGGTGGAAACCGCTGATTAAAAGACAGTGCCATATCACGGTAGTTTTGGCCGAACGCGAAGATGTCGGTTAGATAAGGAGAGTCAATTTTGGGACGTAAAGTACATCCAAACGGCTTCCGCCTAAAAGTAATCCGTGATTGGAATGCACGGTGGTTCGCGGAAGGCACACGGTATTCAGACCTGCTGAACGAAGATTTTCAAATTCGTGAGCTGGTGAACAAGGTTTCCTCGAATGCGGGAATCAGTAAAATTGAGATAGAACGTTTTCCCAATCAGGTTCAGGTGACCATTTGGACCTCAAAGCCGGGCGTTGTGATCGGCCGGAAAGGGGCTGCGGTTAAAGAACTGCGCAACTCATTGCGGAAATTGACCGGTAAAGCGGTCCGCCTGGAAGTGGAAGAGGTTTCCCAGCCAGAGATCGAGGCCGCCCTGGTGGCTCAGAGCATTTCCGGTCAGCTTGAGCGGCGTGTTTCTCACAGCCGAGCGATGAAGCGAGCGGTGCAGCTGGCGATGCGCCAGGGTGCTCAGGGGATCCGGGTCGAGGTTGCCGGCCGGTTAAACGGGTCGGACATGGCTCGTCGCGAAAAAATGATTGATGGTCGGGTGCCGCGCAATACGCTGCGCGCCGATATCGATTTTGGGAAATCGGAAGCGTTAACCACTTTTGGCCGTATTGGGGTCAAAGTCTGGATTTATAAAGGTGAAGTTTTGCCGCAGAAGAGCGGCATGATGTCTTAAAGGTGGGACAGGTTGTCTGTTGATAGGGCTGAGGCTCAATCATGCAGGCAAAACCACTCACAGGAGTGCATGTTATGTTAATGCCAAAGCGCGTGAAATATCGCAAGCAATTTCGCGGCCGCATGCGTGGGATGGCCAAGGGGGGTACCGATCTGCAGAACGGTGAATTTGGTCTGCAGGCGCTGTCACCCGGCTGGATCACGAGCCGTCAAATCGAAGCGATGCGCCGTGCCGTTGTGCGTCACATGAAACGTCGCGGCCGCTACTGGATCCGGATTTTTCCGGACAAACCGGTGACGGCGAAGCCGGCCGAAACCCGCATGGGTAAAGGGAAAGGATCGGTTGATCATTGGGTTGCTGTTGTCAAGCCGGGTCGCATCTTGTTTGAAGTTGCTGACGTTCCGGAAGACATTGCCCGCGAAGCGCTGCGCCTGGCCAGCTACAAGCTGCCAATTAGGACTCAGGTTATCGCGAAGGATGGCCAGGGATAATGGCTAACATCGTTGAGCTTCGCAATATGAGCACGGCAGACATTGAAGAGCTGCTGGATGATGCCAGAACTGAACAGTTCAACCTGCGTTTTCAGAGAGCAACCGGCAGCCTGGAGAACACGGCTCGCCTGAAGCAGGTTCGTCGGGAAATTGCCCGCTTATTGGAAATTTTGACCAAGCGGGCGTGGGCGATCGAAGAATTAGCCGAGCAGCCGGCGGTTGCGGCCGTTCTGGATGGAAAAGAGTGGACGGGGGAGGCTCGCTACGATTACGAAGAAGGGTATTTCTTGGTCACACTTTCGGATGCGGATGAAAATGAGTTGGCATCCGGGAAAGTGGATTTAAACAAGAAACGCCGCCGTACTCGACGTCAGCGCAGCAACATCCTGCCGATTCAAAAAGTGGATGAATTTGAGGTGGCGTCATGAGAGAACAAAGAAAGCGTTTAATCGGAACGGTAACCAGCAACAAGATGGATAAGACGGTTGTTGTTTCCGTTGAAACGACCAAGCGTCATCCTCTGTATGGCAAAGTTGTTCGTATCGTTAAAAAATATAAAGCCCACGACGAGGAAAACACCTGTCGGGTTGGCGACCGGGTTCAGATATTAGAATCCCGACCGTTAAGCCGTCAGAAACGTTGGACCGTCGTGGAGGTGATGACAAAGGCGTAGGAGGCTGCTGCAATGATTCAAGTAGAAAGTCGACTGAACGTTGCCGATAACTCCGGCGCCAGAGAACTCCTGGTGATTAAGGTGTTGGGTGGTTCAAAACGGTATTACGGCCGTGTTGGTGATCTTGTGGTGGCCACAGTAAAAAAGGCCACCCCTCACGGCAACGTCAAGAAAAGCACCATTGTGCGCGCCGTCATCGTGCGCACAGCCAAAGAGTATCGCCGATCTGACGGCAGCTACATCAAATTTGACGATAATGCTGCGGTAATTGTTGATGCTGAAAGCAAAAACCCGGTTGGCACCCGTATTTTTGGGCCGGTGGCCCGCGAACTTCGCGAGCAGGGATTCAATCGTATCCTCTCGCTGGCCCCAGAAGTATTATAGGAAAGGTAAACGATGAGAATCAAAAAAGGTGATCAAGTCATCGTCATTTCCGGGAACGATAAAGGCGTTCGTGGAGAAGTCACGCGGGTGATTCCGAACAAGAAGCAGGTGGTTATTTCTGGTGTCAATATTGTCAAAAAGCACCAAAAACCGCAGCAAGCCGGACGTGGTCGCACGCAGGGGGGCATCATTGAATTTGAGGCCCCGATTGATGCGTCAAACGTGATGGTAATCGATCCTGAAAGCGATGAACCGACACGAGTTGGTATTCGCCGTGTTCCCCGGGAGGATGATCCAGGAAAAACGCGGCCGGTGCGCTTCGCGAAGAAAAGCGGGGTAGAACTCGATTAAGAAGTGAGGAACTCGTCCTGAATGTACTAGGCATTCAGCCAGGAGTTTTCAATTATGTTGAAGCCAATCAAAGAAACATATCAAGAAGACGTGGTACCAGCTTTGCTTAAAGAATTTGAGTACAGCAACGTCATGCAGGTGCCCAGAATTAAGAAAGTTGTTCTCAACATCGGCTTAGGCGAGGCGTTGGACAACGCGCGGGCCGTCGAATTTGCGGTGCGTGACATCGAGAAGATCACCGGCCAAAAGCCGGTATTAAACAAGGCAAAAAAATCAATTGCCGGGTTTAAGCTGCGTGAAGGGCGCATCATTGGAGTCAAGGTTACCTTGCGAGGTGAAAAGATGTGGGCGTTTTTGCAGCGTCTCATTCACGTCGCTCTGCCGCGTACGCGCGACTTCCAGGGCGTTTCCGCTGATGCATTTGATGGACGTGGAAATTACACGCTTGGATTACCGGAACAGCTTATTTTTCCGGAGATCAGCTACGACTCGATTGATAAAGTTCGCGGGTTGAGTGTAAGCATTGTCACGTCAGCTCGAAATGATGAGGAAGGGCGCCGTTTACTGGCCCTGTTAGAGATGCCATTTGTTCGTGAAATGGCATAAGTGAGGAAAAAACATGGCAAAAAAATCCATGATTGCCCGTGAACAAAAGCGGAAGTATCGTACTCGTGTTCGCAACCGCTGCGTTTTGTGTGGCCGGCCGCGCGGATATTATCGTCGTTTCGGTCTTTGTCGGATTTGCTTACGGGAAGAAGCTCTCAAGGGCAACATTCCGGGAATGGTTAAGTCGAGTTGGTGAGGTAAACGCATGTCAATGAGTGATCCAGTTGCGGATATGTTGACCCGTATTCGCAACGCAATTATGCGGCAGCACAAAACGGTCGTTATGCCCACTTCAAAATTGAAAACTTCAGTGGCTGAAGTGTTGAAAGACGAAGGGTATATCAAGAGCTATGAAGTCTTGGAAACCACCCCGTTTCCGATGCTGCAAGTAGATTTGAAATATGTGGGCGATAAGAAAAATCGCCGTTCGGTGATTGCCGGTTTACAGCGTATCAGCAAACCGGGACGCCGTGTTTATGTTGGCAAAAAAGAAATCCCCTGGGTGTTAAGTGGCATGGGTATCGCCATCGTCACGACCTCCCGAGGGGTGATGACAGGGCAGAATGCTCGCCGTCTTGGTGTAGGCGGTGAAGTTTTGTGCAAGGTTTGGTAGACGCATGTCTCGTATTGGAAAACAACCGATTGCGTTACCGAGCGGTGTCACGATTAATATCGATGGCAGCATGGTGGAAGTAAAGGGCAAAAAAGGTTCGCTGGCCCAGCGCTTTCATCGCGATATGGAAATTAAGGTAAACGATGGAGTGGTTGAGGTAACCCGGCCGACCGATTCGCGCGATCATCGCGCGCTGCACGGGTTAACCCGCGCTCTGTTGAACAACATGGTCACCGGGGTAAGCGAAGGGTTTGAAAAACGGCTGAGCATCCAGGGTGTTGGCTACCGAGCGGAAATGAAGGGTTCTACGTTGGTTCTTCACGTTGGGTATTCACACCCGGTTGAGATCGAAGCGCCAGACAACGACACCAAGTTTGCCGTTGAAGAGCGCGGCCGGCTGGTCATCCTCAACGGCATTGATAAACAGGTTGTCGGGGAAATGGCCGCTCAAATTCGCAAAGTACGCCCGCCTGAGCCATACAAAGGCAAGGGGATTCGTTACCTGGGTGAACACGTCCGGCGTAAAGCTGGTAAGGCTGGTAAGGTATAAGGTCATGTCAGAAAAGTCTAGAATTGCCCGCAAGCGTCGTCAATATCGGATGCGTCATAAAATTTCCGGGACAACCGAACGGCCGCGTTTAAATATTTTTCGCAGCCTCGACAATATCTATGCTCAGGTGATTGACGATGTAGCAGGCCATACATTGGTTTCTGCCTCGACGATCGACAAAGAACTGGCTTCTGAATTGTCCGGCAAGAATAAAGCGGAGCAAGCGAAATTAGTTGGCCAAAAAGTCGCCGAGCGTGCCAAAGCGGCCGGGATAACCCAGGTTGTTTTTGACCGCGGCGGATTTATTTATCATGGCCGGGTCAAAGCATTGGCAGAAGGCGCTCGTGAAGGCGGGCTCGAGTTTTAAATTGAGGAAATCAAATGGGTCAAAGACGCCAAAATTTTAAATCATCTCAACAGCAAGAGCTGGATGAGCGCATTATTGATATCTCCCGTGTGGCCAAGGTAATCAAGGGCGGCCGGCGATTTGCCTTCCGCGTTACTGTGGTTGTGGGGGATAACCGAGGAACGGTGGGCATGGGCATCGGAAAAGCCCGCACGGTGCCCGACGCGATTCGCAAGGCACTGGAAAAAGCCCGTCGTTCAATGGATAAGGTATCGATGGTCGGCTCGACCGTTCCCCATGAAGTTGTAGGAAAACACGGCGCTGCCCGCGTCATGCTGAAGCCAGCTTCCCCGGGTACCGGCGTTATCGCCGGTGGTGGTGTCCGGGCGGTCATTGAAGCGGCCGGCTACAAAGATATTCTGTCCAAATCATTGGGCAGCAACAACACGCTGAACGTCATTCGGGCAACGATTGACGGCTTGTTTCAGCTAAAATATATCGAAGAAGAAGCGGCACGCCGCGGAAAAGATCCGCAGCAAGTTACCCCGATTTGGAGTCGTTACAATGACTAAAAAATTGCGCGTAACCTATACCAAAAGCGCGATCGGGTATAAGCAAGATCAAAAAGATACCATTCGCGCCTTGGGTTTTAAAAAGTTGAACCAAGTGGTTGAACATAACGATACACCGGTGATTCGGGGTATGGTGAATAAAGTCAGTCATCTCGTAAAAGTTGAAGAGGTAAAGTAAGATGAAGTTGCACGATCTGCGTCCAGATAATGGGTCCACCAAAAAGCGCAAGCGAGTGGGTCGTGGTATCTCGGCCGGGCAGGGAAAAACCGCCGGACGAGGTACCAAGGGACAAGGTGCGCGAAGCGGTGGCGGTAAAGGCCCCTATTTTGAGGGTGGTCAGCTGCCGTTGGCTCGCCGATTGCCATTTAAACGCGGTTTTACCAACCGGCGTAAAATTTATTATCGGCCCATTAACGTGGGTGTGTTTACCGAAATGGAAGCGGAAGCCGGTATGGAAATCACGCCGGAAGTTCTGCTGGCCGTCGGTTTACTCAAGAAGCTCTCTGACCCGTTTAAGATTTTGGGTCAAGGAGAACTCAATGTACCTTTAACGGTAAAGGCACACGGTTTTTCAAAGTCGGCTCAAGAAAAAATTGAAGCGGCCGGGGGTAAAATCGAAATTTTGCCACTTAACAGTCAAAGTGACGCGGCTTCAACAGAGGAGTAATGGCTCATGATTGAATCGGTCCGTACAGCATTCACCGTTCCCGAACTGCGGAGAAAAATTCTCTTCACGATCGGGATTTTGGTGATTTACCGATTAACGGCCAACATTCCGGTACCAGGTGTTGACCTCCAAGCCTGGCTCCAGTTCACCCAGGGTGGACAGGGACTGGAGGGGTTACTGGGTGTATTAAACCTGTTGTCCGGTGGTGCGGTTAGCAACTTCTCGGTCATGTCGATGGGTGTCTATCCCTACATTACCGCCTCGATTATTATCCAGCTGCTGACTCCCGTTATTCCCTACCTGGAAGAATTATCACAGGAAGGAGAACAGGGGCGTAATCGCATCAATCGCATTACCTACTATCTCACGGTTCCTCTGGCTCTGCTGCAGGCGATTGGCCAGATCAACCTGGTGGGCATCAGCTTTGGTGGTGGGGCAAATGTTTTAGACCAGATTATGCCCTTCTTTGGCTTTAGCTCTCCTGAAAATATCCTGCCTACGCTGACCACGCTGCTGGCGATGGTCGGAGGGACGATGTTTGCCCTTTGGCTGGGCGAGCAAATCACCGAGAGCGGAGTAGGCCAGGGGGTTTCCCTCATTATCTTCAGCGGTATTGCCTCCGGTATTCCGCTGAACCTGTTGAACCTGTTTAATGTCACTCAAACCGATTTGGCCGAGCGTTTTATCTCGCTGGCGGTTTTTATCCTGTTAACGATTGTGACCGTCCTGGTTATCGTCTACATCCAGGAAGGGGAACGGCGCATCCCGGTGCAATACGGCCGCCGCGTTCGCGGTCGCAAAGTTTATCAGGGAGCGAGTACCCATGTGCCTCTCAAGGTTAATACCGCCGGTATGATTCCCATCATCTTTGCCCAATCTATTTTGACTTTTCCCGCGTTGGCCGCCAGCTTCTTTGTGCGGACGGCCGTGGCAGAAGAAGGGGAGGGGTTTGGCATTCGGCTGGCTCGCATCATGTCGCAGGGATTTACCCAGGGCGGGGATCCGGCCGTTTATCCGGGGGCTCTGGCGCTCTTCTGGGTGTTTATGTTCCTGGCGGTTGTCGGTTTTACGTTCTTCTATACCGACGTCATGGTTCGGCAGCAGCGTCTGGCTCAGAGCCTGCAGCAGCGCGGCGGCTTTATCCCCGGTATTCGGCCGGGTAAGAAGACGGATGACTACCTGATGGCCGTGACGCGTCGCATCACCTTTGTGGGCGCAATCTTCCTGGGGTTGGTGTCTATTATCCCTGGGATTTTACAATTTATGGGGTATTTCCTCGATATCAGCGGGTTGGCTGAAAGTGCTCTGGTCATTACCGGCTCCGGTTTAATCATCGTCGTGGGTGTGGTCATCGATACGATGCGCCAAATCGAAGCGCAGCTGATCATGCGCAATTACGAAAGCTCGATGATTGGATAAGGCGTGATGAGTAAAGCGACAGAAAAAAACTTCGTAATCTTAATTGGACCGCCCGGTGCCGGGAAAGGTACCCAGGCCAAACTGCTCGTTGAGAATTTTGGCGTCCCTCAAGTGGCTACCGGAGACCTGTTTCGCTATAACTTAAAAAATGAAACGGATCTTGGAAAGCTCGCCAAAGAGTATATGGATCGGGGTGAACTGGTGCCGGACGAAGTAACCATCGCCATGGTCAAAGACCGCCTATCTCAAGCTGATTGCCAGGGCGGAGCGATTTTGGATGGGTTTCCCCGAAACCCGATCCAGGCGGAAGCCCTCGGCCACTTGCTCACTGAGATTGGTGGTCAGATCAGGATCGTTCCCCTCATTGTGGTTGATGAAGAGGAATTGATCAAGCGGCTGTTAAAACGTGCCGAAATCGAAGGGCGGGCGGACGACAATGAAGAAACGATCCGCAATCGGATGGCGGTTTATCATCAGCAAACCAAACCGCTGATTGATTTTTATCGGGATAAAGAATTGCTTGTTGAAATTAACGGGGATCGATCAATCGAAACGGTTTCGGCCGATTTGATTGCCGCGATTGAGCAAGCGTAGGCAAATAGTTATAAATGTGGTCAATGACAGCGGTCTTTGCTATAATTCTCGTCTGCCTATTATACATTTATATCTTTTCAAAATTGAAAGTGGAAAGCATACCTGAAACAAAAAAGTAATTTCGGGTATGCTGCTGCGTATTTTAGAGAAAAAGGACAAGCAAATGAAAGTATCTTCTTCAGTAAAGAAACGTTGTCCGAAGTGTAAAATCATCCGACGTAAGGGCGTTGTGCGCGTGATTTGCGTAAACCCGAATCACAAACAGCGTCAGGGATAGGTAAAAGATGGCTCGTATTGCAGGTGTTGACATACCAAACAACAAACGCGTTGAAATTAGTCTGACATATATTTTTGGGATCGGCAAAACATCCAGCCAAAATATTTTGGCCAAGGCTGAAATCGACCCGAATCGTCGCGTAAGCGATCTCACAGAATCAGAATTGACAACACTGCGCCGGATCGTTGATGCCGATTATATGGTTGAAGGTGATTTGCGCACTGAGGTCAATATGAACATTAAGCGTCTGACCGAGATCAGATGCTATCGCGGCTTGCGCCATCGTCGGCACTTGCCGGTTCGCGGACAACGGACAAAAACCAATGCTCGTTCTCGTAAAGGACCGAAAAAGACGGTTGCTGGACGTGGACGCCGCAAGGGTAAATAATCGTCGATTTGGGAGCCGCATCATGCTCTTAGCAGGTGGTGCGGCCACAAAAATTAAGATCAAGGTAAATTATGGCTCGCAGAAAACAATCCCAATCACGTAAAAAAGTGACCAAAAATGTACCGGCAGGCATGGTACATATTTACGCCACATTCAATAACACGATTGTGACGTTTACCGATCGGCAGGGGAATACACTTTCCTGGTCAAGTGCCGGGCATTCAGGCTTCAGAGGATCTCGCAAGAGCACCCCTTATGCGGCTGGTTTGGCAGCACGCAATGCTTCAAACGCGGCAAAAGATCACGGCATGTATGAGTGCGATGTGATCGTTAAGGGTCCCGGTCCAGGGCGTGAATCTGCTATTCGGGCGATTCAGGCTTCTGGCATCAAGGTCAAATCGATTGCGGACATCACGCCAGTTCCGCACAACGGTTGCCGCCCACCCAAGAAACGCCGCGTCTAATTTGACGCCCACAGTTTCATCTGCACATTATAGAAATAAAAACGTAAAGGTAGTTCGTCCGACGAATTGCCTCTAATTTACGCAGAACAAACCTAAATCCGTGTTTGAACCGTACTATCGAGTTTAAGCAGGGGCTAGGGAGGTAGAAAATTGGCTGTCAATAACCTCGTATTACCAAAAATTGAAAGTTCAGCAATTACCCAGCAGTATGGGAAGTTCCAAATTGGCCCTCTGGAGCGCGGCTTCGGAACCACGGTGGGGAATTCCCTGCGGCGGATATTGCTATCGTCGTTACCAGGTGGGGCGGTTACTTCGATTCGCGTGACCGATGTCGCCCACGAGTTCTCAGCGATTCCCAACGTGCGCGAAGACATGATGCAGCTTATCTTAAACGTCAAGCAAATTCGCTTGAAGCTGCATGAAGTTGATTCGTCGCGGATGCGTTTGGAGGTTCACGGAGCGGGCACGGTTACCGCGGCCGACTTGATGGTTCCGGCCGATGTCGAAATCATGAACCCCGACCTCTATCTGTTTACGGTTGACTCAGATGAGGCATTTCTGGAAATTGAGATGACCGCTGAAACCGGCCGTGGATATTCGCCAGCTGAAGAACGCGGTCGTTTGCCGATTGGTGAACTGCCGGTCGACGCGATTTTTAGCCCGGTAACGCGCGTGGCTTTAGATGTTGACACAACCCGGGTGGGGCAGGATGCGGATTACGACCTGCTGCTTTTGGAAGTGTGGACCGACGGCACCATCCGGCCGGAAGAAGCGCTGGCCCATGCTGCTCAAATTATGATGCAGCAGCTCCGTCCCCTGGCCGGGGTAAGCGAAGAGTCGCTTCTGCCGGAAGAGGAAGAGCCGGAAGAAGAGAGTGCCATCCCCAATGAGTGGTACGACACCCCCATTGAACAACTTGATTTAAGCGTTCGCGTTTTCAACTCGCTCAAGCGTACCGGCATCACCAAAGTGGGTGAAATGCTGGAAATGTTGGAACGTGGCGAAGAAACCATGCTGGCCATCCGCAATTTTGGTGAGAAATCACTGGATGAGCTGAAGGAACAACTTCAGCTAAAAGGTTTCCTGACTGAAGATGGACAACCGGCTACTCCTCGTAGCTGAGGGCCGGTTGTGAAAGAGCGCTTCACATACAGGTGAAGGCGCTAGCTACATGAGGTAAGAAAGATGCGTCATAGAAAGAAAGGGTTCAAGCTGAGTCGCAGCAGCGGTCACCGCAAAGCGCTGCGCCGGAACCTGATTGCAGATCTTCTCGCCCACGAGGAAATTGTGACCACCGAGGCGAAGGCCCGCATGCTGCGGCCGGCGGCTGAACGGATTATCACAATTGCCAAACGTGGTCTTGCTCGCGGGGACGATGCGGCCATTCATGCCCGTCGGATCGTTGGTGCTCGAATTAATCGTTTTCGGACCCTGGAAACACCCGAAGAGTATATTGAAATTGATGTGGTGAGAAAGCTATTTGATGAAATCGCTCCCCGTTATGAGGATCGGCCGGGTGGATACACTCGAATCATCAAATTACCACGTCGTGTTGGCGACAATGCGAAAATGGCGCTGATCCAGCTGGTCGAAAGCTCAGAGGATTCTAGCGACGAGTAGATAGATTGGGTCTCGTTTGGATTGACCCATCAAACAGGTTAACAACCGCATATCGTATGTCTCTGTCAAATCAGCCCCGGTATTGCGCGGTGATCGAATACGACGGCAGTGATTTTGCCGGTTTTCAGCGACAAAATCCACCAACTCGCACGGTACAAGGGGAAATTGAACGTGCTTTAAGGCACATTGGCCACCATCCGGTTACGGTCACCGCGGCCGGCCGCACTGACGCGGGTGTTCACGCCACCGGTCAGGTGATTGCCTTTCAGCTAAGCTGGCGACACGATCTCTCGACCTTGCGCAAAGCGATCAACGTCAATTTGCCCCACGATATTGCTGTCCGTGAGATTGGACTTGCTCCTGAGGAGTTTCATCCTCGTTTTGATGCCCGACGCCGCGAATATATTTACTTCGTTGAGTGTCTAGAAGATGGCGTCAAGCAGCCGCTGACGTATCGCTACCGGTGGCAGCTGACTCAAAAACTCGACCTTGCCCTGATGAATCAGGCGGCAGCGCTGCTCATTGGGGAACATGATTTTGCGACATTCGGGACACCTCCGCAAGGGGAAAATACCGTACGCGAAGTTTTCAAAGCCGGGTGGGTCAAACAAAATGACACGCTTGAGTTCAAGATTGAAGCCAATGCGTTTTTATTTCGGATGGTGCGCACCATCGTCGGGACACTCGTCCGAGTGGGAGATCGGCGATGGTCACTTAAGCGATTTCAAAACGCCTTTGAGGCGCATGATCGTGGGTTGGCCGCCTCCCCGGCACCCCCAAATGGGCTTGTTTTAAGTAAAGTGACATACGATGTGATGGGTAATAGAAGCGAGATGGAATCGGATTTAATTAGGTAAGGACCAATCATGAAAACATTTGTAACCAAACCAGCAGATGTGGCGCGCGATTGGGTTGTCGTTGACGCAACCGATAAAACACTCGGCCGACTGGCATCCCAGATTGCAACCATCCTGCGTGGTAAACACAAACCATCATTCAGCCCCGCCGTTGACTGTGGGGATTACGTGATCGTTGTTAATGCAGAAAAAATTGCGGTAACCGGTCGTCGTATGGAACAAAAGAAATATTACCGTCATTCCAATTATCCGGGTGGTTTAACGGAAACATCTCTGCGGGACATGTTGGTAAAACACCCCGATCGGCCGATTCGCTTTGCCGTGAAGGGGATGTTGCCGAAGAATCGCCTCGGCCGGAAGATGATGCGCAAGCTCAAAGTGTATGCCGGTCCGGATCATCCGCACCAGGCACAGCAGCCAAAGGCGCTGGAATAATAGGAGAAGAATTATGAGTGAATTGGGTCGCTATTTTGAAGGCATCGGCCGCCGCAAACGATCTTCCGCCCGTGTCCGGATTTACCCAGAAAATCGCGGGAATGGCTCGTTTGTCGTGAACGGCAAAGAAGTAAATGATTATTTTACCCGCTTTGGCGATGTCGAAACCCTCACCGGTCCCCTGTCAGACACGGAACTGTTGGGCAAAATGGATATTACGGTAAAAGTGGAAGGCGGTGGCGTAACCGGTCAAACGGCCGCTGTTCGCCTGGGCTTGGCTCGTGCGCTGGTAAAAATGGAAGAAGAGTTGCGCTCAGCACTGCGTGAAAATGGGCATCTGACCCGTGACCCGCGCGTCAAAGAACGCAAGAAGCCAGGTTTGAAGCGTGCCCGCAAGGCGCCTACCTATACCAAGCGTTAAAACAGATTGCGGTCGGAAAAGACTGCTCTATAATTTGAATCAGTATCTCAAGGCGAGTAAATTTTACTCGCCTTTTTTAATTCAACTCAAGCTGCGGTGTGATCGGACAGCTGAATGATGAAAAAAGTATCGAGAAGAGAAAAGCAGATATGGGAATTATCATTGTTGGTTTAGGGCCCGGAGACGGCCGCTATTTGACCAAAGAGGCATGGGATGTTCTCGCTCAGGCGCCGGAAGTATATTTGCGCACCGCCCGTCACCCGGCCGCGGCCGATTTGCCCTCCCAAGTAAAGCGCCAATCGTTTGATGAGGTTTACGAATCTGCCGAACGTTTTGCAGATGTGTACGAGACAATCGCTGCCCGCGTACTCGAATTGGGAACCGATCAGGATGTCGTATACGCAGTGCCAGGACACCCGTTTATGGGTGAATCGACGGTTGTGCAGCTGGTAAAGGTGGCTCAGCAAGCTTCAGTGCCGGTGCGCGTGATTAGCGGTTTGAGTTTTCTTGAACCGGTCTTAAATTTGCTTGAGATTGACGGAATGGATGGGGTTCAAATCATCGACGCCATTACTGCAGCCGAGCAAGATTATCCGTTACTCAGCCCGGACCGGCCGGTTATTCTGGGGCAGGTTTATAATCAGTTTCTGGCCAGCGAGTTGAAGCTGAATTTGAGCGCCGTTTATCCAGATGAGCACGAAGTGATCTTGATTCACGGGGCTGGAACTGACGCGGAAATTGTTGAAAAAATACCGCTCTACGAAGTTGATCGCAGCGAGCATATCGCCCACCTGACGACGCTCGTTGTGCCCCCCCGGCCGCAGCGCAGCGATTTGTCCGCTTTGGCGGAGGTCGTAGCCACGCTGCGTGGTCCTAATGGGTGCCCTTGGGACCAAAAACAAACCCCCCAGTCGATGCGCGATGGGTTTCTTGAGGAAGTTAGTGAGGTGCTCGACACCCTCGACCGGGATGATGTGGTTGGGCTGGAAGAAGAGTTGGGTGATGTGCTGCTGCACGTCACGATGCAGTCCCAAATGGCGGCAGAAGAGGGATTGTTTACGCTTTCAGACGTTATTTCCGGTATCGTGACCAAGATTGTTCGCCGTCACCCACACGTGTGGGGGGATACACAGGTTAACAGTAGTGGAGAGGTCGTAGCCAATTGGGAGGCGATCAAGGCCCAGGAAAAAGTTGAAAATGGGCAAATGGAAAGCGGTACGATCTTAAATAATATTCCCGTCTCTCTGCCGGCCCTGGCGCGTGCTTTAAAGATTCAGAAGCGAGTCGCTAAAGTTGGCTTTGATTGGCATGAGATTGATGGGGTTTATGATAAACTACAGGAAGAGGTTCGGGAAGTGCAATCGGCCAAAAATCCTGAACAGACGGCCGCTGAAATTGGTGATTTGCTTTTTGCCGTCGTGAATTTAGCCCGATGGCTCGACGTGGATCCTGAAGTCGCTTTGCGTGAAGCAAATTTGCGCTTTATGCGGCGGTTTACGGTCGTTGAAACATTAGCGGCCGAACAACAACAATCGCTGAAAACTTTGGATATTGATGCCCTGGAGCGGCTCTGGATCGAGGCAAAAAGCCGTTTAGTGGCGTAAATATCTGACAGTTTATCGAATTCAAGCCCTGTCATTTTAGCGATTGCCGGAGGTATATGGTTGCCGAAATTGTCCGCTATATTTTGTTGGGCTTAGCGGTTCTTTTATTGCTTGGATCAATGGTTTTTCTGCTCCGAGCGTTTCGAATGCGGGCCAGCATCCGCAGCCAGGCGTTTAATGTTCTGCGTCTTAACTCCCGACGCAGCATGTTGAGTCAGGCCTATGCTGCAGTTGGCGCCCTGGTCTTGGCCTTAATTCTTTTTGCTGTCGGAGGATTGATGTCATTTGGCGATGATACCCCTGAGGTCATTCCTACCGTGGTCGTTATTCCCTCTTTAACCCCCGAAACGGTTATTGAAAACCAACCATCCTCTGTGGATGATTCAGAGGAGTCCTCGCCAGCTGAACCGGAAACGGTTGAGGTAGTTGAGCCAGCTACACAAATTCCTGAGCCAACTGAAGGACCGATTTCCACCGCTGAACCGGCCCAACCGACACCCGAACCTACCGATACGGTCGAGCCTACCCCGGCTCCAACCCCTGCTTTGGTAAACAGCCCGGTAGTGGGCCTGTATTTACGAACGGAACCAGGCGGTGAAATTATTGAGCGGCTGGATGATCAGGTTGAGGTGCTGCTGCTGGGTGAAGAGCAGGCGGCCGATAATTTGACCTGGGTGCTGGTATCATCACCTTCAGGCAGTCAGGGATGGGTGGCTCTGGATTTCCTACTTGTCGGGCAATCTGCTGAAGATCTGCTGGTCCCCACGGAGACGCCCCCGGTTGAAGATCAAACTGATGGGGCAACTGAAAATGAGGAATTTGATGGATGAGGCTGAGAATCGCTATTCAGGCGTAAGAGAAAAAAAGAAGGAGAGACGGTTCCGATGGCGCTTGTCAACAAGATAAAAACGATCATTGAAGGAGCGTTTGAAACGGTAGAGGTGCATGTTTTTGATCCGCAGCAGGACGGCCAACACTTTCAAGCGTTGGTGATCAGCCCGGAGTTTGAGGGAATGTCGCTTGTGGCCCAACACCAAAAGGTGATGGGTGCCCTTGTGGACGCATTTGCAAACGACGTTCATGCTCTGAGCCTAAAAACATTTACCCCCGAGAAGTGGCAGCAAAAAAAAGATCAGTATCTTTAATTTAAGCTCTTAGCGAGAAAATTGAAATTATCAAAGTTAACAACTAGAAGGATAGGAGTTCATAAAATGGTAACTGATGCCGAAGTAAACACCAAAATTGAAGAGATTCGTCGCGATTTGTCCGATTACGACGTCGTTTTGTATATGAAAGGTGACAAAGATATTCCTATGTGTGGATTTTCTGCCCAGGTCGTTAATATTTTGAAGTTTCTGCAGGTTGATTTTGAGACAAGAGACGTGCTCAAAGACCCGATTTTGCGGCAGGCGATTAAGGTTCACGCAAATTGGCCAACTTTGCCGCAGCTGTACATTCAGGGGACTTTTATCGGGGGCTGTGATATTGTGACGGAGCTTTATAATTCAGGTGAATTAAAGGAAATGTTGCCGTAATCTTTGACTATCTATCGCTATGAAAATACCCCATTTCAAAAACCACGTACAGCAATCCCCCATATATCGCGGCGGAATTTCATATGACGCCATTCGAGAGAAATACGGTCTGGAAGATATTGTAAAGTTATCTTCCAATGAAAATCCTTTGCCAACTTCAGACGTTGTCAAATTGGCGCTGGCCGAGGCGATCAAGACGTTAAACCGTTACCCTCCGGCCTCGGATGATGATCTGCGTCTCAATTTGGCAGCTTATATCGGCCGACAGACCACGGCCGATCAATTTATCACCGGCAATGGTGGGTGTGATGTTTTAGATTTAATCGCTCAGAGTTTTTTAGAAGAAGGTGATGAAGCGATCATCTGCCCGCCAACTTTTCCGGTTTATGAATTGACGGTAAAACGGACTGGGGGGACGGTCGTTCACGTTCCGCTGCAAGAGGATTTTTCCCTGGATGTTGACGGGATATTAAGCGCGGTCACTGATAAAACTTGCCTGCTTTATTTGTGCAGCCCTAATAATCCGACCGGTTCAATTGTCAAACAGGCTGATTTTGAGCGGTTAATGGCCGGGCTGCCGGAAACGGTTATCGTTGTGTCGGATGAGGTTTACTATCACTTTAACGAAGCGGCTGATGCGGTTAACACCTTTCCCTATTTGGATCGCAATTTGATTATTCTTCACAGCTTCTCTAAAGTATTTGGTTTGGCCGGCATGCGGTTGGGGTATGGGATTGCCCGGCCGGAATTGGCCGATTACCTCCGGCGAGCCCGCCTGCCGTTTCACATCAATTCTCTGACAAAGGTGGCCGCCAGTGTCGGGTTAACCGATCGCTCTTACATCGAAGAAACCATCTCTTTGACCGTCAACGAGCGCGGCCGATTGTATCAGGCGATGAGCCAAATGGCTGGGGTTAAGGTGTGGCCATCCCAGGCGAATTTCTTGCTTTTTCAAACGGAACGCGAGGATGTTGCGGAGGCGCTGCAAAAAAAGGGAACGATTGTTCGCGAATTGGGCGGCTTCTACATGCCAGGTTTTCTGCGCGTTTCGGTTGGCCAAACAGAAGAAAATGACCGTTTCCTGGCCCATTTGCAGGAAGTTTTGCGGTAGAGGTGCACCAATAAATGGGGACATAGGATGTTTAGGTCCAGGGTTGTGAGAAAGTACGGGTCGCGAACCACTTGTCATTCTGAACGGAGCGCAGCGACGTGAAGAATCTCGTCAGGCTTCAATAAGAAAAAACCGATTTGTAGAGGTACAAACTCATTCTTAGCCATCCACACCTTCATGTCAGATGACGGGATCCTTCACGAAGCCTGTCCTGAGCGAAGTCGAAGGGCTCAGAATGACAGGGGTTTCGAGGATGATGAAAGGGGTATTGATCCTAATACCCCGGTATTTTCTATCAACCTCATCATTCATGCACACAGCTAGGCAGCGAGTTGGGTTAACTGATCTCCCAGACAGCCCCAGACCGGGCCGGAAATTGCTCGATTAGGAGCTGGCCGTCTTTGATTTCCGCGGCCGTTTCCCCCCACAGCCCGGCCGCTTTTTCCCCTTGGGTAAGTGGAACAGCCAGATTAGAGATGTCGCCCCCGCGGTTGATTAAAACGACCACGCGCTGCTCGTCGGCCACCCGCTCAAAGGCAAAGGCGTCCATATCGTCCCACAGCCAGCGCCACTCACCGACACAAAGGGCGATATTATTTCGACGCAAATGAATGATATCGGTCATAAATTGCAGGAGATCTTGATCCCAGGCGGCCTTATTTTCCCAGGGGATGGCGCGTCGGTTGTCCGGATCATTGCCACCGGTCAGACCGATTTCGTCGCCGTAATAAATGCTGGGAGCACCGGGCATCGTTAACTGGAATAAGCTGGCCAATCTGAAGCGGTTTTTGTCTTCGTCGGCCACGTGCAAAAAGCGGGGAACATCATGGCTGGAGAGGAGATTTTGGTGGATCGCCGTCACCTGAGGCGGGTATAGAGCCTGCAGGCGGATGATCCCTTCCATCAATTCGTGGGTGCCCAATTTACCGCTGGCGAAGTATTCAATGCACAGTTCACGAAAAAGATAATTCATTGTTCCGTCAAACATATCTCCCTGCAGCCAGTGAGCGGTATCACCCCAGATTTCAGACAGCAGGACACAGTCGGGTTTGGTGTCTTTGCAGACAGCGCGAAAATCCTGCCAAAAATCGTCCTGGATAAATTGGGCGACATCCATGCGCCAGCCGTCAATGTCAAATTCGCGCAGCCAATAGGCAGCGACATTGAGGAAATAGGCGCGGGTTTCAGGGTTGTTCTGGTTAATTTTGGGCATGTTGATTACCCCATACCACGCCTGGTAGGTCGGGTCGACCAAGGGCCCGTCATCGTCCTCAACAATGGCGACCGGAACACCGCCAATTTCTTCAAAACGGAGCACCCAATTCCAGTAGCGTTGAAAACGGGGATGCTCTTTCTGTTCGGGTGTCATCAAATGCGGCCGAAGGCGGATTTTGGGCGGGTATTCGTAGATCGTAAACCAATCTTTGTAGCGGGATTTTTCGCCGTGTTTGACGAGATCCTGAAAGGCGAAAAATTGCGGGTGGCAGTGGTTAAACGAGGCGTCCAGGATTATGCGCATATCCCGTTCGTGACAGGCGTTTACCAGCTCTCGCAGCGCCTCATCGCCCCCAAAAGCGGGATCAACGTGGTAAAAATCGGCCGCATCATATTTATGATTGGATGGCGAGGTGTTGATCGGATTGAGGTAGAGGCAGTTGATACCCAATGAGGCGATGTGATCGATATGGTTGGTGATACCGATCAGATCGCCACCCTGAAAGTGATACGGCTGGGGTGTGTCACCCCACTCCGCCAAATATTTGGTTGGCGAAATCGCTGGATCGCCATTGGCAAAGCGCTCGGGAAAAATTTGGTACATGACGGCCGACTGCATCCACTCTGGCGTTTCAAACGGCTTTTGCTTGGTCAGGTCGAGAGTGAAGCGGGTTTCTACGGCATGGGTGAGACCGCGGCCGCCGTGGTAGTAGCTGCGGGCCAGAGCATCCCCCCGTTTAAAGGCAAATGAATAGTGCATGACCGGCTGCTGGGGTTTGATGATCACTTCCCAGTAATCAAAGCGATGGTCGTTGGCGACCTTGTTGAACGGGGCGGCCCGGATTTCACCGTCATTATAGACAATTTGAGCCCCGCTAAAGCCGGGTTCGGTATGGAGGCGGAACTGCACCCGGCCGTCAGGCAGCGGATTGCAGTGGGCCCGGCTGTGGGGATCGTAGCGTATGTCGTAGAGGTAGAGGAAGCCGAGATCCCCGTAAAACATCATTTCACGGAAGGTGGGTTCAGTCATAGTGGGTGTCCTTTTGGGCGACTGGTTGATGTGTCAACTAGAATTGTAACGAATTGTGGACCGGTTGTCACGGGGGAAGGGTGATGGGTGATGGGTATTAGGTGTTGGGTGCTAGGTGTTGGAAAGTGGGTTATTTTTCGGCCATGGTCCCCGAGAAATTGTAAAGTCTCTCTCTGTCGTCTGATGTCTGAAGTCTGTGGTCTGTCTTCTCACCATCGTACCGGCAGCGTCTTTAGCCCCCGGAAGATCACCCCAGTGTGCCATTCGAGATCGGATGGTTGTACAGCCAAAGTGAGATCGGGTAGGGTGTCGAGGAGGGTTTGCAGGGCGATTCGCCCTTCCAGGCGGGCCAGTGGCGCTCCGAGACAGTAGTGGATGCCCAGACCAAAGGCCAGATGTGGGTTATGTTCCCGCTGAGGGAGAAATTGATCGGCCGCCTCAAAGACGCGGTCGTCCCGATTGGCGCTGGTTAAAACGACCCGCACCGTATCGCCCGCCTTGATTTTCCGGCCGTGGAGGGTCAAATCGACGGCCGCCCAGCGGGTTGTAGAGGTTTCCACCGGGCCGTCGATGCGCAGCAGCTCTTCGATCACGGCCGGCAGCTGCTGGGGGTTGTGTTGCAGATTATTCCAGACCCGCGGATGCTGCAGCAGCACCAGCAGCCCGTTGCCCAGCAGGTTCACTACGGTTTCATGGCCGGTGACGAACAGCAGGGCCACCATGCTGGAGAGCTCGGCCGCGTTGAGCCGGTCACCCCCTTCTTCAGCGGCGACTAGGGCGGAAATCAGATCGTCTTCAGGCTGTTTGGCCCGCAGGGTGAACATTTTTTCCAGATAGGCCACAAAGGCGCGGACGTGCTGCTTGCGCTTCTTTAGCGTGATGCCGTGACGGCCGGGGGCGATAATCGCCTGAGACCAGGCCAACACATCTTCCCGATCCGCCAGGGGAATGCCCAACATTTCCATGATGACCTGAACCGGCAGGGGAAAGGCGAAGTCAGCGATAAAATCCATCTTCTTGTTCGTGTAGACGTTATCTATTAAAGTTTGAGCGATATTCCCGATTCGCGGGGAAAGCTGCTCGATCCGCCGGGGTGTAAATGCCTGGGAGACAAGCCGCCGCAGCCGGGTGTGATCGGGCGGGTCGGCAAAGAGCATGTTGCGGTTGATCATGTGAAAAACGCTCACCCCACCGGTCTGGCTGCCCGGCCGTTTTTGATACGGCGGGATTTTGGTAAAGCGTTCGTTGTCTTTGAGTACGGTTACCACATCTTCGTAGCGGGTGATATACCAAATATGCGCCCCATACGGGGCCACATGACAGTAAACGGGCTCGGTTTCACGCAGGTGGGCATAATGGGGGAAGGGGTTTGCCTTAAAGCGAGGGCTAAACAAGTCGTGCATGGTGCCGCTAATTTTCCGGGCAAAATGGTCCGGCCGTTACCTGATTTTCATTTCCGGCCTGATCCCGAGCGGTAATTAATACAGATTGGCAAATAAATCCCATGATTAAATCCGCCCGGTATGGTGGTTCCGTTCGCACGGCAAATGGTTCGCTCAACTCCGCATCGATTGCGAAATAAACCCCTTCAAGCGCGATATCATCCTCCGCCTCAACTTCGATAGTAACCCGGCTTTCACCAATCTCCTGCTGACCGCTTTCTTCAGGTGTAAGCAGCGATATTTCCGGCGCTACCCGATCAATGGTGACCTGTAAATCAAACTCAGAGAAGGAGCCATCCGGCCGGAAGACGGTCAGTAAAATTGTGTAAAGTCCTTCCAGAGAACCGGTGTCCCAGCGGCCAAGCAAATCCCCGCTGATCGGTAACCGTCGTTCCGCCACAATCTCATTGAGGGCATCGGGAGTCAAGCCCTTGTAGTACGACAGGCGATAGGTGTCCCCCGGACTGAGGTCGAGATCACCGCGGATTTCCACCTGGTCTCCCACTACGGCAAACGGGGCCGGGGAGGTGATCATTATTTCCTCTTCGGCCGTTTGGAGCGTGTCGTACTCAGTTGGCAGGTCAGGTAGATTATTGGCGGCCGCCCATTCGGCCGCTTCTTCCGGATAATCTGTATAAATTCGGCTTTCAACCAAATCCGGAGGGGTATCCTGGGTGGCCAAGCGGCCGTTGAGGCGGTTAACCAGGACCTCCTGGATCATGGTATCCACTGAAGTAGGCTCGGTGCCGGAGATAAAAATTTCCTGCCGGGTGGGGCAGACCTCCGTGGCCAGTAATCCGGAGGGCACGCAGACAAGGCGGTTGACAACAGCAGCCGGGCGAGTCCACAGCTCAGGTGGAAGATCCTGCAGGGCATACCCCATAATCCCGTGCCATATCGGTGCGGCCCCTTCCTGACCGGTGACCCCGTCCATCGGCCGCGAATTGGCGTTTCCGACCCAGACGGCCGTCACCAGCTGGGGAGTGTAGCCGATGGTCCAGCCGTCGCGATAATCGTTTGTCGTGCCCACTTTGACCGCGGCCGGCCGTCTTCCGGGCAGCTCGAGGACGTTGGGGCAGCCAAATGCGGGGCAGCGGCTGAGCGGGTCGGCCAGTATGTCGTTGACCACATAAGCAATGGCCGGATTGAGAATTTCAATACTGGAGGTGGTTGATTCAAAAAGTACGTCACCCCGGCTGTTTTCTATAGCCACGACGGAGCTTGGCCGGAGCTGACCGCCTTCAAACCCGCTGCTGCCGTTCATCCGGCCGTTGTTTGCCAAAACGGAATAGGCAAACCCCATTTCAAGGACGCTAACTTCGCCGCCACCGACAACCAGGGAGAGGCCATACTGATTGGGTGCGGTATCCAGAGAAGAAATGCCCAGCTGTTGGGCGTTACGCACGGCGTTTTCTGGGCCAACGCGAGCCATCAGCTCGATGGCCGGCACAAAACGGTCGGCCGCCAGAGCCGCCCGCAAGCTGGAAGGTCCCAGGAAAAGGCCGTCTTCGTTTTGAGGAATATAAGCCACACCATTGTAGGACGTACCAAAATCTTTTTCGATATCCAGCAGCATCGTCGCCGGGTTTAACCCCTGGCTGAGGGCGGTGATGAGCGCAAAGGGGAAAAACGCGGTACCCGGTTGATGGGTTGGTTGGATGGCGAAGTTGTCGGTGTTCGACGTGCTGCTCAACGCCTTGATCTCTCCCGTGCGCGGGTCGATGACCACGGCGGCGGCCTGGTTAACCTGTCGATTCCGGCCGCTTTGCTCGGCTGGTAATTCCGGCAGAAATGCCAGCGCCGGGCAGAGTAACGCCTCATCGGTGGGCAGGCCGCTGCCGGGATTGCCGGACAGACGGCCAACGTGAGCGCGGGCGAGGCAGGCGGTTTGCTGCTGAAGATCGAGATCGAGGGTTGTGTAAATTGTTAATTCTCCCCATAGCAGCTGTGCGGGGGAAAGAATTCTTTCCGCATCTTGTCGGACCAAAGTCGCAAACTCAGCTGTTGGTCCACTTTGGGCTGGCGGATTAATGGAGACGGGGGAGAAGCGGGCGCTGACAAACGTTTCTCGATCGATAACCCCCTGATCCACCATGCTTTCCAAAACCACTTCCTGTCGCAGTTTGGCTGCGGCAAAGTTGTCGATCGGGTTCAGCTGGGGATCGAGCGGAATGGGGATCAGCAGGGCGATTTCCGCTAGAGAAAGCTGATCCGTTGTTTTTTGAAAGTAACGGCCGGCGGCCGCCTCAAGCCCAAAGGATAAATGACCAAAGTAAGCGGTATTTAAAAACCAGGCATCCTGATCGGCCGGGCTGTACTGTTCCTGCAGCTGCTGCTGAAAAGCGTTTTGGGAGAGTTGATCAAAAAAGGGAATATTTAGCCGCGGGGGGGAGGGGAGCTCTCGCTGCAGAAGTTCGGCCGGAAAGGCGGGCGCGTACGATCGAAGGGCGGCCGCAGCCTGAGGTGGAAAGGTGTCCGCCTCCCGCCACACCCGCGGCCCGTCGAGGGGGTCTACAATCGTGTCGATCGTCTGCCACTGCTGGGTCGCATCACGAGCTACGATAATCGAATTTTGGGATGATTGCTGCGTCAAAAAACGGTCGCTTAACTGCTCAAAGGGGGGTAAATCTTGTTCCAGCCAGGAGAAAGCGGCCGCTCCACCAAGAAAAGTAAAGAGTGACAGGGCTAACGTGCAGGCGGCGAGCGTACTGCCAACCACAATGACCCACGCTCGATTTTTTCGTTTTGATTGGCGGGACCGTCGCTGGAGAATATGGCGAGCTGAAGGCATATATCTGCCTTACCTGGACCTCAAGGTGTGGGTATGGCGAGGGATTGGCCGACGCGGATGTTGTTTAAATCATCCACATCTGGATTCGCTTCGAGAATTTCCTCAACGGTAACCCCATATCGCTGAGCAATTTCATAAAGCGTGTCGCCGCGCAAGACGACGTGGGTGATGCCGTCTTCAGAAGGGGTCTCATCAGGTTGCGCATCCGCGGCCGGTTCCTCAGCTGAAGGTGAAGATGCCGGATCGGAAAGATCAGCTTCGCTCTCAGACGGCGTTTCCGCCTGGGCCGGTTCAGGATCCGAGGGAGGCTCTGTAATTTCTTCTTCTGCTGCCGGTGAAGCTGGTTCAGATCCCTCTTCTTCATCAGTTGCCGGTGAGGTTTCATCCCCTTCCGGGCCTGGATATGCTTCTGCAGGGGCTTCGCTTTGGTTATCGACGGGCTCAGGGGGTTCAGACTCATTTTCGGCCGGAGCAGGGTCGATCATTTCCCCATTGGTGGCTCCATTTCCCAAAACTGCCGGAACAACCTGGCCAAAAATCCACGGCCGGAGTAGAGAAATAATCAGTAAAGTGGCGATGATAAAAACCACTAAAATGGCAAATTTTATCCATTCTGCCAGTGATGCGAATTCATTTTCGTCATTATTTTGGTTTTCTTCAGCCATTTTGCTCTCCAATCTATTGCTGAAAAGGAACGCTCAAACTTTACCCCATGATCGCCTGATCGTCGACCGGGATAACGGTCCCACTGATCTGGTGACCCATTTCTGAGCAGAGGGCCAAGACAATTTGGGCGGCGATTGGAGACTCAAGCTGCTGTTCTTTTAGCCAGGAAGAGATTTGACTGGGGATTTCATCGACCAGGGGGCCGGTGGTGAGCGATGTCTGATGCTGCAAAATCGTATTGACGCGGATACCATACGTCTGAAATTCGCGGGCGCACTCGCGGGCAAAGCCGACCAGTCCAGCCTGGCTGGCGCAGTAAGCCGCCCGGGATTCGAGGGGGAGCAGCAGCCCGGCCGTGCGGCCCAGATTAATAATGGAGCCGCCCCGGGCTTCATTTTCATCCGCCATGACCCGGCCCACAAGCTGGCTCATAAAAAATGCCCCTTTTAAGTTGACGTCAAGACACCGCTGCCAATCCCATTCATCCATTTTTAATATCGTTGCCTGGGGTTCGACCGCAGCATGATTGACGAGAATATCGAGCTGACCCCATTCCGCACGGGTTGTTTCAATGAGGTGGACGCACTGAAATTTATTGGCGATATCGGCCCCGATACCGATCGCCTGACCGCCGCTGCTTCTGATACTGTCTGCGACTTTTTCGGCCCGGTCGGGATTGATATCGTTAACAGCGACTTTGACGCCGTTTTGGCCAAGCAGTTTGGCTACGGTGCTGCCCAACCCTTTTCCGCCACCGGTGACAATAGCGACTTTGTTTTCTATGTTGAGATTCATGTTTTTTTGTTAGCTTATCAATTCTTAACCCAAGTTGCGACCTTTTGACGCGACCGAATAAATCCGGTCGCTATGGAAACCGAAACCGGATAAATCCGGTTAATTAACGCGATTTATCGCGTTTCGGTCCCTTTGGCCGATGAATTTATTCATCGGGAAGGTAAGGTAGCAGCTTAGGTTAATTCCTAAATAGTCACAGTGTCTTTAATAACGTACTGAAGACGATGCCTGAGCGTGTCGAAGGCTGAGTCGGCTCTAAACCGCACCCTATATTTGTAGAGCTGCTTCGGCTTCGACAAGCTCAGCCAGCGCTTTTTGGTGTTTATAAACACTTTCTCACACTTCATTTTTAATAATCAGGATGACACGAATTAATAGGATTTTCTGGTTTAAGCTGGGACATTCGTGCCATTCGTGAAATCTTGTTTTTAAATTTTGGTCTTTGACCCGCTTAAGGGGACCATTATTAAAAACAGTCGCGGATTTTACTGTTTCAAAATTATTCTTATCTTATAGTGTTTTCTTGCCTAGCCGATGAATTCATTCATCGGCCAAGGGAACCGAAACTGGATATTGAGTTTTGAAAAATAAACACCGATATAACCCCGTCATTCCCGCGAAAGCGGGAATCCATTGGACCGTCACCGATGGATCCCCGCCTACGCGGGGATGACGAGTCTGTTTTGAAAGTCGGTCCATACCCGATTCTATTTGTAAATGTCAAAATCCGGTTTTTAATCTCTGAAAATCTGTGGTATCCATATCTTCTTGTAAATTGTTTAATGTCTCAGTTGTTACAGCGCTGCCGGGACGATTTTTTGCCAACGCTGCACCTCAGTTTGATTTTGCAAACGGATCACCTTCAATTGGTTTAATTCCGGTGTGCCGAGCAAAAGATTGCCCTCTCTTGAGAATCCATCAGATATCGGCCGATACTCCGCAAAGTTCGGCGCTTTTCTCCCACAGCTGACGGCCGAGTTCCTGATCTTGAGCCGTCGCCGATGTGCTCACCGGCTTCGAATTGTCAAAATACTGCCCGGAAACCCCTTCAACTTCCGGTGAAAGCGCCAGAAAGATTGACGTCTCAGCCCCCTTTTTTTCGGATTTTGCCAGCGGCCGTAGAAGGGCAAAAATAAACTTAAAGAAAAGCCCGCTGTTTCGGCCAAAATTGCTGGCCACAAAGCCAGGATGGAGCGAATTTGAGGTGGCTTTGATCCCTTTAGCCTGAAAGCGAGCGGCCAATTCATTGGCGAATAAAATATTGGCCAGCTTCGATTGTGAATATGCTTTCATGGTTCCATAATCGTTTTGGAGATTGAGGTCGTTGAGGTTGATGGTACCGCCCGTATGAGCCCCTGATGAAACTGAAATCACCCGAGCGTGTGGCGTCGCCTTAATCAGGGGCATGAGCTGCATGGTTAATAAAAAATAGCCGATGTGATTGACAGCAAAGGTCATTTCCAAACCGTCTTCACTTAATTCCCGTTTGGTAAATACGGCACCTGCATTGTTAACCAGGATATCAAGCTGATCGGTTGTGGCCAAAATTTCCTGGGCGACCCGACGAATATCTTCCTGCTTTGAAAGGTCGGCCAAAAATAAATCGATATGTTGATTTCCGGTTGAATCTTTTAGCTCTTTTTGAGCCGCCCGGCCGCGTTCGGCACTCCGGCAAACCATTAATATGCGGTGGCCTTCACTGGCGAGGGCACGAGCTGTTTCTTTGCCAATTCCCGAATTTGCTCCGGTAATTAAACTTACTTTTTGATTCATTTTGTTACTGCCTCTACCTGATTAATTAGAGTGATCGGTTTCTTTTCGTGGAATACAAAAATTAACTATCCGCAGATTAGATGGGAAAAATCCGGGCTAATCTGTGATATCCACAGCCGTTTTTTTTATCGTGATTCACTTAACCGGCTTGCTCGACATCTTTTGTGGTAATTAAGGCGAAGGTGCCATCGGCCGAGCCAATTAACAGCTCATCCCGATAAATTTTGCAGTGCACCACCACGGTGCGTGTTCCAAGGTGAATCACCTCGGCAAAAGCGTCGACATGACCGGATTTAACCATGCCATGATAGCGGTAATGCAAATCCTGTGTCACGATTTTCTGGTGGGATTCTAACAGGGATAATCCGGCAACGGCCGTTGTTACATCCGCCATCGAATAGGCGATGCCTCCGTGCAAAATGCCAATGCGGTTGAGCATGTGGTGTTTGACTTCCAGACGGGTATGGGCTTTCCCCTCGGCCGCGGCGACGATTTCGATCCCTAGAAGGGAGGTAAAAGAACCGCGGCCGATTCCGGATTGACTGATTGTTTGCAGGGTTGAAAGGGCGATTTGAGCTTCTGAAAAATTGAGGGTGTCAATGACGCCATGCGCCTGCGCGTTAATATCTTCGATCATTCTTCCTCCAGAGGTTGGCAAGATTAAATTTTTAGTGATTTACAAAATGAATTGATAAATAAAGGCCACGGATTATCCCAGATTAACACCGATTTCTCCCTTCAATCCTTCGGCTGCGCTCGGGACAGGTTCAGTGAAAATCGGTGTTAATCTGCGGCTAAATAAGATCGCCTTTTAACCATCGTGTTTGATGAATCGGTTTCAAAAATAAAAAAACGGCCGTTCGGGCCGCGAATTTCATAAAAGAGCGAATACAGGGTAGATTTTAGGCGGTTTGATGGGAGACTTCCGCCTCAGGAATCGCGTTGATTTGTTCTTCAAGCTTTTTGATTGATTGAATCAATTTGCGCAGCGTTTGCCCCTGTTCAGGGAGGCTGCTGTGGACCAAATCCTGAGCGTGAACGGCCATCGCTTTTAGCGTTTGGTGCAGCTCTTCCTGGCTCCAGTGGTCACCGACGCTGCTCTCTGCCAGGGTATGGAGGGTGATGATAAACCCCTCTTCGTTTTGCACGGGAGAGATGCGGGCCATCCAGCTTGTGCCATCCGGCGTATCAATTTCTTGCTGAATTGAGTGCTCGTCAACGGATTCGATCAATTCTTTTAAATGGCCATGGTTAATAACCTGGTTGAGGTTGCGGCCGAGGGGGTACGTATCGGTTTTAAACACCTTGCGGGCTTTTTGATTCATTAACACCAGCTCACCCTCATTGTTCACGACAAGGGTAGGCGTATCCATCTCTTCCAGCGTGGTCACCAGCTGCCGCTGAATTTTATCGGATTCTTCAAAAAGCAGCGCATTGCCCAAAGCGATGGCCACGGCCGAGCCGATTGACCGGGCACGTTCAACGTCCCGCTCGTCAAACGGGCCGTCTTTTTTGTTGACGAGCTGCAGCGCTCCCATGACCTGATCTCGATAAATGAGCGGGATACAAAGCAGCTTGTCGGTTGTAAATCCGGTTTCGTTATCGACCTCTTTAAAATGAAGCGGATGATTTTTGACTTCGTTGGTGTAAATCCATTTGCCGGTTCGCACCACGTGACCCACGAACCCTTTGGCGACCGGCACTTCCATTTTTGTCAAAATTTCCACATCTTCGGTACCGACATTGGTTAAAACATGAGCGGTTTGTTTGGCTTCGTTATACAGCCAAAGCGAAGCCGCATCAATATGCCAGCTGTCGTGGATTTGCTGGATCGTTTGCCGTACAACCGATTGTAAATCAAGGTGGGAAGTCAACGTGCGGGTGATCCGATTAATCGTTTTTAGCTCTTCCATGCCCAGCGAAAGGGCTTTGTCGGCCGCCTGGAAAGTGCGCGAATTTTCCAGGGCGATGGCGGCATAATCAGCCAAAACCGTCAGCAAAAATTCATGCCGCTCGGTAAATGGGCGTGGGGCACGGATGTTGCTAACGCTCAATACGCCCAGGGTTACCCCATGAACCGTTAGAGGAACATACAGCACCGCTCGAGCCAGGAAGCCGGTTTGAATTTTAATCCCCCCGCCGGAAAAGGCCATTTTTCGGATCGGCTGCCCCTCACGCAAAACTTCGGCCGCTACGGAATCTTCCCGCTCCAAATCAACCGGCAGCAATCTTTTATTGTGTCCTTTCTTGGCAAAGGCGGTTAAGGTGTTGTTTTCTTTGTTGTGAACCCAGATTGTGCTTTCTTCCGCATTGCTAAGGTAAATCGCGGCATCGAGAACCCGCTCGACGACTTTGTGTACATCGAGCAAGGAGGAAACCGCCTTACCAATGCTAAAGAGGGTATTTGTTTCATTAATCAATCGGGAGATATCGGTTTTTAGGCGACGAATATCCTCAGCGAGCTGTTCACTATTCCCATACCGTTTTTTCTCTTCATCGAGCACCTTATTAATGGTTTCAATGACTTCGTCAACGGTGAACGGTTTAACCAGATAATCGCGAATGCCGAGGCGGAACGCTTCGATCGCGTCTTTTTCTGAGCCATATCCGGTCATCAGAATCACAGGGACAGCGATAGACTCCCGCGCGAGGGCGCGCAGAACATCAAGACCGTTCAATTCCGGCAAATTGAGGTCTAGCATAACCAGATCCGGCCGTTCGCTGCGGATCATACGCAAACCGGTCGCCCCGTCTGATGCCGAAAGGGTTTCAAAACCAAACGTTGGTAAAACTTGCTTGGTTAGATAACGAACGATTTCTTTGCTGTCGTCGATGACAAGGATGCGATGATTGTCCATAAGCACTTAAACAGGACTACCCTTCTAAATAATTGGAGCAATTATAACATAGACCCCGATGAATGGAACGTTCTTACTCATTATTGGGTCAAAAAGACTATTATGAAGGGTTGAGACGTCCGAAAATGGACCTCAAAAAAGGTTGCAATGTGAACTTATGATTAACGAAAATGCCTCCAACTCTCGTCTTTAATTTTTATTTTTTGGATTGAAGCAAGCCTTTTTGTAAAGATTCTACAAATTTCCCCGCCTCTCGCGCTTTTTCATTGACCGTTGCTTGCCCGACCGTTTTGATGAGGGCGCTGCCCACGATAACCCCATCGGCAATTTGACCAATCTCGGCGGCTCGGTCAGGCGTATTAATACCAAAGCCAATGGCCAAAGGCGCATCGGTATATTCACGAATTTTAGCGATTAATGACTCCAAGTCGCCGCCAACCGCCTCTTTTGTGCCGGTGATGCCGGTAATGCTCACCAAATAAATAAACCCTCTTGCTCTTTCAGCTACCAATTTGATGCGGGATTCATCACTGGTTGGAGCCAAAAAGTAAATGAGGGCTACGCCATATTTATCGGCCAATTCAGCCAGCTCATCCGCTTCTTCCGGGGGTAGGTCTGGCACGATAAAGCCGTCAACGCCGGCCTTGGCCGCATCCCGCACAAATGCTTCCTGACCATAAGCCAGTATCGGATTGTAATATCCCATAAACATGGCCGGGGTATCGATCCCTTTGGCGCGCAATGTTTTAACCATGGAAATACAGCCGGTGACCGTTGTCCCATTTTCGAGAGCCATCTGGGTGCTCTCCTGGATTGTGGGACCATCGGCGATGGGGTCGCTAAAGGGGACACCCAATTCGAGCAAATCGCTGTGTTTGGCAATCGCTTCGACAACATCCAGACTTGTTTCCATATCGGGATAGCCGAGCGTAAAATAGGGCATCAATGCGGCCGTTTGCTGTTGTTTGGCATTGGTAAACGCGGCTGAAATGCGATCAACTCCGCGTGTTGTTTTAGATTCGGTCATTTCTCTTCCTTTTTATACACCACAAATCTTGATAACGCGGGGCTGAGCACCCGCTTTCATTCGTTTAACCTGCTAACCTTAACCCCGGTTCAACATCCAGGCGCAGCGTGCCTCGGTGCCCGGCCTGAAAGCGAAAATGAGCGGCCGCGCCAATCATGGCAGCATTATCGGTACACAAAACCAGAGGAGGAAAGCGCACCTCACGAGAGGTGGCATCTCCGAGCTGTCGACGCAGTTGGGAGTTGGCCGATACACCGCCGGCCAGGTGAATCGCCCTGGCCCCAAATTCCTCAGCCGCAGCAACTGTTTTTTCGATCAGGACGTCGACAACGGCCGCCTGGAAACTTGCCGAAAGATCGTGAATGGGCAGATCATCGGTATTTAAGCGCTGAATTTCGCGCAGAACGGCGGTTTTTAACCCTGAAAAGCTAAAATCATACCCTTCCCGGCGAACCGCTCGAGGAAAATTGAAAGCGGCCGCTCGACCACTTTGGGCCGCCTTGTCAATTGCCGGACCACCGGGGTAAGGGAGTTTGAGAACGCGGCCAACTTTATCATACGCTTCTCCAGCCGCATCATCCAACGTGCCACCGAGATTTTGATAGGTCAGATGGTCGGTCATCAAATAAAGCTCGGTGTGACCGCCGCTGACAACCAGGACAACGATGGGAAATTCAATTTCCGCGGCTGATTCGGTTAACCACTGGGCATAAATATGCCCCTCGATGTGATTGATGCCCAGCAGCGGTTTGTTTAATCCCAGAGCCAACCCTTTGGCGACGTTAACCCCCACCAGCAGCGACCCAACCAATCCTGGACCGCGAGTAACGGCCACGGCGTCAAGCGTTTGTGGATCAACCTTACTTTGCGTTAGCGCCTCTTCGATGATTGGATAAATGACTTCTATATGGCGTCGGGATGCCACTTCGGGAAAAACCCCGCCATATTTAGCGTGGATTGCTTCTTGACTGGCCACCACATTGCTCAGAATGCGGCGGCCGTCTTCAATGACTGCCGCACCGGTCTCGTCACAGGATGTTTCAATAGCCAAAATGCGGGTCGTCATGCGGGGTTATCTACCTGCAGCAACGCTTTGATCAAATGTTGATCCTGTTCAGGCAAAACCGTTCGGGGATCCAATAAAATTTGGTCGTCTTGAATGCGGCTGATAACGCGTGCCGGGTGCAGACGCAGCTGGGTGGCAAAATCATCGACCCGCTCGGTATTTAACGCCAGGAGGCGGGTTGGTATGGTGGTTCCGGGGAGGGTGCCACCTCCCACGGTTGAAACACCATCGATAATCGATGCGGAAAACGAGGCTGTTTGGCATTGTGAAAGCCAGTTTTGGGCTCGAGTCTCAACAGTTTCTAAGGGCATAGAGATCATGCGCCATACGGGGATTTCTCTCAGCGCTTCCTCTTTCAAAAAATGGAGCAGCGTTGCCGACAGGGCGGCCAGACATAACTTATCCGGCCGCACCGCCCGCGCCAGCGGATGTTTGCGGCATGCCTCAACCAAATCGGAGCGGCCGACCATGATTCCGGCCTGAGGACCACCCAGCAGTTTGTCCCCGCTAAAGGCGAGCAGATCACAGCCGGCCAATACCCCTGCCTGGACGGTTGGCTCCGCTTCCAGGCCAAAGGGGGTGGTGTCGATCAGGCAGCCACTGCCCTGATCGTAAAGCAGCGGGATGTCGTGTTGGTGAGCCAGCCGGGATAATTCTTGCAGAGAGGGTTCCGTTGTAAAGCCCACAATTTTGAAATTTGAGTGGTGTGCGACGAGGATGGCGGCTGTGTTTTCATTGATGGCCTGTTCATAATCGCGCAGGTGGGTGCGGTTGGTGGTGCCAACTTCGACCAATTTGACACCCGACTGTTTCATGACGTCCGGTACGCGAAATCCGCCGCCGATTTCAACCAGCTGCCCGCGGCTAATGATCACCTCGCGTCCTTGACAGAGGGCTGACAGCATCAGCAGGACCGCCGAAGCGGTATTGTTCACCACATGAGCGGCCTGAGCTCCGGTTACCTGTTGGAGGAGAGATTGGGCATGGAGTGAGCGACTGCCTCGTTTCCCGGTGGGAACATCAAATTCAAGATTCGAGTAGCCTGCGGCCGCTTTCTGAACCGCCTGCTGGGCGGCCGGGCTCAGCGTCGCGCGGCCGAGGTTCGTGTGAATAACGACGCCGGTGGCGTTGATAACCGGGAAGAGCGTCGGTGAAGTAGTTTGATGCAAAAAGGCGGTAATTTTATCTAACGTCGCTTCCGGGGATACGTCTGGGCGGGTACCGTTCTCCGATTTAAGAATTTGTTCTCGCAGCTGGTTAATCACCTGACGAACCGCCTCTGTGGTGAGGGATTGACCAAATTTGGTCATTAATGCTTGGCCGGTCTGGCTCTCCAGGAGCTGGCTGACGCTTGGCAGTTGGCGAAGAAGTGAATGAGACATAATTAATTGTCAATTATCAATTATCAATTATCAATAGGCAATGAAGCGTTTCAAAAATGGCAAGCGCACTCGTTGACCATTGATTATTGATTATTGACAATTGATCATTTTTCAAAAGGGTTGTTCCTGGGTTCGTTTGCGCACCTGCAGCATAATTTCCAGCAATACAAAGATCGTCGCCACCAGCACGGCCACGGCGATGCCAAACGTGCGGTTCATTTGCAGCCAAACGCAAAAAGCGACCCACAAACCCGCCCACAAACCTTGACGCATGACCGCCATGAAGCCGGGATAAGCGCGCATGAAGCGGCGGTTTAATATATAGGCAATGGGCATGGTCAAACCGATGAAGGTCAGGGATACGGAGGCTAAAAACGCCAGGATAACTTCAGGATAAGCCGCTTCGAGGAGTGCGGCCGGGTTCACCTGATTGGCGGCAATCGCTCGAATAAGGTCGAGCCGCTCAACGTCGATGGGCCAAATATTGTTTGTCAGATAATTGAGGGCCGCCAGCCCCAGGACAAAAAATCCTATTCCCAACAGCAAAAAAGGGAATATACCTAATCGCTCGAAGAACTTTTTCATGGGAAGGATTATAGCGCAGAAGAAAAAGGATTTCGATTAACGAGATACGAGATGCGAGATACGAAATGGGAGATACGAGATACGAAATGCGAGATACAAAGGTACTCGGACTGGAAATTTGATGTTTCTGTATGAAAAATCTACTATTTCTTAATTAAATCCGGTAGGAGATCATATTTCGTAAATCGTATTTCGTATTTCGTAAATCGTTAATCTCTACCAAACACCTGTGTCCAGTAGTGGCCGTACCCTTTGCCCGCATAGTAATATCCAACCCCGATTTCGGTTGAATTACAGTTGAGGATATTGTTCCGATGACCTGTACTCTTCATCCACCCGTTCATCACGCTGGCGGGAGACCCATAACCGGCCGCGATATTTTCCCCCCGAGGAGATCCGGTGTACCCCGCGCGGCGGGCGCGCTGCGAGAAACTCGACCCATCCCGGCCGGTGTGGCTAAAATAGCCGTTGTCACCCATATCTTTGCTGTGTAAAAATGCGGCTTCGTGTAGATGCGCGTTTAAGGTTAAAGGCTGGCAACCCGCCTCATCTCGCTCCAAATTCACCAATCTAATAACTTCCGCCTCAAATGGGTGGAGGGGAGAGTAGCTGACATATGGTAAATAGACTGCTGGCTGTAAGGCTAACTCATCGGCCTGAACGAGGGATTTTTGGCCGTCTGAAATGGGCAACAACCCGATAAGAAAAAGAAACAATAAGCTCAAAAATAATTTTGAATTCATAAGCTTGAATGTATCAAGAAGGGTATATCTTATCCGTCAATCAGACTGCATCTCATTTGTAAAGTCGCTGTGTATCGTGGTAGCGCAGTCCTGTCTTTTTGATTAACTTAGCAATTCCAATGCATCTCATGCAAAAAGTATGGTAAACTACCCCTTGTGTCGCTGAGAAATCGTCGGCATGAAGAACACATTATCAATCATAACAACACCTGTCTGGCCATGACGCCAGACATTTTTGTTGTTTATAGACGCCTCGACCCGTTTCGTTGCCTATAGGTGAGCCGGTTTTTCCCGTTTGATTTGTCTATTTGCTGCAGCTTCGCGGAAAGCGAAGGCGTGAAGGACATCTCAATAAATGAATCAATTTGCAGAAATGCTGCTGCACCCTGCATTGGTGCAAGCGGTCGAGGCGCTTGGGTATCAGGAGCCAACACCCATCCAAAAAGCGGTTATTCCGCTGATGTTAGCCGGTCAAGACGTCATGGGGCAGGCTCAAACCGGCACCGGAAAAACGGCCGCCTTTGCGCTGCCGATCCTCGATCAGCTTGATCCCAATGTGCGACACGTTCAGGCACTAGTTTTGGCTCCCACTCGCGAGCTGGCCAGTCAGGTTGCTGAGGCATTTGAGCGGTATGGACAGTTCAAGAACGTTCGGACCGTCGCAATTTATGGTGGACAGTCATACGATCGGCAAATTCGCCAATTAAAGCGGGGGGTTGATGTGGTGGTGGGGACGCCCGGCCGACTGCTCGATCTGATCGGCCAAAAGAAACTCGATCTAAGCCAGGTGCATACCGTGGTGCTCGATGAAGCGGATGAGATGCTCAGCATGGGTTTTATCGAAGACATCGAGCAAATATGGTCTGAGATACCGGCCGAGCGTCATTCTGCTCTGTTTTCAGCCACGATGCCCAAAGAAATCCGACGGTTGGCTATGACCTATATGAACCAGCCGGAGACGGTGGTCATTGAAGCGAAGCAGCTCACCGTAGAGGCGATCGATCAGCGAGTCTACATCGTTAACGAAGACGAAAAATTAGCGGCGATGACCCGCCTGTTTGAAACCGAAAATATTACCAGCGCCTTGATATTCACGCGGACCCGGCTGGAAACCGGCCGGGTGGCCAACGAATTGACCACACGCGGATTTGCCGCTGAAGCTTTGAGCGGGGATTTAACGCAAAAAGCGCGCGAGCACGTCATGGAGCGCTTTACCAACCAAAAAATCAAGGTGTTGGTGGCCACCGATATCGCCGCTCGCGGTTTAGACATCGATCACATATCGCACGTGTTTAATTTTGACGTGCCGCAATTTCCAGAGGTTTATGTCCATCGGGTGGGGCGCACCGGCCGTGCCGGAAAAAGTGGTGTGGCGATCACCCTTATTTCCCCGAGGGAGCGGTATCGCTTGCGCAAAATTGAGGGGTATACCCGACAAAAACTGCCCATTGCCAAGCTGCCGACCGAAGCGGACGTTTGGGCGATTCGCGATGAGAGGTTGATGGAGCGGGTGATGGTTTGGCTGCGGCGTGATCGATACAAAAAAGAAAAAGATATGATCAACGCGCTTGTGGAAGAAGGGTTTGAGCCTCTTGATCTGGCAGCGGCTTCTCTAAAGCTGGCTCGTTCTCAGGAGCGCACCCGGCCGATCGAGAAAGTGCGCGAGGTTGATTTTGATACCGATCGCCGCCGCGGCCGTGACGATCGACGGGGCCGCGACCGCCGCTTCGGCCGCGGGCAGGATGAACGCCGCGGGCGCTCGCCACGTCGGGAACGGTCACACCGCAACGGCCGGCATCGCGTTTACGAGGAAGAGCCCGGTATGGTCCGTTTCAAAATCAACGTCGGTCGAGTCGACGGCGTGCGGCCGGGTGATGTGGTGCGCGAGGTCGCCGTTACATCCGGCATCAAGGGTTCGCTGCTCGGGGCGATCATCATCGAACGGGAACATACCATGTTTGATGTGCCGGAGGAAGTGATGAACCGGGTGTTAAATCCCAAAAAGAAAATTGACTTTTGGGAGCGGCCGGTTGTGGTTGAAAGAGTGTAAAATTACTAATTGCTAATTGATTCAATCGCCGCCCGGCCGATCATTTCATAAGCGGTGTCGCCGGATGGGGGATGCATCGCCCCGGCGCGCACATCGCGGAAAAACCGCTCCAGCGGCAAATCTTTTGAGATACTGGCCCCACCGGCAATGGTGAGGGCCTTTTCTGTGGCCTGGTTGGCGGCCGTGGTGGCCAGGGTTTTGGCGGCTGCAAGGCGGGGCATCAGCGCCTGCCGGTCCGCGGTTGATTGATCGGGAGTCAGCAAAGCGGCCGTTTCCAGCAAAAACGAGGTGGCCGCCTGCAGGTCAATGTCTATTTCCCCAATTTGGCGCTGAATTTTTGGCAGCGTGGCGATCGGTTTCCCCAGGGCGGTAGGAATTCGTTCAAGGGTATAGCGTATGAGCGCGTCTCGAGCGCCCAATGCCCCACCGAGGTAGGTGGCGGCCATGATGAGCGGAAACCAGACGTTGGGTCCGGCCGGTTTTTCAGGATCTTCAAAGAGGTTTTCGTTCGGGACGCGGGCGTTTTCAAAGTAAAGATCGTGGCTGTCGCTGGCGCGCAAGCTCAGGGCATCCCCCCACGTTTCATCCCAGCGAACCCCTTCTGTTTGGGCCGGCACCATAATGGTCCGATTTCCGTCATCGGTACTGAGTTTCACCAGCAGGTGGGTCAGGTGACGGCCGCCGGTGATCCAATTTTTATGGCCGTTGATGATCCACCATTTTCCATCATCCGATCGATCGGCATACGTTTGAAAGGACCCGCCGCGCGAGGGGCTGCCTAATTTTGGTTCGCTGGCGGCGCTGTTAATCAGGACCCCGTGGTCGAGGGCATTCTGAACGATGTCCTGCAGCAGGGGTTCCGAGGCATGGTTATAGTAGAAGTAGTGACCGAGCACGTGCATATTCATACCGGCAACCAGAGCGGTGGACGTACTGGCTTTTGACAGCTCGAGGTGAGCGGCTACGCATTCGCATAGTGAAAAACCGGGTCCGCCCCACGCGGCGGGAATATTTAAGGCGGTATAGCCGGAAGATTTGAGGATTGCCGCATCTTCAGGGGGTAATTTGCCTGCCTTATCGGCTGCGGCCGCCCGGCGGCCAATCTCTTGAGCGATATTTTTGCCTATGGTTTGCGCTTTTTCAATGGACATGAAGTTCACTTTACAACGAGCATATTGGAGTTTAGTTTACTGTAACATTTTTGCTGGCAGGCGGCCATTAGAGACCAGAGCTAGGTTCTGTTGCCATTTGATTCATTTCGGTAATTTATCGTCAATTTTGCGATATTTTCTATATCCGTCGATTAAAACCGACGGCTAACGGGTTGGTTTGCCATCAGGTCAGGCCCTTTAGCCCTGCATTTCAATGCGGGGGTGCAGAAAATTCCCAAATGTCAACACAGCCTAGAGAGCAAAGAATTGGTCTTATACTGTTAAGCGGTTATGAGCAGCCGCACCCCTAGAACAAGCAGCAGTGACAAGACGACATACTGAAACAGTGCGGGGCGAATAAACCTAGCCAGCCAATGACCGAGAAATGTCCCCCCAATCAGAATGGGAATGGCCACAATAATGTAGTTAAAGACTTCAGTGGTGTAATTACCGGCCGCATAGTGTGAGAAAATGCCGATGGTGGCGTTACACAAAAAGTAGGTTTGCAGGTTAATTTTAAAAACTTCAGGTTTCCACTGCTGGGAATCAGAGTAAACGATCACCGGAGGACCGGAGGCGTTAAACGCCCCGCCAAATAATCCGCCTAAGAAGCCAAAGAAAAACCCAAATTGCTGGGGAATCGGGCTGATATTTTTTTGTTTGATTAAGCGATAAGCCACATAAAAGAGCAATACGGCACCCAGAAAAAGCTTTAGGATGGTTTCGTCAATCCAGTCAATCATCAGCACCCCAAACGGCACGGCAAGCAGGCCACCCAAAATCATCCAGCGGATTTGCCTGACGTTTATTTTGACTCCATAAAGCAAAATAGAGAGGGTTTGCAGGACAATGCCCACAAGGCCAACCAGGGGAGCGGCCGTTTTAAGACCGATCTGCCCAATTAACAGCGGCATGGCCAAGAGGGCGATTCCAAACCCGGCAAGGCTGTTGAGCAGGGCAGATCCCAGCATGATGATGATAAACAGGGAAATTGACAAAGTGTTGATCCGAAAAAGCTAAAAATCTACCGGTCAAATTGTAGGCTACTCTTGAGTGGATCACAAAAAGTTTCATATTTAACCTCGGCAGGCTCGGATCTTCCTGGATTAAGGAGAATGATCTGCGAAATTCGCGGCTTCTTAGCAAAAGAATTTGCCAGATGAAGTTTTTTATGGCGGCCGGCCGTTTACCACCTGTGTTCACCTTGCCCTGGCGGGTATAGTAGGGAGCATGTTTCCAATTTTTGCCCGAACCACTTATGGATTTGTTTATACGTTTACGGTGATATGGGCCGTGGGGATGATTTTGGCGGCCGTTTATGCCCGCTGGCAAATCAAAAGCTGGCGCATCGATCCATTCCTATGGATGGGCGTTTGTGGCTTAATCGGTGGACGGATCGGTTTTGTGTGGCTCAATCAGGCGTACTTTGCAGAACATCCATCTGAAACGTGGCGTTTTGCTTTGGGGGGATACGCTTATTGGGGAGTTGTAATGGGCATGGTGATAGGCGCGGCCGTTTTCAAGACGCTTGCCTCCAAAAGGATCCAGTGGCCTATCCTCACTTTGCTGATTCCATTTATGCACGCTGTGGGGTGGTTGGCCTGTTTGTTTGACGGCTGCGGTTACGGAATGGAGACAACCCTGGCGTGGTATACGTTCGATTTACCGGATAATTTTGGGGTTTATGCGGTACGCATCCCCACTCAACTTTGGGGAGTAATATTGTTTGGTTTGTTGACGGCCGCAGTTGTGGCATGGCAAAGGCGATTTAGACGGCCGGTATCGCTGGCGTGGATCATTTTTTTTACCGCTTTCATTCAAACCGGCATCACTTTTTTTCGCAGTGATCCCTGGCCCCAATGGTATAATCTTCGGCTTGATCTTTGGCTTGGGTTTCTGGTTATAATCGCGGCCGGTTTGGCGGGAATATTTGGCCGCATCGGAATTAAGAATCGGGTAAAATAGGAAATTCTTAAATGAACATAAACAAATCATGAGGAAGTATATATGAATCGCACAACAAAAATTATCTTGGGTATCGTTGGAGGAGTGCTCGTTTTATGCTGCGGTATCGGGGCACTTGGTATTTTCCTGGCGCCATCCTATTTGGAAGACCTGGCCAATGAGTCGTTTGCCGATACGCCACAGGAAGCAGCTGCAGTAGGCCAGGAAATCATCGATTACGAACTGCCCAGTAATTTTGTGGAAGAAGGGGGTATGGAACTGCTGGGGATCAAGATGGTCATGATTACCAGCAGCGACATGGCGATTTCCATTATGGAATTCCCGGCCGCCATGAAGGGAAATGAAGCGCAGATGGAGTCACAAATGCAGCAGCAGTTTTCCACGCAAAGCGGCAGCAGCAACAGCAATGTTTCATTTGAGCGAGTGGGAACTCAGGATGTTGAGATCGGTGGGGAGACACGCACTTTGACCATCCTGGAAGGGAGCGATGAAAATGGCGATACCCAGCGCATGATGCAGGGTTTCTTTGAAAGTAAATCGGGCGGGCCGAGTATGTTGATGATCATGGGGCCGGCCGATAGCTGGGATGAAGCTGGGGTTCAGCAATTTTTAGGGTCGCTGCGCTAAACTAGTCTGGGTCACACCATGTTGTGATTCAATGAATCGACGTTAATGGTCAATCGCCAATCTTTAGCGCAAGTAACTAACCCCCTGTCATTCTGAACGGAGCGAAGCGGAGTGAAGAATCTCTTCAAACTTCCGTCAATGAAGTTTGATTTAGAGAGAAAGGGCCATTTTGGCGACCTTCGCCTACTTGTTAGATGACGAGATTCTTCGCAAAGCCTGTCCTGAGCGAAGTCGAAGGGCTCAGAATGACAGGTTGTCCGAGGACGATGGAAGCGGCTCATGAATCTATTACCCGTTTTTTTTGTTAAAATACACAATTCGGCTGCTGTCGGGACCGAAACCTGATAGCTAATGAAAGCGATTTATCGCGTTTGGGTCTCTTTGGCCGGGGAAATTATTCATCGGGAAGGTAGCGGCTAGAATTAATCGTTAATGTTCCGGGTAAACCGTGACGATTTTGTCGATAATGTGTTCTAAATAGTGAATATGGATACTTCAACTCAAGAAACATTGCCCGACGGGCATAAATCCGGTTTTGTGGCCGTGGTGGGCCGGCCGAACGTGGGTAAGAGCACCTTGCTCAATGCCATGCTCAAACAAAAGATCGCTATTGTCACCCCCAGACCGCAAACAACGCGTCAGAAACAGCTGGGTATTGTGACCGAGGACGATTATCAAATTATTTTTATCGATACGCCCGGCATTATGAAAAAAGCGAAGCATCAGCTTGATGAGGTGATGTTAGAAGCGGCCGAGGAAACCCTGAAGGATGGGGATGTCGTTCTGTGGCTGGTCGATGCCGGTTTTCCACCCGACGATGAAGATCGCCGCCTGGCTGAATTGGTTGGCCGGGCGGCCGGGCGCGTGATTCTGGTCATGAACAAAAACGATCTGATCCCACCCGATCAGGTCATAGAGCGGACCGATGCCTATCGAGAGCTGCTGCCAGAAGATACGCAGTGGTTTTTTATTGCCGCTCATCAAAGCCGGGGGGTCGATGAACTTTTTCAGGCGATTCTCGATGCGCTGCCCGAAGGGCCCCGTTATTACCCGGCCGACCAAATCACAGATACCTTTGTCCGTGATATTGTGGCTGAGTTGATTCGCGAACAGCTTCTGCAGCAGCTGCGGGAAGAAATTCCCCACGGCACGGCGGTTAAAGTGACAGATTTTAAAGAAAATGAAATCCCGACCCATATTCGGGCGACTATTTTTGTAGAGCGTGAGGGGCACAAACGTATTGTGATTGGGGCCGGTGGCAGCCAGCTAAAGAAAATTGGCTCGGCAGCCAGACAGGAAATTGAAGATTTAATGGGAGAGCAAGTGTTTTTGGAGCTGTGGGTCAAGGTCGCTCAAAACTGGCGCAAACAAGAGAGCCAGCTAAAGCGCTTTGGCTACAAGGAGTAACCACCATGAGTGGCTCAGACGAGCAACATACAAATACAACTCGCCGAAAATTTATTGCCGGTGCGCTGGCAGCGACCGCGCTTTCAGCGGCCGGTGGGGGGGCACTGGCCCTTCGCAATCGACCGACGGTTGTGCCGCAGGAAATCGTATTGGCTTCCCAAACCGCACCCCCGGCGGCCGCTCCGGCCGTGGCGAGTGGGGCGCAGTCGGATCTCCTGGCCAAATTAGCCGCCGCCCAGGCTGAAAACGTCAAGCTGCAATCTCAGGTTGACAGCTTGACCCGGCGGCTTGAGGCGGCTGAATCCGGCCGCTCTGAAGTGAATGGGGAAGTGAATGTGCTGCAGGATGAGCTTACTCAGGCGCAGGAAAAGGCCGGGATATTGGCCGGGCTGGTGACCTTGTACGATCAGCTTGAAGAGGTTGATTTATCGGATACGGTGATGAGCGGCCTGACGGTTCTGGCCAGACAGTTCGGAGAGCTGGGTGAGAATCTGCCGGGCCTGGATGATGCCCTGGCGGCCGGTGAGGTAGCGATCGCCTCCTTTGAAGGGGATATTCCCGCCCTTGAAAGCGGCCGGGCGTGGTTTAGCGAACACGTCAGCCAGCTCAGCTGGAGCTGGCAAATCCTGGAAGGGATTTTGCGCGAGGTGCTGGAAACCCTTGGCGGTGGGTTGGAACTGCTGCAGCAGTGGTTTGATAAGCTGCTCGGCTGGGTGCCGTTTGAGTTTGGGGAAAAAGCTCGGCGGGCGATGAGCGCCCTGTTTGATCTGGTTTACCTCACTCCTCAAACGGTTGCACAGGGGCAAAGTGAGCTTCTGGGGGTTATGGATCAATGGTTAAAACCGGAAGTGGGTCAACGAGAACCGGCCGTGCGTACAAAATTGGTCCAGCCGCTGCGAGAGGGTGTATTAGGGAAGGCTGCAAAAACATCGCAGCAAATCAAAGATGCGAATAAGACGTTTCAGGTTGAATTGGTGAGTAAAACGGCCGCGAATATTGCCGATCGCTCTGAAATTGAGCAGTTGATTCGCCAATATCGCACAGAGCATAAGCTTTAAAAGTGTTTAAAAACGCTAGCTGGCTGAGCTTGTCGAAGCCGAAGCGGCTGTACCTGCAGTTAGATCCGACCGACAGGCTCAGGCATCGCCTTAAACGAGTGATTAAACACACTCTATCCAAAAAGGCCGGCAAAATAAAGGGCAACCAACCCCAAAATGCTGAGCAAAACCAAAAAAACCAGGGTATAGATCATGCGGCGTTTTTTTGCCGAGGTCTCCCGCTCGTTATCAAGTGGAACAGAAATGACCTTGGGGAAATTGGGCAAGGTGTCCGGCACTTTCTCTTCCGGATCGGAAGAGTCGTTTTTGGGCTCTGGGGGATCTGGTGGGGGGAAAGGTGTTTCAGAATTTGGTTCAAAGCGCTGACTGGCTTCCATAATCAGTACCGTAATATTATCTCGCCCACCGGACATGTTGGCTTTGTCGATGAGTTCGTTGACGGCCGCAGGCAGGGCGCCTCGATTTTTTTCAAGGGATAGCGACACATCGTAATCGGTTATCATATCGGTCAGCCCATCGGAACAAATCAAGACGATATCCTTCGGCTGCAGGGGCATCCCGGGCCATACAACCGGGTCGAAATTGCTCAACATTTTTCCGTCTACTTCGACCTGCTCCAGGCTGCCCAGCGAACGGCGGATGATGTGGCGATTGGGATGCGTGCGCGCTTCCTCACTGGTGATTAAGCCTGCTTCCATCGCTTCCTGCACCCAACTGTGATCTTTGGTTAATTGAGTCAACTGCTCGTTACGCCATAAATAACCCCGGCTGTCACCCACATGGGATGTAAACAGAAGGCCGTCCAAGATGGCACTGATGACCACCGTGGTGGCCATGCCGTGCATTTCCGTATCTCTTTCTGCCAGATCAAAGACGATATGATTGGCTTTTTGAATGGCCGTACTCAAATGCTCCATTAAATTATCGAGCGTGACCTCTTTTAATCCATCAAAATAGCTTTCAATGGTTTCGATAGCCATCGTGCTGGCTAATTCACCGGCCGACTGCCCCCCCACGCCATCTGCCACTATTCCGAGGTATAAGAGCGAACCATTTGTCTCGTACAGCACAAATGAAACGGAATCTTCATTATTCTTCCCAGACATGCCTTCGTGCGTGCCGTGGGCGATCAGGATCGGATTGTTTTCGTCTAAATTGACTCTTTTCATGGATTTGAAGTTGGGTACAAATTTATTGGTCGAAGAGAATTAAATACAAGTCTAACCCGCCAAAAGAAAATCGACCAATAAAGAGTTTACAATTGTTTTCTTATACGTATAGTGTCTTAAACCGGTTGTCCAATTGTCAAGTATTTAATAGGTTGTGGTAAAATAACGCCAGTAACAGGTCTCATGTCAGTAATCCAACCGTAGATGATTCAATCTCTTTTAAATTTAAGTACGTTTGTAAAAATGAAACGTCATTCTCTTTTTTTGCTGATTTGCCTTTTGGCGGCAGTGGCTTTTCCTATAGAAGCCCAGGAGGGGGAGCCTGAACCTCCATCTGAAACAATCTATATTACTCAAATAGATGCTTCTCGCATGCCGTTGATCCAGGTTCAGGCGTACGGCCGCAATGCCACCGGGGAATCGCTGGATTTTTCCAGCCAGCCAGTTGTGATTCAGCACGGTGGGCAAACAATCGGGTCGGTCGAGGTGGCCGGCCGGCAGCCCGAAGGGACGTTGACGATCTTCCTGGTTGATACACCTGCCGGCATTGAGGGGCAGCTCGAGGCGATCAAAACCGCCATGCTCTCTTTTGCGGCCGAACCGTACATGCGCGAGCAGGTTGACTACATCGCGGTTTATCAGGTTACCGGCCGTAGCGCCCAAATTCTGTTGGAACCAACCCAATTTTATAATACGGTATTAAATTTTTTTGTGGATCCGCTTCCCATTCAAAATGGGCCAACAGCCCTTTTTGACAGCCTGGGTAATTTGATCAATGAGGTGGATGCCCTGCGACCCGTGGCCGGCATGCCGGTGTCCATTGTAGTATTGTCCGATGGTACCGATGTCGTCAGCACCCAATTTGACGAAGGGCGGTTAATTTCAGCGGCCGAGGTACAGGATATTCCCCTGCACACCATTTTAGTGGGAAATGAAAATCTACCAGCCAATGAGATCGGCGGACGTTTTCTCAGCAACCTGGCGACCGGCACCGGTGGTTTGTCGGGAACCTTAACTGATAATCCGGTTCAGGATCTTGGTGATACGTTATGGGCCCGAATTGCTTCATTTCGCGACCAAACGATATTGCATTATACGCTGCCGGAGCCGCAGCCAGGGGCGTCGATTCCGGTCAGCTTGATGCTGGCGGATAATCAGGAGGTTAAGGCCGAAACCGCCGTCACGATCGCTGAAACGGCCGGACTGCTAACCTTGCCAATTCCGGCAGATAGCCGGACGCTCACCGTACCGGACGTCACAGATGGGGTACGCCTGTCGTTTCCGGCCGAAGTTCGCTGGCTGGACGGCCAAGAGCGAGAATTGATGGCCGCCCAGCTGTGGGTCAATGGATCACCGGTCGTCGATCTCGATCCAGGCAGCATCGCCGCTACTGAAGTGCTGGTTCCCAACCTGGCGGTTGGATCGAACGAAGTATGGCTCAATGGGGTTGATGAGATCGGGCAGCAGCTTAGCGGCCCCGTTGTGAACTTGACCGTTGTACAGGGGGATCGTCTGGAAATCCCTGAATTGTTGACCCCTACCTCATCGTGGCGCTGGGTTTGGATATTGGGTTGTTTTTCCTTTTTGGCTTTGGTTGGCGTGCTGGTGTGGTGGCGTCGGCCGCTACAGGCCGGTTCAAGCGGCCGCTTCTGGGAAAATATTCGCCTACCGGCGCTTGATTTCTCCACGCGTCCCCGTCGCCGGCCGACCGCACCGGTTTCCGATCCCGGACCGGTTGATGGGCTGTCGATTCACGACAGTCAACAGCTCACCCCCGCCGGACACGCATTGGATGTCCTTGATGCGTCTACACTCCTCGTTTCACCAATTGGCTTAAATCGGGCCCATATTCGCCTCGGTCGCTCCCCCAATCAGGCGGACATTGTATTTGATCAAGATATGACGATGTCCCGATTACACGCTTCGATGTCCAAAGAAGGGCAATCTTATCGTTTATTTGATGAGGGCAGTACAAGCGGATCGTTTGTAAACGATCAATCGGTTCCTCAATACGGTACCTTGTTAATGGATGGTGATGAAATACAGCTGGGTGCTGTGCGTCTTCGTTATAGGGTGGTGTGGGATATCACGCCATAAAGATTGGTTATTGGTTATTAGTGTATTGGTTATTAGTTTATTGGTGTATTAGTTATTGATCAATTCGTTTATTAATTAATCCTGATAAATACGACCCTGAAAAAATAACCAATAACAAATAACTAATAACCATTAACCAATACACCAATATACTTTTTCTTTATTCCATGAACCTCACAAAAACTCAAACTCAAGCGATTGAAGCGGATGGTTCTTCTCTGCTGATTGGTTCGGCCGGCACGGGGAAAACCACCGTGTTAAAGCAGCGTCTGCTGCGGTTGATTGATGATGGCGTTCCTGCCTACACGATTTTGGTTTTGGTGGCAGAGCCAAACCATCGGGATCGTTTTTGGGAGATGTTAGCCGAGAGCGAGGTGGGACCTCTGGCCGATTTGAAGGTGGTCCATTTTAATGGTTTGGCCCGGGAGATGGTCAACCTGTTCTGGCCGATTGTGGCCCGGCGGGCCGGTTTTGGTCACGCGTTCACCCCGCCAACGTGGTTGACGTATGATCTGGCCCAGCTTCTGATGTGGGAGGTGGTGCGGCCGCTTTTGGAAACCGGCTACTTCGACAATTTGCGCCTGCGGCCGCAGCAAATTGTCAGCCAGCTGTTGGACAATTTAAATCGGGCGGCATTAAATCGGCTAACCATTCAGGAAGGGATCAGCCGCCAAATAGACTCGTGGGTTGGAGATGGGGATCACATTCGCCTGATGCGCGATGCTCAACAGGCGGCAGAGCAATTTCGAAATCGCTGTTTGACCAACAATTTGCTCGATCTTTCGCTAACGATTGATGTGTTTGATCGATATGTCTTGAATCATGAAGAGTTTGCCCGCTATTTTAGCGAGCGCTTTCGCCACGTCTTGGTGGACAACATTGAAGAGCAGACCGCGGCCGGTCAAGCTTTTGTCAGCCGCCTCCTCAACATTTCTCATTCGGCGACAATTTCTTTGGATGACGGTGGGGGATACAAGCGTTTCCTGGCCGCTGACCCCAACCTTGCCGAGCGGTTTCGAGATGAAACCAACCGGCAGTTTGTGTTTGACAAGACGTTCACCGAATCGCAGGGTGTCTATCATCTGGCCCGTCAGGTGGCCCGCTATGTGCAGGCCGCCGGTCCCGAGCCGGATCTTTCCCAGGTCAACCGATCAATATTGGGAACGGTAACCGGCCGCTACCGGCGCGAAATGCTCCAGCGGCTGGCTTTTGACCTGCAGGATTTTCTGCAGCGGGAAGAGATTAAACCGGCGGACGTCGCCATCATTGTCCCTTATCTCGATGGAGCGCTGCGCTACAAGCTGACCCAGTCGCTGCGTGAAGCCGGTTTGCCTTATCAGCTTTCTCGCCGTCGGGCCAGCCCCCGTGAAGAGCCGTACGTCCGCGCCTGGATGACCTGGCTGGCGTTGGCCAACCCTACCTGGGGGGTGTTCCCTTCCCTGTATGATGTATCGGAAGCGTTAAGTTTGACGATCTTCGCCCTGGATCCAGCTCGGGCAACGTTGATGGCCCGATTTCTATATAATTCGGCCGGTCCGGCCCTGTTAGAGACCAGCGAACTCACCGGCGAGCAGCGCGTCCGTCTTGGTGAAGAGGCGATTGATCGCGTTGAACAGCTCCGACGCTGGTTAAGCGGTTATGATGAGCGAACCGCTAGAGAAAAGGGGCTGGATTTCTTTATCAATGATTTTTTTGATGAGCTGCTCTCTCATCGGGATTTTGCCCCTGAGCCGAGCGCCCAGGCCGGGGCGGTTTGTGATTGGCTGGTCCGCCTGGCGACTCGCTTGCGGCAGGCGTCCAAAGCGATGGGTCTCGAAAGTGAGGAGGCCGTCGGCCGGGCGTTTATCAACGGGATACAAAACGGCCTGGTGACCGCTCATCCACCGGATATGGGGGATCCCCCGGACCCTGACGGAATATTTATCGGCTCAATATATAGCTTTTTGCTGAGTGACCGGGTGGCGGCCGTCCAGGTTTGGCTGGAAACGGCCGCCACCGGCTGGTGGGATATTCCGCGACAGCCGCTGAGCAACGCCTTTGTCCTTTCTGAAGATTGGCAGGATGGGCAGTTGTGGACGCTGGAAGATGATGTCCGCATCCGAAATGAAATGCTGGTTCGCGTCGTCAAGGGGTTGTGTGCTCGATGCTCAAACGGGGTCATGTTGGCGACAAGCGAACTTGATCGACGAGGGGTCCGTCAGGATGGTGTGTTGTGGCGGGCATTACAGGGTGTTTTGGTCGAGGACATTAGTTAAGCTGCATTAACCTATTTTTTACTGTCAAATAATGTAAAGCGATTTACACTTTGTCATATCAAAAGAACTTAACCTACTAGGGGTGGCAGACTCAATTTACGGAAAGCAAACTGAAAAGCCATCGCTCCTGATTATTCCCAAATTATGGCAATTACTTATTGTTGGATATAATTGATGAGTCTTAGAAGTTGAGTTAGAAGTGAAATAACATTGCTTTAAGCGTTGAAAAAAAGCGTAAATTATTGAGGAATTTCCCGTAAAATTCTGACAAACTCTCTTTTAAATTGGACTTTATTCTCATATCAACTTTATTTTTTGCAGGTTATAATCAATCCATTGTGAATTATTACATTATGATACTCTGGGAAAGCTGCACGAAGTCATTCAATTTGGGAGAATTGTTAGATGAAAATCTTGCTCGTTGAAGATAATGAGATGAATAGGGATATGCTTACCCGTCGTTTAAAACGCAAGGGGTTTGATGTTTTGTGTACAACGGACGGGGCTAAAGGGATCGCCATGGCTGAATCCGAACACCCCGACTTAATTTTAATGGATATTAGTCTGCCTATCATGGACGGCCTTCAAGCCACACGTGAAATAAAAGCGAACTCCAACACGGCTGATATTCCGGTTATCGCTTTGACCGCCCACGCCATGGCTGGAGATCGGGAGAAATGCCTCGAAGCCGGCTGTAACGACTACGCCACAAAACCGGTTGAGTTTAAACAGCTGATAGCGAAAATAAACACTTATTTATCCAGTAACGGCGACTTAAAATAAAGTTTTCCAAACAACAATTTCAATGTGAGATTGTGGTTGAGTGAGCGAGTTTTTTATGAGTGAAGATCAATCAAAAGTTTTGATCGTTGACGACAACCAAAATAATCTTGATGTTCTCGAACGACGGGTTACCCGCCACGGATATGAGGTCGATACGGCCCTCAACGGCCGGATTGGTCTCGGAAAAATTCGCGAAAATGATTACGATCTTGTTCTCCTCGATATCATGATGCCAGAAATGAACGGGTATCAGGTATTGGAGCGGATTAAGGAAGACCCTGAACTGCGCAACCTGCCGGTTATCGTGATTTCCGCAGTGGATGATATCGAAAGCATCGTGCGCTGTATAAAATTGGGCGCTGAAGATTATCTGCCAAAACCGTTTAATCCCCTCATTTTGAAAGCTCGCATTACCGCTTCTATCGAAAAGAAGCGGCTGCATGATCGAGAAGAAGCCCATCTTGAAGAACAGGCGCTCTCTCAGCGCATTGCCCGTGAATTAAATGCTCGTTTAAGTTTGACGCGCGCGGCCGAGTTAACCCTTGATTGGGCGCTGCGACGGACTTCGGCCCATGCCGGGTTTGTGGGGCAGATTCTCGATAATGGGGAAGAAATGCGCATCATTTCCGTGGGTGGGGAAGATGGCATCCTCGATTATTATTTGCACAATATTCTCCCAATTGATTCTGAGGAGATGAAGCGCGCGGTGGAAATGATTATGCCTCAGGCAAACAGCGGGCGCGACAATTACTGGCTGCCAAATACCAGCAGCCGGACGATTATTCCCATCGGCCGCGCCGGTCAGGTAATCGCTTTGCTGGTGCTGGAAGATGAGAGTGAAGAGCGATATAAAAATAACGACCTGTCATTTTTAACGGTCCTGAGCGACAGAGCGGCCGTGGCGATGTCCAACGCCGTTCTCTATGAGCAGGTGCAAAAAGCGAACCTGGCTAAAACAGAATTTGTGTCTGAAGTGTCTCATGAACTCAAAAACCCGATGACTTCAATTCGCAACTATGCGCGCATGTTAAACAGCGTCGGCGAAATGAATGAGGTGCAGGACCGTTTTGTCCAAACCATCGTTAAAAATGTCGATCGGATGTCTCGTCTGGTCTCCGATTTGAGCGATATTTCGCGGATCGAATCTGGTCATTTGCGGCTGGAATTAACCACCGTTGATCTACAGCAAACGCTTGACACGATCATCGCTTCATTTGAAGGTCAGTTTGAAACCAAAAACCAGGCCTTGAAGGTGGCCCTGCCGGAATATGTGCCGCCAATTACCGCTGATCAAAGCCGTCTCGAGCAAATTCTGACCAATTTAATCAGCAATGCCCATAAGTATTCGGGTGAAGAAGGTGAAATTCAAGTTGGAGCGACCCTTGAACCGGCCGGTGGGAAGCGTCGATTTAATACCGACATGATCGTCATATCGGTTGCTGATAACGGGATCGGTCTTCGAGAAGACGATCAGAAAAAAATATTTACCAAATATTTCAGGGCGGCCGATGGCCAGGCAAACGGTACCCCAGGCACCGGTTTAGGGCTGCGCATTACCAAGCAGCTGGTCGAGCTCCAGGGTGGAACCATTTGGTTTGAAAGCGAATATGAAAAGGGAACGACTTTCTTCTTTTCGCTGCCAACGGAAAGGGTGTCTGAGGCCAGCTCACTTTCAGAATCCAGCTAAGTTTTATCATTTAGCCGCAGATTGACACCGATTTGCACAGATTATTTTTCTTTAATCTGCATAAATCTGTGAAAATCTGCGGCTTTTTTATTCTTTGATAAACTCCTGGGCGATTTCTTCCGCCTCAAGTGATTCCTGAAGGGTATCGGAGAGGGCTTCTTTGCCCGGTCGGCGGCGACCAAACGGGTTGAGCCGCTTGATGATCTGCTGAGTCAGCAGCTTGAGCAAATGACGCCCCTGAGCCGCTGTAATTTTTTCCCCTTTTTCAAACCACATCATCGCTGAATATCCGACCAGGACGGTCATGGCGGCCGCGATCGCGACGCTGACGATCCAGGCCGGTGGCCCACCCAATTTGGTTAATTCGTAGAAAAGAGCTCTCCCCAAATAGCCAAGCCCCATCGTGCCCATCAGCTCGGCCGCTCGTGCCGGCGTTAATTTGTATTGATAAATGCGGCCGATTGCCAGAACCAGCAGCGTTTGAATAGTGACCAGAGGTAAAAAATCGACGATGGGGATGGGCGTCAGAGCGACGATTGCGGCCGATGAAGCCGCTCGCAGCGTAGCCTGCCATGCCAGACGCCCGCGATAAGCCGGCAGCGCCTCTCCCAAAGCAGCCAGCAAAGCCGGTTCCGTTTTGGCAATGGTCAGCAAGAGCCGGGGGACGCCCTCCGCCTTTAATGCCGAAAGCGGGATAACTTCATTGGGCTGCAGACCCAAATTATGAGCGGCAGTGTATAGCACCGCATCGCGATCCCGTTTTTTGAGCAGGTCAATTTTATTCAGGCCAACCAGATACGGCTTTCCCAACCCTTTGAGGTGATTAAAAAGCGCCTGCTCTGTTGATTTAATACCCTGGATGGCGTCAAAAAGAATCACCAGGAAGTCTGCGGAGACGGCCGCTTCGAGGGCCGTCTCCCTTTCCCGATCTCCCCGCGAACCCACCGCATCCGCACCGGGGGTGTCAACGATGTTAAACAGGCCACCGCTGCCAAGCTGGTTGACCGTCGTTGTGCCGGGCACCG
>JASJCR010000031.1 GCA_030065875.1 Ardenticatenaceae bacterium | reverse complement strand
GGGTTTAGTGATTGGGCCTGGGCCGATATTCAGAAATATGTCATGGTCCTGGCTCGTGGGGGCAATATGCTGGGAACCCGGCCGGGCACCTTTGTGACCAACTGTACCGACGGGTTTCGCCCGGTTTTTTTCTTGCTCGAGCGGCTCGATTCGCCCGAAAATGAGCGACCGCAGGAGACAGATCCTCATGAAAATTGATAACGTTCGGACCATGGTGCTGGTGGGGCCGGATGATCATGGTGTCGGCGGCCAAAGCCGCCATTGGCATGTGTTGCTGGTGCGCATTGATACCGATGCCGGCCTTTACGGTCTGGGTGAAGCGGCCCACTTTCAAGATCAGACACTGGGGGTGCGACAGCTCATCGAAGGGAAGATGAAATCTTATCTTCTGGGTAAAGATCCCTTTGCCATCAGGCCCTTTGTGACCAATATGCTTTACGGGGGGCTGCCCCCACACCAACCGGCTCAATCGGCCAGTGCCACCCCCTTTGGGCCGGTCGCCTGGGCGGTCAGTGGTGTGGAAATGGCCCTTTGCGACCTGGTGGGCAAGGCGCTCAACACGCCTGTTTACAATCTTTTGGGTGGTCAATATCGCAGGCGCCTGCTGGTTTATCTCGATCGCAGCACCCCGGCCGACTTAAACGACCTGGATGCCTGGCGGCGTCTGGCGGTCGAGGCACGCGAAGATGGCTTTACCGATATCAAATTTGATCTCGACTATGCGGCCGCCGATTACACGGCTGATAGCTGGAATCGGTCCCTCACCCTTCCGCAGATCAATCGCATCGTTGAGCGGCTGACGGCGGTTCGGGAGGCGGCCGGTTGGGATATGGAAATCGCGATTGATGGGCATATGCAGTATGATGTCCAGTCGGCCATTCGCGTCGCGCAGGAGCTGGCTCATCTCAAGCTCAAATGGTTCGAAGATCCAACGCCGGTTGTTAATCCGGATGCCTGTGTGGCCATTCGGGCCAAAAGTCCGATACCGATTTGCCTGGGGGAGGTATTTGTCGCCGAGCAATTTCGCCTCTTTATCGATCGTGGAGCGTGCGACATGATCCACCCCGATATCCTTTTTGCCGGTGGGTTGACCGAAACACGCAAAATCGCCGACTATGCCGATTTGAACTATATCCCGATGGCGATGCACAATAACAGCTCCGCGTTGGGGATCATTGCCTGTGCCCATGTGGCGGCCGCCAGCCCGAATTTTATCGGATTAGAGTACCATTTTCATGATGCACCCTGGATAGGGCAAATAGCAGATCGAAATGGGCAACCGTTATTTGAAGATGGCCATGTGGTCTTATCAGACGAACCGGGTTTGGGGTTGACCCTGAACAATGAGGTTTGTCGACAATATCTGGCCAGCGGAGAACGGCTCTTTTAGCATATTGGCCTTCGGGAGAAGAAAAGATGTCCAAAGTTGAGCTGGTTCACAGCAGTCCAATCTTTCGCAACCCCAATCCCGGTTATGAGCATGTGACCGCTCTATTTAGCCATGTGGTAACGCTGCCTGGGGGAGAGTTATTCTGTGTTTACAACCGTGGACAGGGCATGTATGCTACCGATCTCACCTTCTGGCAGGCGCGATCACATGATGAAGGTCGGAGCTGGGTTGATCATGCCCCACTGACAGATAGGCGCCACGATGACCGCCCCTACTCGTATCACGGCCCTTTTTTGACCCGCATGCACGATGGGGAGTTGGTCATCGCCGCTTTCCGGGTTGACCGGACGGATCCTCAGCGGCCGATTTTTAACGAGCAAACCGGCGGCCTGACCGAACTTGAGGTGATTTTGCAGCGCTCGGCCGACAACGGTGTGTCCTGGTCAATGCCCGCCGTGGTGACCGTCCCGGATGGCATGGTCATCACACCCAGCAGCGGTGTCGTGGAACTGGCCAACGGCCGATGTTTCTTGCCTTATGATCAATGGCATGCTTTTGACGATCCGGGCCCCTATCGGCCACGAACGGTCGGCTTTTTTTCTTCCGATAAGGGGCAAAGTTGGGGCGACCCGGTTTCCTTTGCCGATGGGTCTACTGATGGCAAGGGATTTTGGCACGGCCGCATCACCCCCCTGGCAGATCGGCGCCTCATCGGCCTCTTTTGGAGCGCCGTCATGGACCGCGCAATGGCCCCATTGCCCCTGCACCGCTGTGTGGGCTCGGCCGATGGACAAACATGGGATACCCCCCAGGCGACCAATATCCAGGGCCAAACCAATGGCGTCGTCGATCTGGGCGATGGGCGGCTGGCCGCAGTCTATACCTCCCGCGAGGCCGTCCAGCCCGGTTTTCGCGTCTGCCTCTCCGAGGATGGCGGGCTATCATGGGATTTAGACAATCAGCTGGTGGTCTGGGATGCGACCGGCCGTGAACGGCTGGGTGTCGAAGCCCCGGAGGCGTACCCACGCTCCCATGATACGATCGCCTATGGGGCACCGACCGCCACCCTGCTGCCCGGCCACAAGATATTGGTATCGTTTTGGTGCACCGAAATGTCAATTACTCACGTCCGCTGTGCCCTGCTCCAGGTAAAGTAACCGATGCGACACCCCATTTAGCCCCGTTTGAGGGCGATCCTCACCAGGTGCCGCTTTTGACAGTTGACAAAAGCCGAGTGATCGCCTTTGTCTTTGAGTGGGATTCCGAGCCTCAGGCGCCGGATCCGCCTTTGGATCAGCTGGCAGCGCCGTATCTGGCCGCCGGGATACCGATCAGACGGCTGGAAGGATATCGACTGGTGACACCCCAAGCCGATTGGCAGCGCGTTTGGCTGGTCGAACTGCCGGATTTGACCACCGCGGAGGAATGGCTGGAGGTGGCGGCTGCGACCGGTCAGGCCGATTCAACGATGCGCGCTTTTCAACTGACCCGGCCGTGGGCACCAGCTTATTTTGCCAGCTGGTTGGCCGGCTAAGTGAAACGAAACAACATTTCAAAAAAGTTTGACACGAATCACACGAATGACACAAATTTAAAGGGAGCATTGCCCATCGGATTCGTGAAATTCGTGCCATTCGCGTCAAAGAATATAAAAAAATCTGGCGGATTGCTAAAACAGGCCCGCGAAAAAGGATGGCGTAAGATGACAAAACACCTTCCGCGATTTCAGGACCGACCGGTGCGGATATTGGTCCTGGAAAAATATGTTGAAACGATGCGATCTCTGCTGGCGGTGCCCCATGAGCTGTTTGCGTACGATCAGGAAACAGATCAATCGATGGCCGACAAGCTGCACGACATCGACGTGATGATCAGCTCGGCCGTCAAAGGGAAATGGTTGGGACCAGACGCCACTTTACAGCTGGTTCAAGGGGTGGGAGCCGGCATCGAAGGGATCGAACTTGACCAACTGCCGTCCGGCTGCCTAGTTTGTAATGTATATGGCCATGAGTGGGCGGTGGCCGAATATTGTTTTATGACCATGGCCATGCTCAACCGAGAGGTCATCCAACAGGATGCCGCCCTGCGTTGTGGAGATTGGAGTGGCGGCGTTTTTCGCCATGAACTGCGGGGCGGCCGCCTGTTGGTGCTGGGTCTGGGCCACATTGGATCTGAAGTTGCCCGCTGGGGGCGATTTTACGGGATGACCGTGACTGGTTTAACCCGCAACCCCGCCCCCATGCGGGGGCAGTCGTTGGGTTTGGACTATATCGGCCCCTTGTCTGACCTGTCGCTCCATTTGCCACAGGCCGATTTTGCAGTGGTGGCGATCCCCCATGTGCCGGAGACGGTGGGCTTCATCGATCAGGCCGCATTTGAGTGCATGAAGTCAACGGCGATTTTGATCAACGTAGCTCGCGGCCCAGTCGTCGATGAAAATGCTCTGTACGATGCCCTATACCAACAATCCATTGCCGGAGCGGCCATTGATGTGTGGTACAACTACCCCTCTCATCTCAATGCCCACTGCCCACCGGCCAATACGCCTCTGCATGAGCTGTCAAACATCATCATGACCCCCCATAATGCCGGGACGACTCATGGCACCATGAATTATCGGTTTGCCTTTATTGCCGAAAATATCGGCCGTTTTGTGCGTGGGGAACCGCTCCAAAATGTGGTCTACACCGTTGAATCATAAAACAGGGAGGCGGAATGAGATGACCATATTTGAACAAATTAAAACACTCACGCCGGGCCACATCATGACCGTGGCCGGGGTTGGGTATCGGGATGGCATACCGGCCCGAGAGGCTGATGCCGGTTGGCCGATGGGGATTGTTCGCCGGCCGGATGGGGATCTCATTGTGGTTGATTACCATGCCCATCGATTGTGGCGTATCGACCGAGACGGCATTTTGCATACCTTTGCTGGGGATGGGGTGCCCGGCAGCCGCGGGGATGGTGGATCGGCACGGGCCGCGCGCTTTTATTATCCCCATGATTTGACACAGGATAGCGCCGGTCATCTGTATTTGTCTGATTTGGGCAATGACACTTATCGTCGCATCGACTGTAAAACCGGGATCATCAAACGCGTGGCCGGCAGCGGCCGCAAAGGCCGTGGGGGCGATGGCGGCCCGGCTTTGGAAGCGGAGTTTGACACCACTTGTGGGATTGCCGTTGATCACCAGGGCAACCTGTATCTTTCCAGTGAGTGGGGCAACAACATCCGCCGGGTTGATGCTGTAAGTGGCCGGATCAGCCGCTTTGCCGGCCTCGACGCGCGTCATTTCCCTTCTGAGTCAGGATTGAGCCGGCCGTTTTACGGGCCGGGATTAAGCCTAAGAGGCTATCATGGCGACGGCGGACCAGCATCTGAGGCCGCCTTTAATAATCCGGAGCATCTGGCCTTTGACTCAAAAGGAAATTTGTATGTCTGTGACAATGCCAACGATCGCATTCGCAAAATCGATATGCAAACCGGGTTGATTTCGACCGTCTTTGGCAATGGGCAGCGGTCAGCAGCTGGTGATGGCGGCCCGGCTATCTCGGCCGGGCTGTTGATGCCGGATGCACTTTGTTTTGACGCGCACGACAATTTGTATGTCGGTGAAAAATACGGCTTTCGAATTCGCAAGATGGATGGCCAAACCGGGTTGGCCTCCACCCTGGTTGGGAATGGTGTTCCCGGCTTTGGTGAGGAAGGGCTGCATGGATCTGAAACGCACTGCAATTCGGTTGAGGCGGGTATTTGGGCCGACCCGGATGGCACCGTCTTTTGGGGAGATTGTTCGGGACGGGTGCGTCAATATGATGGGCAATCGGGGATTGTGACCACGGTTCTGGGAGGATTGGGGGTGCATGATGGTGAAACCGCGACGGCAGGGTTTTTGTGCGGGCCCGGCGGCCTGGCGGTTGATCGAGCCGGCCACATTTACATTGCTGATGTCTGGAATCAACGCATTCGCAAGATTCAGGCCCAGACCGGCCGCATTTCAACCATCGCTGGAAGTGGGGCACGGGCTTATGGGGGGGATAACGGCCCGGCCACCGCCGCCCATTTGGGGAATCCGCATGACGTGGCCCTTGACCAGAAGGGGCGGTTGATCATTGCTGATACCCGCAACGGCCGTTTGCGGCGTGTGGAGTCGAATGGGGTGCTGCGCACGATTGCCGGGACAACACTGCCTTGGGATAGTGGCGAAGGGTGTTGGGACAAAGGGGATCAGGGTCCGGCTACAAGTGCCAGTTTTGTGGCCCTGTTATCGGTTGCCCTGGCGTCCAATGGCGATATTTATGTCGGAGATGGGGTCGGCCGCATTCGATGTATCGCGGCCAATAGCGGCATCATCACAACCGTCGCCGGCACCGGTCAACCCGGTTTTAGTGGTGATGGTGGCCCGGCGCGTTTGGCCCGGATCGGCAGCCCGAGTGCGATTTGTTTTGATCAAAGCGGTGCCCTGTATTTTGCCGATGTAGCCTATCATGTCATTCGCAAAATTGACAAATTGGGCATCATGACCACGCTTGTGGGGTGTGGGGAGGCCGGTTTTGTCTCGGATGGGTGTGCGGCTCGGGGAGCGGCCATTGATTCTCCTTGGGGTTTGGCCATCTCGGCCGGTGGGACCCTTTACTTTTCAGATGCTGGCAATCGCCTCGTTCGGTTTATCGATGAAGACGGCCATTTGCAGACATTGGCCGGTGGGTCAGATGTTGGGGACGGTGGGGATGGTGGTCCGGCCCGAAATGCAGGGCTCAATGAGCCGCACGGGTTGTGTTTTTATGGCCGGGAAATACTCCTGATCAGCGACCACTTTAACAACCGTGTCCGGGCGGTCAAAATACCCGCCTGACCTGTTTTTGCGGCCGGCGGAACTTTGCATACCCACCCCATGTATGGTATATTGGTACTATAAGTAAACCAGTTTTGTTTGTCCAGCCATCAAACTTATAGATGATACAATTTAAGATTCGACCCTTTTGAACCTTTGACTGATGGCAATAATGGAATATGGTCTAATCTTATAACGAATTCTCCATTAACACCGGTATGAATAGCAGGAGCAAATCCTTTGTTAAAAGCTGTTTCACGCGATACGCTAACCCATCAAACCGCCATAACCTTAAAGCGGTTTATCTTGACAGAAAGTTTGCCGGTTGGGGAAAAGCTTCCGAGCGAACGCGAATTGAGTGAAATGCTGGCCGTTAGCCGCAATATCGTGCGCGAAGCATTGAGCGCGCTCGTCGCTGAGGGGGTGGTCGTTAAGCATACCGGCAAGGGAACCTTTGTCGCCGAATTTGATCGCCAGGCGGTTGCCATTTCACTGCCTCTGGTCGTTAGCCAGGATGACACCACAGCTGAGGAAGTACGGGAAGCCCGCGCCGCCTTGGAAATTGGCATAGTTGGCTTAATTGTCACCCGAATCACCGAAGAAGAGATCAATCATTTGGAAGCGATACTCGACCTGTATGAGAACAAACATGCGGCCGGAAAAAGCACCATCAAAGAAGATATTGAATTTCATTTGGCGCTGCTTCGTGCTACCAAAAACAAAGTTATTGTCGAAATGTCCCCCCTTGTTGAAGATGTGTTTCGCCGCTCATTGGCAGAAGACCCATCGGCGATTCGACGCAATCCTGATCGCATCGTGATCGAACACCGCCGCATTGTCCAGGCCCTGCGCGAGCGCGATTCGGCAAAAGCTCGCATGGCGATGCACGATCATTTTCGCGTACAGAATTTCCCCGTTTAGCCTGGTAGGAAAAGGTAAGATGACGGCGACGGTAACCCAATCTCACGGTCCCCAGACCGCCTCGCCCGCCTCTCAGCGGATTATCGATTGTGATGTGCATCATCTGTTTCGAGAGTGGTCGGCTCTTGAACCGTATTTGGCCGAGCCCTGGCGTTCGCGCATTACGCAGCCGGGATACCGGGTAGGGGGATTGGGATATCAATCGCCGGCCGGGCACCGGCGCAAAGATGCTTATCCAGCCGGTGGTGGTGCGCCCGGCTCCGATCCAGATCTTCTAATCCGGCAACTATTTGAAGAAAACAAAGTTGATATTGGCATTTTGACCGGTGAAATTTACGGATGGAATATGCATCCCCATCAGGATTATGCCAATGCTGTCATGGCCGCCTGGAATGACTGGACGATTGAACATTGGTTAGAAGCCTATCCCAGGCTGTTTCGCGGGGCGATTGCCATCAATTCAAACGATCCACAAGCGGCGGCCGCCGAAATTGACCGGCTTGGCTCACGCGACGACCTGGTCATGATTATTATGGGGGCTACTTCGACATCACCCTATGGGCAAAAGCGTTATTACCCGATTTATGAGGCGGCCGTCCGCCATGATTTACCGGTGGCCATGCATCCAGCCGCGGCCGGAACAGGAGTGGCCCATGCGGTGACGGCCGTTGGATATCCGCGAACCTTTTTTGAATATCACACCGGTTTGTTGACAATTTTTCAATCCCAGTTGATCAGTATTGTCGCCGAAGGGGTATTTGCCCGGTTTCCTACCCTCAAAATGGTCTTTATCGAAGGGGGTGTATCATGGCTGCCGGCCCTGATGTGGCGGATGGACAAAAATTACAAAGCGCTGCGGGCCGATGCCCCCTGGGTCACCCGGCTGCCAAGCGAATATATCCACGATCATTGCTATTTTACGACCCAACCCATCGAAGAACCGCCCCACAATGAATGGCTGCTGCAGCTTTTCGAAATGATCGATGCCCAAAATGTACTTCTGTACGCCAGCGATTACCCCCACTGGGATTTCGATGCAATGAGCGTGATGAACCGTTTACCGGCGACATATCGGCGCAAGATTTTTTATGAAAACGCCGCCCAGCTGTTTAAGCTGACAACAGAATAAATTTAGAAAAATTAGAAGGGCGACCGTCTTCTATTTTAGAAAGGCTCATGACTCGGTATAAGATCGGCAAAGTAGAGGAAATTTCACCTGGTGAACGGCGAATTGTGGCTGTTGCCGGCCGATCGATCGGGGTTTTTAATGTGAACGGTGCCTTTTACGCGCTAAAAAATGTCTGTATTCACAACCAGGCTCCTGTTTGCCTCGGTGAACTAAGCGGTACCTTTTTGCCATCGGCCCCGGATGAGTATCGTTGGGGCATGGAAGGTCAGGTGCTGCGCTGCCCCTGGCATGGCTGGGAATTTGATGTGGCTACCGGCTGTAGCTTGTTTGATCCGGAAACGAGGCTGGTCACTTATCCCGTCCAGGTTGAAGATGGGCAAATTTATGTGGAAGTAAGAGGCAAAAGAAGCTAATGGCACGATATCCGCAAGCGATCCTGGTTTCATGTGAGGCCCCTTGGGATGAAAATGAACGATTGTTAGAAGATGTGTTTCGACGAGAGATTCGGCAGACACTGCTCCACTACAATCATCTTTATGTATTTGGCACGGCCGGGGAAGGTCACGCCGTTAATCAGCCACAATTTCGCCAAATCGTCGATATTTTTTACGAAGAAACCCGCGGCGAGAACATATACCCCATGATCGGCCTGATTGGCCTGTCAACCCCCATCATTCGCGAAAAGTTGGATTACGCGTACAACGTTGGCTTCCGTATTTTTCAGATGGCGCTGCCTCCCTGGGGGGCGTTAAACGACGATGAACTGCTGACCTACTTCCAGGATGTGTGCGGAGCCTACCCCGATGCGCAATTTTTGCATTACAACCTGCCCCGCGCCGGCCGGGTCTTGGAGGCTAGCGATTATCGCCGCCTGATTGACAATGTCCCCAATCTTGTCGCCACTAAAAATACAGGTGGGGGAATGGCCCGCGCGGCCGAACTGGTCAGCCAGGTAGGTGAGCTGCAGCATTTTTTGGGCGAAGCAAATTACGCCCATGGCTGTATGTATGGGGAATGCTCGATTTTGGCTTCTTTTGGGCCCACAACGCCCCACAAGGTTAAAGCCCTGTTTGCGGCCGGGCAGGAAAAAGATTACGAGACATTGATGAAGCTGCAGCACGGTTTTCGCGATTTGGGGTCCGATCTGTTTGGTCCGCTGCGGTCTGAAAAGCGCATGGATGGCGCGTATGACAAGATACTCGTGCGCCTGGGCGGTTTGGAAGAAATGCCGCTGCGACTGCTTTCCCCCTACAAAGGGTTTACCGAAGCGCAGTACGAGTCGGTTAAGCGGGTATTTCATGAGAAATATCCCGATTGGGTGGCCAGATGAGTTTAACCACCGAACCATTGCGCCTGTTGTCGATTGGCGCTCATCCGGCCGATATTTTTGATCAATCCGGGGGGACGATGGCTCACCACGTCAGCCGCGGCGATTATGTGGGCTGTGTTGTCTTAACCCATGGGGCCCGCATTCATGACAAAGTGATCAGCGATGAAATGCACCACCGCACCGAAGTACCCGATGCCGGGAAGCTGCTGGCCCTGATGGCCGAGCGGTCGGATCTCAAAGCGGAAGAAACGCGGCGGGCCTGCCGTTTGTTGGGGGTCGAAGATATCTATTTCTTTGGTGCTGATGATGCGGTCCTGATCATGACTGAGGCGATCGTCAAACAGCTGGCGATGCTGCTGCGGGAACTACGACCCAATATTATTTTGACCCATTTTCCCCGCGAAGGAGACGGCCTGACCAACCCGCATGCAATTGCCGGGCAGATTGTGCTGGCGGCGATCCAGCTGGCGGCCGCAGTTGATCCGGGTGACCGTCGCCCTCCGCATAAGGTGGCCCAGGTCTTTTTCTTTGGTACCGGGGCGGCTGCCATCCCTCGTAGACAGGTATGGGACGCTGATGGTGGCTTTTACAACGATGTGTTTATCGATATTACCGACGTCGTGGACAAAAAATTGGCCGTCCTCGATGCGTTGGAAAGCCAGGGGTATGGCGGCGCATACGCTCGCAAACGCATTGAAACCAGCGATGGGTCAATGGGGATTGCGGCCGGTGTGCCCTACGCCGAAGCGTTTATTTCGCTGCGAGCTGAGACCCATTACCTGCTGCCCCTGACGGATTATGCACTGCACGGGACACGGGAATCAGATCACGAGCGAACCCGGCGCGTATCATTCAGGATCAAGGTAGATTGACGATGAGCGATCTTCATTTCAGGGCACAGGTACCCGTCTTTGATGCCAATGTGCGCATCGGGGATCGGCGAGACGAGGTTTCGGCCGTACGCAATCGGGCCGAGCTGCTTGCCGAAATGGATCGTCATGGTGTCTCCCGGGCCCTGATTTATCACGCCCAGGGTGAATTCCTCAGCCCGCTTGATGGCAATGAATACCTGCAACATTGGCTGGATGGGGGTGAGCGATTAGAGGCGCAGTGGATGGTGATGCCCACAGCGGAGTCGATCGCTCAGGTCAAGGCGGCGCATCAGGCTGGGGTGGTGCGCGCTGTCCGGCTGTACGATACGCGCCACGCCGGCTTGCCGTTTCGGCCGTGGGCCTATGATGAACTGCTTTCCTGGCTGAGCGAATGCCGGCTCCCGCTTTGGATCGCGCTGCCGGATATGGATTTGCACGAACTGCTGACAACCTTACAACAATACCCCGACCTGGTCACGGTTCACGTTGGGGCACATTATTCCCACCACTTGTGGGTCCGGCCGCTGTTAAACGGCCTGCCCAACGCCTATCTTGAGCTCAGCCGTTATGAGCCGATCGGCGGGATAGAGGCCCTTATTGCCGAGTTTGGTGCTGGTCGCTTGCTTTATGGTTCCTGGTTCAACCGATATGCGATGGGACCCATCCTCTTTTATCTGCATCGCCTGGGCCTCAGTGAGCCTGATTTGAAGTTGATCTGCGCCAAAAATTTGGAGCGGTTATTGGGTGTGTCATCTGTCATTTCTTAAACCGGCAAACGGCTCCACCATCTGGATCACGGTTAATCGGACATCAAGCGGTGGCTTGATTGTAAATTTGGAATTGTGATGCTCAGCAGAGTTGGTTTTACAGAATAAATACGGTGCTGTGTCAAAGCGCATGATTTGCGTTTATTAAAAGGAGAATAACAGGGTGATTGAAGGCATACGGGTGATTGACTTTCACGGTCATACCGGCCGGCAAGATGTGATTGGCATGATCGACAATCCGACCTTGATGCTACATGCTTTGGATCGGGCAGGGATCGATGTTGCCTGTTTGTTTCATATCTTTCATCCTGATGGGACAACCAGCAATGACATTAATGCCCGCTTCATCGCCAGCCATCCCGACCGTTTTGTGGGATTTGCCTATGTGTCGCCCCTTATGCCTGACCGCATGGTTTCGGAGCTGGCCCGGGCGATAGATCAATTAAATTTTGTGGCCATCAAACTATACCCGCCGTATACCCCCTGGCCGATCCATGATGAACGGTGGTATCCCATCTATCAATTTGCCCACGAACGAGCGCTGGCGGTCATTTTTCATACCGATCATTTCCCCACCAACCGGCCGCGTTTTCTGGGTGAAATTGCGCCTCTCTTTCCACGGGCCAACTTTGTCGCCGGTCATGCGGGTAATGTGCCCGAGGCCCGTGCGGAAGCGATTGCCGCCGCTCAGGCCCATCCCAACATTTTTCTGGAGACGTGCTCGACTTACCGCACCCCTGGTGTTATCGAGCAGCTGGTCAAGGAAGCCGGTGCCGAGCGGGTGCTCTTTGGGTCGGATATGCCGTTGATGGACCCGCGGCCGCAGCTGGGAAAAATCATCACAGCCGCTATTTCTGACGAAGCCAAGCGTCTGGTATTGGGTGGTAATGCCGAACGCTTATTGAGGATATAGCTGTGTCTCGACCTCTTATCAACCCCGGTAAACTGCACTGGTCTGGTGAACACTGGATTAATTATGTGCGCGAACCTGGGGCGGAAACCGACAGTGCCATGATCAGCCTTTTTCATACGCGATACAGCCCGGCCGGTGAAGGAACGGCCGCGTTTGTCGAGATCGCCATGAATCCGGCTTACCTGGGACTCTACACTGATAACCCGGAGATGGCAGCGTTTGTGCGCAACATGATTCGTGGCCGTGGCAACCCGTTTGATCGGGAGCTGCCGCTTGTACCGGCCGAAATCTACCGCACCGGCGATATTCGGCATGATCCTGCCTGGGTGATTCACAACGATCAAACGCACATGATGGTCCAATGGCGCGATCTACAGCCACCCATTGTCGTTGAAGGGGATGCGCCGACATTTGGTCCCGACCGCGACTTTTTTACAGTGCTCATCTTTACCGGCCGTTCAACCATCACGGTTGATGGGCAAACCATAGGTGGTCAACCTTATCAAAGGGAAATTTGGCAGGCCAGTATCGGCGGTTATCGCAGTTCGTGTGTGATTGCTCTGGCCGAAACGATGATTTTGGTGGGTGAAAAAGGTTGATATCCGCGGTGATATTTCGATGCGGATGAATGAGTAAGATAGAAGATAAATATTTGGCAAGCTGAAGGAGAGACGCCAATTTTATGTCTGAAAAGCCTGAAAAATTTTTAGCGCCGGAAAGCGATTCCAATCAAGGTGTAGCGACACTGGCCATTGAGGTAGCCGCGCAAAAAATTGACAGCCCGGGCAGCCGGGCCAGACGTCGTTTTTTCCGTCATCGCCTGGCCATGTTTGGTCTGGTTGTTCTGATAATTATGGGCAGCGCGGCTATTCTGGCCCCGTTGATCGCCCCATATGATCCGGCTGCTCAAAACCTGATCGATTTTCGACAGCCGCCCAGTGCCAAACATTGGCTAGGGACAGATGGCTTTGGTCGAGATGTACTGAGCCGCCTGATTTATGGAGCTCGGCCGTCACTTAGTGTCGGGTTGATTGCCGTCACTTTTTATGAGCTGATCGCCGTTATTTTGGGCTCGCTGGCCGGCTACTATGGGGGCAAGGTTGATTGGATCATCATGCGCACTGTCGATGTCGTCATGACTTTTCCATCCCTGATCATCATTATCTTTTTGGTGGCTATTCTCGGGCCAGGGTTGCGCAATACGATTGTGGCTATCGCCATTCTGCGTTGGACAGAACCGACCCGTTTGGTACGTGGCCAGATTTTGTCGCTGCGGGAGATGGATTATGTCCTGGCGGCGCGCTCTTTGGGCGCCAAAGACAGCCGCATCATTCGGCGTCATATTTTGCCGGGGGTGATTGCCCCGCTCGTTGTCCATGCCACCTTTGGCGTGGCCACGGCGATTTTGTTAGAGGCGGCGCTTTCTTTTCTTAATCTGGGTATTCTGCCTCCAGCTGCAAGTTGGGGAAATATGATGACGGCCGCGCAAGAATTAGTCATTCTTGAGCAAATGCCGTGGCTGTGGCTGCCACCCGGTTTGGCCATCATGCTTGCTGTTCTTTCGATTAATTTTGTGGGTGATGGGCTGCGGGATGCATTGGATGTGACCCGCGCGGAGTGAGGTTTAGACCAGATGGAGGTGTTATTGTAAATGCCGTAAAGCTTTTCGTGTCAAGAGGTAAATTAGTTCCAAATTCTATTGGAGGAGACAAAATGAGAATGAAATCCAAGTCAATCGCTTTTTTTGGTTTGGCCTTAATTGCCATTCTGGTGGCCTGCACGGCCGAGCCGGAGGTCATTATTCAGGAAGTTGAAGTGACCCGTGTGGTGACAGAAACGGTCGTTGAAGAAGGTGAAACGATTGAAGTGACTCGAGTGGTGACAGAAACCGAAGTTGTAGAAGTTGAGGTAACGGCTGCACCTGAAGAAGAACCGATGGCCGCAGAGCCGCCGAGCGAACCGCAAATGGGCGGCGATGTGCGGGTCTGGCTGCCGAATGGGTGGCCGGAGCAAAGCTGGCCTCATCGCAGCAATTGGGAAAGTGGTTGGGCCATAAGCCCGATGGCTGAAACCCTTTTCTGGCCGTTGGCTGACGGTTTAGAACCGCGTCTTGCTCTGGGTTATGAGGTGTCGGAAGATGGGCTGGTTTATACCCTCAACTTGCGTGAGGGGGTCGTATGGCACGATGGGGAATCGTTTACGGCCGAAGACGTTGTTTACAGTATCGAACTGCGCAACAGCGCCGATTTGCGGCCGTTGAACGGCTTGCGCCAAGGCACCACGATTCAGGGAATGGTCGATTTTCACGATGGCAATGCCGACTCCATTGAAGGGATCGAAATTATCGATGATTACACCATTCAATTTACGCTCGACAGCCCGGATGCCGGTCTGGCTCGCCTGTTCTTTGCCGCTGAAATGCTCGAAATTTTGCCCCAACATGTGGTCAGCACACTCGATGAAGAAGAGGTGTTGAACGGCACGTCAGATTACTGGTTTACCAACCCCATTGGCACAGGTCCATACAAATTTGTGCAGTATGAACCCGACCAATTCATTGAATACGAACGGTTTGATGATTATTGGGGTGGGGCACCCATGCCTGACCGCCTGTTTATGGAAATTTCAACGGCCGAAGTCGCGATTGTAAAACTCCAACGCGGTGAACTTCACCTCGTGAACCCCATCCAGGCCACCGAAGTCCAGCGGCTGCAGGAAGACGGCTCTCTTGAGGTCCTGATCGCCGAAAACAGCGCGCAATGGTACGGCATGGAGATGAATTACTTCACCAATGATGGACTGTGGCAAAATCCAAAAGCCAAACAAGCTTTCCTCTACTCCATTGATCGTCAGGCGTATGTAGACAGCATCTTGCAAGGCCAGGGTGTCGTGCGCCATAGCTTCTTTGATGGCACGGTTTATGCATGTCCGACGATGACGGAATACAACTACGATCCGGAAAAAGCGGCCGAATTATGGGCTGAGATCGGGGTTGTACCGGAAGAAGTCACCATTGACATGATGTCCTGGCTGGGTCTGAACGCCCGTCGCGACTACCTGCCCATCGCTCAGGAATTCCTGCGCGCCCAAGGGTTCAAAGTCAACGTCGACTTTATCGACAACTCGCTCATTACCGATTACGTGCAGGGTAATGGGCCGCGCGGACAAGATTGGGATTTTCACGTCCTACTCTTCGGACCAGGGGCTGATCCCGGTGGTATCTTGCCGTTCATCACCGAAGATTCCGGTGCCAACTGGGGCTATCGCTCCTGGCCGGAAGCGCCCAATCCTGAAACAGGTGTCAAGGACAATGCCGTCCGCTACACCTCACCTGAACTGGCCGCTCTGATTGAACAAGCGCGTGTGGAAACCGATCCACAAGCACGGATCGAGATTTACCAACAAATTGACTGCATTTGGAACGAAGAACTGCCGGCCTTTATGACCGCTTCTCCCTCGTTCCTGGCCGCCCGCAGTAATATGCTGCAGGGGACTGACTGGCAAACCAATGCCGGTTTGGGATTCTGGTTGAGAATGTACCGACCGGGCGACCTCTGGGTTTGGGACGGCTCCTAAAATCCACAGTTTAACACGCCAGCCGGTGTAACCCTGTTTGTTTTGGAAGATCATCCGTTCCCGGCTCCCTCGGCTTTGCCTGAGAGGCCGGGAACGGATGGCAAGGCTTTGGTAAATGTCTCGCTATATTGTAAATCGACTTCTCGTTTCAATTCCCGTCTTTTTCGGGATTACGCTCATCGTCTTTGGCTTATTCGCCCTTTCCCCAGGTGATCCGGTCATCAATATTATTGGCTTTGCCTCTTATGTTGAAATGACGCCGGACCAGGTTGAAGCGGTGCGGATACAGTTCGGCCTCGATCAACCATGGATTATTCGCTATTTTCGCTGGCTGGGCGACGCACTGCAGGGGGATTTGGGTTTTCCTTTTAAAGGGTCGATGTCTGTGACCGAACTGTTGATGGATCGATTGGGGCCAACACTGGTTCTGATGGGCTCATCGCTTTTGGTTTCGATCATCATCGGCATACCCGTGGGTGTCATCATGGGCTTAAGGCAATATTCGCTCACTGATTATTTTTTGACGGTGGTCGTCTTTTTTAATTTATCTATTCCCAGCTTCTTTTTAGCCCTCGGGTCGATTTATATTTTTGCCCTTAAGCTGGATTTGTTGCCAACTAGCGGTATGCAGACGATCGGGGCTCCATTTTCAGTGACGGATCGACTGTTGCATTTAATTTTGCCAACGATGGTCTTGAGTTCATTTTATTCGGGGGTATGGGCGCGTTATGCGCGCTCCAGTATTCTGGAAGTGCTGGGTCAAGATTACATTCGCACGGCCAGGGCCAAAGGGCTTCTCGAATGGACCGTTATTGCTCGGCACGCGTTTCGCAATGCCCTGCTGCCACTGGTGACGGTTGTGACCTTGAGCTTACCCCAGTTGTTGGGCGGGGCGATCATTGTAGAGACGATATTTCAGTGGCCGGGAATGGGGATGTTGGGCTGGCGAGCCACAACGACCCGCGACTATCCGATTTTAATGGGGGTGACGTTGATTAGCGCATCGATGATTTTGTTGAGTAATTTATTGGCTGATGTGTTGTATGGATTGGTCGATCCACGGATTCGGTATGAATAAGCGGCCGGTCCCATCGTGTTTAAATGGCCTTGAGCAGCCGGACCTCATGTTTTTTACCGGAACATTAGGATGACAGGAAATGAAATATCGTGTCTTGGGAAAATCAGATTTAAGCGTCAGCTCCATCGGGCTGGGTTGTGTGACCTTTGGGCGAGAAATTGATGAAGCCAACGCCTTTGTCTTGATGGATCATGCGCTGGATCGGGGAATCAATCTGTTTGATACGGCTGAAGCTTACGCAGCCGGCACCTCGGAGGAGGTCGTCGGCCGCTGGATCGAAAGCCGTGGTGTGCGTGATCAAATCATTTTGGCAACCAAAGTGGCCGGCTCACTGACCCGCAAACGCATTCAATCCTCTGTTGAAGCGAGCCTGCGCCGCTTAAAAACCGATCGTATCGATCTTTTTCAGCTTCACCATTGGGACCAAGAGGCCCCTCTGGCCGAAACCCTGGCCGCTCTGGAGGATCTGATGACCCAGGGCAAAGTAAGTTATATCGGCTGTAGCAATTACAATGCTGAGCAGCTCCGCCAGGCGATAGCCTACCAGACCTCCAACGGCTGGTCGACCATGAGTTCGGTACAGCCCAATTACAACCTGGTTGTGAGAGAGATTGAAAAGGAGCTCATTCCCCTTTGTGCTGCGCAGCAAGTGGGGATCATCTCGTATAGTCCTTTGGGAGCCGGTTTTCTAACCGGAAAATACCGAAAGGGTGGGCCGATCCCGGCCGGAACCCGCTTTGATATCATTCCAGGTCACCAGGGGATTTATTTTAGTGAAGACAATTTCCGCAAAGTTGAAAAGCTGCGCGATGTGGCCAACGCCAGCGGGGTGTCGATGGTGCAACTGGCCCTGGCCTGGGTCATCAATCAGCCTGGTATTACGTCCGTCCTCATTGGAGGAAGGACGGTTGATCACATTGATCAGGCTTTTCATGCTGAAGCGTTGCCAATGACGGCCGATCTCCAAATGACGCTGACCCAACTGTGAGTAAAGAATGAGCCCATTGCTAGAAGTAAAAAACCTCGTCACCCGCTTCTATACGGAAGAAGGAGCGGTGCATGCCGTTAACGGCATTTCATACACCCTGGATAAAGGGGAATCCATGGCCATTGTCGGAGAGAGCGGCAGCGGCAAATCGGTTGGCGTTTTGTCGATTATGGGTTTGATTCCCACCCCCCCCGGCAAAATTGAGGGAGGGGTCGTTTTATACAATGGACAAGACCTCCTCGATCTGTCAGCCAGGGAAATGGCCGATGTACGGGGCAAAGAAATCGCCATGGTCTTTCAAGACCCCATGACTTCGCTCAATCCGGTGTTGACCATCCGTATTCAGTTAACAGAGGCCTTGGAGCGACATTTGAGCATGTCGACCGAGGCCGCCAGTGACAGGGCTGTCGAACTGCTCAATTTGGTAGGGATTCCCAACGCCAAAGATCGCATCAATGATTACCCCCATCAATTTTCGGGAGGGCAGCGGCAGCGCATCGGCATCGCGATGGCCCTCCTTTGTAATCCCGGCTTGCTGATTGCCGATGAACCCACCACCGCTCTTGATGTCACGATTCAGGCGCAGATCATGGAGCTGGTCGGTGATCTGCAAAGGCAGCTCGGCATGGCCATCATCTGGATTACGCATGATCTCGGGGTGGTGGCCGGTTTGGTTGAAAAAGTGGCCGTTATGTATGGGGGGTTCATTGTTGAAATGGGATCGGTCAAAGACGTGTACAAACGGACCAGCCACCCTTATACGCTGGGCCTTCTCGAATCGATTCCCGTTATCGAAGGAAGCGATCAACAGCTGATTCCCATCCCTGGGTTGCCCGCCGATTTGCTCAAAGAGCCGCACCACTGCCCTTTTGCCCCCCGCTGTCGTTTTGTCATCGATCGCTGTTGGGAAGAAAACCCACCACTGCAGATAGTAACCCCAACCCATCAGTCGGCCTGCTGGCGCTGGCAGGATATTCAGGCCCTGCACAGCCCGGATGCGGCCGCTGCGCTAGAGGTAACGACCAAAACCCAACAGTTGGCCGAGGATATGGCCGCTGCGCCACCGGATATTTTGCTCGAAGTAAGAAACCTCAAAAAACATTTTCCTATCCTAGAAGGGTTACTGCGCCGGCAAACAGGCGCGGTCCGAGCAGTTGACGGGGTCTCGTTTGAGGTCAGACGTGGGGAAACGTTGGGCCTCGTCGGTGAAAGCGGCTGCGGCAAATCGACCACCGGCCAAACGATTTTGCAACTGTTAAAACCCACCGCAGGAGAGGTTATTCTCGATGGTCAGGATCTCACCAAGCTCGACAAGGAAGCGCTGCGACAGGCTCGGCGCCACATGCAGATGATTTTTCAAGACCCATATGCTTCTCTTAATCCGCGGATCACCGTTGGCGAAATTGTGGGGGAAGCGCTCGATATCCACAATATCGGATCAAAAGCCAGCCGGCAAAATCGAGTTATTGAGCTGCTCCAATTGGTTGGCTTAAACCCCTATTTTGTCAATCGCTATCCCCATGAATTTTCAGGTGGCCAAAGACAGCGTATCGGGATCGCCCGTGCCCTGGCCACCAACCCAGCTTTCATTGTGGCCGATGAACCGATTTCGGCACTTGATGTATCGATTCAGGCCCAGGTTATAAATTTGATGCAGGAACTTAAAGAGAAGCTGGGGCTAACCTATTTGTTTATCGCCCACGATTTATCGATGGTGCGCTATATCAGTGACCGGGTGGCGGTCATGTATCTGGGGCAAATGGTTGAACTGAGTGATCGCAACAGGCTGTTTGATCACCCACTGCATCCCTATACACAAGCACTTTTATCGGCTATTCCGGTGCCCGACCCCGACCGCGAGGCGACGCGAACGCGGATTGTCTTAAAAGGGGACGTCCCCAACCCAGCCAACCCGCCCAGCGGCTGCCGTTTTCACACGCGTTGTGGCTTTGCGACGGAAATTTGCCAGCGAAAGGAGCCTGAATTCCGCAATCTGGGGACGGCCGCCGTTCCACATCACGTTGCTTGCCACCACGCCGACCAATTTTTATAGGTCAATAGAATAGCCTCCCATTTGTGCCGGGCAGCGGCGAATTTAACAGTGTCTCCGGCAAAATCCTAACCGACTAGGGCAGGCCAGACGTGATGGTATTTAAAGAACAAACAGCCCGATGGACGATCTTTAGCGAAAATTTTCACCGTCTATCGATCCATGAGCCACCTCTGAACGAGTTGACGGCACCTGAACTGCGAGGAGAAACATGACGCGGCCGCTCACCACCATTGTAATCGTTGGGGGAGGCGTCATCGGCCTGAGTACAGCCTATCATTTGGCCCAAAAACGGGTCGGCAAGGTCATCCTGGTCGAGAAGGACAAGCTGGGGCAAGGAGCCAGCGGCCGGGCCGGGGGGATAATTACCGGCTTGTTGTGGACCGAGACGGGGGTGGCAGTGCGCAAAGTTGCGCTGGATCTTTATGAGCAGCTGTCAGCCGAATTGGCCGATGATGGCTATCGCTTCCAGAATGTCGGCTGCCTCAATTTCTTTGATCACCAATCGTGGCCGGAACGAGAAACGCTGTTGAAGCTCTATGACGACCAGCAGGTCGCCTATGAGATTTTAGACCCGGCCGAAATGATGCACCGCTGGCCATCGTTGGTGGTCAATGAACGATTGATTGGCCTGTACGATCCGCGCGGTGGATACAGCGAACCGCATGATTATGTGAGGGCACTTGCTCGACGTTGTCGCGATTTGGGGGTCGACATTCGCCAGGGAACGGCCGTGACTGGATTACGTCATGCCGGTGGCCGTGTTTCCGGGGTCATGACGGCCGACGGCGTGATCGCAGCCGATGCGGTCGTGTCGACCGTCCATGTCTGGACTTTGCAGGTGCTCAAAACGCTGGGCCGGCGCCTGCCCATCAAGAGCTATGTCCACCAGCGTTATGTGACCCATTCCCTCCCATCACCTCTGAAGATCCCGGCGATTAATGCCAACCCGTTTGGTGGGTATGTGCGGCCGGCCGCCGGCCAGAGGATTCTGGCAGGTGGCGAAACACCCGATCGCCCCCAATTTGAGGTGCCGTCGCCGATGTTCCAGATGGATGAACTGCGCGCGCCGGAATCTCTGCCGGGTCAACTGCGTACGGCGTTAAGCTCACTCCTGCCCGCTTTGGCCGGGACAACCTGGGAATCAGTGCATGTCGGATTGCTGTCCTTCTCTGTTGATGGGGAACCAATTGTCGGTCAATTGCCGGATCTAACTCACTTTTTTGTAGGCTGCGCCTTTCATTCGGGCGGATTTGCCTATAATCCGGCCGCCGGCTTGTTGTTGGCCGAGCTGGTGGCGGATGGCCAAACAACGATCAACATCGATGCCTTTTCGCCCACCCGATTTCGTGCAGCCAATACCGACGCTTATCTGGCTCGCGATCTGGCCCAAAAAGATGCTGTTCAGCGCCGGCATTAGGCGGCTGGAACTGTGATCGCCACCGGTGTGGAAACATCAGAATAAAGACCGCCATCAGGTACAAGGAGACAGGTTATGAGTGACATTTGTGGCATTTTATCAGCGTTGATTACCCCTTATGATGCGGCCGGCCGAGTAAATTTGGCCGTTGTGGCAGAGCTGGTTGAATACCAGCTGCAATCCGGTCTGGCTGGATTTTTTGTCAATGGGGGAACCGGTGAGGGGTTGCTGCTCGACCCGGATGAGCGCAAGCAGATCTTAGAAACTGTGCTAAAGACGGCCGGCAGCGAGGTCCCGGTGATCGCCCACGTTGGGGCGGTGGCCACCCATGTGGCGGCCGATTTGGCCGCCCATGCCCATGCGGCCGGGGCGACGGCGATCGCCGCCATTCCCCCTATTTACTTCCGCGTTGACCTGCCGGCATTGATCGATCATTATCGCCAGATTGCGGCGGCCGCGCCACAGATGCCGCTGTGGCTGTACAATATCCCCGGGGCAACCGGGGTGACCATTACCTTGGATATGTTTCGACAGATGTTGGAAATACCCCAGGTAGATGGGGTCAAATACACCTCCTATGATTATTTCACCATGCGCGGCATGATCGAACTGGGCCAAGCGCGGCAGATCACCGTCCTGTCCGGACCTGATGAAATGTGTCTGCCGGCATTAACAATGGGGGCCGCCGGCGCCATCGGGACAACCTATAATATTTTGCCCGGTTTGTTTGCACGACTGTATGAACGTTTCCAGACCGGGGATCTGGCCGGTGCTCAGGAAGATCAATATTGTGCCAATCGCATCATCCGGGCCATCACTTCGGTACCTACGATTGCGGCTGTTAAAGCGATTTTGAAGCGCATGGGGCTGCCTTGCGGCCGGCCGCGGGCTCCGCTGCGCCCGTTAACCGATGCCGAAGCGGCACAGCTGTGGGCCGCTTTAGATGAGAGTGAATTTTCGGCCGTGAGTGACCGGCCGCTGGCTCATTAATTCATGGAGGTGTTGGATGGACTATCGCACGCTCGGCCATAATGAGGTGACCGTTTCAACCCTGTCACTGGGGACGGTGGCCCTGGGCATGGCCTATGGCATCGCCCCGGCGGATCAACAAGTTGCTGGTGAGCAGGCCACCGGCCTACGGCCTCCTACCTTGCCGGAAGCGACCGCCCTCATCCATCGAGCGCTCGATGGCGGCATCACCCACATCGATACCGCACGGGGCTATGGAAACAGTGAAGCGGTGGTGGGTCACGCCCTGCAGGGCAAGCGGCAGCAGGTGATTTTGACGACCAAAGGCAGCTGTTTTGGGCCGGATGGCCTGCTCTTGCGCGGAAAAGCGCTGCAAGATCAGCTGGAATCGTCACTGACCGAATCACTGCGTCTCTTAGAGACCGATTACGTTGATGTGTTTATGCTGCATAGCGCTCCGGAAGCGGTTTTTGCCGATGAAGAAGTGGTGGGTTTTTTACGCGATCTAAAACGGCGCGGCTTAACTCGCCTCATCGGGGCTTCGACATATGGGACGGCCGCCCCTATAAAAGCGATCGAGCAGGGGGTCGAAGTGCTGCAGATCGCCTATAATGTCCTTGACCAGACGATGGCCGACGCGGTGTTGCCGCGGGCCAGGGATCGAGGTGTGGGCCTGGTCATTCGCTCTGTCTATCTCAAAGGAGCGTTAACCCCGCGCATCGAAGATTTGCCCGAGCGGCTGGCCCCGCTCAAAGAGCGCGTGCACGCCCTGGCTGCATATGGGGCCGCTATCTCGCCCCCCCTGTCCTTGGTTGAAATCGCTCTGCGCTTTGTCTTATCACAGCCGCTGATATCGACCGCTCTGGTTGGTGTAAGAACGGCTGCCGAACTCGATCTGGCCCTGGCTCAGGCCGGCCAGCCGGTGCTGCCTCCGGACGTCATGGACAAACTTGAAGCGTTTGGTTGGCACCATGAGCTGCTCAACCCGGGCAATTGGGGTTTGCCTTAAGTGAATCATCTCTTAAATCATTTTAGCCGCTGATTTTCACCGATTAAAGGCAACCAGCGGCGGCCATCTACAGCCACATTTTTATAATCAATTGAGAGATGAAGCGATCGTCACAAAATAGGAGAGAAAAAGATGAACCCAAAACCAATTCGGATCGGCATTGTCGGTGCTGGGGCCAATACCCGCCGGATGCATATCCCGAAACTGCAAGAATTGGAGGGTGTTGAAATAATCAGCATTTGCAACCGCAGCCGGGCGTCGTCTGAGAAGGTGGCGGCACAATTTAATATTCCCACCGTCTATGATCACTGGTGGGAATTGGTGGCAGCGGCCGATATCGAGGCTGTTGTGATTGGGACCTGGCCGTATATGCACTGTCAAATGACCCTGGTCGCCCTGGCAGCCGGCAAACACGTTATGGTTGAGGCCCGTATGGCCATGGATGCGGCCGAAGCAGAGCAAATGGTGGCCGCAAGCAAGGCCCGCCCCCAGTTGGTGACCCAGGTCGTGCCGGCTCCGCTTTCATTTGCGGTGGACACCACTATTCGGCGGCTGCTGGCGGATGGGTACCTCGGGGAACTGTTGGCCATCGAAGTGCGCGATCACGGCCGGTCATTTCTCGATGATCAGGCCCCGGCCCATTGGCGGCAAAATCCCGCCCTGAGCGGGGTCAATATGCTCACTCTGGGTATTTGGTACGAGACCATTGCGCGTTGGGTGGGGGAGGCGACGACGGTGGCGGCCATGGGAACCTCATTTGTCAAGATGCGGCTGGATCGTGAGCGTGGGTACTTGATTCCCACCCCGCTGCCGGAACACCTCACCGTCTTGGCCGAGATGGCTTGCGGGGCTCAGGCGACATTTTCGATGTCTCAAGTAACCGGTCTGCGGCCGGTGCAAGAAGCGGTCCTGTATGGTCGCGATGGGACCCTGCGCTTTGCCGGTCAAATGCTCTATGGCGGCCGGAGGGGCGAGAGTGAGCTGCAGGAATTAGAGATTCCAGATCAAGAGCGAGGGGTGTGGCGGGTCGAAGAAGCGTTTATCCGCGCTATTCGAGGGCAAGAACCGATTCACCTCACCACATTTGAGAAAGGATTGCAGTATATGCGCTTCACGTCGGCCGTGGACCGGAGTTTAAGAGAACGGCAGATGGTCTATTTATAATGATGAATCAACTCAATTTACCTCGGCCGACAATATCCCAGACCACCTCGATCAAGCCATCACGCAGACCGTATAGCTGATCGTGCAGAAAAAGGGTGGCATCGGTATAGCCGACCTGCAAATCGAGGGTGTCTCCGACGCGTAAATGCCCATTGGGTTCCGCCAGGGTGATGATGCCGTGCTCAGCCGAGCTGCCAAAACCTCGAACACCGCTTAAGCCTAGCGGGACGGGCTGGGCATGGGCGGAAGGGAGTGCCTTAAAGCCGGCATCGATGACAATGCGATCGGGAGCTGAGCGGCTGGTCACCGTGGCTTTGACAAAGAGAGCCGCCTCAGTTGTCACACCCCATGCCGTGTAGGCGGCGTCATTAAAAATCGCCCCCCCGGCCTGGATTTCAGTCAGACCTGGCAGATGTGACGACACTTTGTAGGTGCCGCTGCCCCCACCGCTGACGATTGTGACCGGCACCCCTGCGGCACGGCAGCGTTCGGCCGCCTGGGCCAGGAGCCCTACCGCCCGGGTGATGGTTTGTGTTTTGTTTTCCTCATCTTGTAATGGTACCGCATGACCTTCCCAGGCCATCAACCCCAGGTAAACCAACCCCGCGGTACGCTGGACCAACTCACTTAAAGCCACCGCCTCATCAATCGATGATACCCCGGTCCGGTTCATGCCGGTGTTGACATCAACCAGCACCCCGATTTCGACACCGGCCGCAGCTGCGGCTGCACCGATTTCAGCGATATTATGCGGATCATCGACCGCCACTTTGACATCAGCGTGGCGGCGCAGTTGGATCAGCCGCCGAATTTTCAGCGGGCCAACCACCTGGTTGGCGATCAGAATATCGGCAATGCCGCTGTAGGCCATCACTTCCGCTTCGCTGAGCTTGGCACAGGTCACTCCCAAAGCCCCAGCGGCAATGAGTTTGTGGGCGATGGCCGGGATTTTCACCCCTTTTGTATGTGGTCGCCAGCCCATTTGAGCCTTTTGGAAATAAGCGGCCAGTGAGGCGATATTGTTTTCCAGGCGGGTCAGGTCGACCCACAAGGCGGGCGTATCGAGGGCATCTTTATGAAGACCAATTAAGCTCATGATTTTCCTTCTTGCTTTTTGTTCTCTTGATTATGCGCCGGTATTTTGTAAATGAAATTGTCTGGTGACCTGACCAAATTTAGCCAAAAGTCATGGCGATCGCGAACCGGAAAAATGTTTAAATTAGCGATGCTGGGCTCCGGTCAGATCCCGGTTTTACTCAATCCAAGCGGCATTATTGTCATGGCAGTACGCGAGATGATTGGGCGATGGCGATGCAGGCCGTGGAAGCTTCGGTTACCTGCTGGCCATCACCTCGATCGGCATTGTCAATATTGCCCTTGATTATAGCACATGGTATAGTTGTTCCATAAGTGAACCAAATTGCTGGTTTTATCCAGGAGGTAACCGGTGTCCTCGCCCAGCCTTGCACTCCCCCGACTGCCCCTGGCCTGGCACCAGGCCGTTGATTTGTTGCGCCTTGATTGGGCGCAAATCCCCTCGCTTCCTCCCTTTCTCTGTGCCGACGGTCGCACGCCCGCCATTCAACAAACCTCGGTGCGTCCGTGTGCCGATGAGCGGGCCATGGCCGTTTACTTTAAATGTCTTGACCGGGATATTTGGGGGGGCAGCCGCCGGCGTGACGATCCGATTTATGAAGAGGAAGTGGTGGAGTTGTTTTTGGCACCCGGCTCTGATATACCAATCGACTATTTTGAATTTGAGGTTAGCCCTAACGGCATTTTATTTGATGCCAAAATTCACAATCCCAATGATGGCTCAATGGCGGTCACCGTAGATTGCAGCTGGGATTGTCCCGGTGTACGGTGGCAGGCGGCGCGTTGGGATTCAGAAAATTGGTGGGAGGCCGTGCTCTATATCCCCTGGTTGGGCTTGAACCAGAGCGATAGTCTGCCGGCGTCCTGGCGCGGCAACTTTTGTCGCATAGAGCGGCCGCGAGATGGCCAACCGGAATTTAGCTGCTGGTCACCGACCATGACCGACCCGGCTAATTTTCATCGACCTGAATATTTTGGGACCCTGCTTTTACCGATTTAAAGCGGGTTCTGGCTCGATCGAGCTGGCCGTGCCGTATTGTTTAGCTCAACCAGTTGAACGAGAGAGAATATAACGCAACTTTATTTCTCCGATAAATTCCGACAAGAATGACACAAATTTTGAGACACAGAAGGAGATCATATGGGTGAACTTCGTACCGTTGGTGATGAGAAATTTCAATAACTATTTGGGGTTTACTTGAGAGGCAAATGATCAATTATGCGCGTTGTTATCGGGGGTATCAGTCACGAAACCAGCACATTTACGCCGGTCCAGACCACCTGGGAAAGTTATCACGAGCGGTTTTATCTGCAGGGGGTGGACATTATAACCACCTTTGAAGGGACCAACACCCCTCTGGGAGGGTTTATCGATGCCGGGCGAGAAAATGGCATTGAACTGCTGCCGACCGTTTTTGCCGAGCCCCATCCCAGCGGTCCCACCCCACGCCCGATCTTTGACGATATTTTGCAACAACTGCTGACCGGTATTGATGCGGCCGGGTCGATTGACGGCATTTTGCTTGAATTACATGGGTCGATGGTTGTCGGTGATTTAGATGGCCCAGATGGGCTGGATGATCCGGAAGGATTTTTGCTAGCGGCCCTCCGCAATCAGGTTGGCCCAACGGTTCCGATTTTGGCCCAGCTTGATATTCACGCCAATATCAGCCCGCAGATGGTCGAGACGGCCGATGTGTTGATCGGACGGGAGACGTATCCGGAGATCGACATGGCCGAAAGAGGGCGCGAATGTGTAACTGTGCTGCGGCGGATATGGCATGAAGGTCTGCGTCCGACCATGGCCCTCTATCAGATCCCCATGATCTGGGGGCTGCGGCAGGCCACTGCCCACCCTCCGATGCGTGAGGCGATCAACCGGCTGCATGAATTGGAAAGCCGGCCGGGTGTGGTGTGTGCGTCGATTGCCGTCTGCTATTTTCTGGCCGATGTGCCCCACATGGGCTCCTCAGTTTACGTGGTGACGGATAATGACGCAGCCTTGGCTCAAACCCTGGCCCGGGAGTTGGGGGAATGGTGCTTTGCGCGTCGAGCTGCCTGGCATTACGAATTGCCAACAACCCATGAGGCGCTCAAACTGGCGGAGGCGGCCGGTGATTATCCCGTCATTTTTGCCGATTCGCGAGACAATCCCGGCGGAGGCGGTCCAGGAGACAGTACGGGTTTGTTGCGGACATTTATTGAGGCCGGTTTGCAGGAGGCCTGTGTCCTTTATATTGTCGATCCCGAAGTCATTGCCGCCTGTCATGCCGCGGGCGTGGGCCGCACATTAACCATGCCGGTGGGGGGCAAATCCTCACCCCTGCAGGGCGAGCCCTTGATGATGACGTTTGAGGTCACCGCCCTCTCGGGGCCTGAGGGCCGCTTCCGGTACGATGGTCCGATGTACGCCGGTTTAGAGGGCAAAATGGGCCCATCGGCCGCGATCCGGCAAGGTGGTGTTCACGTCATTCTGGTTACGATCCGTGAACAGCCGTTTGACACCGCCTTTGCCCGCTCACTCGGCATTGATCCCCGGCAGATGCGGTATATTGGGGTCAAATCGACCGCTCACTTTCGAGCCGGATTTGAGCCATGGGCGGGTGCAATCTATCTGGTTTCAGAATCTAGCGTGCACAACCTGGGGCATCTGCCTTTTAAACGACTGGGGCGCAAAGTGTACCCCTTGGATGATATTTAAGCTTTTTGATCGGCCTTTTTTTGACGTACAACAGGAGATTTTAAGATGGAAATCGTTCCCTTAAATGAACAAGTTGACATGGCGACCAATAAGCGGCTGCTCAACCGCTACCGTTTTATTGAATATGAGACCATTCGCATCCTGGCCGGCTGGTTGCCTGCTGTAGCCAGGATGGAATTGAAATTGGCTATGGGGCGTTTGCTTTGGGAAGATGCACAGCATGTCCAACATCTGTATCTTCGCTTGCGCGAAGTGCAAACCCCGGCTTTTCGGCCACCGGACGACCCCGCCCTGGAGCACCTCATGGCGGAAACCCTGCACGCGCCTGGGGAAATGGATTTATTGGCCGGCATATATCGGGTGATTAAGCCGGCGCTGGTTAAAGCGTATACCTGGCACCGGGAACAGACATTTGCCAATCCCGACGCCCCCACGCTGTACGCCTTCAAGCATATCTTGCTGGATGAAGAGGACCAGCTGCGGTGGGCGGATGAGGCGTTGGCCGATCATCCAGTGGGAGAATGGGAGAGATATATCGGCGATCTGCTGGCGGCAACCGGCGGGGTAACCGGCCTCGATTCTCGAATCCCGACTCCACAACCACCGGCCGGCCGGCGGGTTTTCCAGGCCCCCAAAACGGCCGCACGTGATGAGCGGTTTTCGATTCAGTCAGATCGGCGGGTAGGCTCATTGCCCTCTCAGACCCCGGCCGAGAGGCGTTTGGGTGAATTTGAGAGCTATAGCCAGGAGATGCTGGCGGCCGAAACGTGTGCCCTGGTGTTGTATGAGTCACCCAAAATGCCCTGGGAATTTGTCTATGACACGGCCCGACACTGCTACGATGAAACCCGCCACTGCCTGTTGGGGATCGAGTGGTTGGAACGCCACGGCTATGATTACACCAAATTACCGCAAAATACCCGCATCTATGCCTGGCGCAGCCAGTATGACCCACCGACCCAATATTGTTTGCTCACCCGCGGCAATGAAGCGCATGTTTTCCCTTTCCGGCACGAGAGTCTGGCCCTCTATGAAAAAGGTGGGGATCGGCTGTCCGCTCAATTTGTCAGCTATGACATGGCTGATGAACGACAGCATGTCGCATATGGCACCAAATGGCTGCCGCAATTGCTCAAAAGCCATGGAAACGACCAACCCGTCGATGAATTTATCGAAGAAACGGTCAATTTGTGGTATGAAGAGTATCGAAGCGGCAAGCTGCCGCTCCATGCTCATCTTCGATCTAACTAGCTTGGCTGTGTTGACATCTTGATTTTCTGATACAGATGGCACGAATTTTCACTAAATCACTTGCTAATTCGCGCGCATTCTCGTTAAAAAGTGGTTTCACAGCTCGATCTCAGTGGTGAAATCGTTCAAATATCAACAGTACCTAGATAACTACCGCCAAACAATTTAATTCCACCTAAGGTTAATTTCCCACATGCATCGAGAACAGCGTGATCAAACACATCAATACCTGCAAAGTCACGGCATCGGCCGGGCGTTGCTGGCCGACCCGGCCAACATTACCTGGTTGAGCGGTGTTCCTCAGCCATGGCGGGCTGGGTCATTTTTATACGCTGGCGGCCCATCTCTTCTCTGGTATGAAGATGGCCATTACACCCTGATCATGATGGATGGACACGCCGCCGCGGCCGGTAACTTTGCCGCCCAGCCGGATTGTACCCTGATTACCTACACGGGGTATGCATATTTGGAACAACCGGCCGGTGCGCGTTTGCTTCTAGAAGCGCTTCGCGAGGTCGTGCGTGGGAGCGGCCAAGCGACCCTGGGTGTAGAGATGCAAGCTGTGCCGGCGGCCATCCTGGAGGGGATATTGGCGGAGCAGCCGCCAGCCGTCAATGTGGTTCCGATTGATGGGGGGCTGGTGCCCATGCGCATGATTCGCACCGCCGAAGAAATTGCCATCATGCGTCAAAATTTTGAGTTGATCGCTCAGGCTCAGGCCGTATGCCCAATGGCCGTTCAGCCGGGCCGGACAGAACTCGACGTCTGGCATGCCATTCACACCGCATTGCAATCGGCCGCAGGTGAAACCCTCTTTTTGGGCAATGATTGCACGGTCGGCCGCCGTGGCGGGGGGCCGGCGCAGGCGGTCAAAATTATGGCTGGAGATTCATTTATTGTGGATTTGAGCACCATCTGGCAGGGATATTGGAGCGACAGCTGTGTGACCTATTACGCAACCGAACCAACCCCAGAACAGGCCAAGATGCACCGAGCCACTGCTGATGCGCTCGATTTGGCTATCTCACTGGCTCGGCCGGGGGCGATCTGCCGCGACATTGATCAGGCGGTGCGCCGCTTTCTAAGCGGTCGAGGGTATCCCACTTATCCCCACCACACAGGGCATGGCATCGGTGTGGTGGGGCACGAAGCACCACGCGTGACCCCCCACAGCACTGAGCGACTTGAACCCGGTATGGTGATCATGTTAGAACCGGGTATTTATGAGCCGGGTGTCACGGGCGTTCGTCTGGAGCATGCGGTTTTAATTGGCGAAAGCGGACCGGAACTATTGACCCATTATGACCTCAACCTCCCGGACTAAGGCGCGTGCTATACAAAACCTCGATCTTGGCTCAGACAGCAGATTTCTCATTTTCAATAAATTATTCCCTAAGCATTTGAGGGAGAAATATTTTTCCAGGGGAGCCATAGTTTTGTAGCCAAGATAATCGTGAATTGCAAAGCCATCAAATGCTTGATTTACCGAAAAATGTTGTTCAACAATCACTAACTCGGTTTCCATGATCGCTTCCCCTTCCTCAATAAATGACACTTTATCGAGTCCGGCCGCATTTGTTTCCACGCCAATTATGATGGATTTCCCAATGGCATTTGCATAAGCGACTTCATCTTCGGCATGATAAATAATGCCATCATTCCCTACGGCAAAATCGCGATAATCCATAATGACAACTTGGTCTACAATATCTTGAACATGCTGATTTAACGGTTTTGTTTGACTTTTATAGGTGTGCGTTAAAGTATCGAACCAAAATGGAATATCCGCTACGAGCATCAGAGATGAAGATGATGAGGCGAGCAAACCTTTCGCATTCGTTAGTAAATCGAGGTATTGGGTTGCCGTTCCTGAGAAATCACTGCTCCATTCTGGAAGTAGATATGGCTCAACATCGAAGTGAACACTTATGGGGATCGCATTGGTTGTAATATTTTTAGTGAATGTGATCGCCTCGCCAACATAGTTAAGCGCGATCTGATGATTTTGATTTAAGGCCCAGGCTGGATCGCAATAATTCTACGTGAACATTTTTCGCATGTGCATCTTCAACAAATTGCTTAAGCGCATTTGATTGTGTTGGCAGTAAAGCAAAGCTGTAAATATAAACCGATTGAATATTTTTTATTTGAGCGTAAGTTAGCAGCTCGTTTTTTGCGATAGAGCTTGTTACCGTATTGGCATTCCACACCCACATTCCCTTTTGGGTTGCTGCTGCAGAAACATTTAAAGCGCTCGATCTCGATAAGGAAAGGTGTATGACAAAGATCAAGCAAGAAAGCATGACAATTATTGCGGCCACTTTTTTTGTCATCCGGGATCACTCATCTGATACCTTCAAATTAATGAAGAACCGATCATCTGTTTCGATGCCACACGCATCAATGGCCATATCATAGTAATGTAAGAGAACGATTACTATTCTGTCCCAGCCGGGTTGAACCGTCCAACCGCCATCTATTGATCCGAGTGGATGATCACCCACTTGAATTTCAACCCCGTCGTTAAATCGACCATCAGCATAATCATAAACGCCATTTTTTCTGATTGAAACATCGAGAGCTAGTTTATCCAACGAACCCCCAACTGAGGAAGAGGCGTATTTTACTTCTGCAAATGAAATTGTATCGCCCGATTTAAGAATGATTTCCCCTTCATTTTCAATTGATCCAGCAGGAATGTTGTTGATTGAATAAATAACCTGCATGATGCTTGTATCCGGAGTGCGGGTGCCTTGATCTCTTGGACATCTTGGAGTTGGGGTAAAGGTCGGAGTATATTGTGGAACTGTTGAGATGGGATCTGGTTGGGTTAATATTTTGAAGCCATTGTAATCATGAATCGCAAAACCATGAAAAACTTGATGGCGGTCAAAAATGTCGTTTGTATCCGATATGGCTTGATCTAGTATATCTGGACCTTCTTCACAAAATGATTGCTTATCTGCTACAGCCGGTGTTCCCTCCAAGCAATTTGTTTCAAGACCGATCGCGACAGGTATATTGACCAAAGCCCCATACTCCATTTCATTTTGAACGTGAAACTCTATCCCGTCAGGCCCTTTAACTAAGTCCCGATAGTCCATAACAACCACATAATCGGCTATATCTTGAACGTGTTGATTGATTGGTTTTCTGATGCCATTGTATTCGACCATGATTTCATCAAACCAAAATGGAATATCGACGGCGAGTACAGAATGGTTTCCGGCTAAAATTTGCTCATTTTTTACTGCGGTGAGTAAATTCAAATATTGGATGCTTGTAGATTCTCTATTCGGCTTCCATTCAGTTGATTCTTGTAGCTCAATATCGAGATGGACGGTTAGGGGAAGATAATCAGATTTAACCAAAGCGCTAAGATCATCAACTTTTCTGGTAAACTCAAGAACCTTCTCATGGTTTCCTTCTAAAGCAAAATCAGGTTCCCCCATAAGTAATTCGACCTTTATTTCTTGAAGGTTATTTATAAACGCAATAAGCTCATTGGGATTTTCGTAAATTAAGTCATAAGCATAGAGGAACACGGTATCGATTCCCTCCGCATTTACAAAGTCAAAGAATTCTTCTTTCTTGTTGCTTACAGTGACGATGTCTTGATCCCATACCCACAAAGCACGACGATAGGAAAGCGCCGAAATTGATGTCAGCGTAATGGTCGGAGTTAAAGAAGGAGCCGGCGTGAGCGATGGGGTTGGTGTCGGGGTACTTGTCGATGTAGGGGTTAGAGATGAGGTTGGCGTGGAGGTGCTTGTCGGTGTTGATGTGCGAGAAGGAGTTGGTGTCAAGGTGTTTGTTGGAGGTATGGGAGTTAAGAGGAATGCAGTTTCTTGGGGATCAAGATCGATCAGATGTGGTAACCACAAAAGGAATAACATTCCCAAAAAAGGAAAGACCATCCCTATGTTTAGCCTGGTTATCCGGCCGTTTTTTGTCTGCCAGGGAACTCTTCTTAAGTATATTTGTGCACCAAAAAACAGCAGTCCCAAAACAACACTCCCCCAGATACTGACTTCAATGGTCAAAAAATCGAACGCATCATTCAAAACGCCGATAACACCTCCGAGCCCGACAGCTCCGAGGAAAAACCAGTAAATGTAGGTCAATATTCTTTGAGATTTGGGCATTTCTCAACTTTTCCTGAGTTTTTCAATCTTAACCCATTCGCCAGCTTCTTCGTCAAGAAAATGCCAATAAGTCCAGCCGTTAACCGCTTTCCATCCAGAGGCATTTTTCCCGGCTCCTGAGGGAGAAGTGTATTCTTGGCCGTTGAAGCGCATCCGGCCGATCAGCATATTTTCTCGAAGGCGAATCATTCTTCCTGTGACATGACTATTGCACACAGGACATGAGCATGCCAACTAGCGAGGGTAAGGAACTCAACGATTTTAACGCGCGCTTTCTGTTCATGTATCATATCGATTGAAAAATGCCGTAGTTGATCCACCTCTGAGCATGTGATTGTTTTCTCCAGGTGTGTGGGCGCAGGTTTAATCTATTATAGGGAAATCGGCCGAAGGGGAAAGAAAAATGTTTTGATATCTTTTTATCAGTAATGCTAGTCAAGTTGCCTTAACAACTCATCTACAAACTTTTTGTATGACAACCAGACAAATTCAGCAAGAGAAAAAATGATGCTAATTATTACCAGCCATCTCCAATAATATTTAAAAATGGAGGGAGAATATATCTTTTCTCGCCAAAACTCCAAATCTCTGAAATTTCGGATTATGTCATGTGTATAATCATCTAAATTTGTACTCCAACGATCGATTAATAAATGTAGAGAGTCTGGATAATGATTTGCAAGGTAAACAAGATATTTCAACAAAAATCTTGAATTTTCCTTCTTTAATTTTTCTGGGGTAAGCGTCAATTGCCAAACGGTTATTTTTTCAAGCCAACTAAATTCAATTGCTTGAAGCCGGTTGGTCAGATGATATTTATCCAGGTGAATGATAATCTCTGGTGAGGAATTGAAAATTCGATTTTCGTTCTTTAAATTGATTTCTAATTCGATCATTTGCATTGCGTTGAAGTATACATATAAAGCGAATTCTTTCATGGAAGGATCCGGATGAATTGTGATCCACTTCAATAAGTTTTTTTCAACCTCAAGAAATTGCATAGTTAAAGGGGGCTGCAATCTGATTGGAATGCCAGGGTTAATACCTATGTAAGAAACCGATTTTGAGGATTTCAGTTTCAGGTCAAACGTTTCACCCTCTTCCGAACTGACGATGATTTTTTCTTTAAAATATTTAGTAATCAGCGCAATAGCAAGATTTTTTTGTTCCTCGAAAGGAAGGTGATAAAGAAAAACAGAAATTTCGTCATTAATTTCTGTTTCGATATCCGCTAAATATTCAACAGCTCTGCAAAAAGTTGCAAAAAAATCCTGCCTAAGTTGAGGAAGACGGTTCCAGTTTTGAATTATTGTGATCAAGTACCGGTTAATTCGAAGAAATACAGTTTTAAACTCCTGTGAATTATTATCCTCGTAGTATGCGTTAGCGATTTTGATTAAAGTATGTACCAGGAGCTTAAATCTCAATTCTAGATCATTGTTAAAGAGGACCGTGCTAACTGAGGTGAGCATCTCCCATCTATCCATTAGTCGAACGATCTTTGAAGGGGAAACCAGATGAGCCTCACTTAAGCCTTTAGTAACTTCCGATATAAATTGGGATCGTTTTGCAATTTCATAGATGTCATCACCGAATACTTCCCAATGTCGTGAAATAACATTTGAGATTAGACCATCGGTTAATTGGTTTCGAAGTTTTTCATCCTGGTCTGATAAATAAATTATTTTTACAAAGTTATCTTTGAGAAAACTGCTCGCTTTATTGGGAACATCATAAAGCATTGCGTTACTCAGAATGATGGCAATAGTGGCAACTACATTAGACTGAAAGATGACCTCATCGATACCATAATGCCTGCAAATTCTTCGTTTAAATTTGAACTTCCCATAGTCGAGGTGGGAAGTTAAATTTATTATTTCATCTAGTCCTCGTTTGCTATCAATGCCTCTCCATCGTGAGATAATTTGAGCTGCAAGAAAACGAACTTCTCTGCTTTTATCCCCAGCAAGTAATAAAAAATACCAGTTAATTGCTGGGAAATATCGATATCCTAAGTCGGATAAAAAATCTGCTGCTGACAAACGGAATTGCCTTAACTCTACCGCATTAAATTTAATCAGAATTTCGTCGGTCCTTGCAAGTCTGGTCGACGAATTACAAAGTAGTTGAACAATTATTGGGAGGGCTCCAAGAATATATTCCTGATGTGACTCCCAGGCACAGTTGATAATTCTCTGTTTTAAATCATCCCCTCCCGAACATCGAATTTGAGTTTGGGATTTGTCGTTTTTAATTATCGTAAACTGTTCACTTACATATCTGAAATCGACAATGTCAAACGCTCGAAGACTAGGATCTCTATTTTTCCAATCTCTAAAATAAATATGGTTCGCTAAGGTGAATATCTTATCAAGATACATTCCTTCAAAAAATAGCAATGAGATAGCAATTAGCTGGTTGCGCGCAGATAAGTTAACCCACCAGAAAGATATTTCGCGTGAGTGATCCTTAATGCGATCAATAACTGATTTCAATTTTTGCCTGTTTTTTAGTGAACTTTCTTTGTCTGAATGGGTTTCTAATTCGTAAACAAAAGCATCGATGTATTTCCTCGACTTAAGGTTTTTAGCTAAATACCTTGTAATATCCTCTCCCTCTTTTGATCCTTTAAATTGATCTAATTTGGGATCAGAAAAGTTTGTCAATTTCTCCGAAAGATAATTGTGAATAAAATCCTCCGAATACAAATCATTTAAATTGAGTCGTTTAAAAAACCTACGGTTCTTTTCGTTTTCTTTGACCCAATTCGATTCCATTGCCAATGAATTTGCCACAATGAAACTACCTTTTTCCCGGGCTACACTAAAAGCTCCATAATAGTCAAATTTAATCTGGCTTGGCAAAAGGTTTTTCAGAATAAAGATAGATTTCTCATAGCCTTTTTTGCGCAAGGCTCGCTTCAAATCCAAGTCCGATGATTGATTTCCGATGAATACTTGAATTTCATTCGGACTGTTCAATTCAAGGTTTTTCTTCAATATCCATGAAATTTCAAAAAGTACGCGATCCCAGCCAATTTCATAACTTCCCAACAAAACGGTGAAATTTTGCTTCATTTTGAGGATGACCTCTGCTAGGTCACAAATGTTTTTTGAAATTTTCTTATCTGAAAATGGGCCTATGCTAATCCGATCGAAACTCGGGTCTAAAGTCGATGATTGAAAAATAGTGTTGTAGATAATTCGTTCGGCACTAATATGATCGCCTTCATAACTGTTTCCCTGGATTAAATTCCCCCTTACATTTAAGTCCCTTACTTGATTGATTGGCTCTCTAAAACCCATTTGTGAATGCGAAGACTCTGACATTACAATTTTCCTTGTTTCAAATATACTCAGAATGGTTTTTCGAAGGAAAGAATATAATTTTTATAAAATTGGTATCCTGCTTAAACTTTTTTAGTGCCTTAAACTGGATGAAATTTTTTTGAGTAGGCCACATCACTAATTATCCACTATCACTTTGAAAGAAGGAGGTCATCATTCGAACGACCTCCTTCATATTCTATTTCTACAAATAACGATGTCAGGTTTACAAGCGAAATTTATGGCGCTGAGAGCACGTCGATAAGGCGCTGCGCGGCCGCAATCAGGTTGTCCGCCTCCTCATCGGTGATCTTCTTCCCCCGCTGCGCCTCAACGTGGCTGATAAACGCCTCCAGGTTGTTCACGGCCGCATGATCGTTGTTGGGATTGCCGTCATTCAAATTATCCAGGGCGCTGTTTAGCTTTGAGTCCAGGCCGTTCACCGGCGGATCAAGCTGGCCAACCACATCGATGAGATCCTCAACGGCCGTAGCCGGGGTCTGCACCACAACCACAAAGCTGCTGCTGCCCGTGCCGCCGTCATCATCGGTGACGGTTATGGTCATGGTGTACTCACCCGCGGCCGCGTAGAGATGGTTGAAAGTCAGCGAATTACCGTCAATGGTCACCGGCTGGGGGCTGCTGCCGTCGCCAAAATCGACCTGCGCCGTCCAGCTGTCGGCTCCCGGATCGCTAAACGCGGCCGAGGCGGTCAGCAGCTCACCCAGGATCAGCAGCTGATCGTTTCCCACGGTGACGGTCGGGGCGACGTTCAGGACGGTCACAACCTGGCTGTAGGTCGATACCCCGCCGTCCTTGTCCCGAATTTGAGCGGCGACCGTGCGCACCTCGTCATCGGCGGTCTGGCAGGTAGCGCTGGCCGCGGCCGAGAACGGCCCAAAGCCGCTGCCGCAGTCAAAGGCGACCTCAAACCCGGCCTGCGTATCCGCCTGAGAGGGATCGGCTGGCTGGTCGAGGTCGATCGCAAACGAATCTCCTTCGTTGACGGTCAGTGGAGCGCTGAAGACGGCCGTGGGGGCCTCGTTTTCAACGGTCAGAGCAAAGGTAACGGTGGCCTGTCCGCCATTGCCGTCATCAATGGTTATGACAACCGTTTGGCTTTCGGCCGGGCCGTCATCAGAGGCAAACGACCACGACCAGCTGCCGCTGCCGTGGTTAACGGCTGTGCCGATGCTGGCTGAAACGGTCAAGGTATCCCCGTCGACATCGCTCAGCGTACCGCTGTTGGCGGCCGTTTGACCTTCGCTGACGGTCACCACAGCTGTGTCGACAGCGACCTCCGGCAGGTCGTTGACCGGGGTGACGGTGATGTCAACCGCGGCCGTGTCGGTTTCGGCAAAGGCGTCTTCAACCGTGTAGGTGAAGCTGTCGCTGCCGTGGAAGTTGAGCGTCGGAGTGTAAACAAAGGTGCCGTTTGGCTGGAGAGCCAAATCCCCGTTGGCCGGTTGGGTAAAGCTGGTGATGGTCAGCACATCGTTGTCCGGATCGGTGTCGTTGGCCAGGACATCGATGTCGACGGCCGTGTCTTCTGGCGTGGTGATCTCGTCATCAACGGCGTCCGGTGGGAGGTTGGGCGGCAGGATGTCAAAGGTCAAGGCGTTGGAGGTGCCGCCGGTTGGTTCCGGATTAAAGACGGTGATCGTTCCGGAGCCAACGTCGGCCAGATCGGCCGCGCTGACGGTCATCTGCAGCTCGGTGCTGGAGAGGTAAGTGGTCGGCCGGTCGCTGCCGTTCCAGCGGGCTACGGAGGATTGAACGAAGTTGGTGCCGTAGAGGGTCACCGTCGTCTCGGGATCACCGGCGATACCGGAGCCGGGACTCAGGGCGTCCAGGGTCGGTTCCGGATTGTTGATGGTAATGGTGAACTGTTTGGTGGCCGTTTGGCCGGTGTTTGGACCAGAGGTGATGACACAAGCTACGGTAAAGTCATAGATGCCGCCATCCGTTGGGGTACCGCTGACAATTCCGGTTGTAGGGTCAAGCGTTAATCCAGCAGGCAATGTCCCGCTGACGACTTCATAGTTATTACAGGTTGACTCACCTCCGCCACCACCAGAACCTCCTTCCCCGATAACCGATATCGGTTGGGAGTATCCCGTCCCGGCCGTGCCGTTCGAGGGTGGCGGCTCAACTGCAAATGGACCTGAATCCGTTTGTCCGGCACTGTCCATGACCTGAATGGTGAAGGCGAAGGTGCCGGCCGTGGTTGGGGTGCCACTGATTTCACCTGTGGCAGAGTTAAGGGATAGGCCGGTGGGCAGCGCGCCAGAGATAACCGACCAGGAGTACGGCGGCACTCCCCCTGTCGCTTCAATAATCGTCGAATAGGGCACGCCTATCGTCCCGGAAGGCAATGGGGAGGAGGTGATTATATCCAGCGGTGGATAAATAATGTCCATTTCGAAATCTTTAACCACCGCTTTTCCATCCGAATCTGTGGCGCGGATGGAAAATGAATATGAGCCAATAGCTGTTGGCGTGCCGCTTATGATCCCCGTTGACAGGTTGAGGTTTAATCCAGGTGGCAGCGAGCCACTGGTTATCGACCACGTGTATGGCGCATTGCCGCCTGAAGCCGTTAAGGATGCGGAATATGAATCGCCAATGATGCCGGTTTGCAGCGGAGAGGTATTGGTTATTTCAAATGCGGCCGAACCGTAATAGAGGATGGCTACCCCTTCATTTGCTTCTCCATTATCGAATTGAGTGGCGACTGCAAGCATGTCCCCAACCCCATCGCCATTCACATCGCCGGCATAGGCCACATCATTGCCTAGATAACCGAGTTCCTGGTTGCTAAGGGCAATTAACAGCGGAGTAAAAGTTAAGCCTGTGGATGAACCCGGATACACAACCATGGCCCCTTCATTGAATTCCCCATCAGTATAATATCGGGATCCGGTTACAAGATCTGAATACCCATCACCATTCACATCACCCCCGTAGGCGGGTCCGCTAATGTTCTGGCCTTCACTGATATGATTGATTTCCCAATTAGGGGTTGCCGGTAATCCAGAGGCGGATCCATGGAAAACCATAAAATTACCATTTTGAAACGTTGACGCTGAAAACCGGTGTTGGGAAAATACCACGTCATCGAATCCGTCGTCGTTTACATCTCCAGCATTCCCCCCAAAACCCAACCAGCCGTTGTTTTCGTTGCTTTCATAAGTCCAAGACGGTGTTGTGCTTGGGCCAGCTGGTGAGCCATAATAGACATAGGCGCGACCTTCATCAACCTGACCGTTGTCATACCACCAGGCGGTAACCCAGAAATCATCATATCCGTCTGCATTGACGTCACCAGTACGGCCGACATCCACCCCGTACCGTGCGCCAACTTGATTGCCCTCTGTTGTCCATGCCGGTGTTGTTTGTAATCCGGAGGCTGATCCAAGATACAGAAAGGCGGCTCCTTCTCCAGACTCCCCATTCTCATAAAATTGCGCGCCAACCACGACGTCATCATACCCGTCGTTATTCACATCACCGGCCGAAGCGACTCTGGATCCGAATTGGCTGTTGGCTTGGTTGCTTTCGACAAACCAGCCAGGGGTATTTGAGACACCGGTTGGTGAGCCATAATATACGTAGACGCGACCTTCATTCGACTCACCGTTGTCATACCGTTGGGCTCCAACGATTAAATCGTCATACCCATCGCCATTAAAGTCGCCCCCTTCATGAAGATAACTTGCGAAGTGAGCACCAGCCTGATCCCCTTCAATAATAATGTCGGGAACCGGCGCTGGCCCTGTGTTGGATCCATAGAAGACGAATACGCCGCCTAAGCCGCCATTATGATTGCGTACACCCAAACCGATATCGTTGAAGCCATCCCCATTGAGATCACCCAGGTTTTCAACCGATCCAATTCTCAACTCATTAATATTTCCTTCAAAATTCCAATCTGGTGTTGGAGTAATTAGATCAACAGGGTCTGGAGGAAGGGTTTCATTTAGCGTATACGTCGCGGCCAAGACCGATTGCGCGGTCAAAAAAGCAAGAACAAAGATAGAGAAAAGGGTTGCTGTAAGCTTACGCTTGCGAGGCATGATGTAATCTCCTAATAATGATTGCCTGCATTGACCATGCAGGCATGAATCAAAGCCAATCATCATAGGCACGCCCCGTATTTAATTGTTTGAATTTTTGAAGGGTAAACGGTCCCTCTGTCTCCCTATCAACTTAAATTGTATATGAAATTCTAACGTTGGCAATGGTACTTGCCAGAACCAAACAATTAGAACAGGATTTCACGAATGACACGAATTTTCGCCCATCTAAAGGGGGAATCCTTTTAATCTGTATAATCCTGATATTTAAATTTGAATGATGCTGCATTTAGATGGCCTCACATCCCCTAATGCCTCTAAAATTGGAGAGTGGAAAGTGTAAAGATTATAGAGAAACGTACCGTTAAGGAAAGCCCTTCTTTATACTTTAAACTATGAATGACTTGACCCATGAAAGAAGACAAAGCTGAGGTAGAGACAATGGTCGGCCGAAATGATCCCTGCCCGTGCGGCAGCGGTAAAAAGTATAAAAAATGCTGTCTGGCGAAAGACAAAGCGGCCAGACAGGCTGCTCAACAAACCGTGGAGCAAAATACATTCGAAAATCTTGTGGACCCCTCCTCTGACTTTGGACCAGAGGCACTTAGTAATGCAGAAGACGATCCACTTTTGGGACGCATTAACGCATTTTTCGAAGCGTTTTTGGACACCACTTATGAAACACAGTGGGAAATGGCCACCCGGGCTCTGGCGGAAGACCCGGAAATATTTGACGACGAAACGGTTTTTGAAGTGGCCAATACCCTTTTTAAGCAGGCGCTTGTCCAAGGGGAAACAGTACGTTTCCTGCAGCTTCTCGATAAAATACAGGAAACCGCGCCCGAGGCATATGAGCAGGAGCTACCCAATATGCTGGACTGGCGCATGCAAATTGCCTTGTTTGAGGGGGAAGATGCGGCCGTAAAAGCCCTGTTTAATCAGGCTTCCCAAATCGCCGGGCGGAGCCTCGATCACTACGATCGATTGATCAGCGGGCTTTCCTATCATGGAAAATTGAACATATTGCATGAAGGGCTGCAGCTGGCGTTCTCTTCCGTCTCTCAAGATGGAGATCTGGACGATTGGGTTCTGGCAGAGTTTATGGAGCGCCTGGTGTTTCTAGATTTGCTTTATCTTCTGGAGCAGAATCCCGATCTGACCTCGGCTCACCTCACTGATAATTTCGACCGGTATGATCTGACTATTGTTCCGGAGGCGATGACCACGCGGCTGGACTACATGACCGGCCGGCAAAAAGTGACCGCCACCACAGCAGAAAATATCCTTTCTGAGGCACCAAACTTGAGTGAAGAGAGCCTGGATTTGCTGTGCAACGCCTGTTTTTACGAAGCCCATTTTCAAAGAGGGTTATCTGCCGCTAAGGTCGGGATGGGTTTAACGGAACTCTCGCGATATGTCATGTTTCGACAAGAGACATCACCTTTTAAAACAAACCGTCGGCAGCGCCAAGGCAAGAAGAGCAAAAGAAGATCCGGCCGCAGCCGGGTTTTCAACCCTCTGTGTCCGGATACCAAAACGATGGATCAATTTCTGGGCGAACTCCTGCAGCTTTTCACCTTTCGCTATTACGAAGCGTATGCGCTGTTCGAAATCATACCGGTCTGGCTCGATTTTTTGACGAAAAATCACCTGTTGGAAGAATCGGCCGCCAAAGAAACGTTAAAATCATTGGGTGGGCTTGGAAAGGATCTGCAGCGGGTCGCTGACGCCCAACTGCACGATCCTCTGCTTAAAACAAACATTGCGAGGTGGCCAGATGTTTGAATTTCACGGGTGGGCGGTGATTGAGCTGCCAGAAGACAATCACTTTGATGGGTTTAGAGGTCCGGCCGATTCTTTTCTTTCGCCACGTATCCCGACTATTAAGCCATAAGAGGTTGGATGCAAGCCAAAATCTTTTTCAAAAATCGCTTAGGTGATTGAATCCCCTGAATTTCTGAGAAGCCGGTCCCGTTCAAGTTGATAATTGTGCCAACTAGCCGAATAAATCATCACCTGGTGACCCATACGGCCGCGATCCCCGTCGTTCCCGTACTAAATTGCAGGTACAAAAGCTCTCGGATGTCTCGAGAGCTTTTTGTTTTGTCGTACCCGCGACCGCCAATAATTTAACGAGGGATCAATGCTGGGTCGTTCCCGCGATTTAGTCGTTGAATATTTTCGAGGAAAGAACTCAGCTACCGTATAATTTCGAACCAAAATATGTATAGTGGATAAAGAGCTGGGTAGACTTATTTGAGCTTTGATTCCATTAAATCAGGATCGATTTAATCGAATAATTCGCCAGGACCGAAGACAAATCCTGTATAATGGCCCCAATCGTCAATGATTTTGATTGATCGATGGGGGTTAAAAATATGTCTTTAGAAACCGTAAAAACGACAGTGGTAAAAACTGAAATATCTGAGGGGTTACTCAACCAGGCCAAGAGCTTAAATGAAGCGGGCTGGTTTCGTGATTTGGATGAATTAATCCTGAATGCTCTACGCCGTTACCTAGAATCCCATCGCCATGAATTAATGGAAGAGTTTATTCTCCAAGACGTTGATTGGGGTTTAACGGGTGATGAGTGATTCTCCGGCCGTTGTTGTTTGTGATGCCGGGCCCCTGATTCATCTGGATGAAATTGAGTGTTTGTATTTACTTGGCGATTATGGGGAGCAGGCTGCATTGATGCTGATGGAACAACATCCTGAAGCGATTTTTTTAACCGATGATGCGGCTGCTCGCCTGGTGGCCGTGACGCTTGGATAGCACTTTGGGTATTTTGATTAGATCGATTCGACGAAAACAAATGACGAAGGATGAGGTCATCAATATCCTGGAAGATTTGCCACAAAAATCGACGCTTCATCTTCGCAATAACCTTCTCCAAAAGATCATCAACCAGGTCAGGGTTTCGAAGGCTTAAAAGGATTTTTCGCCGTTCAATCGATCCTTCACCAGTCGAACCTTAAGGGGGAAATCGGGCCCCTCAACTCATCAAACCCTTTTGCCCCTTAACGCGACAGCCCATCCAGCTCCTCGCTGGCGGTTTTGAGTACGTTCATGAGGGCAAAATCGCCCCCCCAGGGGACCAACGTTGCCCCCATCGCATAATAACGGCCGATTTCCTCGACAGAGCCGGCCGTTCGCCCCCACTGTTTCCCGGTTTTTTCGGCCGCTGCTTTGACGGCTTCTGTGGCAGAGGCTATCGTCAATGCCTGCGTCGGATCGGCATCGAGCCGCAGCTGGAGGTCCCCCGGACCGATAAAGATCATGTCAATCCCAGGGATGGCAGCAATCGCCTCGGCCTGGGCCACGGCCGATGGTGTTTCGATTTGGGCCACGATAAACGTTTCCGACAAGGCATCGGCGATAAAGGTGCTGTTGGGTCGCCAGGTCGACAAGCCAAAATCGCTGTCCAGCCCGGCGCCATCTAGCCCGCGATTGCCCAGCGGCGGGAATTTGACCGCATCGACAATTTCACGAGCGAAAGCCGGTGTCGAGACAAAGGGGACCATCAAACCGGTGGCCCCATCTTCGAGATAACGGTAAAGCTGGGTGCGCATCGTCGTTGGCGGCCGGACCATGATGTCGATGTCAAATAGATGACCCAGCGCCAGTAAATGCTGGACCTCACGGCCATCCATATTGCGGTGCTCGAGATCGAGCCAGATGCCATCATAGCGGTAATGGGCAGCATAGCGAATAAAAAAGGGCAGAACATGGCCCATCGCCGCCACGCGTGCCGGTTTGTTTGCCCGCCACTTGGCCAGCATTTTGCTTTTTCTCATAAATTTGCTCTCCATCAGGTGTCTTTGTCGCGAAAGCCGCCGTCTACCGCCAAAATCGACCCGGTAATGTAATCTGCGGCCGATGAGGCCAGGAAAGCGACCGCCTGACCAATATCGGCCGGGGTGCCCAATCGGCCCCATGGCAGCTTTGCTCCTTCACGTTGCACCCGCTCATACGAATAATTCTCGTATTCGCCTGGTGTGCCAATCCAGCCTGGTTCAATGACGTTGACGTTTATGTGATGGACCACCAGTTCGCGGGCCATTGTGCGCGCCATATGGTTGAGCCCGGCCTTGGCCGCATTATACGCTACGGCTGTTTGGTAGGGTCGTTCGGCGTGAACGCTAGAAATAAAAATAATTTTACCTCCTTGACCCTGTTTGACCATCGCTCGTGCCGCCAGCTGGCTCATATTAAACCCGCCGATCAAGGTCGCCTGAATGGTACTTTCAAAATCTTCTAGCTTAAAATCTAAAAAGGGGGCGCGGGTGCTGCGGGCCGGGTTGCTGACGAGGATGTCAATCTGCCCCGTCAGGGCCTTTGTTTGTTCGAGCAGCAGCTCGCACCCGACCCGGGTAAAAACATCTGCTTCGACCGCATGTACTGGAACCCCGAGGGTCGCAAGGTCTGCGGCCGTGGCGGCCAGATCGGGGCTTCCTGGACGATCATTGATAACTATTGTTGCCCCAACCTGGGCCAGGGCCACGGCACATCCCTGGCCAATGCCCCGTCCAGCCCCGGTGATGAGGGCGACTTGACCTGTTAAATCGATCACCAGCTGTTTCTCCTATTGCAGCGCCGGGACGCCGATCTGGGTTAGCAGGTCGGTAAGTTCCGACCGTTCGTCCGCGGTTAAGGTGCGAGCCGGCAGCCGGCTGGGCCCCCCATAACGACCCAGAATGTTGAGGGCTGCTTTGACCGGCGGGGATTCACCGCTGGTGCGTCGGGCCATTTTTGACCGGAACTCCTGCCACAGCCAGTTGGCGGCCATCATCTTTTGCTGGGCTTGAGTATATTCCCCGGCCTGCAGCAAATGCCAGATTTCGAGGTCGTTTTCCGGCCAAATCGTAGCCAGGTGGGTAATGAAACCGGTGCCGCCCAGCATGTGATTCATGACCCACAAGCCCGCATTATCAACTACTGCCAGGCGGTCGGCATAGCGTGCCACCCCCTTTAAATAGGCGGTGCCGTTGGTGGGGCGCGACCATTTTAGGGCGACCAACCGCTCCAGTTCACACAACTCATCCAACACGGGAAATGGGAAATCATAATCGTGCCAGTGGGTGTTGTAAGCCATAATGGCAATCACCTCAGTTGCATCGTGCACTGTTCGATAAACGGCCAGGGCATCTTCATCCGAAGGGGGGTAATAATAGGGGGTGCTCATTTGAATGCCATAGGCGCCGATTTCTTCGGCGTAGCGGGCCATTTCAATCATCACATTGACATTGGTATCTTGTGCGCCGACCAGCACCGGCACGCGACCGGCTGCTCCATCAACGATCGCCTTGGCCGCAATTTTTCGTTCTTCAACCGACAGCATATTAAAATCGCCCCCGGCACCAACCGCCAGCAAAACCCCATTGCCGGTGACCAATCCGTGTTCTACCAGGTAGTTGACCTCATTGGCAATCGCCTCTGGGTAAACGGTCAAGTCATCATGCAAGTGGGTGATGACCGGTATCATCGGGCCACAAAGGTGTTGTTTTACCTTTACGATATCCATCGAACTAACCCTCCTTCTGGGAATCAATCAAGACAAGAAAAATTTACCGATTTATAAGATCTAACATTATGTTAACTTTTTGCGGAAATATCTTTCAGGATAGCGGCACCAATCAGACCAATTGGCTGTTGAGTGAGCCATTTTCCCCGTACGGTGAAACTGTCGCACCTGGCGAGACATATTAAATCTGCACAGCTCTCTGGGGCCGGATCCAGAGAGGGCCGGTCCGCTTCCTTCAGGTTGACCAGGCGTCGTTGAGTAAGCGCAGCCAGTTGCCATGCATGATGGCTGCGATATCTTCATCTCTATAGCCGCGTTGGGCCAGAAGGGTGGATACTCGTTGTAAATCGGCAATGGTATCGAGATCATGGGGGGATTGTTCGCGGCCGAAGCCACCATCGAGATCACTGCCCAAAGCCACGTGCCGGCTGTTGCCGGCCAGCTGACAAATGTAATCGATATGATCAGCCACTTTCTCAAGCCCCACGCCGATGTTAGTGGTGCCGGCTGTAAATCCGGGCAGCAGCATCCAGATGTCGCAGGCAACCCCAATCACCCCATCTCGATCGAAGAGAAATTGAAGCTGTTGATCGGTGAATTGGCGTTGGTGGGGAACCAGGGATCGGCAGTTGTTGTGACTGGCAATCACCGGTCCATGATAGAGGTCGGCCGCCTCCCAAAAAGCCTCATCAGAAAAATGCGTTAAATCAAGAATAATCCCCAAACGAGCCATCTCGACCAGCAGCTGTCGACCCAGTGGGGTCAACCCCAATTCGGTGCCGGTGCCACCAGCGTAGCGGCCGGGACCATAATGGGTGGGGCCGATCAGCCGCAGCCCGGCCGCGACCCATTCCGCCAGTTGATCAGGGTCTCTGATAGGATCAGCCCCTTCCATGCTGATGACAAACCCCAGAGGGGGGGCAGCGTCTTCAAGGGCACCGGCCGCTTCCCACTGCTGCCAGGCGATGATGTGCTTCTGTAGCGCGTCTCCCTTGGCCAAAATGCAAATGTGCCCCTCCCGCTCCAGAGCGCGGTAGTAAGCCAGCTGCCCCTGAGCGATGCCGTAGGCCTGGGTGGGGGAGCTAAAATCGATATGCGGGGCGGCACGGCCGGTCGATCGGGCCAATAAGGTGGCGAAGCAAACCGCCACTCGCCCGCGGCGCATCTCCGGCAAAGAGACCGTGCCCAACGCCCGCCCTTTGCCGGGCATGCCGCTTTCGATGGTGCGGATGGTGTTCACCGTTTGCAGGAGATCGCGGTTCCACTGCAGGGCGTTCCAGGCCAGATCCAAATGAGCATCCACAATGAGCATGTGATCCTCCTGAATATTTTAGCGGACCAGTCGACGGAACGGTTCTTTTTTGAGATCACTCTGCAGAAGATCGCTGAGTGTGCCCGCCACAAGCCCTTGTTTAATGACGGCCAACGCCTCTGTGGCGATGCGACCGGTTTCTAGAATATCCGCTTCCGTATGAGCCAGAGTCGCCTTAAACCCCATGTAAGTATGGATGCCTCGTTTGGCCATTTCCTGGATAAAGAGGGTGTGGACTTGCGGCCGCAGGGATTCATCCGGCAGCTCCAGCGAGATAGCCGGGGCGTAAGACAGGCCGGTGCAGCGGCCGCTCAGACCAGCATCGGTGATGGCTCGATTTAATGCCGTCCGCAGCGCTTCGCCAATGGCTTCGAATTGTTGGGGAGCGTTGCGCCGCTGTAGCTCGCGAATGGTGGTCAGTGTCGCTACCAGACCGATGTTGTCGCTCCAGTAAGAGCTGGAGATAAACATATTTTTGGCCGGTTCCATCGCCTCCCGGGAGCCAACAACAGCCCCCATCGGATATCCATTGGACATCGCCTTGGCCAGGACGGTCATGTCGGGGGTGACCCCTAGGTAGGCCTGCACACCGCCAATATGCATCCGCCAGCCGCAAGAGACCTCGTCAAAGATGAGCAGCGCACCGTGATCGTGAGCCAGTTTTTTGACCCCTTCTAAATAGCCGGCCGGTGGCAGCTCCGAGCGCAAAGGCTCCATCATGATCGCGGCGACTTGCCCGTGGTGTTTGTCCAGGAGAGCTTGCAGTTGGGTCAGATCACCCCAAGCAAATGGCACGGCCGTTCCGGCCAGTGCTTCGGGGACGCCGATAGGTTCAATGCCGGCGAAGGGGAATTCACCGCTTTGAGGATCGACCAGGTAGTTGGCCGATTGATACCAGTCGTGCCAGCCATGATAGCCTGAAAACAAGATGATGTCGCGGCCGGTTGTCCCGCGGGCGATGCGGGCGGCCAGGGCGTTGGCTTCCCCACCCGATTTGGTATAGCGAACCATTTCGGAACTGGGAATAACTTCGTTGAGGAGTTCCGCCAGTTCAATTTCCAGGGGGCTGTTGAGTGTGAATAGGCTGCTGCGGTCGATTTGCTCTTTGACGGCCGCATTGACGACTTCGTCCGCATGACCGAGGATAATTGCGCCGACCGCATTGACCCAATCGAGATATTCATTTTCATCGATGTCGATAAAACGGGACCCTTTGGCACTGAGGGCATAAATGGGGCTGTGGCCGTGGGCAAATTGACTGGCGCGTCGACTGATCAACTGCGTCCAACCCGGGATGAGCTGCCCGGCTCGTTCGTACAAGGCCAATGATCGTGCCACCCCCTTGTTTTCGGGCTTTGGTGCTCCAGGAGCCGCAGATGTTGTCATATAAAATTAAGCCTTGGATCTGGGTTGTATGTCGGATTTTTTGTAAATTAGCCATACTGCCCGCCAGTTGTGTTGCAAATTTACAGATTCCAGACGGCGTGGCCTTTATCTGAGAACTGGTTCAGTTACAGGACCACTATACCACACTCTAGATCGCTCCGCAATCGGTCAAACTGGCCCGCGGGGGAAGATTTTGCAATCACATTGACGCCAATATCAGGGTGTGGCATACTGGTACTGCAACTATACCAGTCGATGATTGATTCCTTTTTCCGGCCATCAACTTCACGCCGGTCGATCAGGTCAGATCACCCATTTTCTTGTCTAATTGATTTTATTTTGAGTCTGGCCGGAGGGCCATGACACAACCGGCAGCAGGAAAACCCATGAAAATCGCCATCTTACACGGTCCACGCAATCTGACCATCGAAGAGCAGCCGCTGGATACAAGCAACTTGGCCGCAGATGAAATATGGATTGAGACTCAGATCAGTGCCTTTAAAATTGGGACTGATCGCGGCAACTATGAAGGAGCGGAGGATGTGCCGGGCGCCCCAACCTACCCCCGCTGGGTTGGCGATAGCAATCTCGGAGGGGTGCGTGGGGTGGGCAGTGCGGTGACTCGAGTCAAGGTAGGGGATGTGGTGGTGACGCGGCAGCCCCATCAATCGGAATACATCATGAAAGAATCGGGCAGCCTGGTAAAGGTTCCCAATGGTGTAGACCCGGAAGATGCGGTCTATGCTCACCTGTATGCTTTGAGCGCCCACTGTTATCGCAAGGCGCTGTTTCAGCCGGGTGAAAATGTGGCGGTTGTGGGTGTTGGGGTACTGGGTCTGGGGGCGATTGCTCTGGGCCCTCTTTTTGGCGGGCGGGTGGCGGCCATCGCCAACAGCCCGCTCCGCCTGGAAATGGCTGCGCAGATGGGGGCCCATGCCGGTTTCCTGTCTGATGACCCAAATTTAAAGGACAAGCTCGATGCGTTTACCAATGGCGTCGGGATTGATCTGGTCATTTTGACCGCCAACCCCTGGCCGGCTTTCCAAACAGCGCTCGATATTGTGCGTCCCAACGGCCGGGTTTCGATTGTCAGCCTGTTGGGGCGGGGTGAAACACCCCTTAACTTTAACCCGCTGCCTATGGAGCTCTTTTATATCAAAGGGATTTCGCTTTTCGCCGTATCCGGCCCGGCCGGCTACCTCTTCCCCAACAGCGGTTCATTTCCTTTTCACAATCAGGATCGTTGGGCGGCCGATCGAGCGGCAGAACACGTTCTGTCATTGATGGCCGACGGCCGCCTGGAACCCAAACGGCTTATTACCCATCGCTTTCACTACAGCGACATGGTCAACGCCTATGAAATGGCGTACAGTCGCGAGAAATCGATGTTGGGTGTGATTTTTAATTGGCGTGAATAGTGGTTCAACTGCCTCGACATACCTTTCACATCACGAATTTTTTAGAGTTGAAACGCTTTTCTCTCTTCGATCTGTGTTAATCCTTGTCCTTTTCTTTAAGCAACTTGAGAGATGAAGTACCTAAACCACGTGATCAAGTAGGAGGAAAAAAGCGATGGTTACCTGGCAATGGCGTGAAGAAGATCAGCTCTTTCTCGACCGAGAGATCGTTCCTTTTTTGCCCGACAAAATCTTTGATGCCCATGCGCATCTGTTTCGGCATGAACATTTTCCAAACCAGGCGATCGGCTCCGGTTTTGACGACACCCCCAATCCCCAGGGGCTAAACGAATTTTACGAGTACAGTGAATGGCTGCATCCGGGCGGCCGCACACGAGGGGGGTTGTTTTTTGGCCTGGCCTTTACCGGTGATCGCGTGGCCAACAACGAGTACGTGGCGGCCGAAGTCAACGGACCGGCCGGCAAAAATGCTTTTGGGCAAATGATCATATCACCCGAAATGGACCTCGATTATATTGCCGGGGAGGTTGAACGATTGGGGTTTGTGGGGCTCAAATGCTATCACACCATGGCACAAATCGACACCCCTACCTGGCAGGCCCCGATCGAAGCCTATCTCCCCGAAGCGCAGGTGCAGGTGGCCGATCGGCTGGGACTTTCGATTACTCTGCACATGGTCCGTGACCGGGCCCTGGCCGATCCGATCAACCAGGCCACGATTCGGCGATATTGCGAAACCTACCCCGGCATGCAGCTCATCTTGGCCCACGCGGCGCGCGGCTTTAATCCCTGGCACACCATCGAAGGGATTCACTCCTTGAAAGGGTTGTCCAATGTGTGGTTTGACACATCGGCCGTAACTGAGGCCGGGGCGTTTGAAGCGATTATCGAAACGATGGGCCATCAACGCCTGTTCTATGGCACAGATTTTCATGTCAGCCATATTCGGGGGCGCTGCGTGGCGGTTGGGGATTCATTTCACTGGTTTTATGCCAGCGAAATGGATACAGACGAAAAACACATCAAGCTGCGGCCGGTTCTGGTAGGCCTGGAATCGCTGAGAAGTTTGATCCTTGCTTTCCGCAGATTGAAATTAAGCGACAGGCAAATTGAAGATATTTTTTATTACAACGCCGGCCAGATTTTCCCTCTGGCATCTTGAAAATCCCTGGAGAATGTCTCATGCCCACTCCCCAAATTGATCGACGTGATTGGTCCACATTGAGCCGTGGCGAACAGCTGCGCCAATTAGAGATGGAAGGGTACTTAATTTTACCGAATGTGCTTTCTCCTGCGTTGTTGGCTCAACTGCGGAAGGAGACGGCGGCCGTCAGGACCAATCCCATGGATTACAGCGTTCACCAGCGTACCTGTGGCCATATGCAGTGGCAAGGGGGAGCGATCACGCAACTCATCGACCATCAACCGGTGACCGGATTTTTACAAGAGGTGTTGGGGGATGATCTCGTTTTTATGACGTACGCCTATGCCATTTCTGAACCCGGTCACCCCGGGATCAGTCTGCATACCGATGGGCAACCTTATGGCTCTGCCATTTTTGGGTACGAGGGTAGCTGTCCGATTATTATTCGCGTCCTTTACTATTTAGATGAGCTGACGCCTGAAGTGTCCCCTTTTCGCGTCGTCCCGCGCTCCCATCTCTCCCTCCACGCGGATGGCAACCCCTATAAGCGTTACGCCGCTCACCCCCAGGAAGTCATGGTCCCCGCCCCGGCCGGTTCCGCCTTGCTTCTCAACCACAAAGTCTTTCACGGCAACTTTCCCAACGTGGGGACCTATGCCCGGCGAATGCTGGCCATCGCCTATCGGCCGGCCTGGGCCGGCCCGATTGTGGCCGAAGTCGCGCCATGGGATGAGACCGATGTGGCTGGTCTGCCCGCCAACATTCGCCCCTATTTTATCGATCGCAATATTCGACGGGCTGATTTTGATGTGGCCAATAAACCCGCCAACATGGCTCGGCAAGCGCCCGGGATTAATCCCGATCGCTGGGAATCGTGATGATGGTCGCCGCTGTCGCCGGTCGTCAGACCCCACGGCCGGTAGACGATCATGATGCGAACTGCAGGTCGATAAAACCATGTCTCTAGCCGAGTCGCTGCCACCCACAAACGAGGAGAAAATCAGGCTGCTGCCCTGGAGCGTTGCCTCAAATGCGGCCAACATGGTGTTTGTGCAGTACACTTTTTTTGGTTCCGCTTTCGTCCTTTTTCTCAGTGAATTGGGCCTCAATACCATTCAAATCGGGCTGCTGCTCTCATTTTTCCCCTTTTTTGGTTTGATCGCCTTGTTTATTGCCCCGGCCGTGGCTCGCAACGGCTACAAACGAACCTTTCTTACGTTTTATGGGGCACGCAAGGTCATTACCGCCTTTTTACTGTTCACGCCGTGGATGGGGGCTCGCTTTGGGGGACAACTGACGCTCTATTTTATTATGGCCATTGTGCTGCTGGTGGCGTTGTGCCGCGCCATTTCAGAAACCGCCTTGTTTCCCTGGTCACAAGAATATGTTCCCAACAGTATCCGGGGCAAATTTTCGGCAACAACCAACATTGTTTCCAATCTGACCGGCGTGGTGGCGACTTCGATTGGGGGGCTCATCATCGGTTCGGCGGTGGGTCTCGAACGGTTCATGGTTTTAATTGGGATCGGTGTTTTGATGGGCTTTGTTTCGGTTTGGACCGCTTCATTTCGGCCGGGTGGCGCGCCGGTGCAGCGGACCGCCGGGGCCGCGACCTCCATAGGTGAGCTGCGCAATGCCCTTCGTGACAAGAATTTGCGCAATTTTTTATTCGGTTTGGCCCTGGTGACCCTGGCCACGGTGCCGATGTTTTCGTTCATTCCGGTTTTTATGGAAGACGTGGTGCGCTTGAACGAGGGGGCGATTGTCTGGTTGCAAACAGCCGCCATGATCGGCGGCTTGACCACGACGTTTTTGTGGGGATGGGCTACCGATCGTTATGGGGGCAAGCCGGTGATGTTGACCGCTGTTGTGGCCCAACTGCTGCTCCCTTTGGGATGGCTGCTGATGCCCATCGGCACCCCCTTGAGCTTGCCGGTAGCCCTCGTCATTTCGATTGTGCAGGGGATGGCGACGGTCGGATGGGCGATCGGCTCCGGCCGCTTGCTGTATGTCGGGGTTGTTCCACCAGATAAGAATAACGAATACATGGCGCTCTACTATGCGGCCGTGGGAATTGTCGGTGGCGTCAGCCAATGGCTGGGAGGCTGGTTGCTGGCGTTGTTTGACAATCTCTCCGGTCAAATAATTTTTATCCAGCTCAATCCCCATACCCCACTATACCTCTTGGGGCTGGGGCTCCTGCTATTCAGCCTGTGGTTGTTTCGCGGGGTACGGGCCGACAGCCCTTTTTCACTCGTTGAATTTGCCAATTTGTTCCTTCACGGAAATCCGTTTGTGGCCCTGGTGACCATGCCCCGCTATTACTGGGCCAAAGATGAGGAAACGGCCATTTCCATGACCGCCAGGCTGGGTCGCTCGCAAAGCCGTTTAACGGTAGAGGAACTGCTTGATGCCCTTATTGATCCGCGATTCAATGTGCGCTTTGAAGCGGTGATCGCCATTGCGCGCATGACGCCCGAGCCGCGCCTGGTCCAGGCGCTGATCAAAATTGTAGAAGGGACCGAGCTCTCTTTAAGTGTGGTGGCCGCCTGGGCTTTGGGGCGCATGGGAGGAGAAGAAGCCATTCCAACCTTGCGCCAAGGGCTCGATTCGGAATATCGTTCGATTCGGGCCCACAGCGCCCGCGCATTGGGTGCCGTTGATGACAGGGACGCCGGTCCCCTGCTGTTGAGTCGTCTGGCACAGGAAACTGATAAGGGGCTGCAAATGGCCTACGCCTCTACCCTGGGCAAACTCAGGATGAAAGCGGCGGCCGGTCAGCTGGTAAACCTGCTGGATGCGACCCACAACCCCGGTGCGCGGCTGGAATTGGCGTTGTCCCTGGCACGTCTGGTTGATGAGGAAACCTACTTTGTCGGCTTACTGCGTGGTTTTCGCACTGATGCGTCAACGACAACCGCCCAGGCCCTGCGCCAAATCACGACCACGCTGCCGGCCGACCTGCCCGACCGGGACACGATCATTCCCGAACTTGAAAAATGCCGGGTGGCATTTGCACGTGAACAGACGAATGAAGGTGTCCAGCACCTGTATGACGTGTTGCTGCGCTGGCCTCGAACCCATCTGACGGCCGAAGTTGAGCTAATTCTCGACAGTACGCTCGGGTTTTTGGCGGAAAATAAGGACGGTCAGATGGAATATATCCTGCTGGCTTTGCTTTGCCTGCATGTGGGCTGGTAACACAGCCCACAGCTGATTATCACCGCATGTGAGTTATCCGTTTGGTTTGCTTGCCAGCGAGATGGATGACTCAACGGAGTTAAAAACCGATGTTAACCCCCTATCAAGTGCGCATAACCGTGATCAAAAAGACGTTTAATCAGGAATTGGTTGATGCGTACACAGAAGGCGTTGAATGGAAACCGGAGGGATGTTGTCATAGTTACCCGATCGGGCACACCTTTATTTCTGATGGCCATATCCCCCCGGGGTTTAGTGATTGGGCCTGGGCCGATATTCAGAAATATGTCATGGTTCTGGCTCGAGGGGGCAATATGCTGGGAACCCGGCCCGGCACCTTTGTGACCAACTGTACCGACGGGTTTCGCCCGGT
>JASJCR010000143.1 GCA_030065875.1 Ardenticatenaceae bacterium | reverse complement strand
CCAGCGGCAGCCACGGTTCGACGCCGGGCGCACTGAATCCGGCCGCTGCGCTGTCGTCCCACTGCATTGGGGTTCGCTCCGGATCGCGCCCTAACCCCATCCCCGGCACAAATTTCTCCCAGGGGTCCTGCACCCGTTCTGGGGGAATAACCCCATCAGGCATGCCCAATTCATCCCCATAATACATGGTCGGTGTGCCGCGCAGGGTCAACAGCAGCAGCATGGCCACCCGAGACTGCGCTTCTCCAATACGGGCCACCACGCGATGCTGATCGTGATTTCCAAGGACGTAATTGGGCCACGCGTCCTCCGGCAGGAGCGATTCATATCGATCAACCATGCTTCGAATCGCTTCGGCATTCCAGGGTGTAAATATAAGATGAAAATTGAACGGCAGATGGATTTCATCATTGCGGCCGAAATAAGTCACCAACCGCTCCAGTGGCAAATTGATCTCACCGATCAGCACCCGCTGGGGAAATTCATTGGCGACCGCACGCAGCCAGCGATTAAATTCGTGAATATCCGGCTGAAGGTCTTTGCTGTACCGTTCAACCAGCCGTTTGTGAGGGTCCATTTTGCCGGGTAGATAGTGGGGATTGAGCGGATTGTCGCGCAGCGCTTCATCTTTCATAACCCGATAGGAGACGTCCACTCGAAAGCCGTCAACCCCACGGCGAAACCAAAAACGCATGACGTCGAGCATCGCCGCGCGCAGCCCCGGATTGCGCCAGTTGAGATCCGGCTGCTCTTTTAAGAAGGAATGTAGATAATATTGGCCGGTGGTTTCGTCTAGGGTCCAACCGGCCTGACCATCAAAACGGCTGAGCCAGTTATTGGGTGGTCCACCATCCGCGGCCGGATCGCGCCAGAAATACCAATCCCGTTTGGGGTTGTCCCTTGAGGATCGGGATTCTTGAAACCACGGGTGTTGATCGCTGGAATGATTGGGCACCAGGTCGAGGATGACCCGCAGGCCGCGCTCGTGAGCGGCCGCGATGAGTGCATCCATATCATCCAACGTGCCAAACATCGGATGCACATCAACGTAATTGCTGACGTCATACCCAAAATCGGCCATCGGAGAAGGATACATGGGGGAGATCCAGATTGCGTCGATGCCCAAATCAACCAGGTAATCGAGTCGCTGGGTGATGCCGGGCAGATCGCCGATTCCGTCGCCATTGCTGTCCTGAAAACTGCGTGGATAAATTTGATAAACCACGCCAAAACGCCACCAGTTTGTTTCTTGATTGGTCATGCCACGATTATCACGTTTTACCTCTCAATTGACAAAGTAATTTGTGGTCACTTGAAATACCTTTTCACTCTGAATGGAGCGAAGCAGCGTGAAGAATCTCTTCAAGCTTCAGTAAATAATGAATGATTTGGAGAAAGAAAAGCCTAATTCTGGCCGCCTTCACCTTCGTGTAAGTTGACGGGATCCTTCGCTCCGCTCAGGATGACAGGGGTCCGAAGAGGATTGCATTGGTTAATGAATCTATTACCCATTAATTTTTTAAGACTTCATTATTCGGCTGCCTAGTTACTGTTGACATTTGATTCAATACGATTCTCAATTTTGTTCTACATCCGTCGATTAAAACCGATACCCGTCGGTTTCGACCGACGGGTAAAGGGTTGGTTACCCTTCAGGTCGGCCCCTTTAGCCCCGCATTTTAATGCGGGGGTGAAGAATTATCTTTTTGCTGTTCACTTACGGCCGCAGCCTGAGTTAAGATAGACGGTCCTGTACAGCTTCGTACTCATAGGTCGTGACCTCATAGCGATTGCCGTAAGGGTCACAGAAGTAGAGTGAGTAGGCCTGGTCGTGGTCCACAATTTCCAAGGTGTGGGCCGGTCGGCCGTCAAAATCATACACCGGATGCTCGTTCAGCCGCTCAAAAAAGGTCAAAAAGCCCGCCGCATCAACCCGAAAGGCCACCCGGCGAAATCCGAGCGGCTCCTGGAAACCAGGCCCCTGGCCTTTAAAGAGGGCCAGCATGGTGGTTCCGTTATCACTGGAAATCATTAGCGGACCATTTTGGGCCCAATGTTCAAAACCCGTTACGATTTCAAAGCCCAGAACATTTTGGTACCAGCGGGCCGCCTCGTATTGATCGGGAACATACAGCTCAACGTGATCGATATGTTTGACGCGAAAGGGCGTATTTGCCATGGGAAACCTCTTCTAATATTTAACTTTTCTCTCCCCGAACCGTTTCAGGGGCGGACAGGTTTTCAATAACCTGATTCATCGTTAGGCTTGGTGTAAGGGCTTGGCTAGCCAAGCCCCTACCAATGTGGATTGTTTCAATCGCCCTTGAACCAACACAGGAAGGGACTCTAACAGCAAATCTATCATCGTCGGCTGGATGAAGCACCTCACAATAGGACAGGTTTAACCTGTACAATCGGTCAGGTATCATTTTCATCGAGCTTCTTCTGGAAGCGACGGTGGGCTTTGGCCAATTCATCCAGACGATCGGTCACCAGCCGGTTGATCGTGTTGGCTGGATAGCGGCCGTCCTGATCCTTTTCACCGGCCGGGATACCGGTCAACAGCTCATTTCCTTCGTCGATTGTGCTAACCGGATAGATGTGGAATTTCCCCTCATCGACGGCGTTGATGACATCGCTGCGCAGCATCAGGTTTTTAACGTTGGCTGCCGGGATCAGGACCCCCTGCTCCCCGGTCAGACCGCGGGCCTGGCAAATGTCAAAAAATCCCTCGATTTTTTCATTAACCCCGCCAATTGCCTGAACCTGCCCCAGCTGATTCACTGATCCGGTCACGGCCAGCGATTGCTTTAGCGGAATCTGGGCCAGGGCTGAGAGCAAGGCGTAAAGCTCGGCTGATGAGGCACTGTCTCCTTCGACCCCGCTGTAGCTTTGCTCGAAAACCAGCGAGGCGGTCAGGGACAGCGGCCGCTCCTGGGCATACCGTCCGCCCAAAAATCCGCTCAAAATCATAACCCCCTTCGAATGGATCGGGCCGCCCATTTCCACCTGGCGCTCAATATCCACAACCTCACCCTTGCCCAGGTGCACTCGCGCCGTGATGCGGCTGGGACGGCCGAAGGCGAACTGCCCTAAAGAAATGACGGAGAGCGCGTTGATCTGCCCGACGATTTCTCCTGATGTATCGATCAACATCGTATCCCGCAAAATCGTTTCCTGCATCCGTTCCCGCAGCCGGCCGTTGCGGAAGATTTGGGCGTCTATCGCCTGCTGTACGTCGGAGGTCTGAACCACCCCATGGTCATTTTCCGCTGCCCAGTAGCTGGCCTCTCGCATCAAATTGGCCATCGGCTGCATATGAGTAGACAGCTTCTCGGCATCACCTGCCAGGCGCGAGCTGAATTCGATCACGCGGGCCACGGCCTGCCGATCAAAGGGGTGCAGGGACTCTTTTTGCGCCAGCGCGCTGATAAATTGAGCATATACGCTGTTGTTCGCCACACTGCGAGTCATATCCATTTCAAAATCAGCAGCTACCTTAAACAGCTCACTAAAATCGGGATCAAGCTGGTAAAGTAGATAATAGAGGTAGCGTTCGCCCAGCAAAACAACCTTGAGATCCAGAGGAATCGGTTCTGGCTCCAGGGTAACGGTGCTCAGCAGCCCCAGCGAGTACCCCAACGGTTCGATACTGATTTCCTGAGACTGCAGGACCCGTTTGATACTTTCCCAACTTTGGGGATTGATGAGCAGCTTGCGGGCGTCCAGAATGAGATAACCGCCGTTAGCTCGATGCAGCGCTCCCGGCTTGATGAGGGTAAAATCGGTGATGAGGGCCCCCATTTGAGAGATGTGTTCGATGCGGCCGTTTAGATTGGGGTAGGTTGGATGGTCGGCATAAATTACCGGTGCACCTGTCTGCTGGTCGCCGTTGTCGACCAGCAAATTCACCTTATAGCGATTAAAGAACGAGGAGTCACGCGACACTTTTTGCTGGGTCACGATCGCCATAGCGATCAGATTTTGTTGGGCAGCTGAATCGTCGGACTGCAAAAAATAGTCCGCATGTTGAATGACGTCCTGCCTCACCTCAGTCAGATAAGTCGTGACTTCGGGCAAATCGCCGTATTTATCAAAAAGTTCGTTGATAAGAGGCGTCACTGAAAAGGTGGCCACATTCTGGTCGAGCTCCTTCAACTCTTCCCGGCTGTGGCGACTCCACTGGGGAACCTGGCGCACCAGCCGCTGCAGCTTGTCCTGATACTTCTCGATGTTTTTCTCTAGCTGCTGTTTCTCAGCAGGAGACAGCGTCTGAAATTGATTTGGACGCAAGACTTCGCCATTGCGGATAGGCGCGAAAGCTAATCCCTGCGGTGTCCGGATCAGGGCGATATTATCCACGCGGCACTCCTCATTTAATTTTTCGAGTGCCTCTTCCGGTTTGGCCTGCAGGCGGTCTTGAATCGCCTGCCGCTGCATTTGATAATCCTCGCTTTCAAAGATAGCGGGGATAACGGTAAATAGCTCCTCTAGCAGGTGCTCCATATCCTCGACCAGCTCGCCGCCCTGGCCGGCCGGCAGGCTGATTGCGACCGGCTGATGAGGGCGCTCAAAATTATGCACGTAGCACCAGTCAGGCGGGGTTGGTTTGTCCTGGGCCTGCTGGTCGAGGTAGCGGCACACCGCCGTATATTTACCTACCCCATTGGGACCCAGGGCGAACAGGTTATAACCTTGCTGCGCCATGCCCACGCCAAAGCGGATTGATTCGACCGCTCGTTCCTGCCCGATAATGGTGATAGGGGAATCGACAGCGGCCGTTGTTTCAAAGGCAAATTGATCTGGGTTACAGTGATGGTATAACTGCTCCGCTGACAAACTTTTTAAGGTGTTCATATCCCTCTCTCCTGAAATAATTCGGAAAATTTCGACCTGTTGGCTGTCTGAAAAGCGCATTCCCCCTTTGCCTCATGGTAAAAAAACAGGTGTACCGATTCAATGGTTCCGGGTATAGAAAGGGGATATATCAAGGGTATATTTTTGGATGGGTAATTTGGTATACTAAGAACATCTGTGAACAGGCATTTTCTCTGACAAAATCTCAAAGTTTTGGTTTGTCACAAGCAGCATTGATCAAGTGAAGGATCGTGGAGGGGCAATGATTCGCGTTGTTGTTGTCCATCAAACCCAATTAATTGCCAATATTATCGCGTCGGTTTTATCTGAGGAGCCAGACATTGAGGTTGTCGGTACGGCCATCACGGCGGCCGAGACCCTGGCAAAAGTCGAAGAAAGTCAGTGCAATATCGTCTTGACGGCCGCTTCACTGCCAGATGGAGCCGCCTTAACGCTCACGAAGGCGATCGCCCTCGATTTCCCCCAAACAAAAACGTTGATTATTGGTGTTCCCGAATCAGAATCGGTCATTATGAAATACGTGATGGCCGGTGCTTCAGGGTATGTGCTGCAGGATGTTGGTGTTGAACAACTGCTCGATCACGTCCGGGCTACCTATCATGACGAGGCGTTGGTCTCACCGGCCATGGTCTCGGCGCTAATCCACAAGGTTGCCCAACTGGCACAAATATCTTCTCAGCATGAACTCGATCCGCAGGCGATCGTTGACCTGACCGCCCGCGAGCGAGACGTTTTAAACTTGATTGGGGCAGGTCTATCCAACAGAAAAATTGGCGAACAGCTGGTTATTGAGGTGGGCACCGTCAAAAACCACGTACACAATATTTTAAAGAAGCTAAAAGTTAATGACCGTCGGGAAGCCGCTTCGTATTTGCCCCTGCTGGAAAAGAATGAGTGGCAAAACGCCTCGGGTTTGAAAAAAAAATAGCCCTGGCCCTTTTGGCAGCTTAACCCACTAAAACCCGGTCCAAACGTCGGGTATGATTTAGACGGGTGGGACGCCGACATAGCGTGCCCGGGGGCGAATAATCTGGTTGCGTTGATACTGCTCGATGGCGTGACCGATCCAGCCGGCCGTGCGCCCCAAGGCAAAAAGGGCCAGGGCGGATTGAGGGGGCAGCTGAAGGGTGCGGGCCAGGGCCACCAGGGCAAAATCGATCACCGGAAAGGCGTTCACGGTTTGCAGCGCGGCCGCTTCGAGCGCCTCGATCAGTTCAAGCACCGCAGATTTTGGAAATGCGTTTTTTATCATGTCGAGCAGCAGCCGGGCGCGGGGATCTCCCTGTGGATAAAGTTTATGGCCAAAACCGGGCAGGCTCTCTCCCCGGCGCAGCCGGCTAAGAACGGCCGTGGGCACATCCGCGGCGGATTGGGCCTCTTTGAACAAGGCTTCAACGCGTTCCGTGTATCCGCCGTGTTTGGCACCCTGCAGAGCGGCCAGCCCGGCCAAGACCACGCCATATGGTGTGCCCGCGGCCGAGGCCACACAGCGGGCGGTAAAAGAAGACACATTGAGTTCGTGATCGGCGCACAGGATCAAAGCGGTATTGATGAGGGGAACCGCCTGAGGCGCTTGCGGCACCCACGCCTGCTGCAGCGCTTGAGCAATAGATGGGCGGTGTGAACGACCGGTAGCCACGGCCGTCAACAGGGCCACTATGCGGGCGCCACTTTGGGCCACGGCCGCTGGGCTCAAATCATACGCCCCCCAATCTTGAGCGGCCGCCAATGGGAGCATCATTTGAAACGCTTCGACGTAAGACAAACCCGCCGGAGGTGGAAATTCATCTGGCAAATGAATTGTTTCGGGAAATAGGGGATCAGCTTCAAGGTCTAATCCCCAGATTAGGGCCGCCACCTCTTCGAATTGATGGGAGCGGGTTAGGGTGAGGACGTCGTGCCCTCGATAGTAGAGCCGGCCGTCTTCGATCAGCGTGATGGCCGATTCCAGAACGGGTGCCCCAAAATGGAGGGCTGTCTCCACAGCCTGGGCTGGATCGCGGCGCAGGGACTTGCGCTCCAGCAAGGCATCGACATCCTCCCTCCGGTACCGTCGTGCCCGGCTTTTTCCCTCGGTGGCTTCAGAACGGATAAGGCCCCGACTGACATAAGCGTACAGGGTGGGCACGCTAATCTCCAACATCGCGGCCGCTTCTGCCGCGGATAAATATCGCTCATCTGAAGTCATGTGGTTAAGTCCTAAGTAGAAAGTGCTAAGTCCTGAGATTGTGTGAAATCCGCGGCTGGTTTTTAGCAATCTATATTGACTGATAGAGTCTTTGTTGGTTTTGTATTGATTTGCTAATCAATATTGACAATATTATAGACAATTTCTATGATACGTCAATGATTATTCAACACAAATCCACCGTCCCGTTTCGCGAGCGAAATGGGCTCACATCTTATATTTATTTGCAGTCTGGGGATATTCAAGATTCCCAACTGGCCGTCACCTGGGTTGAAGTTGCGGCTGGGGCCAAACAGCGGCCGCACCATCACGAAGCCGAACAGGTCTATGTCATTATCCAGGGGAGCGGCTTGATGCAGGTCGACGATCAATCACGGCCGGTCAAACGCGGCGATCTGATCTATATCCCCGGCAGCGCCATGCACGGTATTGAGAATACCGGCAGCGAGGACCTGATCTATGTCTCGGCCGCGACGCCAAACTGGGATATCACAGACGTGTACGATCACGGTCAGCTGGCCCTGGAAAAATAGATTTAAGTGGATCACGATTAAAAACCAGCCGCAGATTAACACGGAGTATCACAGATTCCTCTTTGCAATCTGCGGACCAACATTTATTCGTAATTATCAGGAGAAAAAATGACCGCTTCATCAATGAATGGGGTAGTTTCCGGGTTAGAAAATGTCGTTGCCGCCACCACCCGACTCAGCAGCGTGAATGGGCAAAAAGGTGAGCTCATCCTGGCTGGCTTCCCCCTCGAAGAAATAGCCGAACGGATTTCATTCGAAGAAATGGTTTTCCTACTGTGGCACGATCGTTTGCCCACGGCCGGAGAATTGACCAACTTTAGCCAGCAGCTGGCTGATTTACGGCCGCTGCCGGCCGCAACCCTCCCTTTATTGCGAGCCGCGGCTCAATCAATGCTGCCGGCGATGGACGCTCTGCGTATGGGGGCGGCAACGCTCGATCTTGATTTGCCCGCGCAAGATCCGCTGCGGCAGGCGCAAGCGCTGGTGGCCAGAATGCCAACCATTGTGGCTGCTTACTGGCGGCTGAAAAGAGGGGAAGAGCCGCTTCCTCCTGATCCGGCCCTCAGCCACAGCGCCAACTATTTATACATGCTGAGCGGCGAGAAGCCCGGCGAGGCTCTCGTCAGGGCTTTAGACACCTATTTGATAACCGTCAGCGACCACGGGCTAAATGCCTCGACGTTTACCGCCCGGACCATTGTCAGCACGCGTTCCGATCTGGTATCGGCCGTCACCGGCGCTATCGGAGCGCTAAAAGGACCGCTCCACGGTGGGGCGCCGGGACCGGCCCTCGACATGGTGTTTGAAATTGGTGCAGCTGAGCGGGCCGACCCGTTTTTGCGCAGTAAAATCGAAGCGGGAGAACGATTGATGGGGTTTGGCCATCGCGTTTATAAAGTGCGCGATCCGCGGGCTGACGTGCTCGGCCGGGCGGCCGCTCGACTGTACCAGGCGGATGGGGATATGTCGCTGTACGAATTGGCCAAACAGGTTGAAGAAACGGCCGTCACCCTGCTGGCCGAATACAAACCGGGCCGCAATTTGCAAACCAATGTCGAATTTTTTACGGCGCTCCTGCTGCACGGCCTGGGTTTGCCAACCGATTTATTTTCTCCGACATTTGCCGTCGGGCGCGCGGCCGGCTGGCTGGCTCACTGTTTTGAACAGCAGCAAACCGGCCGGCTTATCCGCCCCAAATCTGCGTATAGTGGGGAAACCGGCCGGCGCTGGCAGCCGGTCGACCAACGAACTGATCGCTGACATTTAGATAGGTGCAGTTCAAAGTAAAAGATATAAAGTGCGAAGAAATATAATTTACTTTGAGGGGTTGTTCTTTTAACTTTAAAACTTTGTAATTTGAACTTTTAAGCGGGTGACAGCTCAAAATTTTAAACAGGATTTCACAAATAACACGGATTATTTTTCATTCAAGTGATTTACAAAAACTTTTCAAAAATTTACTATCCGCAGATTTTCGCAGATTAGAGAGAGAAATCTGTGAAAATCCGTGTTAATCCGTGGCTTTTTTTACAACTCTCTTTGTGAACTACTCAAAAAAGAAAATCCTTATAATTCGTGTCATCCTGTTTTTAAAGAAATTCAAATGTGATGTGTTTAAAACCCTAAACTTTTTTGGGCGACAAAAGGTTGAGTTTAGCCGCCTGAGTCCGAATACAGTCGATAAAATGGGTCGCGGCCGGAGAAAGAGTCGAATTGCGCTTTAGCCTGACCACAGCGCTGTCCCGAAAAAGCTGTGGCAAATCAACCACTTCGATTTGAACGATCTCCGGCGACATCAGTTCCGGGGTAAACTGCGCTAAATTAAAAAACCCGGCCCCGATCCCGTTGGCGATTAGGAATCGGCCGGTATCGGTTGGCACATCAACCGCTTTTTGGGCCACCTCTACTATTTTTGCTACCGGATCCGGCGTGACCTGCCACCAGCGCAGTAAAATAAAGGGATTGCTCAACCTGGCCACGTCGGCCTGGGTCACCCGCTTGAGCTGCGCCAGGGGATGACGGTGGTGAGCCAACAGCACGACCGGTTCGCGAAAGCGCAGCAGGGGAGTCATATCGGTTATATGTGGCCCAACCGGCGGCCAGGTAACCAGCCCCAATTCAATTTGATTGTCGTGCAGCCACTCGACAATTTGCCAGTGACTCCCTTCCCCAATGATGCATGCTACTTCCGGATGATCGATAAAAAAGCGCTTTAAGGCTGGGGCTGCCAATCCGCCAGCCAGAGAGCGCAGCACGGCGATGTGAAGTTCACCCCGCGTGCTGGATGAGGCGTGTGATGCGGCATCAAGCCCTTTTTGCAGCGCCTCCAGCGCCTGCCGGGCAAAGGGGAGAAAGCCGACGCCGCGCTCGGTTAGCGTGACGGCGCGGTTGTTTCGTTCAAAGAGGGACCCACCCACCGTTTTTTCAAGGGCCATAATTCGGGCGCTGATCGTGGGCTGAGCGATCTGAAGTGCCCATGCCGCTCGGCTGAAGCTGCCGTCACGCACAATTCGGTCAAAGGCGATGAGTTGATCGATATTCATAAGTAACTACTTTCCATATCAAAATGGGACTGGGCAATACTGTGAATAATTTATGCATTAAAATTTTCGATATACAGTATCAAGAAATACCTATTGAATCGAATAAAAACCTTTATTATATTACTTTAATTAATAAATGACCGATGTTCAGGTTTTTTAAACAACCGGCAGCGCGTCAAAAGTAATATGGTTTAGGAGAAAGAGAGATGTCCATTACCATACAACCCGAACGGCCGGATACGGCAGATGCAGCTCTGCTGATTCAGGAACTCGATGCCCTGCTGACTCCCAACTACCCTGATGAAAGCCGCCATGGCTATTCAATCGAAAAACTGCTGCGGCAGGACGTATATTTTTATGTTGTACGGCATGAGGGGCGGGCTGCCGGGTGTGGCGGCATCCAGTTTTTTGAAGAGTCGCATGGCCTCGCCTTTGGGGAGGTCAAACGCATGTATGTGCGCCCCGATTTCCGCGGTCTGGGTCTGGCCCGCCGGGTGCTGATGCAGCTCGAAGAAGCGGCATCTGCCCAGGGGGTAAAAATTTTACGGCTCGAAACGGGCATTCATCAGCAAGAGGCGGTGCGTCTGTATGAGCGCTGGGGTTTTCGACGTATCGGCCCCTTTGGCGAATATCACGAGGATCCGCTGAGTCTCTTCTTTGAGAAGCACCTGGGCTAAAGGATAAAAGCGATGAACAACACGCTGGAAATGACGCCTGAAGCGTTTCGTCAACTGGGGTATCAGGCTGTTGATATGATTGCTGATGCCCTGGGCCGGTGGCAGCAGCGTCGCGAGCCGGCCCGTCGTCCGGTCCCTCAAGAGATTCGCGAACTGCTGCATCATCAGCCTTTGCCCCGGCACGGCCGGTCGCCAGAAGCGCTGCTCTCTTTTGTGGCCGAAAACATTTTTCCCTATTCATTGGGCCACAACAACCCGCGCTTTTTTGCCTGGGTTAACTCCCCGGCCGCCCCCATCAGCGTTTTAGGGGAACTACTGGCCGCCGGGATGAATGCCAGCGCGGCCGGAGGCGACCAGGCCAGTACTTATCTCGAACATGCCGTTCTCAATTGGCTCAAGGAGATAATGGGTTTTCCTTTAGAGAGCGGGGGCTTGCTGGTAAGCGGGGGCAGCATGGCTACCGTGGTTGGTCTAGCGGTTATGCGTTATGTCAAATCGGATGGGCAGGTTCGCGAACAGGGGATGCATCAATCGCCTCCGGTCGTCTACACCTCCACCGAAGGGCACAGCTGTGTCCAAAAGGCGGTTGAGCTGCTGGGGATTGGCCATCGCTTCTTGCGTAAAATTCCAGCTGACGGGAATTTCAGAATGGATTTGGCTGCCTTAAAGCTGCAGATCGATCGGGATCGCGCGGCCGGTCTGGTCCCGGCTTGTGTCGTCGGCAGTGCCGGGACCGTCAACACCGGGGCCATTGATCCGCTTGATGAAATCGCTGATTTGTGTGCCCAGGAGGGTATGTGGTTTCATGTGGATGGGGCGTTTGGTGGGGTTGCTAGACTGGCACCTCAGGCGGCTGATCATTTCCTTGGTATCGAACGAGCCGATTCGTTGGGCATCGATCCCCACAAATGGATGTATATTCCCATCGAGTGCGGCTGCGTGCTGGTCCGCGATCAGCAGGCGATGCAAGATACCTTTTCGCTCGTTCCCGAATACCTGCGCGACGATCGGCAGCTGCCGTGGTTTGCCGAATTCGGACCGCAGCAGACGCGCGCCTTTCGCGCCTTGAAGCTGTGGCTGGCGATCGGCCAAATCGGCCTTGAAGGATATCGTGACCTCATCGAACGCGACATCGAACTGGCCCGGCTGCTGCAGAAAAAAGTGCGGGAAGACCCAGATTTTGAGCTGGTCAGCACCTCCCCGCTTAGCGTCACCTGTTTTTTGTATGCCCCGGCCGGGGCAGATAATCTCGAACGGCTCAACCAGGGGCTGCTTGAAGTGGTTCAGGAAGAAGGCACGGTTTATCTCACACATACCCGCCTCAACGGCCGGTTTGTGCTGCGCGCCAATATCGTTAACTTCCGCACGGAAGAGGCCGATCTAGACGTGCTGCTCGATCGCCTGCGGCAGGCGGGTGAGCGGTGTCAAAAATTATGAAGGCGGGTCGACAAAGGCTTTCGCCTCTTCCAGGTATCCGGCCCACTGTTTCTCATCCGGATGGGGAATTAACGCCCATTCGCGAAAGGTGCGGCCGTTTGGGGCAAACGGCTGTGCCTGGCCCTGGTCGATTAAGGTGCGCACCCGCTCGGCCGGCAGCTTGACAATTAGATCATTCGTGTCTTTTTCCAGAGAGGCGAAAAATTTTCCCTTGACCCGCAAACAGGGGAATCCCATCATCGTCCCGCGCTCTGCTTCTCCGCTGACGAGCAGCGGCTGGGCCAGATCCCAAAACAGCCCCTTTTTTTGTTCTTTATCCACAAGCATTACCTCCTTCATGCAGATTTTATCTCAAAGGCCATAGACGGGCTGTGCCAGTCTGGTGAATAAAAAGTTTGCGGCTGAAGCTGGCCATCGACAAATGTTTTTACCTCGGCCCGGGTACGCGGAAAACCAACTAGCCCGAACAGAGCGGCCGCTTCAATGACCGTCTCCTGGTAGCTCCACGCCAGCGCCTTGTGGGTCTGTTCGCCAGTGGTCACGTCCCAGTAGCGCGCTTTGCCCTTGTATTGGCAGCGACTTTCAACAATCGATGCAGCCAGAAAGTGCCAGTCGATATCCGGCCGGGGGAGATACCATTGGGGCGGCAGCCCGGTTTCAAGCACCAGGCGCGGCCGCCGCGATTCGGCAACCGTGAGCCCGTCAATCTCAATCCGTATATACCGGCTTGATTCCAGAATGTCCACCCGGCGATAGGGGTCGCGCGGCCGATTAAAAACTTCCGTGTCTTCTTCAAACCAGGCATCAGCAGCGGCCATCTCCACCACAGCATAATGGTGCAGAATCGGCAGATCCGCCGGTGGGTCCGGCCAGGTGCGCACAACGCCCGGTCGTAAATCCCTTTCGGTTTGCAGGGACCACCACCGGCCGTCTTGTCCGATTTTCTTTCCTCCGAACGGTTTGAGCATGGTCGGGTCGAGCAGATCCAGGGGGATGATGTATACAGGATGCTGCCCCTTTTCATAAAAGAGGCAGGCATCCAGGGTGTCAAAGAGCCAGCGGCCGGCCAGCCGGGCCCGCAGCCGCCGTCGGGCCGGATCGAGCCGTCGTCGAGGGATATTGTGTTCCATACGTTTTATCCGGGCAGCAGGGCCGCAAACTGGGCCGAGTCAAAAACCAGCTTTGATGCTGCCAGCTGGCCATCTTTGACCATGCACCATTCCATCATAAAAATGGCGCCTTGACCGGCGGGAGTTTCAATCTGGTATTCATAAATCGAACACACCTCGTCATCCTGCTCAAACTGCCGCAGCAGTTTAAAACCGCGGGTCATAGCCACCAGATCCGGTGAAATATTGTCAAAAAACGCCTGTTTGCCGGTGGCCTGCACGATTGGCCCCTGAAAATCAAAATCATCCGCGATATACTGACTGGCGGTGTCGAGATCACCGGTGGTAAAGGCGTTGAGATAAGCGGTAAACACGTCACGATTCTTCATTTTGAGAATCTCCTTTTGGTTGAGAGTTGATTTTAAATTTGGAAAGGCCTTTCTTTATGAAAGTGACTTGTGTTTTGCAAGTTACAACCGCAAAAAACTGCTCGCTGCGGTAAGCGAGCAAGGGTTTTTCTTTCCGAACAGATAGAAAATAACCGTTTCAACACCTCATATCAACGTCCTGTTAGAGGTTTGGGTTGTCACTTGTGTTTTGCAAGTCACTGGATTAACATTATAGTGAGTTGCAAAATAAAAGTCAAGAACAAATGTTCTTTTGTTGAACCGGGGTAAATCATGACTCAGTTAAAGCGATCCACCTGCCCAATTACAAATGTATTGGATCTGGTAGGGGACAAATGGAGCCTGCTCATCGTGCGAGATATCCTGATCCACGACAAACATCGCTACGGGGATTTTCTGGCCGCGGATGAACACATTACCACCAACATCCTGGCCGATCGGCTCAAGCGGCTGGAAGCTGCGGGAATCATCGCCAAGACGCCGTATCAAAATAATCCAATACGCTACGAATATGATTTGACCGACAAAGGGCACGATCTGGAACCGCTGGTCCGCGAAATGGTTCGCTGGGGGCTCAAACACATACCAGGTACGGGAAAAGTCTAACCGATGGTGCTGCCGGACTGGATTCACTTTTGGCAGCGGCCGTTTCCCAGCGGCAACGTGGTGCTTTTGAAAACGACCCGGCCGGTTCTGATCGACAGCGGTTACGGTAGTGATGTTGAAGGCCTGGTTGCCTGGCTGGTGCAGACCGGCACCCAACCGGCCGCTTTGCAATGGCTAATCAATACCCACTATCACAGCGATCACGTCGGCGGCAACCACTTTTTGCAGACGCGCTATCAGGTGCCCATCGCCGCCCACCGCTGGGAGGCGGACATGATCAACCAGGGGGATCGGGAAGCGTGCGGCGCTGAGTACCTCGATCAGCCGGTTGAGCCTTATCAGGTGGACCGGCCGCTGCTGGACGGAGACATACTGGATTTGGGAGACCGCGAACTGGGAGTTATTCATACTCCTGGCCACACCCTGGGCCATATTTCACTTTATCTGCCGGAAGAGAAAATCCTGATTTGCGGGGACGCCGTCCAGGCGCGGGATGTGGCCTGGATCAACCCGTATCGCGAGGGGGCCGGCGCGCTGGCGCGCATGATGCTGACTCTGCAGCAGCTGGCTGACCTCGATGTAAAAATCGCCCTTTCCGGGCATGGAGAGATCATTGTCGACTGGCCGGCCGCGGTTCAGCGGGCGCTGCGGCGCTATGAAAAATGGCAGCAGGAGCCGGAGAAGGTGGGCTGGCACGCCTGCAAGCGGATTTTCGCCTACAAACTCATGATTACCAACGGGCTTCCCATCAAAGAAGCCCCGGATTATTTACTACAGCAGGCGTGGTTTATGGATTTTAGCCGGCACCTGTTTGGGGTGCCTCCGGCCGATTTTATTGACCCCTTTATGACCGAAATGGCGCGCTCCGGGGCGGCACGTATCGATAGAGGCAAACTCGTGGCCGGCGGCAGCTACACCAAACCCTCCGGCCGGTGGGCGGCCAGCCGCGCCCGGCCGTATGATTGAGGTTTTAGCCGCGGATTTCACGGATAAGCGGTGAATTGTTTTTAGAGATCTGCCTCGAATTTTTTCAAAATATCTGGCGGGAGCGGACACGATTTACGGAGCGTCGTGTCGATGTGAATCGCCGTCAGCAGCATCTCAGCCACCTGCTCGTTTGTGGCCCCATCGAACATCACGTGTCTGTATTTCAACACTTTCGGTCTGACGGCAACCAATTCCGTTCGAATCACCAGCAGCGATCCGGCCAAGACTTCTTTTTGGTATTTAATCGTCTGTTCGGCGGCGGCCATTCCGCGCTGATTCTCTTTTAGGTAAGAAGGGGTGATTCCATAATGCGCGAGAAAATGCCAGGAGGCCTCATCAAATCTGGCCACGTAAAACTGCACGTTCATGTGCCCGATGTGGTCGATGTGCCACGGATAGACAAAGCCGCGATAGGTTTCTAGTTGGGTCATCGGTGATAATCTGGCCCCTCCTGACCGATTAATATTTCAGTGGAAACCACCGCCTGTTCCCGCCAGCGGCTCTTTTCAGCCACGGCCGGGTCCTGACGATACGCCTGAAAAGCGTTTTCATCCGGAAAGGCCACAACGTGTATTTCTCTAAAGGTTTCCCCTGTTGGCGGGATGGTGATGGCTTGTTCGATGCGGCCGCCGTATTTTTCCATCACGGTGGCCGCGTGTCGCTCAAATTGATGAAACAGGTCAATCGCTTTAACCCGAACTTCAAGAACCGCAACAATTTTAATAGGTGTATTGGTTACCATCAGACGATCTTAGGGCTCCGTTTTGAGTTTGTCAATCTTGACCCAGGAATCAATAATTATTTGTTCGCATATTACGCAACTAAAGAGAAAAATCAGAACCAATCTGTGAAATCAGCAGCTAATAATCTGATTTTTTTGTTTCTTCCGTGTTTTTGTGGTTAAACAATCAGGCGTTTATCCGCTGCACAAATTCAGACACCGCCCGGCCAATCTCGTCGGGCGCATCCTCCTGCACGAAATGCAGCCCTGGTACCGTGACCTCTTGCTGGTTGGGCCAACCGCGGCAGTACTCGCGCTGAGCACCGGTCAGGATCGTGCCCGGTTCAGCGTTGATAAACAGCTTGGGGAGCGCCTCATTCTCTGTTAGCCACTGGGCATAATCCGCCACGATGTCGCGCACGTCGGGCGGTTCTCCCTCGATGGGAATTTCTCTGGGCCAGGTTAGGGTTGGCCGGCGGCTTTCCCCGGCTTCGGTATAGGGGGCGTTGTAGACGGCCATCTCGGCCGGAGTTAATTTGCGCAGGATGCTGCTGGGCAGAATACGCTCCACAAAGACATTTTTTTGCAGGATAATTTCTTCGCCGGCCGGCGAGCGCATCGCCTCAAAAATATTGCGAGCCGCATCCGGCCACTCATCCCAGGTGTACAGCGGCCGGACAATCGCTTCCATGTAGGCGATTCCCTTAACGCGCTCGGGGTATCGCCTGGCCCAGTAAAATCCCAGGGCCGATCCCCAATCGTGAACCACCAGGGTAACCTGGTCAAGCGCCAGGGCGTCAAACCAGGCGTCCAGATAAGGGACGTGATTGACAAAGCGGTAGCTCCCGGCCGGGTTTTTGCCCGACGCACCCATGCCGATCAAATCGGGGGCCAGACAGCGGCCGTGTGGTTCAAGATAAGGGATGATGTTGCGCCACAAATAGGACGACGTTGGATTGCCGTGTAAAAAGACAATCGGATCCCCCTCACCGCCGGTGTCGATATAAGCCATCTCGCTGTCCAATACGGCCATTCGCTGCCGCTCGTAGCGATCTTCTGCCGATATTTCTCGGTCGCTCATCTGTTCCTCCTGTTTAAAAAATGCGCCATAGATGGCCCAAATTCGCCTGACTTTTAATATGAAAGTCAGTTTAACATCCTGGGTTTCAATTGGCAAGTCAGGTACACTGGAATCATGAACAATCAAGGATACAACCCGGTTCACCCGCAAGATTGTAACATCGTCAAAGCGATGAACGCCATTGGCGACAAGTGGAAGCTGCTCATCCTGCGCGAGGCCTTTTATGGGGTACGACGTTTTGCCGATATTTCTGAGGATGTGGGCATCAGCCCCAACATATTGAGTCAGCGGCTCAAGGAACTGGTTGAGGATGGCGTGCTGGCCAAAGTGCCTTATCAGGAAGCCGGGCAGCGGCGGCGTTATGAATATCATCTGACCGCCCAGGGGCGTGATCTTTCTACCGTGCTGGTGGCCTTAATGCAGTGGGGAGAAGCTTATTTTGGGGATCCGCAAAACCCGCCCCTGCGCCTCATTCATCGTGATACCGGCGAGACAGTCGAAGCGGCACTGGTGACGGCCAATGGTGAGAAGGTTGAAAACCTGCGCGAAATTGAAATGCGCTTCTGGCCGGAACGAACCTAACTTGCAAATTAGAAGCCAGGGTGCTACACTGACTATTAAAAAAATAGTCAGGAGTAAACTGTGTCCAACGCATGCACCCTTACCTATATCGGTACAGCCACCGTACTAATTGAGATCGGTGGCTTAAAAATCGTGACCGACCCGGTTTTTGACGATCCAGGCGGTCAGTACAAAATCGGCAAATCGGGTCTGGTGACCTACGGCAGCAAAACCGCACCGGCCCTCACACCGGAAGAAATCGGTCGAATCGATGCGGTCCTGCTGAGCCACGATCAGCATCACGACAATCTGGATCGTCGAGGATACCAACTTCTCCGCCAGGCACCTCATACCTTGACCACCGCGGCCGGTGGGGCCCGGCTGGGTCGAAAATTGGGCAACCGGGCGGTTGGTCTTGGCCCCTGGGACACATTTCGTTTGCCCACCCCGGCCGGTTTCGACATCATCGTGACGGCCGTGCCCGCCCGCCACGGCCCCATCTTCACCGAATGGCTCGCCGGTCCGGTGACCGGGTTTGTTCTTGAATGGCCCGGTCAAACCCATGGGGCGCTTTACATCACCGGAGACACACGTTTGTTTAAAGGGATTAAAGAAATTGCCGGACGCTTTCCCATCAGCGTGTGCCTGCTGCATCTGGGCAGCGCCCGTTTTTGGGCGACGGGACCAATTCGCTACAGCATGACGGGCCGTGAAGCGGCACGGGCCATCAACCTGCTCAAACCCCGCTGCACCATTCCCATCCACTACGACGGCTGGACCCATTTCCGGGAAGAAAAAGAGGATGTAGAACACGCCTTTCGACATCGAAACTTAAACACCGAACTTTTGTGGCTTAAACGAGGTCAAAAAACCGCCGTTGAGATATAGGATCAAAACACCACAAACAAGATCCTCATAGCGAACTTGAGATTTGGGACGGTTATCGTTTATACTGTCGTAAGCTTTCCAGTTGTTCTACATAATTTTTAACCCAAGTTGCTACCTTAGCTTCCCGATGAATTCATTCATCGGCCAGGGAAACCGAAACCGGATAGTTTTTAACGCGATTTATCGCGTTTTGGTCCCCGTAGCAGTCGGATTTATTCGACTGCGCGTGAAGGCCGCAACTTGAGTTAATTTTTATTTCTTCTTTTCAACTATCATAGGAAATTTTTCACCAACTGCACACCGAGCTAGCTGAGCAGGTTTTTCCAGGACCCTGAACTTATTGCACGCAACGTCTACCTGTTCACCGTGAAAATCGTTTCTCGCCCGATCAAATACGCGGTCTGTCAGCTTTTATAAGGTGTCAGACCAGCTGCGCATCGCACAACCCAGTTCGCGATCATATATCTTTACTTGCAAAAAAAACCAACCTATTAGTCCGAGCAACTTTCCCCTTTTGCTCGAAATTTGCTGTGAGGTGATCTTTGAAAACATACAAGGAGGTGATGTCGTATGAGGGTTTGACCACTGGGTGCACAGATGCTGAACGAATTAATCTGATAAGTATTGCATCACAGGAGGTGCAAAATGAGTGCAAATGGTCAAGGGGAGCATTTGTCAAGTTCATTGCCCAAGATTACCCGGCGTCAGCTGTTGGCTGGTGCTGGGGCTGCCGCGGTCGCCGGCTCAATCGGCCTGGCCCAGCCTGCTGCCGCTGAATCAACGATGAGAGGCGGAGCCTCCGCTTTGCCGGTGCCTTCTCCAATCCCAGGAGGAATTGACGCCCCGCCCGTAGGATTTATCCACTGGTTCCTGCCGGGACCAACCGATGCCATGACACCTTTTTTATCTCTGCCGGGATTTGGCCTGGATGTTGAACCCAGCACGCTGACCAACTTTAAAGGCTTCACAACCTTTGCCGTGATATCGGGTCAAGCGACAGGCAGCGATGGAAAAACCTACAATGTCGAGTTTGACGTGCGGGTTATGGATGGAGAATATGTGGCCGAAGACGGCTCTCATCAATACGGTACATTTGGTTTTTTGTGAGTGGATTTGTTCGATCCCAGTTCGGGATCACAAACCCGCGACCTGACGCCCGGCATATTGCCAAATGGCCTTTTTTGGACGATGGCGCTTCCCGATAATGCCTTTAGGATTCGCCGCAAAGGGCGAGTAGCCCGCCTAAAGCTGCGCAATTTGCCGCTGGTTGAATCGTTCCAGTTCGGGTCGGGTCAGGCCATTGCAGCCAAGGTGAGCATGGATTTACTCTGGTATGCCGCCGGTGATTTTATAGAAAGAGGCGAGGGTGCCGCGGCCGATCCAACATCACCGGCCGCCTTTACCGGTCACTTTGCCGAAGCTGGATGTGCCGGCTGGATAAGCGGTTCTGAAACCGGTTTTGCCTTTGAAAGCGGTGAATTGACAGCGGAGGCGTTCTTTGCCGAGATGGGTGAAGAACGCAACGGTGTTTTTCTCAGCTAAATTCATTTACTTTGAATGATTGTAACTTCTAGATATCGGCCGACGATGCTTCAAATGGTGTTGCCGGCCGATATTTTTTGTTAAGCTTGAAAGATGAATTTACAGTTAATTAGGAACGCGACGTTAAGAATTAAATATGCCGGTCAAACCATTCTAATTGATCCCTATCTGGCCAATAAACATACCCTTCCATCTTATGCGGGGAAATCCAAGAATCCACTGGTCGATCTGCCCCTGCCGGCTGCGGAGGTCGTTGCTGGGGTTGACCTGGTGATCGTTTCCCACCTGCACGGTGATCATTTTGACCAGGCGGCTCAGGACCTGCTGCCCAAA
>JASJCR010000142.1 GCA_030065875.1 Ardenticatenaceae bacterium | reverse complement strand
TGATGATTTTGACGGCTACGATCGAGCAATCGATACTCATATTCGTCGCCTGCGCAAAGCCATTCAGATCGATGAGCTGCAGCCAATCGAAACGGTTTATGGCGCCGGCTATAAACTTTCCGTGGAGGGGCAATGATGTCTTTGCGCTGGCGCATCATTGCGGCTTTTGGGCTGGTTATTCTTTTGACGATCCTGTTGAGCGCCGGCGTTGCCTTCTGGAGCACTCAAACGGAGTTAATTGAGCTAACGGAAGAGATCGGGGAATTTGAAGCGGAAAGTCTCGCCGATATTTTGAGCCGGGAATATACGCTCGTGGGCAGCCTCGAACGCGTCGAACTTATTTTAGCGGAATTGGGATACCTTTATGATCCGGAGCTCTTTGCTGAACTTTCGCTAGGGGACCCGGTTTTTGCCGATTTAAACGAACTTTCCCAGCTTTATCCGGACGAATTTGAAACAATTTCTGATTTGAGGGTGATCATTGCTGATCAAAACGACGTGGTCATCGCCGACAGTTTTTTTGAGTTCAATGGGGAAATTTTATCGGAGATTTCAACCGGTCACGAAGCTGAAATCATCGATTATGGCGCGGATGAAGACCGCATTGTGGGCACGGTTTACATCGAAGTTCTGGAGGAGTATTTAAGCTTAGAGGCTGAGGCCTTTCTGCAGGATACGTTGATCAACACCATCATCGGCGGGTTGTTGACGGCGATAATCGCTCTTTTGCTGGGGGCGTGGCTAACCGGCCGCATCACCGCCCCGGTGACGGCACTCACTGATGCGGCGCGTTCTTTGACCCGCAGAACCGATCCTGAACCGCTGCCGGTGACCTCAAACGACGAATTGGGCCAAATGACCATCGCCTTTAACCAGATGATTGAGGCGCTGCAAACCCAGCGCAATTTGCGGCAGCGGCTAATCAACGATGTTTCTCACGAACTGAACACGCCTTTAAGCGTCATTCAGCTGGAGGCCGCAGGTTTGCGTGACGGACTGCAGGAGCCGCAAGAAGCGGCCGTGCAAATTATTCAGGAAATCAACCTGCTGCGGAATTTGGTGCACGATCTAAACTGGCTGGCTGAAACCGATTCTGGAGAAGTGCAGCTTAATTTGGCGTCAGAGTCACTTGTTGAGATATTGACAGAAGAAATCGAACGCTGGCAGGGGCAGGCGCGGTCCCAATCAATTCACCTCAATCTCGAGCCGCTGCCGGATTTACCGCCTATCTTGGTAGATCGCCTGCGTATGAGCCAGATTTTTGGGAATTTGATCAGCAACGCGTTACAGCATTCGGCCGCCGACGGACAAATTACCGCTGCCGCCAGCCTCCGTCCTATACCCATGGAAGAGGGGGAATGGATGGTCATTACCGTTGCCGATGATGGTGAAGGGATTGATCCGGCCGACCTACCCCATATTTTTGAGCGCTTTTACCGGGCCGATCAGGCGCGCAGCCGGCTGTCAGGCGGTCGGGGGCTTGGCCTGTCGTTAACCCGTCAGCTGGTGCGCCTGCATGGCGGGTACATTTGGGTGGAAAGCCAACCCGGTTTGGGCAGCAAATTTTTTGTGGCCTTGAAACCCAAGCAGTAGGTTTAAAAGATTTATTGTTAAATTGTCCGCAGATAACGCAGATTAGAGAGAGAAATCTGTTGAAAATCCGTGTTAACCCGTGGCTTTTTTTACCAATTCTTTTGTAAACGACTTAGGTAAGTTACAAAATATTTTCTGAAATAAGGTGTCCGCAGATTGCGCAGATTTTCGCAGATTAGAGGGAGAAATCTGTGAAAATTCATGTTAATCCGTGGCTTTTTTTAACAATTCTTTTTGTAAACGACTTAAAAAGGAGTGAAAATTGTCCGAGATCAGTTTTGAGGGAAGAGTTGTGGTGATCACCGGAGCCGGTGGGGGGCTGGGTGCAGCGTACGCCCGACTGTTTGCCGTCCGAGGGGCACAGGTCGTGGTGCACGATGCCGGGGTGAATCGGGACGGCAGCGGTGGCGATCCAGCCCCGGCCCGAGCCGTGGCCGAAGAAATTATGGCCGCCGGTGGACAGGCCGCCTACGAGATTCAAAATTTGGGATCAAAAGAAGGGTGTGAAGCACTCATCGACAGCGTGTTGCGCCGCTTCGAGCGTATCGATGTGCTGGTGCATTCGGCCGGGCTGGTCGCCTACGACGGGATCGAAACCACCAGCGATGAAACATGGGAACGCCTGCGGGCCGTTAATATCGACGCTCCGTTTTGGCTGTGTCGAGCCGTGTGGCCCCACATGAAAAAAATGGGCGCCGGCCGCATCGTGTTGACCGTTTCCGGCTACGGTCTCAAGGCGTTTAGAGGTTCAGACGTCACCGCTTATGGAGTGGGCAAAGGGGCTCAATTTGGCCTGATGAACGGGCTGGCCGGTGAAGGGATGGACTACAACATCAAGGTCAACGCCATTTCTCCGGTGGCGGCCACTCGCATTTTTCGCCGAGAGGTGGGGCCGGATGAGCTGCGGCCGGAAAGCGTTGCCCCAGCCGTGGTGTGGCTGGGATCAGACCAGTGCACCTGGACGGGCAAAGTGGTCTCGGCCGCCGGCGGCCGCTTCAGCCTGGGGGAATTTGGCGCCCAAGATTCAATTGAAAGCGACCCCTACCTGTCGCCGGAACAGTTTCGGGATGAAGTGGTTCAACATTATGGGTGATGGGTGCTAGGTGATGGGTGATAGGTGTTGGGCCGGTGTTTTGTGCGTTTGATACTTTTGTGGTGAAATATTGGGGCCAAGATAAGTTTAAAGTCAGAAGTTAAAAGAGAAAAGTGCGCTGCTTTAGAGAGAACCATCTTCCTTTTTACTTTATACTTTGAACTTTGCACTTCTAAATATTGACCAAAGCATAAAAAACCGAACGAAATTTGTCATGAGCCGTCTGGAATTTGAATCGCTGGCCAAGCTACAAACCCATCTGCAACACTCAGCTGTACGATCCCATCGATCGCTGGCTGGACACCGCTTTTGAGGTGGTGGAGAAGTATCCGATGATCGCACCTGAGCAAAGCCAATCCCTGGGGATTCCAACCTGGCTGTACGGTCACGAACCGCCGACCTGCTTCGCCCTCAACATCGCCAAATATTTTGCCAACAGCGTGCGCGAAGAAGGATTGCTGGCCATCGCCACCTGTGGGGTTGTTTTTGCTCCGGGGAGTGCCGGCACAATCCAGGAAATTTTTCAGGACGCCACCCAAAATCACTACAATTCATTTGGGGTGATCAGCCCGATGATCTTTTTGGGGGAAGATTTCTGGCAGGTGGAGAAGCCGGTTTATCCGCTGCTGCGCCGTCTGGCCAGAGGGTATCCTTATTACGACCTGCTGCGAATCTCCAACGACCGGCAGCAAATTGTGAAGTGGCTTGTGCAGTTTAGAAGTTCAACTTCTCGAAGAAGTTGAACTTCTTGTGTAAGGTGATGCCGGTTCGAATAAGTCGAACTTCTTCAAGAAGTTCGACTTTTAACAACGAGGGGCAGGATTGTTTCCTGGGATGCCAGATTACAGAGGGTACTGCTTGTATTCCACAGATCGGCCGCTTTTTCCCGATCGTAAGAATCCGGGGAGCTTTTCACCGGGCGACGGCCGTCAAAATAAATAGCGGTCTGGCCGTCGAGGGTGGGGTCAATTACCAGGCGGACCAAATCCCGGCCGGACTCTTCCGGGAAGCGAATGTTGTCGACCCAGCGGGAAGCAAAACCGATAACCGGCACAAATACAGCCTGCAAAACTGAAGGTAGATCCCGAACCAGGCCGGTGCCCGGCATCAGACCAGGGTCCAGGGCAAAAACGGAGATGTCGCGCCTGATGGCCGAAAACTGGCGCGAAAGTTCATAGCCAAACAGCACATTACACAGCTTGGAAGTCGAATAACGTTGAGCTGGACTGCGAACAAAGGCCTCGGCCGGTGCCTCTTCCGGGTGGGCTAGAAAGCGTGCGCCGACATATTTTGGGGGAGGTACTCCCATCTTGCTGGCAAATGGATGATCGGGTAGATGGGTGCCGCTGCTCACCAGAACCACCCGAGCTGGTGATTCCAAAACGTCGGCCAGCAGGTGAATGAGTAAAAAATGCCCCAGATGATTGACGCCAAAAATGGTATCTATTCCATCAGCCGTGGTGCTGTTTTTAGCCGGTGACAGCCCAGCATTGCCGACGATGGCGTGCAGTGGGGGTAAATCGGCTGCTTTAAACGCTTTGGCAAACCGTCTTACCGATTGTAAAGATCCCAAATCCAGCAGCATCCCTTCGATAAATGGGTAATTTGTGGCCCGTTTGAGCTGCTCGACTGCGCTCGAGACCCGCTGCTCATTCCGGCTAGCGATCACGATGTGCCAATCACCTTCCCGAGCCAGCTGCAGCGCACCTTGATATCCCAAACCGGAATTGCCGCCGGTGATGATGACCGTTTTCTTTCTTTGTTTCATATCTCATCTCTCATCCGATAGAAGTTATTTGACAAAGTGTCATTAAATAATACAATGTCATTTAATGATACTTTGTAAGCAAAATCAAGAGGCAATTTGGAGAGTCCGTCATGATTAGACACGCGTCATCTGCTGACGGCCGTCCACTCACCCGCAATGAGCGGCGGCGTATACGCACGCGAAAACAGCTTCTGGAAGCCGCGGCCGAGCTGCTGGTTGAGACGGGATATGACGACCTGACCATTCAACGCATCACCGATCGCGCCGACCTGGCGCGGGCAACCTTTTATATTTACTTCAAAGACAAAGAAGAGGCGGTGTGGGCGATTCTGGAAGAGAGTTTTTCGGAGCTGGTTCAGATTCAGCGCGAGATCAAAGAAAGCGATCCCCAGCGCTACCGGTTGGTCAAGTGGCGGCGCATTTTTGAGTATGTGGCGGCGCACCGGCCGCTGCTGCAGACGTTGATGAGCGACAGGGGGCACATCAAGCTTAATCAGCGCATAGCGGCATTTATGGTCGCCACGCTCGAAGATGATTTACGCAGCGGCCGGGTGGAACGAACAACTGAACTGTCGTTCGAATTTGAAGCGAATTTTTTTGCGGGTGCGATGATGCAGGTTGTCAGCTGGTGGCTGACCAGGGATCAGGCGCTGACGCCAGCAGAAATGGCGAATATGGTTTTTGAAATCATCATGCGGAAGTCGCCACCGACGTGAAAAGTTGAACTTCTTCCAAGAAGTTCAACTTCTGCTCAAGGGGTCCACCGCTAAACGAGAAGTCGAACTTCCTCAAGAAGTTCGACTTCTACTAACTTTCATCTTCATCCACGGCGCCGTATTGTGAAAATCGGCCGCGGCACTACCCGGTGGCACCAGTTCATCACACGCAGCCCGCAAGTCGTCGCTCAACGTCATTTCCAGCACCGGCAGCATGTGCTCGAGCTGGGCCACATTTTTTGATCCGATCAGCGGAGCCGTTACCCCCGGCTGATCTTTTACCCACAAAACCCCCAGTTGGGCGGGAGAAATACCGGCTTGCTCTGCCAGGCTGACAAATTGATTGCCCACTTCGATTCCCCGCTGTGTCACCCGGTCAGCATAAATAGACCCCACCAGCTTGGCCCGTGAATCGGCCGGGTAATTTTTGGCGTCGGCATACCGGCCGATTAAAATGCCCATGGCCAATGGTGACCAGGTGAGCAGCCCCACCCCGTATTTTTGGCAAAAGGGAATCGTCTCATTTTCAATCCGCCGGTCGAGCAAATTGTAGGGTGGCTGTTCCGAGGCCACCCGCACGTACCCCTTTAGCTCACTCATCATGACCGCTTCCATCTGCATCCAGGCCGGAAAAGTTGACGTGCCGACATAGCGCACCTTTCCCTGGCGCACCAGATCGGTCAGAGCGGCCAACGTTTCCTCGATGGGGATCTCTGGCGACGGCCGGTGAAGCTGAAAGAGGTCGATATAGTCGGTCTGCAGCCGCTGCAGCGATTCCTCACAGGCGCGCATCAGGTGCAGCCGCGAGTTCCCGCGATCGTTGGGGCCGGGGCCGGTGGGGTAGTGGGCTTTGGTGGCGATTAGCATTTGGTGACGCCGGCCGTTTTGCTTCAGCCCTTTGCCGATAATGCGCTCCGCCTCCCCTTTATTGTAGCTGTTGCTGGTGTCGATCAGATTGATGCCTCCATCCAGGGCCACATCGATCATGCGGATCGCTTCATCTTCAGGAGTGGGAAAGCCAAAATTTTGCGTGCCCAAACAGAGTGGCGCGACACGAACTCCGGTGCGACCTAATAAGCGATAATTCATGGAAATGCCTTAGAAATACGAGATACGAAATACGAGATACGAAATACGATTGGTTCGATTAACGATTTTTGATTGACGATTTACGAATGAACCTTTGCCAATCTATACCAATAACCAATACACTAATAAACCAATAACCAATACACCATTAATTATTGACTATTACCGGGCAGTAAACCCCGCATCCACCGCTACCATCGCTCCGGTCATATAGCTGGCGTCGTCAGAGGCCAGGAAGCAGACCACTTTGGCAATTTCAGAGGGATCGGCCAGCCGTTTCATCGGCACCGTGTCGGCCAGGGCCTGCATTTGTTCCGGGGTAGGCGGCTGCTTCCGGCCGGAGCGCAGCATCGGGGTGTCGACCTCTCCGGGACAGACGGCGTTGATGCGAATGCCATCTTCGACATAGTCGAGGGCCATCGCCCGGGTGATCTGGTGCACGGCTCCTTTCGAAGCGCAGTAGGCCACGACATTGGTAGCCCCCACATCACCCCAGATCGAGCCAAAGTTGATAATCGCCCCTTTGCCTCGGGGTTTCATGACCCGCACGGCCGCCCGACTCATGTAAAAAACCCCGTTGACGTTGACGTTCATCACCTTTTGCCAACCTTCATCGGTGGTGGCCAGCGCATCAGCGCGCAAGATAATCCCGGCGGCGTTGACCACCACGTCAAGCCGGCCGAAATTCTCAAGGGCCAACTGCACCGCCGCATCAGAAATAGCGGAATTGCTGACGTCCCCGATGACCATAAGGCCTTCGATTTCGGCCGCTAACTCCAGGGCCAGCGCTTCATTTTGATCGACAATAATGACTTGGCCGCCTGCTGCGGCAAATTCCCGCGCCGTGGCCGCCCCCATGCCGGATGCGCCGCCGGTGATGATCGCTACCTGGTTTTGAAAGTTAAAAGACATAGTGAAATACGAAATACGAGCTGTGAAATACGAAATAGGTGATTCGTTGTTGGAGATTTGCGATTTTGGATTTACGATTGACGAGCAAATTTAGCTATTAGTTTTAGCGATTAGCAATTGACCATTGATTATTGACCATTATCTAGCTATTGGCAATTAGCCTTAGCAAATAGCAATTACCGGAGTTAAAAATGCGTTTTTCCCACATGATAACCGCGGTTGATGCACACGCGGCCGGAGAGCCCGGCCGGGTCATTACCGGCGGTCTACCGCACATTCCCGGCAATTCCGTATTTGAGAAAATGAAGTGGATGGAGAGCAACGCCGACTTCATTCGCCAGCGAATGCTGCGTGAGCCGCGCGGTTATCCGGTGCTGTGCTGCAACGCCCTGGTGCCGCCGTGCCACCCGGAGGCGGATGCCGGTTTTATCATCATGGAGCAGACCGAGTATGCGGCCATGTCCGGCAGCAACACCATTTGCGTGACAACGGTCCTGCTGGAAACCGGCATCATACCGATGCAGGAGCCGATTACCGAGCTGACGCTGGAAGCTCCGGCCGGGCTGATCAAGGTTACGGCCGCCTGCCGCGACGGCAAAGTAATCAGCGTGACCATGCAAAACGTGCCCTCTTTTGCCGTTCATCTCGATGCCGAACTGGATGTGCCTCATCTCGGCCGGGTCACGGTCGACATCGCCTGGGGCGGGATGTTTTTTGTCATTGCCGATGCGGCTCAACTCGGGATTGAAATTAACTCGCAAAACGGTGGCGAGCTGACCCGGCTGGGTGAAATGCTGCGTGCCGCGGCGGCAGAACAGCTGCCGGTGGCCCATCCGGAAAATCCGGCGCTGCGTGGACCGACGATTTCCCAAATTTCCGGTGCGCCTACCCATCCGCAGGCCCAGGGCAAAAATGCGGTTACCGTCTCCACCGGGGCCGTCGATTGGGACCGGCCGTCAACGTGGCGCGGTGCGCTCGATCGCTCTCCCTGTGGAACCGGCACCTGTGCCAAGATGGCGGTGATGCACGCCAAAGGGGAGCTGGGCCTCGACGAAGATTTTGTGTACGAAGGGGTGTTGGGCACGCTGTTCACCGGCCGGCTGATCGAAGAAACGACCGTTGGCCCGTATAAAGCGGTTGTCCCTACTCTCTCCGGTCAGGGGTGGATCACCGGGTTTGCCAATTACGTGGTCGATCCGACCGATCCGTTTCAAGATGGGTTCACGGTAGGGGATATTTGGGGATGAGAGCGATTGAAGGATTGGTTCGATTAACCGATTGGTTCGATTGTCAGGCAAATCTAGCTATTAGCTATTGACAAATAGCCATTAGCAATTAATTGTCAATTGATCATTGCTAATTGTCACATTGATTTTTGTTTCGGCGAGTTTGCATACGGTCTTATAGTCGGCACCGGACAGCACCACAACCGCAGGAGCCTTGCCGTAAATTTCCTGAGCGACGACCGCGCCGAGGGCCAGAATCCCGTCCATTTCGGCCGTGACAATGGCTGCGGGGGCGGTGTTTTCCCGGACGGCCTCAAGCAAAATGCTGCTGGCGCTGCTTGATCCTTTCCCGCTGGGCAAAATCAGCACCCGGCCGCTGACAACTTCCCCCATTTGCGGGTGACGCTGGTCGATAATGCGGCCGCTGTGCGGATCGAGGCCGCCCCACAGGCTGAGCGGCTCGTCGAGCACCAGGGACATCCCTTCGGCCTGGCCATCCACCAAAGTCGTGACCTCAAAAACGTGGCTCATCATCGACCATTGTTAATTGAATATTGACCATTGATCATTCTTCCCACAGCGTTTGATCGCGCCACACCCGGCCGGCCGCAGCGGAGCGCACGCACTCTTCCAAGCTGCCAAAAACAACCTGAAAGCCGATATTTCCCGGTGAGTAGTGGGCAAATTTGCCCGAATTGGTCATCAAGACCCCGCTTCGTGCCTTGACAATGGGGGTAACGACTACACAGGTATCGACCACGATATCGACGCCCAGCTCTTTGAATTCCTTCAGCCAGCCGCGCTGCTGCAGCGCCGCCAGAACCAGCCGATGGGTGCAGACGATAAACTCGGTTTGGGGCGGGTGAGCCTGAACGAGCGGCCGCAGCTGCGCGAATTCATCCAGCGAAAAGTGGGGGCTGCCCAGGGCGACGACCGAAATTTTGCCATCTGGGACGGTCGACAGGTGCGTGCGCTCGTTTTTAAGATCTTCCAGGGTGATCGTGATTTCCTGCTCGGCCGGCCGCTGCTGCAGCGCGGCATCAAGCGTTGGGGCTTCAGGAGTAACCCCTACCGCATGGAAAAGGGCTACCGCACCCGATGAGGCGGCCGCGGCACCCAATGCCTTAAGCTGATCCTCCGCGGCGGTTGAGGGCAGCCCGACGATTACCGGAGTTTTGCTGACCGAGCGCCGCCCGATCAGGTAGCCCAACACCGGATAGAGCACATCCTCCTCTAAAAGCCGGTCGGGAATCTTTTGCAGATGAAAAACGATCTGGCCGCGCCGATTTTCCGTGCGGTGCAGCCCCACATCGGGGGCCCGGCCGGTGATGGCGGCGCAGATGTCGATAAAATCCCCGTAGCGGTTGGTGCGCGCCCCCAAAACCGAGTTGGCAAAAACGATGGCGTTGCTCTCTGCCCAGGCGATTTGCTGACCAAACGACGGCCGCTGGGTGGTTTGGTACGGGGCGCAGGTCCACACCGGCTGGCACCCCATTTTTTGGTAGAGGGCCATCAGGCGGGATGCTTTTTCCGCCTGAACGGCCGTGCCTTGAAAGTGTTCCGGGTGGAGCAGGTCGATCGCCCCCACGTTGAGGGTGGTGGGCACAGCCGTTTGGGCGCCGCCGTCCACCAGCTTCTGGGCAAAATCGATACCGGAGTCGCCGTGATAGAGGCAGCCGTCGATGTGGGCTGACTCGATGTCGAGCAGCCGTTCCGCTCCGTACACGCGGGCCATCGTGACCAGGATACGCATGGCCATCTGAGCAGCCGGTCCGCGGTCGCCGTTGAGGAGGGATTGGTCGGTGCTGGTGAGGAACATGGGTTGGTTATTAGTATATTGGTTTATTGGTATATTAAAAGGCTGGTTTCAGATCATCCAGACCTCAAAAGTTTTCAAAACTTTTGAGGTCTGCGCGTATCATTGCTATCCTATGTTGATCGGTTCCTGCTGACGCGAAAAAACCCGCGCCAGCCCGATGCCGGCCAGGGCACCAGTCAGCGCCAGGAGGAGCGGATAACCAAGAGCAAACCCTACCCCAAAGCCGGTGCTGGCCCCGATGGCCGCCAGGATTGCTATCTGACCCTGTCGATGGTGCCATATGGCGTAGCCGGCGGTTTGTTCATCTGCGTCCGCTCCCGTACGGCTGCCAAGCCAGGTCAGGCCGATCAGCAGTGCCGGCCGAATGATGTTGCTAAAATTCTGAATGGTGTTGCCCGGAGCCAGGTTGCCGGTTGCGGCGATGTCGAGCAGATGGACGATTGTTGCCCCCACTCCCAGGATGGTCACGGCTACAATCGTGGCCGTGCGAAAATCGGTGCGCCGCTGAACGGCCATAAATCCCAAAACCCCCAGCACCAGGTTGGCAAACCCCATTTCCAGCTGAAATGGACTGCCCGCTTCCCAACCAATTGATTCGGCCACCAGATCGGATAGGAACACGTGGCCAAAGAAACTGCTAATTCCGTTGGCTCCAATGCCTAAAGCCAGGATATAAATCAGAAAAATTTCAACCTTTCGGGAGTTGGATAGATTTTCTTTGCTAAAATAAACGTGCCCGGCCGCCAGGATTAGCGGCAAGATTGAGTAGATAAATACGCGTACGAATGTTGTCATGATGATTCTCCAATGGGGTCTTGAACCACAAAAACACAAAAGGACACAAAATTAATCTCTGTCGATAAAACCTTTCAGATGATTTTCCAATTGTGTTAAAGTTAACTCGAGTTGCTACCGTATTTTCCCGATGAATTATGAAGGTTTACAAAATAACTGGTTACTAAATTCATGGCGTGTTTCCATCGCCCACGGCCACCCTGTCATCCTGAGCGAAGCGAAGGATCCCGTCAATTTCCAGTGAAAGCAACCTTTGATTTAGAAGAGAAGCGTTGCCATTTTCAGCCATCTAGGCCTGAATGCCACTTGACGAGATTCCTCGCTTCGCTGCTCATTCTGAGCAATGATAGGGTTTAGGGTAGCAACTTGAGTTAAGGTTAATTGGGATAATGCCTTTTTTCATCGGCCGTACGAGCGATTGTTTTTGTCATCCTGGTTGATAAAAAATCGGCAAATTGGCTGCTGCTAATCAACCTTTTGGTTGATTAGAGAAAAAAGACAGACCAGAGACAAGAGACCAGAGAGAAGAGTAGATCTGTGAACGAATTAACCAATAAACTAATAACCAACAGGAGGTTGAATGCCCATCCGCTACACCCATACCAACATCATCTGTGCCGACTGGCGCAAAATCGCCCGTTTTTACCAGGATGTGTTTAAGTGCGTATTTGTCCCGCCGGAACGCGACCAGCGGGGCGAGTGGTTAGCGAGAGGAACAGGCGTGCCGGGTGCCGCACTGCAAGGGGTCCATCTACGCCTGCCCGGATATGGCGACAATGGACCCACGCTGGAAATTTATTCTTATGAAAATATGCTGGACAAACCGGAACCGGCCGCCAATCGTCAGGGATTTGGCCACCTGGCGTTTGAGGTAGATGATGTGGCCGCGACATTGGAGATGGTGATGGCCAACGGCGGCCGTCTAATCGGTGAGGTTATCACGCGAGAGGTGCCTGGGGCTGGGACGATAACCTTTGCCTATGCGGCCGATCCCGAAGGAAATATCCTTGAAATCCAGAAGTGGGTAAAGTGACGTTGAAAAAATGAAAGATGTAAAAATTTATCCTCGACTTCCAACCGTAGAAGAATATTTGCGCCTGGCGGAGAGCGTGGGCTGGCAAAAATATGTTTCCAGGCCGACGACCACCATCGCCCTGGAAAATTCAATTTTCGGCGTGGTAGCCGAATCAAATGATAAAATTATTGGTACCGGCCGAATTGTCGGTGACCGCGCTTCATTTTATTACATTCAGGATGTCATGGTGGAACCTGATGCCCAGAATCAAGGAATTGGCCGCCTTATTTTGACCAACTTAATGACATATTTATATGAATATGCACCAAAAAATGCTTTTGTGGGGTTGTTTGCTGCCTCAGGAAAGGAATCTTTTTATGAGCAATTTGGTTTTTCCCTTGGTCATGGGATGAGCTTATATATCGAAGGTGATAGCAACTTTGGTTAATCCTCTTAAAAGGAGTGCAAAATGGACATCATGTTGCCGTTAAAAATTTTGCTGGAAAATCCACCGCCCAACTTTGCCTTTGCCCTGCAAAGAGGGAAAGGTGAAAAAGTTGACTACATCCTGTCCGATGGTTCAAATATATCATTTACCCTGCAGGTGCGGGTTAAGCCTAAAAAAGATGGTGAACCTAACTTCCTCGGCCCATTCACTCAGGGCAAACCGGACCAGCGCTTTGTTTACGTTTGTTCAGGAATTGGCACTACTTCAGAAAATACGGAGTGGATACGGCGGGCCAAAATCCACCTGTCTAGTATTGATTGGTCGTTAATTGAAGCGTCTCAGCAAATGAGCGATGCCTGCCTCGAAGCCCGCTTTGCCGGAACCGATCCCAAAGGCGGACCCGCCTGCGCCACAGTCCCCCTTCTCGGTGGAGGTTGGCAGCTAGAAAAATAGAAGCGCGATTCAAGTTCTTTTTAGAGCCCGCCTTCAACAGGCTCCGGCCCACGCCAGAGGAGTTGGCTGAGCCTGTCGAAGCCACGAGCTATCACAAATCCTTTAAGGTGCCGGGGGATCCCCGTGCTCTTTTTTCCAGTAAAAATTGAAAACTCGGTTAATCAGGCTGATCGAATTGACCACACTCAACATACCGATTCCGCCAATAAACCCAAAAACGGCGCCAAAGATTGCCCCATTGGCAAAGCCGGTAAAGCCGGCCAACAGCGCTCCGATGATGCCCAGCAGCAGTGCCCCGCCGATGGCGCCTAAAACAGCGTTTAAAACAACCCGTAAGAAAAAACTATCCTCATTCATAACCTTTCCATTTAAAAATTTAGGATTCCAATTGTCATTAAGGAAGTCATTGCTCAAAATATTTAAATTAGATTTCGCGAAATTTCTCACTTTAAAGAGAAAATCCTTTAAATTCGTGACATCCTGATTTTAAAAATTCGACTGTGATGCACTTAAAATAGTTTATCATAAATTTTTTTGGCAAATAATTTATTCAAGGAGAAGAACTCGTCATGGATTTCGACCGCTACCGTCAGAATTTTTTTGCAAACCCGTTTCCAGAATCCCGATTTCAGTTTAATGGTTTGCTGGGGACTACCCTCTATTTTGAAGAGTTTCAGGCGGCCATCGCCTATTACACCGAGGTCCTCGGTCCACCAGGCTATGTTGAAGGGGAGAGCACTCGCGGATGGCGGATCGGTCAAACGTGGTTGACCATTTTGCAGGGAAATCGCGGCAATCCGCAAAATGTCGAGATCCAGATTGTGATGGCTACACCGGCAGAGGCGGAAAATCTGCAGGCGGCATTTATCAGCGCTGGAGGAGCCGGAGATCCACCAAGTGATCAACTGATGTACGAACCGATCCGATATTGTTCTGTTACTGATCCTTTTGGCACACGGATTATAATTTTTAGTGCCTTGACCTGATATATTCGCGATTAAATATTTTCAAATACTTTGAAATACATAGCAGTGTTTTTTGCTTGCGCGGTTTTTTGGTACAATACAAGATGGAGTTTCACCCTTTTTTGGAGAGAGAAAAGGGTGATTTTAATGAGAAGGCAGGATTTCAATCAGGTTTAACAAATCCCGCAAAATTTTTACATATCTATATAGGCAAGGAGAGATACAAATGAGTGGAAATCAGTCCCGCCTGGACGCCATTGGTACGATTGTGCAAAATGTTTCATCCGAAACGTTTGATTATCAGGACATTCATACTGGTGAATTGTTTAACGCCAATGTTTTTGACAAAGCAGAAATGAAAAAACGCCTCCCCAAGGCGATTTTCCAGAAGCTTTCAAAAACAATTGCAAGGCGCATCCCCCTTGATGAATCGATTGCCGATGCGGTTGCTTCCGCCATGAAAGATTGGGCGATTGAGCATGGAGCTACCCATTATGCGCACATTTTCTTCCCCCTGACCGGGTTAACCGCTGAAAAACATGATAGCTTCCTGACTCCCACAGAAGACGGGTCTGCCATTGCCGAATTCAGCGGCGAACAGCTGATTCAGGGCGAGCCAGATGGATCCAGCTTCCCTACCGGTGGCATCCGGCAAACGTTTGAAGCGCGCGGGTACACCGCCTGGGATGTGACCAGTCCCGCTTATATTTTGGAGAATCCAAATGGGGCAACCCTGTGCATTCCTACCGCGTTCGTCTCATGGACCGGTGAAGCCCTCGACAAAAAGACTCCTCTATTGCGGTCCATGCAGGTCCTCGACAAACAGTCCCGCCGCGTTTTATCTCTCTTTGGCGACGACGACCAGACCCCCGTTGTTTCAACGGCCGGACCCGAGCAGGAATACTTCTTTGTTGATCGTTCCTTCTTTTACGCGCGTCCTGATCTGATGACCGCCGGCCGCACCCTGTTTGGTGCCGCGCCATCAAAAGGGCAGCAGTTTGATGACCATTATTTTGGAGCGATTGACCCCCGTATTTTGGCGTGTATGCTCGAGGCGGAGCGCGAGTTGTTTAAGCTCGGGGTGCCGGTTAAAACCCGTCACAACGAAGTCGCTCCCGGTCAATTTGAGCTGGCTCCGGTTTACGAGGACGGCAACGTTGCTGCTGACCATCAGCAGCTCATCATGATCATCTTGAAGCGCGTGGCCCAAAAACACGGGCTGGTGGCTATCCTCCACGAGAAACCATTTGCCGGCATCAACGGATCTGGTAAACATCTCAACTTCTCACTGGGCAACGCCAGCGTTGGCAATCTGCTTGAGCCAGGTGACAACCCGCACGACAACGCCCGTTTCCTGACTTTCTGCGCGGCCGTCATTCGCGCCGTGGACAAATTTGCACCGCTGCTTCGCGCCTCTGTCGCTTCAGCCAGCAACGATCATCGCCTGGGGGCCAACGAAGCGCCGCCGGCGATCATGTCGATCTTCCTGGGCGATCAGCTAACCGATGTCTTTGACCAAATCAAAGCACACGGCGATGCCAAATCCTCAAAAGACAAAGGTGAGCTGCAGCTCGGTGTTGATACGCTGCCGGCGCTGCCAAAACATTCCGGCGACCGCAACCGCACCAGCCCGATCGCTTTTACCGGTAACAAATTTGAATATCGCGCTGTTGGATCAACCCAAACAATCGCCTGGCCGCTGACGGTTTGGAATTTAATTTTGGCTGATTCTCTCGATTACATCGCCACTCAGCTCGAACCGGCCGCCGGTAATGGCGCTTTTGACCGGGCCTTGAGCGGTCTCCTCAAGCAAATTATGGATGATCACGACCGGGTGATCTTCAATGGTGATGGGTACACCGAAGCGTGGCACAAAGAAGCTGAATCACGGGGGCTGCCCAATTTACGGACAACGGCCGACAGCCTCCCCGCTCTGAGCGACCCCGAAGTTATTGAGCTGTTTAGCAAATACGGGGTTTTAAGTGAGCGTGAGCTGCTCAGCCGGCTTGATGTCTTGCTCGAGCAATATGTCATGCAGGTCACGGTTGAAGCCAACCTCGCTTTGCGCATCGGCCGCACCCAAATTTTCCCGGCCACCCTGCGCACGATCAGTGAAGTGGCTGATGCTACTGAAGAGCTGAAAGACTTTGGCATTGAGCTGGAAAATTCAACCTTAACTCGCCTCGGCAAGCTGGCTGGTCAACTGCAGAGCGGTTTGAACAAGCTGGAAGAATTGTTGGAGGTTGAAGAACACGATTTGGTTGCTGAAAGCCGCTACGCATGCGATATGCTGCTGCCGCAAATGTCAGCCATTCGCGAAGTGGTTGATGAGCTCGAAGGGCTTGTGGCTGATGATTATTGGCCGCTGCCTTCGTATCAGGAAATGTTATCGATTAAGTAATATCGCTGCCCTACATTGTGCGCAGTGAGTATGCGCCCTCTTCCTATTCTCAACGAATAGAAGAGGGCGTTTTTGCTTCTACGAAAGCTGTTAAAATTAAATAATTGTTTTAAGTGGATCACTATTAAAAAAGCCGCGGATTTCACGGATTGGCTATGATTTTTCAAAATTTAATTGTCCACAGATTACGCAGATTTTCGCAGATTAAAGAGAGAAATCTGTGTAATCTGCGTAATCTGCGGACAAATTAATTTATAAAAGTATCTGTATAATTTTAGCAGCGGATGGCCCGGATATTCCCGGAACGCATCCTGAGCGCAAACGAAGGATTAAAGAGAACTATGGATGATAGCTGGATTTGCGGCCGTCAAATTTGCCGATTTTTAGATGAGGTAGACGCAATTTAAGCAGCGCGCCTGACCCATTAAAGGCTTCGTAATCGTGAATAGAGCAACAAATTTTGTCAACCCGGGCGGAAACCGCAAATGGAAAACCGTCGCCCTCCCTGCTGAACACGGCAGCTGGGGGTTTGTCGGCGAGCCGCTTCTATTGGGGCTGCTGACCGCCCCATCGCTGAGCGGAGTCTTTATGGCCCTCGGCTTATTTGGTGCGTTTTTGGCGCGTTGGCCCCTTAAGGTCGCCATTCAAAGCGGCAGGCAGGGACGGGCTCAGCGAGCGCAGTTGGCCCGCCGCTTTGCTTATGCTTTTGCCACAATCGCTATTTTGGGATTTGGAATCTCGATCTGGCTCACCGGATGGCGGCCGCTGCTGCCGTTTCTTTTGGGGCTGCCGTTTGCCCTAATTTTTTTGTATTACGATTTTGCCAATAAAAGCCGTTCCTGGCAGGCGGAACTCGCTGCGCCGGCCGCTTTCGCCGTGGGAGCCTCAGCCATTTATATGACGGCCGGCGGGTCGTTTGGGCCAGCTTTGGGGTTGTGGGGCGTGCTTGTAGCCCGAGCCGTACCGTCCATCTTGTACATTCGCGCCCGCCTGAGACTTGATAAAGGAAAATCGCCCTCACCTGGGCCCGCGCTGCTCGCTCACGGGATCGCTGTCGTAGGGGTGGGGCTGCTGGCTGTGGCCAATGGGGGATATTGGCCGGCTGTCGGTATTATTTTTCTGCTGCTTTTGCGCGCCGCCTTTGGCCTTTCTCGTTTTCGAAGATCTGTGGCGGTGAAGTGGATTGGCATCGGGGAACTGCTGTGGGGGGTGCTGGTGGTTATTTCCGTGTGGCTGGGATTGATGATGCCCTTAGCCTAATTTTTTTCTCTTAATCTGGCCAAAACTTCTTCTGCGGTGGCCAATTCCGCTTTGTAAAAATTTTGCCCCCACAGGGCAACCAGGGATTGGTGAGAGAATTGTGGGTGGTGTTCCATAAATTCCTCAACAATATACAGTTGGGCCAATCCTTCTTTGATTTCAGCGATAAACTGGATAAGCAGCTCTTCCAGGCGTCCTTCTTCCGCTTCCTGGCCAAAGAAGAGACGCAGGGCCAGCGAATGTTTCATCACAATCGGTTCTAGCGGTTGATTGTTGATCCAGGTGCGAAAGGTTTCCCGGCCGGCATCGGTAATTTGATACACTCTTTTATCCGGTTTTCCTTCCTGGGGAATTTCTTCAGAGGTGGCCAGGCCGAGCTTTGCCAGCCGTCTCAGTTCGGCATAAATTTGGCTCTGAGCCGGACTCCAGTAAAAAAAACGCAGGGTTTCTGCCCACTTGCGAATTTCGTAGCCGGAGAAGCCATCTCCCATGGAAAGGATTCCCAGGACAGCATAGGCGGTATTGGGCAATTTGGGTGATTTTGAGTTACTCATTCGGTTGTTTTATATAACTATTTGACATATGACAATTAGTAGTATACACTATTCCTGCCATATGACAAATAGTCATATAAATTGCGCAGGAGGTAACCAATGACCGCTCAAAAGAAAAAAGAAATGTTTGAAGCCCTTCACCCCGATCCCACCAAACAGGGCACCAGAGTAACTAAAGCCACTTATGAAGTTTATCGCGATATTTTATTGCAGGTCATTCCGGCCGATGAAGAGGGGATTCCCTTTATGGAGTTGAGCAAGGCGGTTGAGCCTCATGTCCCGGCTGAGGTGCTGGCCAATAGTTCGGTTGGATGGTGGACTACTACCGTGAAGCTCGATCTGGAAGCGCGTAACCTTATTGAGCGCGTGCCGGGGAAAGGGCGGCAGCGGATTCGAAAGATTCAAGATTCCGCATAACTTGATGTGGAGCCACATTGAACGCAAATGATTGTGCCAAGCTAGGCTATCTACACTTGGCACAATTGTCCAAAACTCGTTGGCAGGCGTGTTGAATCGTTTCAATTTCTTCGGGTTTCAGGTGCTGGATAAAATACTCATAAACCCGTTTTTGGTGGGCCGGCAGCACCTCGCTAATGCGCAAGCGGCCGAGTTCTGTGATCATCACATGTACCACCCTCCGATCGGAGGCGCAAGTGGTGCGATTGACAAGCCCCTCTTTAATCATGCGGTCAATAAGCCGCGTCAACCCACTCCCCGACATAATTACCTGATCGGCCAATTCATTCATACGCAGCATCTGGTTTGGGGCATGAAATAATTGAACCAGCACGTCAAACCAGACGATTGGCATCCCATTTTCAGCCAGCATGTCCGCTGCCAGGCGGCGGTTGATTTTGGAATTGGCTCGCAGCATTGTGACCCACATTTGTAGCTGTTTCTCCGTTAATTTCATAGTTAGCTGATTGCTCCGGATTGTGTTGGAAAATCGTAAAGGTCATTGACATAGTTATAAAACAAGTTTATTCTCTTGACAATATTTGTATATGCAAATATTGCTTTGTAAGATAAATGATCAGACAGCTGGAGGATTTAATCATGAGTACAGTAGCAGTCAATCAAAGCCAAAATACAATTGGAAGAGATTTGGGCAACGCCGCCATCGCCGGGCTTATCTCTGCAATCATCAATGTAATCATATTTTTTGTAGGCAGCGCCCTGTTAGGAGGCATTCAAGTGGCCACCACTCCCGGTGCACCATACGCACCACTGCCGTTTTTTGTGGTAGCGATCGCCTCGTTTGTGCCAACTCTGGTGGCGGGTGTTGGCTTGTGGATCTCTCGTCGATTTATTCCGAGAGGAGTTCTTGTCTTTCAAATTACCGCCGCGGTGGTTACCCTTCTTTCTCTGGCCAGCCCGTTTAGCGATCAGGTGGCCACGACCGGTGCCGGTGTTGTCTTGGCGATCACGCATCTCGTGGTTGGCGGCGTGATGATTTGGTATATGACCCTACGGAATTAAGTAGTCAAAAGTTTAAAGTATAAAGTTTAAAGAAGGGTGAAACTCACCGTAAGCATTCTTTTCACTTTGAACTGAGAGTGACTTAAGCTTTTTAATGAATCAGGTAAGAAAGTACAGGTAAAGGATGTCATTATGAGTGTACAGGGCGCCCAAAAAGCGATTACAAATGCGGTGCGTCAATGGGATGGCGTTATCGACCAGCCGCATCGATTTGGCGGCGTGGAATATGTAATCGGCCGCCGGGAAATCGGCCACATTCACGGCAATTTTCAACTCGATATTCCTTTCCCTAAACGGGTTCGGGATGAACTGTTGGCTGCCGGTCAGGCGGAACCCCATCACATTTTGCCTGACAGTGGGTGGATCACATTTTATCTTCGCCGGGATGAAGATGTGGAAAGCGGCATTCAGCTTTTAAAGCGCTCATATGATCTGGCGCAGAAGCAAAAAAAGCGCCGCAATCCGTAAGCAAAAAATAATACGCCAATCAATGAAATGTGGGTGATTCAATAAAATCGAATCACCCACATTTGTTATTCTTCCGGGTGCTCAACCAGCGTGAAGCTGCCAAGTAAAGAATTCCAGTAGCGCTGCGCATCATCATTTCCACCTGCCGCAGCTCGTGCCCATCTGGTAAGGGTGGTGGGACGGGAAATCGCTTAGGCTCGTTGGCGACGGCAATCTCAATCGTCGGTGGCGTAAGCGGGTCGATAGTATCAAGCTGCACTGATGGATCCCCATCGACGTTAAGATCTTGCTCGTTTTGACCCGCACATCCCACCAGGTAAACTATAATTAGAAAACTCAACACCCATTTTTTCATACCTGTTATTTAATGGATTCACAAAAACTTTTCAAAAATTAACTATCCGCAGACCCCGTAGGGGTGAACCATAGGTTCGCAGATTTTCGCAGATTAGAGAGAGAAATCTGTGAAAATCCGTGT
>JASJCR010000141.1 GCA_030065875.1 Ardenticatenaceae bacterium | reverse complement strand
TGACCTGCAAACACCCACCCCCTAACCCCCTCCCGAATCGGGAGGGGGAATTTGTCGAGCTGAGAAGCGCATTTGTGCCTTGATTAAGCTAACTGTCTGCCGCTAAACCTGACATGGGAGGGGTGTTTTGGGTTACGACTCAGGGGTGGGTTCAGGCGTCGCTTCAGCCTCTGGTTCTGGTGTCGGTTCAACCGGCTCTTCCGGAACGACGATGGTCACAAAAACCCTGATCCCAAACGGCCGTTCAAGCGGATCAATCATTTGCCAGCGTCCTTCGTAAATTCCGGCTTCTTCCGGTGCCTGTAAGGACACGGCAATTTCAAACTCCTCACCCGGAGCCACATCGTCAACCGAAACAAACCCCGACCAGTTTAAATCGGACCCATCGATAAAGGTCGCCGTAAACGAGCTGTCCCAGGCACAATCGCCGCTGTTGCGCACCCGCCAAATTTTCTCAAACGGTTCTCCAGGGTTAATAACCGATGCATCTGGGATCGTCACATCCTCCACAAACTCCGCATCATAAACACAGGCGGCCAAATCGGAGACGACCGTGCTGGCATCCGGAGCAACTGCGATTGAATTGACCAGGGCATCAAGCTGATCGAGCGATGGTGAAAATTGATCGGCAGTCAGCTCATCGAGGGGACCCATCGTTTCAATCACGTACGCATTAAAATCGGCGGCCGCCTCGGTCAGTTCCTCTTCGGTAAAATCGCCGCTGGCGGTAAACTCATTGGCATCAACCGGGTATGTCAGGGCCACATAGTAGCGGCCGTCTTCCGTCACGCCATCATAATAGTAATAAATCGTCTCGTTGGTGATTTTGGCCACAAATGTGTCCTCAAATTCATAAGAAACCGCTCGCAGCCCGCTGCCGTTGCTAAACGAAATGTAGGCCAGCTGCTGCTGATCGATACGTCCCTCAGCCTCATTGGCAATCTGGACATCAATATCCGTGTAATAAGTTTGCAAATCAGGCGACAGCGCCGCGTAAAGAATCCCCGATTCATCACGAATAGGCTGAATGACCAGCTGGCCCGGTCCCTGTTCGGTCGTAAAGGTAACTTCAATAAATTCCGGGACGCCCGCTAACAGTTCAACCGTACCATCATTAAAGATCTGGTTGGCCGGCACTTTATTAACCGAAAGATTGGTCACGCCCAGCGCTTCCGGAAAGGTAACCGTTACCCCTTCCTCCGAAACGGTTAAATCGGCCGGTTCAGGCGTGGCGGTTGGTTCTGGAGGTTCGGTTGGCTCCGGTTCCGGTTCATCCGTTGGTTCTGGCGCCGGTTCATCGGTTGGTTCCGGTTCCGTGGTCTCCGTGGGAATTGGTTCCGGGGTATTGGTTGGAGGCAGCGGTTCATCAGTGGGTTCTTCCGCCTCCTCGGCCACCTCTGCGACCTCTGCAGATTCATTTTCACCGACCGGATCAGCGGCCGGTTCTTCCCCGCCACACGCTGCCAGCAGCAGCGTGGCTAAAATAGCTCCCAAAATAATTTTCACGGGGACGGTATTTTTGTGTTTGATCTTCATCTCATTCCTTCCTCAAATGACAGCCGTCGCTCTGGACGCAGGCGGCCGATTTCCCCCAACTATATCAACTTATCGGCACTTTTGCCGTTTCTGACGCAAAGAAAAATGAGAATTTTAATAATGCATTACGACATTCCGATTGTGAAAAGTTCAACGTGCAGATGAAAAAAGAAGGTGATTTTAGGCGCTAATCTCCATTTGGCAATTCACTTTCAATCTTCTGTTTAGGCTGCACAACATGGCCGGAAGAGGGGTAAAAATAGATTTTTATCTTACGGTTTCACAATCTGAGAGTTTCCGGTTAAACTAACAGCTCAATCAATTCATGGTGATTTAACCTAATCACCGTCACCCACCAATACAAGCAATGGGATACCCCATTTCAAATCCAAAATCAAAATAGAGGATTCTCATGAGCAAAAACACCCTTACGATTACCGACAATCGCACCGATAAGACGTACGAGCTGCCCATTACCAACGACACGATCAACGCCATGGAACTGCGCCAAATCAAGGTCAACCCAGAAGACTTTGGCATGCTGAGTTATGATCCGGCCTTCAAAAATACCGCGTCAACCAAAAGCACCATTACCTACATTGATGGGGGGAAAGGGATATTGCGTTATCGCGGCTACCCAATCGAACAGCTGGCTGAAAAAGGGAATTTTTTAGAGGTGGCATACCTATTAATTTTTGGCGAGCTTCCCAATGAACAGCAGTACGCCGAGTGGAAACACGAGATTACCCATCACACTTTTGTTCATGAAAACATTAAAAACTTGATGGAGGCCTTCCGCTATGATTCCCATCCGATGGGCATGTTTATTGCCACCGTGGCGGCCATGTCAACTTTTTACCCGGAAGCACGCGACATTTTTGATGAAGAAGCGCGTCTGAAACAAATTCATCGTCTGATTGCCAAAGTCCCAACGATCGCTGCATTTTCATATCGGCACACCCGTGGATTGCCCTATGTTTACCCGGACAACGATTTGAGCTACACCGGAAATTTCCTGAGCATGCTCGATCGCATGACCCAGCTAAAATATGAGCCAAACCCGGTGCTAGAGCGGGCGCTGGATGTCCTGTTTATTCTTCACGCGGATCATGAACAAAATTGCGGCACCTCAGCCATGCGGGTGATCGGCTCCAGCCACACCGACCCCTATACGGCCATGGCCGGTGCAGCCGCTGCTCTTTATGGCCCACTCCACGGCGGGGCCAACGAGGCGGTTTTGCGCATGCTCCTGGAAATTGGGGATCTTAAAAACGTACCGGCATTTGTCAAAGGGGTTAAAAATCGCGAGCGGCTGCTGATGGGCTTCGGCCATCGGGTGTACAAAAATTACGATCCCCGAGCCACGCTGGTCAAAAATATCGCCGATCAGGTATTTGAAGTCACCGGAAAAAACCCATTGCTCGACATCGCCCTGGAGCTGGAGCGCATCGCTCGCGAAGACGAGTTTTTTGTCGAGCGCAATCTCTACCCCAACGTCGATTTTTATTCCGGCATTATCTACCAGGCAATGAGGTTCCCGGTGTCGATGTTCCCGGTGCTGTTTGCCATTCCCCGTACGGTCGGGTGGCTGGCTCAATGGATTGAAATGCTCGAAGACAAAGAGCAGAAAATCGCCCGGCCGCGACAGGTGTATTTGGGCTCCGACTCGCGCGATTTTGTGGCCATGAACGATAGAAAATAATAGCTAATTGCTATTCGATAATGGCTAAATGCTAAAAAAGGGCGCTGGTGAAAGAAACCACGCCCTTTTAGCTTTAAAAATCAACTTTATCTGATTAACGGCCGCTTTTTAGCAATTAGCAACTGGCAAATAGCAATTAGCTATTGATCTTTTTAATCAAATCCCCTCGACGAATTGTCCCCGCCTGCACCACCTTCAAATTAATTCCGCGCAGATGAAGCTCTTTACCCTGGGGTGAATTGAAAAATTTGACCGCATCGACACCGTAGCGCTGGGCGAACTTCTTGCAGCCGTTGTGCGGTTGAGCGGTGACCTCCAGAACGGCCGACCCGATGGCCAGACGGGTGCCGGGAGGCATATTGGCCTCACTCAAATCAAGATCGACGTACAGCTGGTCTCCCGCCAGCGCCCAGCGGGAACGATCCCCAGCGATCAGGTCGATGGCCCGAGCGTTGGTCATGTTGATTTGCATATCAGGATGGGGTTTATCTTTACCCGGCATGCGGCTTGACTGCCGCTGACTCCAGTTGTCCCCCACAACGCCCAGCTCGGTTGAGAGCTCGGCCGTTTCCAGCACCTCTCGCTCGTCGACCCCCGGCCGGATCACGATCATTTCCAGCGTGCCGTTGTCCTGCGGTGCCGCCTGAATGTGAGGCAGCCCAGCTTCCATTTGAGAGACAGTTAAATGTTCGATGATGGTCATATTACGTAATTTCCTTTTGAGGTTGTTAGGATAATAGCACGGCCCTGCGGGCCTGTCAGCTCGGCGCTAATGCGCCTTTTAGCTTCATAGCTCGGTGCTTCGCACCTGTTAGCTGTCAGCTGTTAAAGTCTTCTATGTTGATTTCGAAACCACAAGGGTCTTGAACTTTAATTCGGTTCGTACCAGAAAAAACCGCCTAGCAGCGTGACATGGCACATTCGGACGACTTTATCGTCATTTTTGTCGACATATTCCACTAAATATATCTGTTTCTCTTTTCCATGAACCATTCTCCCAGCATCCAGTGCGGTAAATTCGCCTGGGTAAAATTGATGAGGCTGGATGTCAAGGACCTGACCGCCCATTTTTTCGACATTCCTTTGAATGCGATATTTCAACAGACGTCCATAGAAAATGGGCATCAGGAGCGAAAAAACCAGACTTATACAAACAGCAACGATTAAAAAATATGGCATAGTCAAATTTCAAAGCTTTACCCTGATTGCTGAGAGGTGCGAAGCACCGAGCTGACAGGGCCGCAGGGCCGTGCTAATCCGCCAAAAGCTGCGCAGCACCGAGCTAGTCAGCCAACAACAGTGAATCAACATCATCCAGGGTCATTGACCCATTGTCAGCCATCTGCTTGATGCGGCCGGTGATATATTTGACCTGCTCGTCTGAAAGATCGAGACCCAGCTGCTCGGCCCGATCCTTGACCGCGTTCCAGCCGGTCAGCCGATGGGCCACGTGGATATAGCGGGTCAGCCCAAAATCTTCCGGCTTGAGTATTTCATAAGTTGACGGATTATTCAAGACCGCCTTGGCATGAATCCCGGCCTTGTGGGTGAAACTGGCAAAGCCGGTGATGTAATTGTTAAACGGAATATCAACCCGCACCAGGCGGGCAATCAGGGCATCGAGGCGGCGCAGCAAGGGCAAATTGTACTTCTTGACCAGCGCCGGATCGGTGGCGTACAGGCGCGCCACCAGGCCACCCAGCGGAGTGATGCCGTTGCGCTCGCCGATGCCAAGGACGCTGGTGTCGATATGGGTTGCCCCGGCTTCCAGGGCGGCATAGGCGTTGGCGATGGCGCAGCCGGAGTCGTTGTGACCGTGAAATTCGATATCGGCCGCAATTCGGCCGCGCAGCTCTTTAATAATCGCGTAAATTTGATGGGGGGTGCCCACGCCAACCGTATCGGCAATTCCGACCCGGTGGACCCCCAGCTGATCAACCGCTTCGTAGACGCGAAAAATGTCGGCCATGTCGCTGCGCAGGCTGTCCTCGGTGCTGAAACGCACCTCCACCCCCTGCGACAGCAGGTAAGTGACCACTTTGGAAGCGAGGTCGATGATCTCGTCGATTTCTTTACCGTGGCTGAATTCCCGGAGATACGACGAGGTGCCGATGACCACGTCGACCCCGTCAACTCCGGTGTCGACCGCTTTTTGGGCGTCTGTTAGGGTGCAGCGGGTGTGGGTCAAAATTTTGGCCTCCAGCCCTAGTTTGGCGATTTTACAGCAGTCGCTGTAGCTTTCCGGGGAGGCCAGGGGCGAAGTTAGCTCCAGATATTCAGCCCCAAAGGCGTCCAGCAGCGTGGCGATCTGAATTTTCTCTTCGGTTGAGAAGAAGGCGTTGACAAACTGCTCTCCCTCCCGCAGCGTTGATTCGATGATAGAAAAATTTTGTAAAGACATCATTAATTGCTAATGGCTAACGACTAATTGCTAATGACTAAAATTTAGCTATTGGCAATTAGCAATTAGCTATTATCTCCTCCGATTTCCTGTAAAACGATTGTTAACACTTCAATCGCTTTCAAATATTCCTCAACATCAACATGCTCATGGGGGGTGTGGTCGAGTTTGCTGTCGCCGGGGCCGTAGGCCACGATCGGGCACTGCCAGATCGGCCCAACAACGTTCATATCAGAGGTGCCGGTCTTGACCTTGGGCTGCGGCCGGCCGCCGGCCTGACGAATTGCCGCTGAAAAAGCGCGGGCCAACGGGTTGGCCCGGCCGGTGCGATAAGCCGGTTCGTGACCGCGATAAGACACCTGGGCCGCTCCTTTGTGTCCCTCAGCGACGTCAATCAGCGCCTGCACCTCGTAATCGGGCGGCAGGCGAAAACCAAAGCGCATGGCGGCCGCATCCTGCAGCCCGTCGCTGGTGGTTTCCATATGGCGGATCGACGGCAGGATCTGATCAAACAGCTTGGGGCGCTGGCTGTTGAACTCCTGGCAGTACCCTTCGAGCGCGCTCCAAAACGCGACGGCCGCCTCGGCCGGTCCGGCCACCGGGCCCGCCGTGTGGCCCATCTCCTGTCGCAGTTCGTAATCCAACAAAATCCGCCCTTTGTAGCCCAGGGTAATTCCCTGCCAGCTGCTGGGCTCACCAATAATGCAGAAATCCGGCCGGTATTGCTCCCGGGCGTATCGCGCCCCCTTGGAAGTAGCTGATTCTTCCTCTGTGGCCCCGATGACGACAAGGCGGCAGTCGGGAGGGAGGTCGGCCGCCGCGGTGGCCATCACAAAGGTGGCAAACGGACCCTTGGCATCCACCGAACCGCGGCCGTACAGCCTGCCATCATCGATCCGCACCGGAATATCGCCGGGAACGGTGTCGATGTGGCCCAGCAGCACGATCTCGCGGGTTGGCCTCCCGTTTTGCCGAATGCCCACAGCGCTGCCGGCCGAGTCGATAAACGCCTCGTCAAACCCCAGCCCTTCCATTTCGGCCACAGCTCGTCGGGCTACCGCCTCTTCCCGGCCGGAGAGGCTGGGGATGGCCACGATATCGCGCAAAAATTGTATTTCTCTGTTCATCCTATCTTCTTATTTTCTCCTGTCCGCATCGGTTCAGAGGCTGACCGACATGCTCCCCTCCCCGCGTCGAGGAGGGGCTGAGGAAGGGGTGAAATGATGGCAAAAGACCCTACCCCCTAACCCCCTCCCGACACGGGAGGGGGGATTTGACCCGCTTCTAATAGTCCATCCGCAACCGCCTGGTCAAGCAAGTCATCAACATATTTCGCCAGAGCTATAGATCCTTCTTTGACGGGAGCCATTCGCTTCTCAACCTGCGGCCGGGTAATCCTGTACTTCTTCCACTGTGTCCCGTTTGACTCGATATTGTGGATCAGGGGCATCACCCGGTCGATGGCGTTGGCAAATTTGGCTTCAGGCGTTTCTCGCGCTTCAAACTCATGCCACAGGGCCATCAATTCATCCCGCTGCGGGCCCGGCAGCAGACCAAACAGCCGCTCGGCCGCCTGCTGCTCGCGTTCCTCTTTGTCGTTGTGCCCATCTTCGTCGTAGGCGTATGTATCCCCGGCGTCTATTTCGACGATATCGTGAACCAGAACCTGCTTTATCACTCGATTTACATCCACCGGCTCGTTGGCGTGCTCCTGCAGGATCATGGCCATCATCGCCAGGTGCCAGGAGTGCTCGGCCGAGTTCTCCACCCGCTCGCCATTGACCAGAATACTCTTGCGCAGCACGTGCTTGAGCTGGTCGATTTCTATGATAAATGAGAGTTGTTGTTGTAATTCAATCATGTTTTTGAAGACCACAGACTTCAGACCTCAGGAAAGACATCAGACCACAGATGGCTAATGTTTGACAGAGAAGGTTCTACAAAGACCCACCTACTGTTGTCTGAGGTCTGATGTCTGTGATCTTTTTTATAGCTTCGTGGATCACCTCCACCACTTCATCCACCTCTGCCCGGGTAATGACCAGGGGTGGGAGCAGCCGGAGGACGGTGGCCCCGGCCGGCATGGCGATCACCCCATGGGCCTGAACCTCTTTTAAAATGGGAATGACCCGGGTCTTGAGTTCGATCCCGATCATCAGCCCCAGGCCGCGCACGTCGCGGATGACGGGCAGGTTGAGGGCGCGCAGCCGTTCCTGGAAATAGCGGCCGATTTCAGCCGAACGTTCAACCAGTTGATCCTGCTCAAACGCCTCGATATTGGCCAGCGCCGCGGCGCAGATCAACGGATTGCCGCCAAAGGTAGAGCCGTGGGTGCCGGGAGCGAGCTTCTGCACCCGAACGCCGATTCCTACCGCGCCCATCGGCACGCCGCCACCGAGCCCCTTGCCCATCGTCAGCAGATCGGGCACCACGTCGCTGTGCTGGCAGGCGAACCAGCGGCCGGTGCGGCCAAAGCCGGTCTGTACCTCGTCGATGATCAGGAGCGCACCGCGTTCGTCACACAGCCGGCGTACGCCGCGCAAAAAGTCGGGATCGGCCGGGTTGACGCCTCCCTCCCCCTGCACCGCTTCGAGAATGACGGCGGCCGTTTGCTCGGTGATCGCGGCCGCCATTTTTTCCAGATTGTTAAACGGCACGTGCTTAAAACCGGGCACCAGCGGCTCAAACGGCTTCTTGTACTGGCTTTTGTGGGTCGCGGACAGAGCGCCCATCGTCCGGCCGTGGAATCCCTTGAAGCAGGCCACCACTTCGGTGCGGCCGGTGCTCAGCCGGGCGAATTTGAGCGCCGCCTCGTTGGCTTCCGCGCCGGAGTTGCACAGATACACCCGCTCCAGCCCCTCGGGCAGGATCGACACCAGCTTCTCCTGTAAGGCGGCCCGTTTATCGTTGTAGACAAACTCCGGGCTGGCCAGCAGCGTCTCCGCCTGGGCCTGGATGGCGGCCACGACGTGCGGGTGGCAGTGGCCGCTGTTGGCCACCCCGTACCCGGCGCTGCAGTCGATGTATTCGCGGCCGTCGGCGTCCCATACGCGCACCCCTCGGCCGCGTACCAGGGCCACCTCCCGCTTGCCGTATACCCCGCTGGTGGTGCGGTTTTCCTGTTCAAGGATTTGATTCATCAAATTGGATTGGTTCATACTTGTTTTAATAGCTAGAGCCGAAACAGAAGAGCGCAAAAAGGACGCTCAAGCTCAATACAATGGCCTTTCGGCCGTGATTTAAATATATGGATGTAAGCATGATTCTTTAATAGTTTTTAAATTGAAAGTTTTTGGCCAGGCCAAGCGATCACTCGGCCCAGCCATCGGCCTTATTGCAACATATGTCCAAATTTACGGAAAGATATCGGTGGCCCGATCATCCAAGGGAGAATTCGCGGTCAAATTGACCGGATTGCCGCCGTCTTCATCCATGGCGTAAATATCAAATGCCCACTGGGTGCGATTCACGTCAGACATATAAATCAACTGACTTCCATCCCCAATCCATCCCACCAAGAGCTTGGTAGACGTTGGATCGTGTGCTGTTAAATGAACCGTGTGGCTATTGGCCACATCCAGCACATGAATTTCGCTTAATCGATTTGGGATCACATCTTTGAACACCGCCATAGCAATTTCTTGCCCATTGGGATGCCAGCTAAAATCAGATATTACCGATTTTTCTAAACTTGAACTGTCGTGAATCATCTGTTTATCACTTCCATCAATATTCATGACAAACAAATCTCCGTTCTCATAAGCGATTTGACTTCCATCAGGGGATATTTTGAACGGATCAAATTCAGAAAAACCCTTGACAAAAAAATGTCCAGAGGAACCTTCTAAATATCCTCTAACCAGATATGAGTTATGACCTTGTGCGGAAACAGCCAAAACCCCTGACCCATCCGGCAGCCACTGTGGAGGAACATAGTCAGAAATAATAGTGTTTAAATCAATAAGAAGTTCTACTTCATCCGAATCCAATTGATATATTGAAACACCCGATCCATCACTGGTATAACTTCTGCAGGTTGGTGGATCGGTACATTTTAATGTTACAAATGCAATTGTGGATCCATCAGGGGACCAGCTGGGTTCTCCTCGAGCCCGAAAATCCGTATCATCTACGACCGCTTCTAAATTTGATCCATCCGCGTTCATTACATATAGAATGCTATCATCGATGAAGGCTATTTTATTTCCATCTGGTGACCAAACGGGGATAGGCCAGATTTTAAGCGGGACGTAGTCGATTCGTTTATAGTTGATTGTAGCAAGTGGCTGAACAACCCCATCCAAATTCATCGAATAAATATCGAACTCTAAAGCTTTGGCCCGATCAGAGATGAAGAGCAGCTTTGACGGTCCAATGGGCTTCAATTCAAGCGGATTCGATATTGATGGGAGGAAAATAGTCTCTGTTATCGCGGCGACTGCACTAACTTGAAATTCGGCTCCAGGTGAACTTAAAACAAAGTCGTTGGCGGCCGCAGATCTTGTATTCGTTCCAGTTGGTACGAGATTCAAGATCAAGAAGAGCGCAAAAAGGGCGCTCAAGCTCAATACAATGGCCTTTCGGCCGTAATTGGAAAATAAGTGTGTAAACATGATCTTGTGAAATAAACTCCTATGTGTAAGTTTGGCTCAGGTCGGCTAAAAGGGTTTCGATCCAGCGATGGACGAGAAGGATTTTCTTTGGCAAATCTTGCTCATCGCCCACAAACACCAGGGGCTGTAGACGCTCCACCTCGTGCGCAGGCAAATCAAATTCTAAATAGCGCATCCCAAACGTATATCTGGCCGGATCATACTTCATCCGCAGCAGTTCGACCAGCGGCCGCAGCAGCAATCCCTGGTAAAAGCTCATGGCGTCCAGCGGCCGGCCGCGGTCGAGCTCTTTTTGCGGCAAATGGCTCAGCAGGCGGATAAATCCCTGCAGATCGGCCAGCCGAGCGCCGATGCGCTGCTCGTGCGCCGCCCAGTCAAAAGCGGGCGGCTGGATGATGCTTTGCTTGTCGAAAAGGACCTGAGGCTCCCCATGTAATTCGGCCGTTAAAAACTTGTTCTCGCTGCTGATTTTCATGACCGCTAAATCGATCATCAACCATTCCGGCATGCCGTTCAGGCGGTAAAACTTCTGCTCGTGTCCGTGCCAGGACGGCTGTGGCAGCACGTACACATCCTCTATGGCCGCAACGCCGATCAATGCCGCTTCAAAATAATCAAAAGCCGCCTGAACGCGATCATCCTCAACCACAACGAGCAAATCGATGTCCGAATAGGTATCCAGCCGCCCAAACGCGGCCGATCCAGCCTCCCACATCGCCAAAACCCCATCCTGAGGTTCAAGTGCGGCGGTCACAGCGGTAATGATGTCTGTTCTGGTAATCATCTGGTTTAGCTATTAGCAATTGGCAATTAGCAATTGGTTATTGGTTATTGACCATTGATTATTGAATCACCGTTCCCTGACCGCTCAATGCTTGTGACACCGGGTTTTCAACGCGCGCGTCACCCAAAACAACCCGGCTAACCCCCTGATCGAGCGCTTCCTTGGCTCCCAGTAGCTTGATGCGCATCCGGCCGGCGGCAAACGCCTGAAATTCCTCGATCTGCGCTTTGGGGATCTCAGGGATAAGCGACGATTCTTTGGGGAAATCGCGCAGAAGGCCGGGAATATTCGATAAAATGACCAGCGTCTCGGCTTTTAAAGCCACGGCCGTCGCCCGGGCCGCCCGATCCCCATCGACGTTGATCGCCTCCCCTTCTTCGCTGATCGCCGGCGGGGTGAGAACCGGCAGATACCCGGCCGCCAACAGGCTTTCGAGCAGGGCCGTATTGACCGTTTCCACGGTGCCGGTGTAATTGTTGCGCACGACAAATTTGCGGCCGTTTTCGTCAACCGCCCGAATCGCTTTTTTGCGCTTCCCTTCCCACAATCGGCCGTCAAGCCCCGACAGCCCCACCGCGTTGATCCCCCGCTGCTGGAGCCGTTCGACAATGCCTTTGTTCATCTGGCCACAGTACACCATCTCAAAAATCTCCAGCGTGCGCCGGTCGGTAAAGCGACTCGTATAACCAGATGGAGAGGTAATAAACCGCGGCGGGTGCCCCAGCTGCTCAGCGACTTCGTTGGTCAAGCTCGAGCCGCCGTGGACCAAAATTAATTTTTGACCGCTCTGGACCAGCCTCGCAATATCGTCACATACGGCATCGTAGTCAATGCCGGTTGAACCACCCACTTTAATTACAAACATGATTAATAGCCAGTCGCTAATCGCTAATTGCCAATAGCAAAATTTAACAGTTAGCTATTGGGCCTTAGCAATTAGTAATTAATTCGGGTGCAGCCCCGCCATCCACAACCCTTCTTTCTCGTCAAATCCGAGCATGAGATTCATGCTTTGCACCGCCGAACCGGCCGCGCCCTTCATTAAGTTATCGATGGCGCTGATGGCCACCACCCGGCCGGTTTGGTCGTCCACCGCAAATCCGACATCCGCAAAGTTGGTGCCGGCCACAATTTTTGGTTCCGGATAGCGATACAGACCGCGCCGCTCTTTGACGATGCGCACAAACGGTTCCTCACGATACGCCTGTCGATAATGCCGCCACACCTCTTTTTCAGTTAACGGCTCGGTCAGAAACAGGTGGGCGGTACACAACACCCCGCGAACCATTTCCACGGCCGTGGCCGAAAAATGAAGGTCAATATCGCCCAGCGCCTGGACAATTTCCGCCTGATGGCGATGACCGGTCGGGGCAAACGAACGCATCGCCCCAGATCGAACCGGATGATGGGAAGCGTTGCTGGCCTTGTTTCCCCCCTCGGAGGAGCCCACTTTGACTTCAACGACCGCCTGCCGAATCAGCCCGGCTCGGGCCAGCGGCAAAAGCGCCAGGTTGGTGGCCGTGGCGTTACACCCAACCCCGCTGACATAGCTGGCTCCAGTTAGCTCTTCCCGATAAATTTCCGGCAGACCGTAGACAAATTTTTCCAGCCACTGCGGGGCCGGATGCTCCTTGCCATACCAGCTTGCGTATGCGGCCGGATCATTTAGGCGAAAATCGGCCGACAAATCGATGATGCGCTCGGCCAGCTGGGCATATTTTTCAATTTCGCCGCTGGCCCGGCCATGAGGCATACACAGAAAAAGCAGGTCGCATGGTTCAAGCTGATCCGGATCGACAAATTTTAAGTTGGTAAATCCACGCAGATTGGGGTGCACCAGCCGGGCAAACCGGCCGGCATACTGCCTGGAAGTGATTTGTTTGACGGTCACGCCAGGATGGGCCAGCAGCAGCCTGAGCAGCTCGCCGCCAGTGTAACCTGAGGCGCCAACGATAGATACGGTGTTCATAGTGCTGAGTCCTGAGTGCTGAGTCCTGAGTGCTAAGTGCTGAGTCCTGAGTGATGATATCCACCACTTAGGACTTTCTACTCAGGACTCAGCACTTTTTTCTCCTCTCCAATCTGGACCACATACTCCACCATTTTGCGGGGTATGTTAACTCCGGTGGGCATGGTGCTGTTGCGAAATTCCATGGTGTAATTGACTTCATTGATGGTATAGCTGCCGTCCGGCCGTTCCAGAACGTCAACAGCCAGGATACCGCCACCCACAGCGTGTGCGGCCGCTACTGAAATTTCAGCCAGCTCATCATCGATCGGGCAGTTTGTGGCCACTCCGCCACGGGCGGTATTGGTAATCCAGTGCTCTGACGAGCGCAAAATACCGCAAATGCACTCGTCCCCCACCACGAAGGTGCGAATATCCCGGCCGGGTTTATCGATATACTCCTGCATGTACAAAATGGAATGCTGGTAGCTCCCCAACGTCATTTTGTGCTCGATGATCGCCTCAGCCATGTAGCGATCTTCAACTTTGGCCAGCAGCCGCCCCCAGGAGCCGGTGGCCGGTTTCATAACCACCGGATACCCCATCGCGTCAATCGCCTGTAGAGCGGTCTCTTTTGACATTGCGACCCGCACTTCCGGCGTATCGACACCGGCCTGCATCAAGGCCAGTGACGTGTGAATTTTATCCCCGCATATCATGCCCACGTCATAATGATTCACGGTGGGAATTCCCCACATATTAAATATTTGAAGGGTGGCCATCGCTTGTGAATGGCTCACGCAGCGTTCCAGAACCACATCATACTGCAGCCATGGTTCCGGATGGGCCAGGTCAAAGTGGGTGCGCCGCAGATCGATGAGGTCATAATCGACACCGAGATTCTCCAGCTCGGCAACAATCAGTTTTTCTTCAATGCGGATTCGCGAATGTAAAACGGCAACTCTCATGATGATCTCTCTTCCTCACACGGCCTCACCGGGCCGTTTTACTCACCCCAATCTTCTTCAACCTCTGGAGCCAGCTCGAGGGTCAGCGGATCAACTTCCACAACTTCCAGCTCAACCCCACATTCCGGGCATTCGATAATTTCACCGGGCATCGGTTCCTCAGCAAACGTAACGAGGGCACCACATTCTGGGCAATTGACGTTGTTCATCATTTTCTCCTTTTTTGAGCTTTTGCAGTGGATTACAAAAACTCTTCAAAATTAATTTGTCCACAGAGCGCGCAGCGCAGAACCGTAGGTTCGCAGATTTTCGCAGATGATAGGAAAAAATCTGCGGCCATCTGCGTAATCTGCGGATATTTCTGTAAAACTTTTTGTTGATCACTTTTAATCCACTCCACCTCAACCATTGTCCGAGGGAGAAGTGGAGCGTAAAACAAAAAAACCCGCCAGGGCCTGGCGGGTTCATGTTGCAATTAAGTGTTGTCTTGAGGCAAGTAGAACAGACCAGACCGTTAGGCTGGGGTGCGCTTCTTGCTCTTCTTAACAACAGTGAGGTTAAACATAACGGGGGGAAGGTTAGCAGACAGCGGTTGTTTTGTCAAACATCCGCGTCGATGGTCGAAAAGGCGCAAGATCAGCAGGAACAAATAAATGAACTTGCAGGCTATCTCGCCAGGACAACCGGATAATCTGAGACCAGAGGTTTGCAAACCCCTTCACTGCTGCAGGCGATGTAGCTAATGGCCAATTCTAGTGGTTGACCGGCCGCCTGATCATCAAAAACAATCGGGATACTCAACGTGACCGGCCCATCCGGATAAAGGGGAAATGGGGCGGAAAATCCTTCAAATGGGGTTTCAACAATCGGCTGATCAGCGATGATTGGTCCCGAGACGGCCGCATTGTCTGAAATAATTTCCACCTTCGTCGGCCGGCCGACGCCGTCAATTCCTTTTTCCGGTAAATCAATGCTGTATAAATGATAGTTGGGCTCCGTCGGGGCAAACAGGGCCTCAACTTTGACCTCATCCTGCTCCTCGATCAAGTTGATGGTGACTTCAACCCCGCTCTCTGTAAAGGCGGCCGTCGTGTTCGGCCCGGTGCAGCCGGACAGCCACCAAACGATGAGCAAGGCGATGAGCCAGCCGATTTGGCAGGGGGTGTTGGGTAAAAACTCTTTCAGCTTATCCATGCAAACAATTTAATCCTCTGCGCGGGAATTCGCAACCAACGCTCAGATAATCCTCAGAGTCGGTTGCCGCTGGGGACAAGGTGGTCCAAAATTAGCGGCATGATCACCAAAAGAATGTTGGGCATCGGGTTTGCGGCCGTGGGCTTGCTGGCCGTGATTGGCTTACTGGCTGTTGATTTGGTAAATGCCGGAGATTTTCAGGGGATTGGCCCCGTTCAGCGATTAGGCCTGATTGGCGGCGCGGCCGTCCTTGTTCTTGGCTTGACCCTCATCCCCCTCGGAAACCGGCCAGCATAAAACACAGGTAAATCCAGATGATATTGACCTTTTTACCCTCCACCTTACACCCATTACCCACCACCCACCACCTATCACCCACCACCCATCACCTATGAATCGATATTTCTCTCTCTTCTTTGGCCCGACCCGCGAAGATCTCGGCCGGCCCGATCAAATTCTGCGCATTTTAGGTTATGTGCTCATCGTGCTGGTGGTGCTGGCGTTTTTAGGTTACCTGTGGGTTTACGGCTACTATGCCTACCGACTGCTCCTTTTCCCCTTTGATTACGATCAGGGAGAAGGGTTCGAGCTGCTCGATACGCTCATGTTAAGCCGCGGGGAATGGCCGTATCGAGACAGCAATGTTTATCCGTTTTATTCCTCCAATTATCCGCCGGTATTTCACCTGGCGATTGTTCCCCTGGTGTGGATATTCGGGCCGCAGTATTGGACCGGCCGCCTCGTGGCCACAATCGGCACCATGGTGACCGCGGCCGCCTTGTCATACGGAGTTTATCGGGAACAAAAGGAGCGCCGCTGGTGGCTGGTTCTCTTTGCCGCTCTCGCTTTTTTCGCCTCAAATTACGTCTACCATGTTGGCCCCCTCTTTCGCCAGCACATGTTTATGGTCATGTTTGAAACTCTGGCGGTGGTCTTAATTACGGTGATAGTCGATCGGGAAGAGGCGTCGGGAAAAACCAACAACCGCCACCTTTTTTGGGTGATGGTTTTACTCCTTCTTGCTGGCTACACGAAACAGCTAGCCTACGCCACCGTGGCCGCCGTGTTTATTTTTCTCTTTCTACGACAGGTTAAACGGTCGATTATCTGGGCAATCCCCTTTGCCGCCGTCACCGGCTTGATTTTTCTCGGCCTCAATGTGGCTACCGATGGACAATGGTATATCACCACCGTCTCGGCCAATATCAATGAGTTTATTCCCGGACAGGCGATCGGCCTCTTCCGCCAGTGGTTTGATCTGCACCTCGTCCTCATCGTGGTGTCAACCGCCTACGCCTTCTACCAGCTGTATTTTGAACGGCTGTCCGCCTACTCGATCTGGTTTGTCATCACGGCCGTCAACAGCGTTACCGCCGGTAAATGGGGGGCCGGTGAATCGTATTTTGCCACCGCCGTGGCCGCCAGCTGTCTGCTCACGCCGCTGGCCTTCAGCCGCCTGCTCGACTGGCTAAACAGCCGTGATTTTAGCTGGGAAAAAACGCTTCGCACCCGGCTGTCAACCGTGGCTGTGGTTGTCATGGCCCCCCTGCTGCTGCATCAGGCGGAACGGGTGTTTCATATGCCCACCCACACCCCGTTTTTGCAGTCGATCGCCCGGTCGCTGGGCAAACCAACCGAAACGTTCGTCGCCCCCCAAACTTCCTGCTCCGCTCCTCAGCCGCCCGAACCGATTCCCTATGTTGACGACGCTTTTGTCCTGGTCGGCCGGCCGCCAACCGATGCGGACATCGCGGCCGGCAAGCAAATCGCGGCCGCAATTTTAGAGGGTGATACCGCCGCCTTTAGCGAAGAAGCCGGCTTTAACCTCTATGTCGGCCGTGATGTGGTTAGTAATCCCACCCAACTGCTCAATTTGTATAAGGCTGGGGAATTTGACGTCACCAATATGGTCCAGATGCTCGATGAGCAGGCGTTTGACACGATTATCCTGCGGGCTCAATTTTACCCAGGGCCGGTTCTCGACGTGATTGGACAAAAATACCAAACCGTTGAATTGATTGAAATGAATAAATTTGTTTACTGCATCATGACACCCATAAAATAATCAATACTCAATTGTTAATAATCAATGGTCAACGGAATATGTTGACCATTAATTATTGACCATTGATTGTTGACTATTGATAATTATCATCGTGACCACCTCCAACAACATCCAACTCCCCACCTTTTCCGGTCCGCTCGATCTTCTGCTCAACTTAATCGAACGGCAGGAGCTCGACATTACGGCGATATCGCTGGCAAAAGTTGCCAGTCAATTTATCGAGGCGGTTAACGAGCTCAAAGCCCGCGATGAAAAAATTGAGCAGATGATTGAATTTATCGTTATCGGGGCCCAGCTGGCGCTGATTAAGAGTCGTGCGCTCCTGCCCAAAAACCCGGTCATCATCGAGGGGGAAGATGAAGAGGATCCGGCCGAGGCTCTGGCCCGCCGCCTGCGAGCCTACAAACAGTTTAAAGAAGCAGCGCGGTGGTTTAAGACACGGCAAGAAAACGGGCTGCGAACTTATTTGCGACTCGAACCGCCCCCTCGACCTAAAAAACAAAGCGAACTCGATTTATCCGGTCTAACGACCAACTCCCTGCACCGCTCATTAATCGCCATTCTGGAGCGCGCCCAGCGGCTGGAGGACAGCGTCTCTGTCGCCCAGGTGCGACCGTACACGATCGAAGGGCAAATTGATCGGCTGCGGCGGGCGGTTGGCCAATCAAACCGTTTTTCGTTTAACTCTTTGTTATCAAAATCGGTTTCACGCTCTGAACTATCGGTAACCTTGCTGGCCGTTCTCGAGCTGATCAAGCGACGTGAAGTGGAGGCCCACCAAAGCTATTTATTTGGCCCCATTGATATTGTGGGTGTAGAAACGGATTCAAACTGATAGCCGCAAAAAAAGAGTGCAAAAAATCTTTTTTGCACTCTACCAACTTTTCCCCTCTATAAATTTCGATCGCTCGCTTTGGAGCGGATTAACAACACCGGAATTTCAGCATGGCGCAATACATTTTCAGCCACGCTGCCGAAGAGAAAGCGGCCCACGCCTGTCCGGCCGTGAGTGCTCATCACGATGGTATCCGCATCGAGTGCGTCAGATTCTCGCACGATAAAGTCAGCCACCGATATTCCTTCGGCCAGATGAGCAGATACGTTATATCCTTCCTGTTTTAAGCTTCCCGCTTTGGCCTTCAAATACTGCTGCGCCAGCTCTTGCTCTCTTTTATGCAGCTCCATCATCATTGTTACATCTTGGGCTGACCCTAACTCGGTGAAAAGTTGGGATGCAGGCAGCAAAACCCGTAAAAGCGTGATTTTGCTGTCAAAATTGCGCGCCAGTTCAAGAGCATATGGGATGGCTGCTTCAGCCAATGGTGATCCGTCTAACGGAAGGATGAGGTGCTGATACATTTTGCTTCTCCAGTAAATAAGATTATTAAATCTTTAACCCGCAGTGAGCGGTGTGTTTTGGTGACGGTAGTATGCCAAAATCTGGGGTTTTTTCATAGTGTCAAAGCCCCCCAAATGAGGAGACAAATGTCACGCGAAAACCCGATTTTGAAAAAGACAAACGGCGTGAAGTTCAGTGACAAATGTCACTATTTGTCACATGATATTTGGGCTATTGTTAGGGCATAAGCACAAAAGAAGGCACCATTTAATCCAATGGACCATTTGTTGTCATGGATCAGGAAACAGAGCGGTTCCTTCTCCTCTTTCTCTCTTCTCTATTAAAGCCGAACGAGTTGTATCGTTCGGCTATTTTTTTATTTTCTTGGGGTGATCCTCTAATTTTTGCTCCAGCGTTTCAGGCACAAAGCGCCAAAACAAGAAAATCCCGGTACCGGCAAACGCGCTTATCACCCAACTGGCCGGAGACAGGGTAAACCATTGAGCCACCAACCCCACCGCGTTGGGTCCTAACGTGAACCCAAGTGAACTCGACAATCGCCAAATTCCCAAAAACGAGACCCGCCTTTGCTCAGGAGCGAGATCTGCTCCCAAGGTCAACATCGTTCCGGAAGTGATACCGTTACCAAAACCGAGAAAAGCGGACACGGCCGCTAACGACCAAAAGCTAAAGGTAAACGGCATAATTAAAAATCCGAGAAGCTGAACAAACAATCCGGGAATGATGGCCGCCTTCCGACCAAATCGGTCCATGATGATGCCCGATGTCCAGAAAAAAGCGGTGTCGAATCCGGAGCCGATACTCATTACCAACCCCACATTAGCGACGTTGAGCCCTAAAATTCCCGACGCAAACAGGGGGATAAACACTTGTCTTCCCTGCCGCACCATCTGCATGATTAATTGCGCAGACCCGGCCGCCACCAGCAATCTCCGATATATCCAGGCGGTCTCCCGCAATTCCCCCAAATATCCGGTTAAGGAAAATTCTCGCCCTCCACCGGGCTCAGTTAACTCCGGCAAAAAGAAATACACCACAACGAGGCTGCACAGCGCCAGCCCGGCCATGATCAAGAAAGGGACATCAAAACCGTACGCTTCAGCGGCCAATCCTCCTACGGCCGGTCCAATGGTGCTGCCCAAACGGGCGCTGCCACCCAGCACCGACACCGCCCGGCCGCGAAAACGATTGTCAATCCAGTGGGCGATAAATTGATGACGGCCGATCTCAAAAAGTGAAAGCCCCATCCCGGCCAGCAACCACAGGGCAAATAATCCCCAGAAGGCGGTTACCCTCGACATGCCAAGCAGGGAAAACACCACCACGACAAGTCCCCCCATCGTGGTCTTGCGCATCGAATAGCGCGAGAGAATGCCGCTGCCGGGCAAACCAAAAATTAAAGCGCCCAACGGCCGGGCCGAAATCACGGTGCCAATCACCGCCAGAGACGCCCCACCGGATTGCAAATATAGGGGCAGCACCGGCTGCACAATTCCTAAAAGGAGCGCTCCAAATAAAGACGGCAGGAAAAGGGGCAAAATGAGCGGCCGGAAGGAGGAAATCATGCTGGGTGTTGGGTGTTGGGTGTTGGGTGTTGGGTGTTGGGTGTTGGGTGTTGGGTGTTGGGTGTTGGGTGTTGGGTGTTGGGTGTTGGGTGTTGGGTGTTGGGTGTTGGGTGTTGGGTGTTGGCCAGGATAAATCAT